>NZ_JANMCO010000130.1:0-12984 GCF_031361285.1 Sphingomonas sp.
GGGTGCCAAGCTTCGGCTTTTCGGTCTGGTCGGTCATTCTATTCCTTCGTCATATTCTGCAGCCGAGCCGGGGGCCGAGGCGGGTTCGCCGCCGTCTAGCCCGGTACGGGGGTCAGTGAAAGCGCGCCACCGGGCAAGCGCGTGAGAGACGCGCGACGCGGCAGCGGGATCGGTCAAGGCGACATGTACCACATTTTCGCGGCCCAGCGCCATTGACAAGATAGTGCGGTCTTCGGGGAAAATCATCCCGCGCGGCTCGCCGCCGCCCATGCGCCAGGCCTGGTCGAGCGTCCGGCGGCCATCTTCGCGGGCATCGGCGGCGTGGATCAGCAGGTGAACCTTGCCGGCGCGGGCGGCGGTTTCGATGCGCTCGGCGCCGTTGATCAGGGTGCCGCCGCGTGCTTCCAGGCCCAGGCGGTCGAGCGCCGCCTGGCGCAGCGCGCGTTCGACGCGTTCGCCGAGATCAGCGGGGATGTTGAGCTCCGTAGTCTTGAACGCGCGGGCCAGCGCGGCCTTTAATTTGCCCTTGGCGTTGGCGGTGTCGAGCGCGCTGCGGTCGACCGATATCCACGCGCCGCGGCCAGGCGCCCGGGCGCGCACGTCGGGCCCCACGTCGCCATCGGGGCCGAGCGCCAGCCGGATCAGGCTGTCGCGCGTGCCCTTGCTGCGGGTGAGCACGCAGGTCCGCTCGGGGACGTACGCATCAGGCTTCTCAATCAGGCGTTCGCCGGACTCATTTGGGGGATTCCGCAACTGCGTCCTCCTCCTTGGCATCCAGCTTGGCGGCGGCAGCGGCGTCCTCGTCTTCGAACCAGTGGGCGCGGGCGGCCATGATGATCTCGTTACCCTGCTCTTCGGACAAGCCATATTCGTGCAGGATGCCGCCCTTGTCTTCGGGCCGGTTGCTGGGTTCGCGCTGGCGGCGCTGTTCAGGGCGCTTCTTCTGGATGAGCTCGTCGGTGGCCAAATCGGCGAGGTCGTCGAGCGAGCGGATATTGGCCTTGCCGAGCGTTACCAGCATCGCCTCGGTGAGGTGGGGCAGCGCGGCGAGATCATCGGCCACGCCCAGCTTGCGGCGTTCTTCGCGGGAGGCGGCCTCGCGCCGCTCCAGGCCTTCGGCGGCGCGGCTCTGCAGCTCGGACGCGAGGTCTTCGTCGAAGCCGTCGATCGCGCTGATTTCCTCGGCGTTGACGTAGGCGACTTCCTCCAAAGAGGTGAAACCTTCGGCGACCAGCAATTGGGCGAGCGTTTCGTCGACGTCCAATTCGGTCTGGAACATCTCGGAGCGTTCGACGAATTCGCGCTGGCGCTTCTCGGACGCGTCGGCTTCGGTCAAAATGTCGATCTGCGAATTGGTCAGCTGGCTGGCGAGCCGGACGTTCTGGCCGCGGCGGCCGATGGCCAGGCTCAATTGATCGTCGGGGACGACCACTTCGATCCGCGCCTCCTCCTCGTCGATGACGACGCGGCTGACGGTGGCCGGCTGGAGACCGTTGACGACGAAGGTGGCGAGATCCTCGGACCACGGGATGATATCGATCTTTTCGCCCTGCAGTTCCTGGACCACCGCCTGGACGCGGCTGCCCTTCATGCCGACGCAGGCGCCGACCGGGTCGATCGAGCTGTCGTGGCTGATGACGCCGATCTTGGCCCGGCTGCCGGGGTCGCGGGCGGCGGCCTTGATTTCGATGATGCCGTCGTAAATCTCCGGCACTTCCTGGGCGAACAGCTTCTTCATGAAATCGGGGTGGGCACGCGACAGGAAAATCTGCGGGCCGCGCGCTTCGCGGCGAACCGACAGGATCAGGCTGCGGATGCGGTCGCCGACGCGGACCATCTCGCGCGGGATCTGCTGGTCGCGGCGGATGACACCCTCGGCCCGGCCAAGATCGACGACGACGTGGCCGAACTCGACCCGCTTGACGACCCCGGTGATGACTTCGCTGGCACGTTCCTTGAATTCTTCATACTGGCGCTCGCGCTCGGCATCGCGGACCTTCTGGAAGATGACCTGCTTGGCGGCCTGGGCAGCGATGCGGCCGAATTCGATCGGCGGCAGCGGGTCGACGATGAAGTCGCCAACCGCGGCGTCGGCCTTCAATTTTTGCGCGCCCTTCAAATCGACCTGCTTGAAATAGTCATCGACCTCCTCGACCACTTCGACGACGCGCCACAGGCGCAGGTCGCCGGTGACCGGGTCGAGCTTGGCGCGGATGTCGTTCTCGGCCCCGTAGCGAGCCCGGGCAGCGCGCTGGATGGCGTCTTCCATCGCTTCGATGACGATGCCGCGGTCGATCAGTTTCTCGCGCGCGACGGCGTCGGCAATGGCGAGCAATTCGGCCTTGTTGGCGGCGGGACCCGCAGTGGCGGGAGCGGCGGTAGCCATGTGGTTTTTAACCTTCCATCTTGATGAGATCGGCCCCCGCCGCGTCGAGCGGGGCAGTGGCCTTGATAAGCGCGTCGGTCAGCAACAGCTTGGCCGACGCAATCGATTGAAACGGGATGTCGCGCGGTCCCTTGGTGGTCGAAATGCGGATTGTGTCACCATCAACGCTCTGGATGATCCCCGAAACCTGTTTGGCGCCATCGATCGGCTGTTCAAACCGGAGCCGTGCTTCGTGCCCGGCCCAGTCGGCATAATCAGAGCGGCGGGTCAGCGGTCGGTCGATGCCGGGCGAACTGACTTCGAGGCGATAGGCCCCGTCGATGGGATCGCGACCGTCCGCTTCCAGGGCGTCGAAGATTTCCGAAATCCGTCGCGAGATTGCCTCGCAATCGCCAAGTTCGAGCTGCCGAGTCTCGGGCCGCTCGGCCATCACTTGCAGCGTCGGGTCGGTGGTGCCGCCGATCATCGCCACGCGCACGAGGCGGTAGCCGAGGGCTGCCACCTCTGGCTCGATCAATGCGGTGAGCGCTGCAACGTCGGTCATTCGGTTGGTCAAATTCCAAAACAGCTCTGCGACCGGCCTCCGGGGGGAAGCCAGCCTCAACGTCAGTAACGATGTCGAGGAGAGGGGTGCGATATAGGCCTCGACCGCCGTCAGCGCAAGCGTCAGCGCGGGTGGCAGGACTTGACGACCCGATCGCGGATCGCCGCATCGGCGGCGCCGCCGAGAAGGTTGACGCAGCGGCTGGCTTCGTAGCGGTCGGGTCCGCCCGCCAGCAGCAGGAAGACCGGCTTGCCGATCAGCTTGGCCATTGTCGGGGGCTCGAGCGAGCAGTCGCCGATCAGTTCGATGGCGTATGACGCCTTGCCCGGGCCGCGATATTCGTGCGTCGGGCGAAACCGCCAGGCGTAATCGCCCTGTGCCTCGATCACGCCTTCGGCGGCGATCGGATAGAATTTGGCGATGCGGTCGAGGTCGCTGGCAAAGTGCGGCCCGTTAGGATCGAGCCGAACGCAGTCGCAGGCGAGCGCCGGAGTCGAAGCCAGCAGCGATGCGAATGCCAAAGCGATGAGAATTCTAGCCATAAGCGAGCGCTTTGTTCTCCGCTCGAATGCGGATTGTCAGGATAATCGCGTTCAGGACGCTGAACAGAATCGCCCATGCGACCAGCCCGAAGGCCATCGGCAGGATCGCGATTTCGAGCGCGACGATGAGATAATTGGGATGATCGACAAAGCGATAGGGTCCGGCGCGGACCAACGGCGCGGCGGGCAACACGATGATGCGGGTCGTCCAGCGCGGGCCGAGTGTGGCGATGACCCACAAGCGGGCGAGCTGCAGCAGCAGGAATAGCACCACCAAGGGCCAGTTGATCGGCTGCCCGGGCGCCAACCACCACAGGACGGCCAGCCACGCGACGTGAACGGCGACGAGCAGCGGATAATGGCTGCGGCCGACCTCGACCGCCCCCTGATCGAGAAGCCGCCGCGTATTGCGGTTCGAGAGCCATAATTCGGCGAGGCGCTGCACCGTAACCACGGCCAGGATCGCGACCGCGGCCCAGGTCATGCGGCTTCGAGCAGCAGGCCCGCGCAGGTGAAGCCGGGGCCGAAGGCGGTCATCAGCACGCGCTTGGGCAAGCCCTGCTCAATCAGGCGGTCGAGCACGAACAGGACCGTCGGCGCGCTCATGTTGCCGAAGTCGCGCAGTACTTCGCGCTCCAGGTTGAGCTCGCCTTGCGGCAGCTCGAGCGCGCTTTCGATGGCGTCGATCACCTTGACCCCGCCGGGGTGGCAGCAGAGGCGGTCGATTGACCCGCGCTCGACATTCATCTGCCCCAGCATTTCGTCCACCGCCGTCGCCAGTTTGGCCTCGATGAACGGCGGAATGGCGCGGTCGAAGACCACAGCGAGCCCCGGATCCTCGACGTCCCAGCCCATGATCCGCAGCGTATCGGGCCATAATTTCTCGGCTGAGGCGGTAATACGCGCGAGACTGTGGTGGCCAGTGGTCACGACCGCGGCGGCGGCCCCGTCACCGAACAGCGCGGTGGCGACAATCGCGGCGGGGTCGTTGCTGTCGAGGCGGATCGAGATCGAGCAAGTCTCGACAGTGACGAACAGCCAATGGCTGCCGGGATCGGCGGCAGCGAGATTGGCGGTCAGCGCCAGGCCATTGACGCCGCCGGCGCAACCGAGGCCGAACACGGGGACTCGACGGACGTTACTGCGCAGCCCGAGCCGAGCGGCGGCGCGGGCATCGAGGCTGGGCGTAGCGATGCCGGTCGTCGATACGGTGACAATGCCGTCGATCTGGTCCGGCACGAGACCGGCCTTGGCAATCGCCGACGACGCCGCCTCGATCAGCAAATTTTCCGCGGCGTCGAGATAGACGGCATTGCGGTCCTGCCAGCCGTGCGGGTCTTCATACCATTCAATCGGCGCGACGAGGTGGCGCTTGGCGATGCCGGCGTTGTCGAACACGCCCGACAGGCGGTTGAACAAGGCTGGCCGGCCGCCGAAAGCGCGGCGCCCGGTTTCCTTCGCCACCGCCTGCGAGACGGTATGCGGCGGCACCGCGGTGGCTAGCGAAAGTAGGCTGCAGGATTGCATGCGGCGCCTTATACTAAACCGGCAAGGTGCCGGATATTGAACGAAGGACCCCTCTGAATGACCCTGCGCTTAATGCAAGCCGGACTTTTGCTGGCTCTCGCAGCGTGCAGCCGCGCGCCGTCGGCGGCAGCGGTGGTGGCGCGCCCATTTTCGGTCGCCGAAGTGGCGAAGTTCGACGCGCCCTGGGCGCTGGCTTTTTTGCCGGGATCGGGGGTGCGTCTGACCAATATGGCGCTGCTGACCGAGAAGGATGGCAAGCTGTGGCTGGTCGATGTGACGACCGGCCATAAGCAGGCGGTGGCGGGGGTTCCGGCGGTCCATGTCGAAGGGCAGGGGGGCCTGGCCGAGGTCGTCGTTCACCCCGATTTCGCCGGCAATCAGCGAGTCTATTTGAGTTTTCCCGAGGCCGGACCCAAGGGTACCAGCGGGGCTGTCGTCGGCTATGGCCGGCTGATCCTCGGGCAGGGGCAGCCGCGCCTTGCGGGCTTCCGCATCATCTGGCGGCAGGTGCCAAAAGTCAGCGGCGGCGCCCATTATTCCGAGCGGATCGCTTTTGCGCCCGACGGGACCATGTTCATTACCAGCGGCGAGCGGTTCCAGTTCGCCCCGGCGCAAGACCGCAACGTCAACCTCGGCAAAGTCGTTCATTTGACCGCCGAGGGCGCCCCCGTACCAGGCAATCCGTGGGCCGGCCGGGGTGGCATTGCCGCCACCTTGTGGACCTATGGCCATCGCAATTTGCTCGGCCTCGCCTTCGCGCCGGACGGCCGGTTGTGGGAAAGCGAGATGGGACCGATGGGCGGCGACGAGGTCAACCTTATTCAGCCGGGCAAGAATTACGGCTGGCCGCGGGCGTCGAACGGCAGCAATTACGACGGCACCGACATTCCCGATCACCGGCCGGGTGATGGCTTCGAGCCGCCCAAGGTGTGGTGGAACCCGTCGATTTCGCCGAGCTCATTGCTGATCTACACCGGCGACCTGTTCCCGCAATGGAAGGGCGACGCGTTGATTGGCGCTTTGTCGGGCGAGGCGTTCATCCGCGTCGACATCAATGGCGACCAGGCGCGCAAGGCCGACCAGTGGCCGATGGGCGCGCGTATCCGCGCCGTCGACCAGGGCCCGCGCGGCGAGGTCTATTTGCTCGAAGATGGCGACGGCGGCCGGCTGCTGCGGCTGGAGCCGCAGAATCAGGACCGGCGATAGCGCAGATAATAAGGGCGGCGGCCTTCGCGGCGGGATTTGGCGCCGTAGCGGGTTTCGATCCAGCCGCTCGGCGGTTCGAGGAAATCGGCGGGTTTTTCCGCCAGCCAGGTGAAATCGTCGCGGTGCCGCTGCATCACGACCAAAGTCCATTCGAGATAGACGGGATGATCGGTAGCGATGCGCAATTCGCCGCCCGGCCGAAGCTTGGCGGCGATGAGGTCGAGCGGCCCATCGCTGACCATCCGCCGCTTGGCGTGGCGAGCCTTGGGCCACGGGTCGGGGTGGAGCAGGTAGACGAAACTCAACGAATTATCCGGCAACCGACGGAGGACTTCTAGGGCGTCGCCCATGTGCAGGCGGACGTTGGCGAGGTGGCCGTCGCGGACGTGGCCGAGCGCGGTGGCGACGCCGTTGACGAACGGCTCGGCGCCGATGAAGCCGTGGTCGGGGAGCAAGTCGGCGCGCGCCGCGATATGCTCGCCCGAGCCGAAACCGATTTCGAGGTGCAGCGGGCGCCCCTGTCCTTTGACATCGCCGAACAGGCGCTGCGATGTGAGTTCGCCGTCCGCCGGCACCGCAATTTGGGGCAGCAGCGTGTCGATCAGCTGCTGTTGGGCTGGCCGTAATTTGTGACCCATCGATCGCCCGTACAGGCGGTTGAGCGTGGTCGGGTCACCGGTCATTCGTGCGCTCGTCAGGCCGCCACGGCGGCTTTCAGATCGTCGACCAGGTCGAGCTTTTCCCACGGGAAGAAATCGCCTTCGGGCTGGCGGCCGAAATGGCCGTAGGCGGCGGTCGGCTCATAGATCGGCTTGTTGAGTTTCAAATGGGTGCGGATGCCGCGCGGGGTGAGGCCGCCCAATTTGGTGACGCGGGCGATTGCCGCTTCGAGAGCATCGTCGCCAACAACGCCGGTGCCGTGGGTATCGACGTAGATCGACAATGGCTCGCTGACGCCGATCGCATAAGCGAGCTGGATGGTGCAGCGGGTGGCAAGGCCGGCGGCGACGATATTCTTGGCGAGATAGCGCGCCATGTAAGCCGCCGAGCGGTCGACCTTGGTTGGATCCTTGCCCGAAAAAGCACCGCCGCCGTGCGGGGCCGCGCCGCCATAAGTATCAACGATGATCTTGCGGCCGGTGAGGCCGGCGTCGCCGTCGGGGCCGCCAATTTCGAAGCTGCCGGTGGGGTTGATGTGATAGACCGTGTCGGCGGACAGCAGCTCGGCGGGCAGGACGTCGGCGACGACCTTCTTCACATAAGCGTGAAGCTCGGCTTCCTTGTCGCCCTGGTCGTAGCCCTTGGCGTGCTGGGTCGAGACGACGATCGCGGTCGCGGCGACCGGCCTGGCTTCATGATAGCGCAGCGTCACCTGGCTCTTGGCGTCGGGTTCGAGGAACGGCGCCGCTCCGGAATGACGGTCGGCGGCCATGCGCTGCAGTATCTTGTGGCTGTAGGACAGCGTCGCCGGCATCAGTTCGGGGGTCTCGTCGCAGGCAAAGCCGAACATGATCCCCTGATCGCCGGCGCCTTCGTCCTTGTTGCCCGAGGCGTCGACGCCCTGGGCGATGTGCGCGGATTGGCCATGCAGGTGGTTCTCGAAACTGGCGGTCTGCCAGTGGAAGCCGGCCTGTTCGTAGCCAATCCGCCGAATCGTGTGGCGGACGACCGATTCGATTTCGTCGCGCGCGCCGGGGGCCCAGCCATGGGTGTCGGAATAGAGTTCCTCGTCATAGGTATCGCGGCAGCGGATCTCGCCGCTGATGACGATACGCTGGGTGGTCACCATCGTCTCGCAAGCGACCCGCGCCTCCGGGTCCTTGGCCAGGAACAGGTCGATGATCGCGTCGCTGATCTGGTCGGCGACCTTGTCGGGATGGCCTTCGGAAACGGATTCGGAGGTGAAGAGGTAATTGCTGCGCATGAGGGAAGTGCGATCCTTCAAGTCGGGATATAAGGAAGTCTTTATATGTGGTTCGTCGCCCTAGCGGCGAGTCCGACCCATCGCAATGCTACCGATCAATAAGGCGAAGGCGAGTAACAGCGGGATCAGATTGCCGAAGCGCCCGAATGGGGTAATCTCCCGTCGCGGCGGTAGCTGTTCTTGAATGGCGCCTGCGGATTTCCACGGCAGGGACTGACGGACCATTCCATATCCGTTGATGACCGCGCTGATTCCGGTCGGGGTCGAGCGGATGACCGGAATGCCTTCCTCGGCGGCGCGGAGCCGGGCCTGGGCAAGATGCTGCGGCGGGCCCCAGCGGCCGAACCAGGCGTCATTGGAGGGATTAAAGATGAAATCCGGGCGATTGCGGCGGTCGACCACTTCGCCCGAGAAGATGATTTCATAGCAGAGCTGCATGCCGCCTTTCCCCCAGCCTTCGCCGAGGTCGATCGTGCGCGGCCCGGGGCCGGGCGCGAACTCGAGGTCGCCGGGGGCGAGCCGCGACAGGCCGATCGCCGACAGCAAGGGCCGCAGCGGCAGATATTCGCCGAACGGGACGAGGTGCGCCTTGTCGTAGCGGGCGACGATCTTGCCGCCCGGGCCAAGCACGAAAATGCTGTTGGCGGCGCCGTCGATATGCTGCCCATTGGACGCATTGACCGCGATCCCGCCGGTCAGGAGATAGTCGCCCGGTCCAACGACCGCCGTGGCGCGCTTGCGTTCGAATGCGGCAAAGGCAGAATGCTCGTCGGTGCGGGCGTCGGATAGTGGATCGGTGACCGCGGCTTCGGGCCAGAACAGCAAGCGCGGGCGGCCGCCGCCGGGTTTCATCGACAGGGCCGCAAGGCGGCGCGCGGCTTCCTCGCTGAAACCGGAGCGCCATTTGTCCTCCTGCCCGATGTTCGGCTGGACGACCGTGATGTTGCCAAACTGCTCGGGCATCACATAACGAGTGACCGGCAGCACCAAGAGCAGGCCCATCACGGCGAGGACCGCCACCGCTGGCGCAAACCGCCGCAAGGACGCCAGCCACAGCCCGCCGCCGAACAGCACGACCAGCATCGACAGGCCGTAAGTGCCGATGAATGCGCTCGATTGGAGCCAGGGCGTATCGGCGAGAACGACGCCGGCGGGGTTCCAGGCGAAGCCGGTGAACAGACCGGCGCGCAGCCACTCGGTTACCGCCCAGGCGCTGGCGAGTCCGAGGGCCATCGCCACGGGGCGCTTATTGCCCAGCCGCCAGGCGAGCCCCGCCGCCAGCATCGGGTAGAAAGCGAGGTAGAGCGCGACCAGCAGCACCCCGACCCAGCCGAGCCACGCCGGCATGTTGGATTGAAAGGTGAAGGCGGTCGCGATCCAGTTGAGGGCGATCAGGAACTGGCCGAACCCGAACGCCCAGCCGATCGCGAGGGCCCGGCGCAGCGAGCGCGCGCGGAACAGCAATTCGCACAGCCCAGCGAACGCGATCGGCAGGAGCGGCCACCAGGCGACCGGCTCGAACCCGAAGGCGGACACGAGCCCCAGCAGGGCGGCGAGGAGAATAGGCTTCATCGAGTTTCGTCATTGCGAGGAGCGCGGCGACGAAGCAATCCACAAAGGGTGTCGGCGGGGCGTTTTGAATAACGAGGCTTTGATCCAATGTCCGCCTTCGACCCATTGCGGATACTCGCCTAACTCACGCGCATCTTCGGAGAAGCTAAATCACTCCCTGAGCGGCTGGTTTGGCGACGGCGGACCTTTAGGCTGGTCCGGCATCCTTCTTTGTCCTCGCTTCTCTCGAAGCGCGCGCCAGTCGCGGTGCACAACAGTCGCGAGGCCCAGTTTCCTATTATAGGGCCGCAGTGAACTCTTGGCATTTTCGGTCATTAGCGGACGGCAGCAAACCGCTTGTACCTAACGGTCGAACTCCAGAACGTCGGTCGGAGCGCCCTTTATTCTCACCATCTTGCGCTTGAGCGTCAGGTGCTTCCCGTCGGCTGAAATACTCGCCTTGGATTCCACGGAAATCTTTCCATGCAGGCGGGAACTCGCCTTCAGCTCCCGATCGCTGACCGGGGTCAGTGAGATGCTGTCCGCATTCGGGTTCCCGAGCATCGGATACCATTTTCCATTGTAGCGCGCGGAATAGCTGAAATTCAGCACCTTACCTGAAAGGTCTTTCGAGCTGGACTTCATCGTGACGCGGTTGCCGGATATCTGATAGGTCCGAGTTTCGCTCTGCTCCTTGGCGGGCGAGGCAAAACTCGACTTGGCGGCGTTCAGATGCCACGTGCCGTTCCAAAGCTTCGCGTCCGGTCCCTTGGCAAACGCACTCTGTGGAACGGCGATCGCGATTCCTGCGAGGATCAGCGCGAATTTCGTTCGTCCTTTCATGACCTTGCTCCTTTTCCGGAAAACAGGCCACCGCACTCGACTCATAACGGTGACAGGAATCGTATAGCTCCTTCGGAAACGACAATGATAGAATTTTTCCGGTCAAGCGTCGCCCGCCGAATGTCCGCTTTCCACCCAAAGCAGACATTCCCAAAGGCTCACTGGATTGCTTCGGCGCGCTCGCAGTGACAAAGCGGGGCAGATGAACTTGCCGCCCTTCCATCTGGCCTTTCCAGTCGACGATCTTGGCGCCGCGCGGGAGTTTTACGGGCGGATGCTGGGGTGCCCGGAGGGACGGAGCTCGGATCAGTGGATCGACTTTGATCTCCACGGCCATCAGATTGTCGCCCATTTGGCGTCGGGCGCGCCGCGGCGGGCGGCGAGCAACGCGGTCGACGGCGAGGATGTGCCGGTGCCGCATTTCGGGCTGGTGCTCGATATGGACGCATGGAAGATGCTGGCCGAGCGGTTGAAGGCGGCGGGGGTCGCATTCGTCATCGCGCCGACTGTCCGCTTCGCCGGCCAGCCGGGCGAGCAAGCGACGATGTTCCTGCTCGACCCCGCCGGCAACGCGCTCGAGTTCAAGGCGATGGCCGATCCCGGGAAATTGTTCGCTAAGTAAGCCCCTCCACCAGCTTTCAGCCGGTCCCCCTCCCCGAGCAAGCTCGGGGAGGATACCTAGGCCGCACTCTCCGGCGCGTGGAGGCGGAGGCGGCGGACGCGGCGGCCGTCGGCGTCAATGCTTTCCAATCGCCAGCCCGACGCATGGACGACCGATTCGCCCGGCTTCAGGATGCGACCGGCGAGCAGGAAGACGAGGCCGCCGATGGTGTCGATTTCGTCTTCCTCGGCGGTCAGGCGGGCGTCGACGGTCGCAGTCAGCTCTTCGAGCTCAAGCCGGGCGTCGGCTTCCCACAGCCCGTCCTCGAGCAAGGTCAGCATGCGGTCGGCTTCCTCGTCATGCTCGTCCTCGATCTCGCCGACGATTTCCTCGACCACGTCCTCGATCGTGACCAGGCCTTCGGTGCCGCCGAATTCGTCGACGACGATGGCGAGGTGGATATGGTCGGCGCGCATGCGGGCGAGGAGGTCGATGACACTCATCGATTCGGGGACGAACAGAGGCGTGCGCATCAAGGCGGGTGGCGAGCGGTCGCGGCTTTCATCGACGCGGGCGATGAAGACGTCCTTGATGTGGTACATGCCGACGATGTCATCGAGGCTGTCGCCATAGACCGGCAGCCGGCTGTGGCCGGCATCGGCGAAAGCGTGGATCAGCGCGTCGAAGCTGATGGTCAGTGGCACCGAGATGATGTCGCCGCGGGTGACGCAGACGTCGCCCGCGGTGCGGTCGCCGAACTGCAGCAGGTTGCGCAGCATCTGCCGTTCGAGCGGCGACAGGTCGCCGGAGACCGGGTGCGACGTCTCGGCCTCGTCGATCGCGTCCTCGATCTGGTCGCGCAGGCTGGTGTCGCCATCGTCGCCAAAGATCAGTGCCCGCATGCCGCGCCACAGCCGCGAGCCGCCCTCGTCTTCGTTGCGGGTGGCCATCAGGGCGCGCCTTCGTACGGATTGGCGATACCGAGCCGGGCCAAAGCGCGGACTTCGCGCCCTTCCATGTCGGCCGCCGCCGCATCGTCGTCATGGTCGTGGCCGAGGAGGTGGAGCGTGCCGTGGACGACCAAATGCGTCGCGTGCTGGTCGAGGCTCAGGCCTTTTTCGGCCGCTTCGGCAAGGCAGATTTCGCGCGCCAGGATAACGTCGCCGATGAGGAGTTCCGGGCCGTCGTCGTCGGATTGTTCGAGTTCGTACGGTTCGGCCATCGGAAAGGACAGGACGTTGGTCGGCTGATCCTTGCCGCGCCAGTGGGCATTGAGAATTTGAACCTCTGCGTCGCTGGTCAGGCGGACTGAAAGCTCGGCCTTGCGGGGGCCGTCGGCGAGTTGCGGGAAGGCGCTTTCCGCAATCGCCGAGGTCGCCGCGGCGCGCACCAGCCGCGCCCAGTCGGTGCTACTGTCCCATTCCGCATCGGCGTCGATGGCGATGTCGAGCATCACGCGCCGGGCCCTTCATAGGCTTCGACGATCTTGCCGACGAGCGGGTGGCGGACGACGTCGGCGGCGGAAAAGCGGACCATCGAAATGCTCTTGATGCCTTCCAATTTGTCGACGGCGTCATTGAGGCCCGATTCGGCGCCACGCGGCAGGTCGGTCTGCTTGGGATCGCCGCAAATCACCATCCGGCTGCGCATGCCGAAGCGCGTGAGGAACATCTTCATCTGCGGCGGCGTGGTGTTCTGCGCTTCGTCGAGGATGATGAACGCGTCGTTCAAAGTGCGGCCGCGCATAAAGGCGATCGGCGCGATCTCGATTTCGCCCGAGGCGATGCGGCGTTCGACTTGCTCGGTCGGCAGCATGTCATAGAGCGCGTCGTAGAGCGGGCGGAGGTAGGGGTCGACCTT
>NZ_JANMCO010000143.1:0-2024 GCF_031361285.1 Sphingomonas sp.
GCATCGGGATTTCCAACGTTTCGCTCCGCGATCTCGGCCCGCAGCGTGCGCTGGTGCTGGTCGACGGCACGCGCCTGATCCCGTCGGTCGGCACGGTTCCCGACACCAACACCATCCCGCTGACCATGGTCGAACGGGTTGACGTGCTGCGTGACGGCGCCTCGTCTGTGTACGGCGCCGACGCGATCGGCGGCGTGGTCAACATCATCACCAAGCGCAAGGCCGACGGCTTCCACCTTGAGGCCGGCGGAGGTTTGACCCAGCATGGCGGCGGCCAGCAGTACAACATCGGCGGGACCTGGGGCGCGAGCAATGACCGCGGCAGCGTCCTGGTCGGCGCGAGCTGGGAGCATCGCAACGCGATCAACGGCTATCAGCGCGATTGGGCCAACGACCCCCACATCGGTGAGCAATTCGAGGGCGGCAGTACCTTCCGCACACAGCTCGACGCCTTGCAGAATCAGGGCGCGGTCACGCTCGCCGTGCCGACGGTCGTCGACGGCGTCCTCGCTCCGGCTGGTACGACCTACCCCGGCGCGGGCCTGGTCGTGGTCAACGGAGTATATTACACCCGTCAGAACCCGGCGCTGGCCGGCGTCCTGCCGAACACGGTATTCCTGCCCAACAAGGGCGTGGTGAAGCTCAACGCGAACGGCAGCAAGGAAACGCCGTGGAACACGCTCCAGGGGTCCATCGACCGCAAGAGCTTCAACTACTCGATCGACTATGACCTGACTGACGGAATCACCCTGTTCAGCGACGGCTTTTATACCAAGCGCACGTCGCGCCAGCTTCTGCGTCCGGAGCCGCTGCTCGGGGACCAGATCGCCAACGGGACTTATCCCGGCTTCATCATCCCGGCCGGCTTCCCAGGCAACCGGACGACGGGCGACTTCGGCGCCAACCTGATCCCGATCCAGTTCGGACCGCGTGATTATCGGCAGAACTCGGACACTTTCCGGGTCCGCGTCGGCTTCAAGGGCGAGATCTTCGGCGACCTCAGGTATGAGATCGCCGGTGTTGAGCAGCAGAACGACCTTCAGGCGAAGGTGCTCAACACGGGCAACTTCCTCTCTCTCGGCCAGCTCACCGGCCAACTTCCATGCATCAGCGTTCCGGGTGGTTGCACCGGCGGCCTGCCCACTGTCTATCCTGGCTTCTTCACTGCCGCGCCGGACCAGATCTTCAATGCGGCACAGCTGGATTACGCCAAATATACGCAGATCAGCACCAACGAATCGTCGGAGCGCTACGTCTACGGTAACATCAACGGCTCCTTGTTCCAGCTGCCGGGCGGGGCGGCGAAATTCGCGGTTGGCGCCGAGTATCGCGGCGAGCATTATACGTTCGTACCCGACGCGCTGGTCGTTGCCGGCTTTGCCCCGAACCAGTCTTTCCCAACGGACGGGGGCTACAATGTGAAGTCGGCCTATGGTGAGTTGTTCTTGCCGATCCTCAGCGATCTTCCCGGCGCCTACCGCCTCGAGATCACGCCGAGCGGCCGTATCGACAGCTACAGCAACTTCGGTACCGCCAAGACTTGGAAGATTGGCGCCAACTACGCACCGGTCGAGGACATCCGCTTCCGCGGCTCCTACAGCATCGGTTTCCGCGCTCCGCAGGTCGCCGAGCTGTTCGGGGGCACGTTCCTCACCAACTTGACGGCGGGCGGCGATCCCTGCGAAACTTTCGCTAACCCGCCGGGGATCGTCAACCCGAACGTTGGCCAGGGTATCCTGGCCGCGGGATCGACCTGTGCCGTGGCGCTAAACGGCGGGGCCGCGATGTTGCCCAATACCTTCCACGATCCGCTGGACGATATTTCGCAGCAGCAGATCCAGGTGCTTGCGGGCGGCAATCCCAACCTCCAGCCCGAAAAGTCGAAGGGGTACACCGCTGGCGTAGTGTTTCAACCCACCTTCATGCGCGGCTTTACCTTCTCGTTCGATTACTATCGGACCAAGGTCAGGAACCAGATTCTGCCGGGCGGTCTTGCCGGGTCGGTCGGCGCGGACTTCATCCTG
>NZ_JANMCO010000132.1:0-2485 GCF_031361285.1 Sphingomonas sp.
CGGGATCGCCGGCGGCGGGACAATCGACTCATTGAACCTCGGCGCCAACCATTATGAGCGGCTGATCATCGTCAATCTCGAGCGTGCCCGGCGGCTGCCGTTGGCGACAGAGGCGCATCGCTACATCCTGGTCGATGTCGGTGCAGCGAAACTATTCATGTACGAGAACGGGCGCGTGGTCGACAGCATGAAGGTGATCGTCGGCAAGGAAGAGACGGCGACCCCGATGATGGCCGCGCAGCTGCGCTATGCCAGCGTCAATCCGTATTGGAACGTGCCCCCCGAGCTGGTCATCAAGCTGATCGCACCCAACGTCATCAAGCAGGGGGTCACGTACCTCAAGGACCGCCGCTACGAAGTCCTCAACGACTGGAGCGACGAGGCCACTGCGCTCGATCCATCGACGGTCGACTGGCAGGCCGCGGCGGACGGCCGCAAGATCATCCGCGTGCGGCAGCTGCCTGGACCCGCCAATTCGATGGGCAAGGTCAAATATATGATGCCCAATGATTTTGGCATCTACCTTCACGATACGCCCCACAAGGAGCTGTTCGCCGACGCCAACCGGTGGATCAGCAATGGCTGCATCCGGCTCGAGGATGCGCCGCGGCTGGGCCAATGGCTGATGGGCGGACTGCCCCAGCCGCACGATCCCGACCGGCCCGACCGGGTCGACCTGCCCGACCCGGTGCCGGTCTACGTAACCTATCTGACGGTCGCGGCGACGCCGCAAGGGATCGAGTTTCGGCCGGATCCATATGAGCGCGACCCGGCGATTATCGCGCGCTATTTCGGCGATCGCGACCAGGTCGCGCTGCGTTAGCTTTCGAGACCCAGCACCAGCAGCATCGCCGGCAGCAGGTTATGCAGCGCATGGGCGGTCGCCGCCATGCCGATCGCAGCCATCGTCGATCGCGTCCGCCAGGTCAGGAACACGGTTGAGAAGATCGTGAACGGCCACCAGATCACCAGCCCCCAACCGAGCGCCGCGGTCGAATGCGCGATCCCCCACCCAACCGCGCTGATCAGCACCGCGACGGTCGGGCTCACGAACCGGCACAGCAGCACCAGCACTCCGCCCATGATCAGGGTCTCGGTCAGCGGGCCGATGGCGACCAGCAGCAAGAAAACGTACCAACTCGCGCTTGGGAACGTCGGAAAGGCGTCGTTGGGCATGACCGCCGAAACCGCGGCGCCAAGCGCCAGGGTCGGGACGAACACCAGCAACCAGGCGATCGCCAATGCGAACAGCGGCCGACGCGGCTCAAGCAGCGCCTTAGGCAAGTAGGAAATCGGTGGCCGCCATGTGACCGCCCGCGCCGCGAGGTCAGGCATCGGCTATCAGCACCTTAAGCTCGAGCGGAGGAAAAACGCGGGAGGTCAGGCGGCGTCGCCGGCTTTGCCCTTCTTGGCATAGACCCGGACCGGCTCCTTGCGGCCTTCGACGACATCGCGGTCGATATGGACCTCGTCGACCCCGTCCATCGACGGCAGGTCGAACATCGTGTCGAGCAAGATGCCCTCGAGGATCGAGCGCAGCCCGCGCGCGCCGGTCTTGCGGTCGATTGCCTTGATGGCGACGGAATGCAGTGCGTCGTCGGAGAAAGCGAGCTCGACGTCCTCCATGTCGAACAGCTTCTGATACTGTTTGACGAGAGCATTCTTGGGCTCGACCAGGATCTTGACCAGGGCTTCCTCGTCGAGATCCATCAAGGTCGCGATCACCGGCAGGCGGCCGATGAATTCGGGGATCAGGCCGAACTTCAGGAGATCCTCGGGCTCGCAATGCTGGAGCACTTCGCCGGTCTTGCGGTCTTCAGGCGCGGCGACATGGGCGCCGAAGCCGATCGACTTGCCCTGCAGGCGGTCGGCGATGATCTTTTCGAGACCAGCGAACGCGCCGCCGCAGATGAACAGGATGTTGGTAGTGTCGACCTGCAGGAATTCCTGCTGCGGATGCTTACGGCCGCCCTGCGGCGGGACCGAGGCGGTGGTGCCCTCCATCAGCTTGAGCAGCGCCTGCTGGACGCCCTCGCCCGACACGTCTCGGGTAATCGACGGATTGTCGGATTTGCGCGAAATCTTGTCGATTTCATCGATGTAGACGATGCCGCGCTGGGCCTTTTCGACATTATAATCGGACGCCTGGAGCAGCTTCAAAATGATATTCTCGACGTCTTCGCCGACATAACCGGCCTCGGTCAGCGTGGTCGCGTCGGCCATGGTGAACGGCACGTCGAGGATCCGCGCCAGCGTCTGGGCGAGCAAGGTCTTGCCGCAGCCGGTCGGGCCGATCAGCAGGATGTTGGACTTGGCCAGTTCGACGTCGGTGCCGGTCTTGGCGCCATGGTTCAAGCGCTTGTAATGGTTGTGGACCGCGACCGAGAGCACCCGCTTGGCGCGGCTCTGGCCGATCACATAATCGTCGAGCACCTTGCAGATCTCGGCCGGAGTCGGGACCCCGTCCCTGGTCTTCACCAGCGCC
>NZ_JANMCO010000168.1:0-4447 GCF_031361285.1 Sphingomonas sp.
CAGGTGGCCATGTCCGAATCGCGCATCGGCGATGCGGTGCCCAGCGTTGCCGCCGAGAATGACGCCGACAGCAACGCCACCCGGATCAGCGTTTTCACCCCCGACCGCGAAGGCCTGTTCTTCCGCATCTGCGCCGGGCTCGCGGCGGCCGGCGCGAACATTATCGACGCGCGCGTCCACACCACCGGCGATGGCATGGCGCTCGACAATCTGCTGGTGGTCGACAGCCAGGGCCGCGCCTATGCGGACAAAAGGCTGCGCAATCGCCTGGTCCGGTCGGTCGAGGCAGCGCTGACCAGCGCGCATCCGCCGCGCCTGGCATCCGCCGATAAGCCCGGCGCCCGAACCGCAGCCTTCCGCATCGCACCCTCGGTGGTGATTGCCGAGCGCGCGTCGAGCCGCACGACGGTGGTTGAAGTCAATGCGCTCGACCGGGTCGCGCTGCTCGCTGCGCTGGCCTGGGCGATCCACGAGTGCGGACACCGCATCCACTCCGCGCATATCGCCACCTACGGCGAGCGCGCGGTTGACGTCTTCTATTTGACGCGGGCCGACGGGAAGAAGCTCAAAGGTGAGGAGAGCGTTGCATTGCACGCGGCATTGCTCGCCGCGGCGCGCGACTCGGTGGGGCTGTAGGCGGCCTTAAAAAAAAGGGCCCACCGCGAGCAGTGGACCCTCTTTCAAATTCGATAGCGCCAGCTCTCAGCCGCGCTCACCGGCCGCCGGCGGCGGTGGCGGCGGCGGGGGCGGTGGCGGCGGAGGCACCAAGCAAGCCGCGCCAGCCTCTATCACGCTGCCATCAGCGCAGGTTTGGGTTGCCGGCGGCGGCGGCGGGGCCGGCGGCGCCACATAGGCCGGAGCCGACGCCCGGCTCGGACCGAACTTCGCGCGCAGGGTCACACCATAGGTGCGCGGCTCGGCGAGGAACGCGCCAAACATCTGGTTCGAGCGGGTGTAGAACCCCTGCTCGACGCCGCGCTGGGTGCCAGAACCTTGGGCGAAAGCGTCGAATGCAACCTGCAGATAATTCTCGTTGAGCATATTCTGCACCCACAGCTCCACCGCCCACCCGCGGTCGGGGCCTTGGATGCCGATGCGCCCGTTGATCACCATATAGGCCTTCTGGATTTTCTCGAGATCGAGATCAGAGCCGGTGTTGAACTTCGATTGGGCGCGCGCATCGATGTAGAACAAGGCGCGCATGCCGTTTCCGGTGATCACAGGATTGAAGCTGATCGAGCCGGTGCCGACGATTGCCGAACTGTTCGACAAGCGCCGATTGGGCAATTCGAACAGCGCGTTGGTCAGTGCGCGTCCGCCGCTGCCGACGAGGTTCGGGCGATACTTGGTACCGACAATCGTGGCGCCGAAATTAATCGAGAGGTCAGGCGCGGGCCGAGTGAACACTTCGATTTCGACGCCGCGACTGCGCACGCCACGACGTGTTCCGCCGGTGCACTGGCCGGTGACCGGGCTGTTGTCGGTATCGGCCCCCGCCAGATCTTCCTTACAGCTGTTGATATTCTCGACGATGAAACGCGTGCCGTCGAACGTGTTGAGCTGGAAATTGTCGAACAACTGATTGAATGCCGCGACATTGATGTCGACCCCGCGGCCGTTGTACTTTGCGCCCAGTTCGAAAGCGTCATTGGTCTCCGGCTCGAAGGTCAGATTGTCGAGGCTCGCCGTGCTCAGCACCGGGCCATTGGCCGCGCCCGACACGGACTGACGAGCAAGACCGGCGCGATCGAGGTTGAAGCCGCCGGCCTTATAGCCGCGCGAGAAGCTCGCATAAGTCAGTAGCTGGTCGGTCGGCTTCCAGCTTAACACCACCGTTCCGGAGAGCTTGCTTTCCGATTTCGTTGCCGGTGCGGGCGTGAAGTTGCCATTGGGGACGGAAGGATTGAAGCACAGCGCCCGCTGCAGCGTGGCGAGCGGGGCATTAGCTGGGGACAGGCTGCTCAGCGTCAGGGCCCGGCACAACGCATTATCGTCCTGGAACGTCGCTTCGACTTCCTTGCGCTCGTGGGTCCAGCGGGCGCCCACGGTGAACTTCAAGCGATCGGTGATGCTGAAGATATTATGCGTGAAAAACGCATAGTTAGTGCTCTGGTGATGATATTCGTCGTTGAGGCCGGCGCCGTTAAGGCTCGCACCAGTCAAGCCGAGATAGGTAATCAGCGAACCATAGCCGGGGCGTAGCGGATTGGCCGTAAGTCCATTCAGGACAGGCTGCTGTGCAAGGAGCGTCGGCAGCTGAGCGCCGATCCCGGCAAACTGGGCGTTTTGAGTTGGCGTGCGCGAGGCCGGCGGAATTGACGCGATGAAATTATACAATGCGATGGCGCCGTTGACCTGGGCCGCGGCACCCTGAAGGACGGGACCGTTAAGGCAGGTGCTGTTGGGATCGGGGCTCGGTGCCAATGCCGCGGGCAGCAGCGCCGACGCCAACAGGCAATTCTGGAAGCGCTCGTAATCCTGGCCATATTCGAGATTATCGCGCACCCGCAGCTTCTCGTTGGCGTAATATCCGCCGACCAGCCAGTCGAGCCGGTCGCCCAAGGTCGTGCCCTGAAGGCGCGCTTCCTGAGTAAAGGTGCGATACCGATTGGACGAACCGCCGTCCGGCGCGCGATGCAGGATGTCGAGATTATTGTAATCCGCGTCGGTTCCGCGAACCCACAAGTTGGAACGGTAGGCGGTGATCGAGGTCAGCTCGGCGCCACCGAAGTCGTAAACGAGCTCGCCCGAAACACCGTAGTCCTTGACGTCGGACCGATAGCCATATCCCGGAGTCCAGGTCGCAAGGCGCTTGTAGGGATCGTCATTGATCACCGCGCCCAGCGCCTGCAACAGCGGTTTTGCGGTCGAAGTCTGGCGGCCGGCGCCGGCGACAAAGTCGGTTGCCGGCAGATATGGCGCGGCGCAGCATTCCTCGTCACGCTTGGCATAGTCGGCGATCAGCCGGAACGACACATCATCGTTGGGCTGGTAAAGTCCCTGCGCGCGAACCATCCAGCGGTCGCGATTATTGACGCGCTCGCCGGTGATCGAGTTCTTAATGAACCCATCGCGTTTCATGTAAACGCCGTCGAGACGGGCAGCGATGGTTTGGGTCAGCGGGCCGGTGGCCCCGAGTTCAACGCGCCTCGAATTGTAATTTCCATAGTCCAGCTGGCCGTAGACCGAGGGCTGAAAACGCGGTTTGGCGGTGATGATCGAGATGATGCCGGCCGATGCGTTGCGGCCGAACAAGGTGCCCTGCGGACCGCGCAGCACTTCGACACGGTCGATCTGGCCAAGCTCCGTCAGCCCGACACCGGTGCGAGACCGGTAGACGCCGTCGATAAACACCGCAACCGAGCTTTCGAGGCCTGGGTTGTCGCCGACCGTACCGACACCGCGAATCCGGGCGACGCCCGCGCCGGCTTCGGACGAAGTTGAAGAAACGAGCAAGGATGGCGACACCTGCATGATCTGGCGAATGTCGCTCGCGCCGGAATTTTCCAGCGTCTCGGCAGTGATTGCGCTGACCGCCAGCGGAACGTCGGACAGTGCTTCGTTGCGCCGGGTGGCGGTAACGATGATGTCGCCGGTGTCGACCGGTTGGCTGTCGACCGCCTGATTGTCGACGGCCGCCGCTTCGGCGGTTGCGCCGTCGGTCGGTTTCGCGGCTCCTTGATCGGTGTCGGTGACTTGCGCCTGTGCCGGAACGGCCAGTGCGAACAGACCTGCTGAAAGCAGCCATACGGATTTGCGCGCCATCTTCGACTCCCCCTGCCAGAGTGATGCAGGAGGGAAGGCTAATCCAGCGATGCGACTAAGGAAAGCGGACCGCAACATTCTGCAACAATTATGCCAACGGATTGCAGCACAAATGCAACAGCCGCTGGGATTTTCCTGCATTCCGTAAGGTAAAGGAACGCGCTGCAACCAGCGTTGCCAGCGGCCCATCAGCCCGATGCGTAGCTTTCGAGATATCCGCAGCGCCGACAGCGATAGGTTGCGACGCCGATCTGGTCGCGGCCGCTCAGCTTGAGGCCGGTCCAGATGCTTTTCTGCGGCAGGCCCGCGACCCACTTGGGAACCGCCCTCGTGCCGTAGGCGACGTCGATTATATAACCCGGCTCCATGGCCGATGAGCAGCGCGGGCAATTCAACGACCGGTTGGGTTCGCTCACTTGGGCGACAGCACCATCAGCATCTGGCGGCCTTCCATGCGCGGGTGCGCTTCGACCTTGGCCAGTTCGGCGGTCTGGTCCTGGACCCGGCGCAGCACTGCCATGCCCAGTTCGTTGTGCGCCATCTCGCGGCCGCGAAAGCGCATTGTCACCTTGACCTTGTCGCCGTCCTCAAGGAACTCGACGACCTTCTTCATCTTGGTGTCATAGTCGTGGTCGTCGATGTTGGGACGCATTTTGATCTCCTGGATCTCCTGCGTCTTCTG
>NZ_JANMCO010000174.1:0-28805 GCF_031361285.1 Sphingomonas sp.
CCGCCGATGAGAGTGTCGTTGCCCGAACCGCCGTCAAGCGTCGTGTCGCCGCTGCTTCCCGCCATGAAAATTCCCCCCGAGGAATTCGCGCTTTTGGCCTGCACTAACTGTGCCGACTCGCCCCCGGCGAATCGTTAAACGCGCGTTAACTATGGACTTTTTACGCGGCAAGCCAAGAGCTTGGTTACGCAACCGTGCCAAATCGGGACTAAACCACCCCAATCAGTAGAGCGGGAGCGAGCGCGCCGGTGGTTCGCAAATGGGCCAAAACCCGTCAGTCCAAATGTACCTTGTTAGCTGAGCTGTCGGTTCGCTGTCTCAGCAATGCCGAGCCGCTATTGAGTGCACGCTCTGCGATGGTTGTTGGGTGGCCATTCGTCCCAGGGCATCGACTGTGTTATCCGTTGTGTCTCTCAGAGGGGCAGCAGCTATGCCGTCGTCCGTTTCGTCCGGCATTGGGCTTCAGCGTGAATTAACAGCCAGTGCATTGAACCCGCCGCCGCCGCAGTTAGTCTGACCAAATGACCGCGGGGCACGTCTTTCACCGTTCTACCGTCGCTTGCCCCCCGGTCGCGATGAGAGGTGAAGGCATATTCTTGATCGACGCCGAAGGCCGACGGTACATCGATGCCTGCGGCGGAGCAGCCGTATCCTGTCTTGGTCACGGCCACCCCGAAGTCGTCGCCGCGATCGCCGAGCAGGCTGCGCGCCTGGAATATATTCACACCGGTTTCTTCACGACCGAGGCAGCCGAAGAGCTGGCGAACGTCATTGCAGACATGGCGCCAGGCTCTCTCGGCCGCGTCTGGTTTACAAGCAGCGGCTCCGAAGCAATCGAGGCCGCCTTAAAGCTTGCGCGCCAGTACCATCTCGAGCGCGGAGATGCTGGTCGTAACCGCGTTATCGCGCGGCGTCAGAGCTACCATGGCAACACGCTTGGTGCACTCGCTGCCGGAGGAAGCGCCTGGCGGCGCGCGCCTTACCAGCCGCTCCTTTTCGACGTCGCTCTCGTCGATCCCTGCTTCGAATATCACTTTGCAGAGCCCGGCGAGAGCCCGGAAGACTATGGCCGCAGGGCGGCGGATGCGGTCGAGCAGGAGATTTTCCGCCTCGGTCCAGGAACCGTCATCGCCTTCGTCGCGGAGACGGTTGTTGGTGCCACGGCCGGCGCTGTTCCACCCGTCGGCGATTATCTCAAGCAGGTCCGCTCGATCTGCGACCGCCACGGCGTCTTGATGATCCTCGACGAGGTGATGTCCGGTGCGGGCAGGACTGGCACCTTTCTGGCGTGCGACCAGGATGGCGTCGTTCCCGATATCGTGACGCTCGGAAAGGGTTTGGGCGGTGGCTACCAGCCGATCGGCGCGGTGGTTTGCACTGACGAGGTCTATGACACGGTCGCTCGCGGTTCGGGAGCGCTCAAACATGGGCAGACGTACAATGCGCATCCGGTCGGGTGTGCCGCCTCGCTCGCCGTTCAGCGCGTCATCCGGCAAGAGGCGCTCATGGAGCGCGTACAGATTGCCGGAACACGATTGATGACGCTTCTTCGCGACCGGTTTGGCGATCATCCCAATGTCGGAGACATTCGTGGCCGGGGGCTCTTTCAGGCCATCGAGCTCGTGGCTGATCGTTCGACCAAGGCTCCCTTCGTTCCAGAGCTCGCGTTGCATCAGCGTGCGAAAGCCGATGCGTTCGAACGCGGGCTGCTCATCTATCCGAGCGGCGGCACGATCGACGGCCGTCTCGGAGACCATATCCTGCTGGCGCCCCCGTATAATGTGACCGACGATGAGCTCGACATGATCGTCAGCCTGCTCAGCGAGACCTTGGACGCGATTCTGCCGGCATGACCCGCGACCCCCGCTACGACATCCTGTTCGAGCCGGTGCGCATCGGTCCGGTGACAGCGCGCAACCGCTTCTATCAGGTGCCTCACTGCACCGGGATGGGCTGGACACAGCCGGAGGCGCTCGCGCGGCTGCGCGGCATCAAGGCCGAAGGCGGTTGGGCGGTGGTGGCCACGGAGGAGACGGAAATCCATCCGACGGCGGATTGCGAGCCGTTCCACGAAGGCCGGCTATGGGACGATCGCGATGTCCCGGCCATGGCTCTCATGGCCGACGCAGTGCACGAGCATGGCGCGCTCGCCGCGATCGAGATCATGCATCATGGTGGATCGGTAGCGAACTGGGGAACGCGCCTTGCTCCGATGGCTCCGTCCCATCGCCCGATCATTTACAATTACCCGGTGCAGGCACGCGCGATGGACAAGCAGGACATCCGCGATCTTCGCAAATGGCATCGCGACGCCGCGATCCGCTCGAAGAAGGCGGGCTTTGACATCGTCTACGTCTATGCAACTCACGACCTTTCGATTGCGCAGCAATTCCTCCAGCGCCGCAGGAACGACCGGATCGACGAATATGGCGGAAGCCTGGAGAATCGTGCCCGCCTACTGCGCGAGCTGATCGAAGACACCAAGGAGGCGGTGGGTGACCGCTGCGCCGTGGCAGTCCGCTTCGCGGCCGACGAGCTGATCGGTGAGGCCGGCCTGACTTATGATGGGGAATCGCGCGACGTCATCGAGATGCTCGCCGAGCTGCCGGACCTGTGGGACATCAACATTTCTAACTGGCCGAACGACAGCCAGACTTCGCGCTTCGCCAAAGAAGGATTCCAGGAGGAATATACCAGTTTTGTGAAGCAGCTGACGAGCAAGCCGGTCGTCGGCGTCGGGCGCTTCACTTCGCCGGACACGATGGTCTCGCAGGTCAGGCGCGGGGTCTTGGACTTTATTGGCGCCGCCCGGCCCTCGATCGCCGATCCGTTTCTTCCGAAGAAGATCGAAGAGGGGCGGATCGACGAAATCCGCGAATGCATTGGCTGCAACATATGCGTGTCGAGCGATTACACGTCGACCAACCTGCGCTGCACGCAGAATCCGACGATGGGCGAGGAATGGCGCCGCGGTTGGCACCCCGAGATCATTCCGCCAAGGAAGTCCGAGGGCTCAGTGCTAGTGGTGGGGGCAGGCCCGGCCGGGCTGGAGGCCGCACTGTCGGCCGCGCGGCGCGGCTACGAAGTTCATCTTGCCGAAGCCGGATCCGAGCTCGGTGGCCGCGTCAGCCGCGAAAGCCGGCTCCCGGGACTATCGGAATGGGCGCGCGTGCGGGACTGGCGGGTTACGCAGATGGCGCGGATGGAGAACGTCTCGATCTACCGCGACAGCGCGCTCGAAGCCGAGCATGTGCTGGAGTTTGGTGCGCGGCACGTCGCGATAGCGACCGGTTCGGCGTGGCGGCGCGACGGTATTGGGCGCGATTCCGGATATCCCGTGCCGGGGTTCGACGGTCCGGCGGTCTTTACACCCGACGATCTGATGTCCGGTCGCGTGCCGGACGAGGGCCCGGTGATCATCTGGGACGACGATCATTATTACATGGGCGGGATCCTCGCCGAGCTGTGTCGCGCCGCAGGACTTGAAGTCACGCTCGTCACGCCCGCGGCGATCGTCTCTGCATGGACAGCCAACACGCTCGAATCCCTGCCAATTGCCAAGCGGATTGCGCGGCTCGGAATCGCGGTGGTCCCCTACACCAGCGTCGCGGGGTATAGCGGCGGCAAAGTGCAGCTGGTGAGTGGATTGACCGGCGCGGAAACGCACCTTCCGGCTGCATCGCTGGTCACCGTCACAGCGCGTTTGCCAGCCGATGAACTCCACTCGGACCTCGATCTGGTTCGCGATCGCTGGGAGAGCGCGGGGATCGCGTCAATCACCCGGATCGGCGATTGCTGGGCGCCGAGCACCATCCAGCAAGCCGTCTATACAGGTCACAAGTGGGCCCGCGGGCTCGACGAGCCGCCCGAGGGGCTGATCCCGCGCGAACTCCCGATGATCGAATCCGGCCGTGTGAAAGTGGCGTTGTGAGAGCTGCGTTGGCGCTGCTCGCAATGGTGCTGGCCGCGACGCAGGCGGATGGACGGGCGCGCGATCTCGCCATCCCGTTCGAGGGCAAGCCCGGGCCGCTCAACGCCATCACCGACGTCCGCGGCGTCGAGGTCGGCCAGATCACGCTGATCGCTGGAGAGGGCGCGCTCAAGGTCGGTGCGGGGCCGGTCCGGACCGGCGTGACGACGATCTTCCCGAGGGGCCATTCTGACGCGCGCGCTGTCTACGGCGGATTCTTCGACCTCAACGGCAATGGCGAAATGACCGGCCGCGCCTATCTTGAAGACTTTGGCATTGTGCAGGGTCCGATTGGCCTTAGCGACACCAACGCGGTCGGGCAGGTCTATGCCGGCATCCAGCAGTGGAGCGCGAAGCACACCGGTTCCGCGACCTGGCCGGTCGTTGCCGAAACCTGGAGCGGCTATCTCAGCGACATCGACGGCTTTCATGTGACGTCCGAGATCGCAGTTGCCGCACTCGACGCGGCCAAACCCGGTCCGGTCGAGGAAGGCAATGTCGGCGGCGGGACCGGCATGGTCTGCTTCGGCTTCAAGGGTGGTATCGGTACGGCGTCGCGCGTCGTTCTGATTGGCGGAAAGACCTACACGATCGGCGTGCTCGTCCAATGCAATACCGGCGACCGAAAGGTGCTGCGGGTCGCGGGCACGCCGGTCGGCCAGGCGCTCGCCAGGCGCTGGCTGCCGTGCTTCGATCCGAAGCTCGCCGCGAATGCCGACGACTTGCCGCCGTGCACCGCCGATGGATCGATGGGCGTGACGCCGCCCGACCAGGGATCGATCATCATCGTCGTCGGAACCGATGCGTCGCTGACGCCCAATCAACTCGATCGCGTTGCGAAGCGCGCAGCAATGGGTCTCGCGCGTCTCGGCTCTTATTCGGGCAATTCGTCGGGCGATCTCATTGTCAGCTTCTCGACCGCGGTCGCCGAGGTGAACCACGAGGACCAGGACAAGCCGGATCCGATCGCGCCTGTCCCCAACGCGACGATCAATCCGATCTTCGAGGCCACTGTCCAGGCCACCGAGGAAGCGGTCATCAACGCGCTGGTCGCGGCGCGGACGATGACGGGGATCAACGGCGCGCGCTATTTCGGCATTCCGCACGATGAGCTTCGTGCCATCCTCAAGCGCTACAATCGGCTCGAAAGTCCCGTCAGATGAATGACCTGCCTCGCGTCACTTACTCGAATACAGGCGAAGACTTTTCCGGTGTCCATGCACACCTCGACGCCATCATTCCGGACGCCGAAGCGCGCCTTCTGGCAAAAAGTCGCCCCGCCTTCATTGGCGGTCGCGATAGGACCGACGGCAATTTGGTCGTCGCCCGAAGCCCAATCGACTTTGACATCGTTCTCGGCGAGTTTCCGCAGGCGAACGCGGCGCTGGTTGACGAAGCCGTGAAGACCGCCCGAGCGGCCTTTCCGGCTTGGCGCGACAAGGGTTGGGCGCACCGAGTGGATACCCTTCGCCGTGGCGCCGACATCCTGGAAGTGCGCAAGTGGGATGTTTCCGTCGCCTGCCTCATCGAAGTCGGTAAATCTCGCTTCGAGGCGGTGGGCGAAGTCGAGGAGGCGATCGACCTCATCCGCCACTATTGCTCGGAGATTGAGCGTACCGACGGCTTCAGCGAGAAGCGTCCCGGCGCCTCATCGGCCGAAAGATGCGCCGTCGTAATGCGTCCCTATGGCGTTTTTGCGGTCATTGCGCCGTTCAACTTCCCGGTCGCGCTGTCGCTCGGGATGGTGTCGGCTGCGCTCGTCGCCGGCAATACGGTCGTGTTCAAACCGAGCGACGCGGCGGGACTCACCGGCCGGTTGGTCGTCGAAGCATTGGTCGAGGGCGGGCTTCCCGACGGCGTGCTCAACTTGATTCAGGGCGGACGCGAGACCGGCAAGGCGCTGGTGGTAAATCCGCACGTCGACGGTTTCGCCCTTACCGGGTCGAACGCGGTCGGCATGTCGATCCTGCGAAGCGCAGCCTCGTCGCACGCAATGCGCCCGGTTCTTGCCGAAATGGGTGGCAAGAACTCGGCCTTCGTGACCCCTGGCGCGGACTTGTCCGTCGCGGCGTCCGGCGTCGCGCGCTCGGCTTTCGGACTTTCCGGGCAGAAATGCAGTGCCCTGTCGAAGGTCTATGTTGCCCGAGACATAATGAACGATTTTCTAGGGGTCCTTGCCGATACTACAAACAAGCTCCTTGCCGGCGATCCCCGGCGGCAAGACGTGTTCATCGGGCCGGTCATCAACCGGGCCGCCCTGGACCGCTTCACTTTGGCGGCTGCCGAGGCCGGGACCGCCGGGTCCATCGTGCTTGGCGGAAAACAGCTTACCGGAGAGGTGTTCGACCGCGGCCCTTATGTCGAAGCGACGATCGTCGCAGGGCTCCCCGCCGAGCATCGAATCAACTGCGACGAGCTGTTCCTGCCGTTCCTCAGCGTCTTGCCCTTCGACGTCCTGGAGGACGCGATCACTGACGCGAACCTCTGCGCCTACGGCCTGACCTCCGGCATCTACACGCAAGACAAAGCGGAGCTCGATCGCTTCCTCAATACCATCGAAGCTGGCGTGCTCTATGCCAACCGCGCCAGCGGCGCGACGACCGGCGCGTGGCCCGGCTTCCAGACCTTCTGCGGTTGGAAAGGTTCGGGAACCACCGGCAAGGGCGGCCTCGGCAGCTGGTACTTGCCCCAGTTCATGCGCGAGCAGAGCCACACGATCTTCGGCTCACCGTGAACAAACTCTACGACTCGCCCCGGGCGGCACTCGACGGCCTCCTGCGCGACGGGATGACTATCATGTCCGGCGGCTTCGGCCTGGTCGGGAATCCCGAAAGCCTGATCCAGGAGATCAAAGCGTCCGGAATGAAGAACCTAACAGTCATTTCAAACAATGCGGGTGCCGATGACTTTGGCTTGTGGCACCTGCTCGAAAGCCGCCAAATCCGCAAGATGATCTCCTCTTACGTTGGCGAGAATAAGCTGTTCGAGCAGCAGTATCTTTCAGGCGAGCTGGAACTGGAGTTGAACCCGCAAGGTACTTTGGCTGAGCGGATCCGGGCCGGCGGAGCCGGGATCCCCGCTTTTTACACGCGGACGGGTCTCGGGACGGTCGTTGCGGAGGGGAAGCCGCACGAGGAATTTGCAGGTCAGCTCTATGTCCAGGAGACATGGCTGCGTGCCGATCTGTCGATCATCAAGGCGTGGCGGGCCGATGCGCATGGCAATCTCCAGTTCCGCAAGACCGCGCGAAACTTCAATCCGGTCATGGCTACCGCGAGCGACGTGACGGTCGTCGAGGCCGAAGAATTGGTCGAAGTCGGGGAAATCGATCCCGACTGCGTGCATACGCCCGGGATCTACGTCGACCGGATCGTGAGGAGCACGATCAACAAAAAACGGATCGAGCAGCTTACTGTCCGGCCGCGCAATCACCGGATCAGGGGATGACGAGCGTGGTCCAGCGCACGATAATGTTCGCAATCTTGCTGCTCGGCCTGGGTGGAATCGCACGGACCGAGCGCGAGCCCGTGCTCAAGCAAGTCGACCTGCCTCACAGCTATTACTGGCGCGAGCTGTACATTCCGCAGCTGACCACCGGCCCGTCGAGCGTGAGCTTCACACCTGATGGCAAGACGCTCATCTACAGCATGGCGGGGTCGCTATGGCGCGAGGTGATCGGTTCCGGCGAAGCAGTTGAGCTCACGCATCCCCCTGCCGCCTACGATTATCAGCCTGATGTCTCGCCCGATGGAAGCAGCGTGGTCTTCAGCCGCTATGACGGCGATTCAATTGAGCTGTGGCGCCTCGATCTCAAGGATGGTCGCGAGCAAGCACTGACCTCGGGCAAGGCGGTCAATGTCGAACCGCGTCTCTCTCCCACCGGCAAGCGCATCGCCTGGGTGTCGACCTTGGGCACCGGTCACTTCAACCTGATGATTGCCGACGTGTCACCCGATGGGCTGCGCAACGCGCACCTTTTGCTCGGCGAGCGTAAAAGTCGCATCGCGCGCTACTATTATTCGGCATTCGACCACACAATTAACCCGTCGTGGACACCCGATGGCACGCACATCTTTTATGTCTCGAACAATGAGGTGGCCTGGGGCACTGGCGACATTTGGACCGTGTCGGCGGACGATCCAAAAGACCGGCGCAAGATCCTCAGCGAAGAAACTAGCTGGAGTGCTCGTCCCGAGTCTTCGCCCGATGGCAAGCAAGTGCTCTTCGCTAGCTACCACGGCAGGCAGTGGCGCCAATTGTGGGTCACCACGCCCGACGGGGCCGCGCCGCTCCCGGTCACATTTGGCGATTTTGAGCGATGGAATGCTCGCTGGTCGCCGGACGGTGAGCGCGTGGCTTACATCACCAACGAGCATGGCAACACGAGCCTCATCGTCCAGGACTTCGTCGGCGGCGCGCAAACGGAGATTGTCGCAGCCACCCGGCGATACAAAGTTCCGCGCGCGAAACTGACGCTTGATATCCGCGACGAGCGGGGGCGCAGCGTCGCGGCGCGGGTCGCCGTGGTGGGCAGCGATGGCCGGGCCGTTGCGGCGAACTCATCCTGGATGCGCGCCGATGATGGATTCGATCGCGCGCTGCAGACAAGCGAAACGCACTATTTCCACTGTTCTTCAAATTGCACGGTCGAAGCGCCAGCCGGCGATGCGTCAATCTGGGTTCAGCGCGGCTTTCGCTACCTGCCATCGAGGCAGGCGGTGAAGCTGGTCGCGGGCACCCATCGAATGGTTTCGGTCAAGCTTCAGCTCAATGATTTGCCCGCAGCGTTCGGGAAATTCCACAGCGCCGATCTGCATGTCCATATGAACTATGGCGGACACTATCGGGACACGCCGGAGAACCTCGCTCGGCAGGCGCGCGCCGAGGACCTCGACGTCGTTTACAATCTTATCGTCAACAAGGAGGAGCGAGTCCCGGACATTGGCTCCTTCCGTCCTGGCCCCGATCCGGCGAGCGGCGATGGCGTGCTGATCTTGCACTCGCAGGAATATCATACAAGCTACTGGGGGCACCTCGGCCTGCTCGGCCTTTCTGACCATTTCTTGACACCCGGCTTCTCGGCCTATCAAAACAGCGCGCTCGCCAGTCCCTATCCGCATAATGGCGTCGTCGCCGACCTGGCTCATGCGCAAGGCGCGTTGGTCGGCTATGTCCATCCGTTCGACTGGGACATTGATCCACCGAACGAGAAGTCGCTTAGCAACGAGCTTCCCGCCGACGTCGCAAACGGCAAGGTCGACTACATGGAGATCGTCGGTTTTTCCGACCACAAGTCGACCGCGCACATCTGGTACCGTTTGCTCAATCTCGGCTTCCGCATTCCCGCCGGCGCCGGCACGGACGCCATGGCCAATTATGCAGACTTGCGCGGGCCAGTCGGAATGAACCGCGTGTTCCTCGACACCGGCGATGACATCAATCCTGCGGCGCTGAAGGAAGCGCTAAAGGCGGGTCGGACGTTTGCAAGCAACGGGCCGTTGCTCGGCCTAGAGCTAGGTGGAAAGCACCCCGGAGGCACCGTTTCGCGCACTGCTCCGGGCAAGATCCGCTACCGAATTTCAATGCGGTCCCCGGTCGCAATTGAACATCTGGAACTCGTGCAAAACGGGAAGGTTGTAAAGGCGTTCGATCTGACAAGCGATCGCCGCAGGCTGGATGCTTCAGGCGCTGTGCAGGTCGACAATACGGGCTGGATATTGCTGCGAGCGTGGAATGACGGCGCCGACCCGCAAGTCCTCGATCTTTATCCCTACGCGACGACCAGCCCGGTCTACGTCGATTTGCCCGGAGGCCGCCCGCCGGACGCGACGGACGCGGCCTATTTCGTGGCTTGGCTCGACCGCCTCATTGCCGACGCGGGAAGCCGCATCGATTACCGAAGCGCGCGCGAGCGGGAGGCCACACTGGATTACCTGCGCAAGGCCCGAGCTCACTACTTGGGCCTTGAATGACCGAGGCCAAAATGTCGTGGTTTTGAGATTACGGCTAATGCATGCTTTCGACTTTAGGCGGGCATTCCGATCCACCTCCACCGCAAGGTTCACGCTAAGCCAGGGACGCCTTCAGTGACCCGAGAGATTCGGCATCGCAGGATGCATACGCCTCCACGGGTGGTGTATCGATGACATCGAGTTTAGGGATTTCGGACCGAACGGCTTTGACACTGTAGCAGCCCGCCAATTCATAATGAATGAGTCGCGCCTCGGCATTGGTGGCGCCGCGAGCCATGACCTTCGACGCACGCATTCGGCTAAGCCGGTATGCACGTTCCACAAGAACTACCTTTCCTGCAAAAAGAGAGGCGGGAGGTGTTACTCCCGCCTCGATTGGTTAGATGGTCTGGAGGTTCAGCGCGACAGACCTTGTTGTGGCTGTTTGTGCCAACTTCATAGGACAGGCGCTGGCCGGTTTTGGGCGGGTTCGTCTTGATGTCCTACGCAAAGGCGCTGCGTTCGAAAGCGAGATTTTCGCCGCCAGTTTCCGGCTTGATTGAGCCACGGGCATGTTCGACGTCAAACGTGTTGACGGTGCCAAAATATTTCATCGCGAGTTCCTTCGTTTCCAGGCGTCAGAATTGGCACCTGTTGGCTAGGAGACGTCAAAGTTGGGAGAAAGGTGCGGCTGAGCGCCCAAGACCCTCGATCGGCGACTGGTGGCAACTCTATAACCGTTTCAAGCACATAACGTTGTCTCCTGGGCCCGCCACCAGGCTTCCATTCAGCCCGCTTTCCACTCCAACGGAGCCGTCTTGCCACGGGTACGCGACATCTCACGTGACGTCCGTTTTCCGACCAAACCTGCCGCGACCGACTTTGACCGGGCGGCGAGCCTCGCGTTGCTCAGCGCGGCGCCCACGCCGACCCATTGACCGCCCTGCCCGGGGAAAAAGGGATGCGCGCGTCAACGCCCCTTTTCAGCTATGCACCGGGGCGACTAGGCCGATGCGACGGGACTGCCAAGGCTCGGGGGGCGCATGACAAGACAGCGCGAAAAGCCGCAGACGATCGGAATCTGGATGACCGCTGCGCTGGTGGTCGGGACGATCATCGGATCGGGAATCTTCATGCTCCCGGTAAGCCTTGCGCCGCTCGGGCGTAATGTCTTGGTCGGGTGGATGGTCAGCGGGATCGGTGTGATGTGCATCGTCTTCGCGCTGGCACAACTGTCGCGGCTTGGTGGCGACGGCATACAGGCCAATATCGAGCGCGAATTTGGCCCGACTATCGCGTTCCTCGTCGCGTGGGCATTCTGGGTTTCCAACTGGGTGGCGCAGGCGTCGGTCGCGGTCGGTGCAGCGTCGGCCATGTCGTTCGCTGGACCGCAATTGGGCGGGCCCGGACTGATCGTTCCCATCGCCATCGGCTGCGTCGTCCTGCTCACCGCCGTCAATGCGATCGGCGTGCGCGCGGCCGGCGGACTTTCGGTCGTGACCGTAGCAATCAAGCTGTTGCCGTTGCTGGCGGTGATCTGGCTGTTCGTTCAACGCGGTGCGAGCGGCGGCAGCTACGAGCCGCTGCCGCCACTTGCGATCACCTTCGCCAATGTCGCCACGGCCACTGCATTGACCTTTTTTGCGCTGACCGGCTTCGAAGGCGCCACCACCCCCGTCGGCAAGATTGCTCATCCGGCGCGCACCATCCCGCGCGCATTGTTTGCCGGCACGGCATTGGTCGTCATCCTGTACCTGCTTGCTGGGACCGGCATCCAGCTGCTCTTGCCCGCCAACGTCGTCGCGGCTTCGCCCGCCCCATACGCCGACGCCCTGGTGTCCAAATGGGGACACGGCGTCGCATCCTTGGCCGCTTTGGCGATCGCAATCAGTGCGTTCGGTTGCCTGAACGGGCTGATCTTGGCCACCGGCGAGCTCGGCTATGCCATGGCCCTGCGCGGCGACCTGCCCGCCGTCATGACCAGAACGCGCGGTGTCAACACTCCGGTCGTGGCGCAAGCCGTCGGATCGGGCCTCACCATCCTCTTGCTGCTCGCCAACAGCAGCCGTGCCACAGCCAATTTGTTCACGTTCATCATCCTGCTGTCGATCGCGGCCATCATCGTCCTCTACTTCGCAAGCGCATTGGCGTCCTGGAAGCTTAGCCCGACGCTCGGCGCGCGAGCGATCATCGCGATCGGCCTCACATTCATTGCTTTTGCGACCTACGGGGTCGGCCTCGAAGCCAGCCTTTGGTGCCTGGTATTGCTCGCCGCGGGATTGGCCATCCGAACTGTCATGCGCCGCTTCAATTCGCGCGCAACCATCCCGGCGGCGGAGGCCGCTCCAGAAGCGATCCATTCCTAACGTCCGCTTTCCACTCATTGCGGACGTTAGGCTGTCTGCTGAAGGTGGGTCGGGAAGGGGTCACATTCCGTGCCGCCATTGGACCAAAGCGCTTTCGCCAGGCAAAGCGACTAGCTATCCTTACACCTGAGTTTGGGTTGTGTTTGGGAAGTTGGCGACGAGGCCGGCCGGTGACGGGTTAGAACGATGATAGATATCGCTTTTCCGGTGGGCTATCACTGCCTTCGTAATGATGGGGTCAGGTGTTCGAGCCACCTAAGCGGCACCAGCCTTTCAATTGAATCCGTAGCATGCGGCAGAGCTCGGATTTGGGCGCGCCCATGAGCCGAATTGGGCTGGATTTCCTGGACGCCCGCTTCGGATCAGCGCTGCATCTGAAGATTGGTGAGCGCCGGCGGGGGTCCCATGTTGGCCGCCATATGGGCCATGATCCAGATGGTGCCGATCATCACCAGAAGGACGATCAGCACTCCGAACGCCAGAGCGAGGACGTTGTTACTATTGTCGGGACCGCTGGTGATGTGGAGGAAGAAGACCAGGTGGATGCCCATCTGGGCAATTGCCAGAACGACCAACCCGACCGCGATCCCCGGCCCCCACAATAACGCGGTTGATGCGACCCAGAACGATATGCCGGTCAACAGCAGCGCGAGGCCGAGCCCGATCACATAGCTGAGCGTCTCGCTCAGGAGGTTGTCGTGGGGCGCCCCCGGCGCGACGTTGAGCGCATTGCGTTCATGTTCGGTCATGGCAGCGTCCCGATCAAATAGACGATGGTGAAGATGGCGATCCAGACGATGTCGAGGGCGTGCCAGAATATGCTCAGGCATAGCAGTCGCCGCACGATGTCCTCGCGGAAACCCTTGGCCCAGATCTGGGCCATCATCGTCCCGATCCACAACAGCCCGGCCGTGATGTGGGCGCCGTGACAGCCGACCAGAGTGAAGAAGGAAGACAGGAAGGCGCTTCGCTGCGGACCCGCGCCAATGCTGATCATACCCGCAAATTCACGCAGCTCGATGACGAGGAACACGAGGCCGAGCAGGCCGGTGAGAACCAGCCAGATCTGAGTCCACAGCATGTTGGCGCGCTTGGCGGCGATCATCGCCAGGCCGCAGACAAAGCTAGAAAGCAACAGCGCGATCGTTTCGACTGCCACGAGGTTGCGGTCGAACAGCTGGTTGGTGACCGGCCCGCCATCGGTCGCGTGGACCAGTGAGGCGTAGGTCGCAAACAGCGCCGAAAACAGGATGATGTCGGACAGCACGAACAGCCAGAAGCCGTAGGGAACGACAATGCTCTTGGATTCCGGGCCGCGGTGACCAAGACCGGTGTCCTGCGATCCGCCGTGGGTTAGGCCGATAGTCGGGGCTTCGCTCGTCGTCATGTCGATTGGCTCAGGCGCTGGAGGTTTTCCTTCCGGATCCGCCTTCGCTCCCGGTCGTCTCGGGCAACGTCTTTGACGGGGATCACATGCTCGTGCTCGTCACGCCACGCGTACCACACGAAAATGGCGAAAGCGCCGATCAGGCCGAGGACCGCCAGCCACCAGATGTACCAGATGACCGCGAAACCGCAGACCGAGGCGAAGAAGGCGACGATCACGCCGGTCGGGGTGTTGAGCGGCATTTCGATCGGCTGGTAGTCGGGCTCGTCGATCAGCTCGTCGTCGCGGATTGCAGCCTGCTTGCGCGTCCAATAGGCCTCCTCGCCGTGAACGTCGGGAAGCACGGCAAAATTGTAGTGCGGCGGCGGCGACAGGGTCAGCCACTCGAGGGTCCGGCCGTCCCATGGGTCGCCGGTCACATCCATGCGCCGGTCGCGAGTTTTGAACGAATATAGCAGCTGGACGACGGTCAGCACGATGCCCACACCGATGATCGCTGCGCCGACCAGCGCGACATTCAGCCACGGTTGCCAGCTGGGATCGTTGATATGCTGCATCCGTCGGGTCCCGCCCCATAGGCCAAGCACGTAGAGCGGCATGAACGCGAGATGGAAGCCGATGAACCAGCACCAGAAGATCGCTTTGCCGATGCGCTCGTCAAGCGTGAACCCGAACGCTTTTGGGAACCAGTAAGTGTAGCCGGCCATCACCGCGAACACGACGCCGCCGATGATCACGTGGTGAAAGTGAGCGACCAGGAACAGGCTGTTGTGCACGACAAAATCGACCGGCGGGATAGCCAGCAGAACGCCGGTCAGGCCACCCATCACGAAGGTGAGCATGAAGCCCAGCGCATAGTGCATCGGCACGGTAAAGCGGACCCGGCCGCCGTACATGGTGAACAACCAGTTGAAGATCTTCACGCCCGTCGGGATGCCGATGATCATGCTGGCGATCCCGAACACGGCGTTGACGTCCGCTCCGGCGCCCATCGTGAAGAAGTGATGGAGCCAGACCATGAATGACAGGATGCAGATCGCGAGTGTTGCGAAGACCATCGAGCGATAGCCGAACAACGGCTTGCCCGAGAAGGTCGAGACAACCTCCGAGTAAATACCGAACGCCGGAAGGACCAGAATGTAGACCTCCGGATGCCCCCAGACCCAAATCAGGTTCATGTAGAGCATCGAGTTGCCGCCGCCGTCATTGGTGAAGAAGTGGAAGCCGAGGTAACGGTCGAGCATCAGCAGCGCCAAAGTCGCGGTCAGCACCGGGAATGCCGCAAGGATCAAGAGGTTGGACGCAAGCGCCGTCCAGCAGAACACGGGCATCCGCAAATAGCTCATCCCGGGCGCGCGGATCTTGAGGATAGTGGTCACGAAATTGACCGCGGTGAGGACCGTCCCGACGCCCGATATCTGCAGCGCCACGAGATAATAATCGACCCCGACCCCGGGCGAAAATGCCTTCTCGCTGAGCGGCGGAAAAGCGAGCCAGCCGGTGCGCGCGAACTCGCCGACGAACAGGCTGATGTTGATCAGGAGCGCGCCCGAAGCGGTCAGCCAGAAGCTGACATTGTTCATCGTCGGAAAGGCGACGTCGCGCACCCCCAGCTGCAGCGGCACGACAAAGTTCATCATGCCGATCACCATCGGCATCGCCATGAAGAAGATCATGATCGTGCCGTGGGCGGAGAACAGCTGGTTATAATGTTCGGGCGGCAGATAGCCTTGCGCGGCGCCGACCGCGAGCGCCTGCTGCGCGCGCATCATGATCGCATCGGCGAAACCGCGCACGAGCATCAGCAATGCGAGCACGATGTACATGACGCCGATGCGCTTGTGGTCGGTCGACGTGATCCACTCGTTCCAAAGATAAGGCAGATGCCCCTTCCAATAGACCCAAGCTAAGACGCCCAGCACCGTTAGGACCACGACCAGCGAAGTGATCAGCGGGATCGGCTGATCGAAAGGTATCGCGGACCAGGTCAGCTTGCCGAACATGCTCAGGTCCCCGGATTCTGCGATGGCTGATGGGCCGGCGCCGCCTCTTGCGGCGGTCGGTTCATTGCAATGGCTTCGAACAGCCCGGGCGCCACCGCGCCATAAGTGGCCGGCTTCACGTAGCTGCTCGGCTTCGCGAGCACGGCGTAGCTCTCGCCATCGAGTGCCTGTCCCTGGCCGTGAGCGCCTTGCGCCCACGCCGCGAATTGCTCGGGCGGAACCGCGTGGACCTTGAAGGTCATGCCGGGGAAGCCGTCGCCGCTAAAATGGCTCGACAGTCCGTCATAAACGCCCTGCCGGTCCGCCTGCAGGTTCAGGCGGGTCGTCATGCCCGGCATGGTGTAGATCATCGTGCCCATCTGCGGGATGAAGAAGCTGTTCCAGACGGTCGCGGAGGTGAGCCGAAAGCTCACCGGCGTACCGACCGGAACGACCAGCTGATTGACCGTCGCGATACCCTGGTCGGGGTAAATGAACAGCCATTTCCAATCGAGCGAGACGACTTCGACATTGAGCGGCGGCGACGTGGACGGAAGCGGCTTGCTCGGCTCCAGATCATGGCTGCTGATCCACGCAATGCCGCCAAGCAGAATGATGGTCAGCGCGGGGATCGACCACACGACCAATTCGATCGCGCCGGAATATTCCCAGTCGGGCCGATAGATGGCTTTGGTGTTTCCGCGGCGGAACCACCAGGCGAAGGCGATTGTCGCGACTATCGTCGGAAGGATGATCGCGAGCATGATCGCGGTCGAATTGATGAGAATTTGTTTTTCGGCCGCGCCAACCGGCCCGACCGGATCCATGATCCCCCGGTTGCATCCGGCGACGAGTACGGCGGCTGCCCCGCTGACGCTTGCACGGTATCGACCGTTGGCCATCGCTTACTCTCATCAATCCCGAGTGGACTCAGGTACCGGAGATGGGACGCTTACACGAAGCGCCAGGCGGCGCGAACCCTGGGTCCGCGCTACAGCAGACATGGTTGGGGGTGCAAGGTCGACCCAATCAGGGCCAGACCAAATTCGATTTGGGGCAAAAAGCGAAGTGCCAGTGCGGCGCTTGACCCGGACGATCGGCGATTGCCCCGGCCCTCCGGATTTGCAGAAGACTGTTTAACTCCTAAGAAGAAGCGTGGCGTGGAGCGCATCCATTCATGCGTAACGCGAAAATAACCGCGGTGACTGGTTCTTGGTGGAAGCGCACAGAACCACCCCCCACCAGCCACCATTTCGAACAGGGTAATAAATGACCGAAGAACAAGCGATCGGCGCTGTCCTCGACGAAATGTATGCGATGATTTCGGGTCCGAAAGGGCCGCGGGACTGGTCGCGCCAGGCCAAGTGTTTCCTACCCGAAGCGCGCCAGGTCCGCACTTCCGTCGATGAGCACGGGCGGTCCGCGATGATTGCCATGACGCTCGACGAATATGCCCGCAACACCACGCCGTTTTTCGCCGCCAACGATTTCTACGAAATTGAGACCAGCCGCCGGATCGATGTTTTCGGCAACATTGCCCATGTCTGGAGCGGCTATGAAGCGCGGGCGTCGCTCGATGATGCCGAGCCCGAGCGGCGCGGGATCAATTCAATCCAGCTGTTTCGGCACCCTGACCTTGGCTGGCGCATCGTCAACATGATCTGGGACAATGCGCGCGACTGACGGTCCGCGCATCGGCGTCGTCGGCGCTGGCGCAATTGGCGGCTGGGTGGCTGCGAAGCTCGCGCTGAGCGGCCAGGCGGTTAACGTGTTGGCTCGGGGGGAAACCCTGGATGCGTTGCGCGCCGACGGACTGCGGCTGACTCAGGAAGAGTCGACCGCCGTCGCCAAAGTGCGGGCCTCGGATGATCCGGCCGAGCTTGGCCCGCAGGACGTGCTGGTGATCGCCGTCAAGGCGCCGGCGCTGCCCGGCCTTGCACCGGCTTTGGGTCCGATGATCGGACCAGAAACCCTCATCGTGCCGATGCTCAACGGCGTTCCCTGGTGGTTCGTCCCGGGCGAACCGCTGCCGTCGGTCGATCCCGAAGGTGGCATCTCGCTGGCGTTCCCGACCGATCAACTCATCGGTTGCGTCGTCCACGCCTCGTCCCGCCGGGCCGCGCCCAACCACATTATCGTCAACCATGCCGACAAGCTGATCATCGGTGAACCCGCGGGCGGTGAGCCGAGTGACCGGCTGGCGCGGCTATTCGCCATTTTCGACCAAGCGGGTCTTCGCCCCGACCTGACCGGCGATGTTCGTCGCGCGATCTGGTACAAATTGTGGGGCAATGCGACCATCAATCCACTGTCGGCGCTGACCCGCTCGACCGCGGATCAGTTGCTCGGCGAACCCGCGGTCCGCGCTTTGATTCTCGAAGCGATGGCTGAACTCGCCGCGATCGGCGCCGCTGTCGGTTGCCCGATCGTCGAAAGTGGCGAAGACCGGCTGGCGGTGACCGCTAAACTTGGCCCATTCAAGACCTCGATGTTGCAGGATGTCGAGGCTGGGCGGGCGATCGAACTCGAAGCGCTGCTCGGCGCCCCGCGGGAAATTGCGCTGCGTTTCGGCATCGCAACCCCGCAGCTCGATCGGATTTACGGGACGACGCGGCTGATGGGCGAGAACCTCGGGCTGCTCTAGGCCCCCAAAGCGGCGACGACCCGACCGACGCATTCGCCAAAGCCGATGCGCACCGCGCCATCGCGCTCGCACCATGCCTTGAGCGTAATTTCATCGCCGTCCTCAAGGAAGCTGCGCGTTTCGCCTCCCGGCAGCGCCATCGGCCGTTTCCCGCCGCGGCTGATTTCGATCAATGAGCCCAGGCCGTCGTCGCTGTCGGTCGACAAGGTGCCGGTGCCGATCAAATCGCCGGGCTGGAGGTTACAGCCGTTCGATGCGTGATGGGTGACGATTTGCGCCGCGCTCCAGTACATCGCCGCTGCCGCGCTGCCGCGCGACAATCTGTGCGGCGCCAGCCCGGCATCGCGCATCTTCTCGGTCGATAGCGTCACCTCGAGTTCGATGCCAAGCGCCGCGCTGCCGCCATCCCCGGCAAGGTAAGGCAGGGGCTCGGGGTCTCCTTCGGGCCGCGCGGGCATCGGCCTGCGGAACGGGGCCAAGGCTTCGGCGGTCACCACCCACGGCGACACGCTAGTAAGGAAATTCTTGGCGAGAAACGGGCCGAGCGGCTGATATTCCCACGCCTGCAGGTCGCGCGCCGACCAGTCGTTGAGCAGGCAAAAACCGGCGATATGCTCGTCGGCTTCGGCGATCGGAATGGGCTGGCCAAGGTCATTGCCGCGGCCGATCCACAGCCCGAGCTCAAGCTCGTAATCAAGCCGGCGACTGGGGCCGTATTCGGGCGCATCGGCATCCGGCGGCTTGCGCTGGCCGTTGGGCCGCACCACCGGCTCGCCCGAAGCCCGCACCGAACTTGCCCGCCCGTGATAGCCGATTGGCAGATATTTATAGTTGGGCAGCAGCGGATTGTCGGGGCGGAACTGCTTGCCGACGTTGGTTGCGTGATGGATGCCGACGTAGAAATCACTGTAGTCGCCAATCAGGCACGGCAGGTGCATCCTGACCTCGCTCTGGCCGATCAGGCTCATCTCGAGGTCGTCGCGATAACGCTCGTTGGTGAGCATCTCGAACAGACGCTGGCGCAACGCGCGGTGATCGTCGGTGCCGCGCGCGAGCCAGGCGTTGAGCACCGGCTGTGCCAAGTCATTGCGCCACGATTCGTCGAGCAAATCCCCCGTAGCGGCAAGGTCGAGAATGAAATCGCCGATCGCGACGCCTGGACGGCGCTGGCCCTTGCCGTCGGAGAATATGCCGAGCGGCAGGTTCTGGACCGGGAAGTCGCTGCCCAGCGCCGCGCCATCCACCCAGCTGATCCGCCCGGGATCGTGGGTTTCGTCCAATGCACTCACGACAATTTAGCTTTGGGAAATCCCGCCCACGCGCGGTCGTAATCGGGCTGGGCGCGTTCCAGCGCAAACTGGGTCGGGCGATAGGGCCAGCAGGTTTCGACCATGAACGCCATCGCGCCATCGATCTTGACCGGTTTCAATTCGGCGTCGGTCGCCTTGCGCCAGCTGTCGAGGTCGGGGCCGTGGCCACTCATCAGATTGTGGAGGCTCAGGCCACCTGGCGCAAAGCCCTCGGCCTTGGCGTCATAAGCGCCGGCAATCAGCCCCATCGCCTCGCTCATCACGTTGCGATGGAACCACGGCGGCCGGAAGCTGTCTTCGGCGACCATCCAGCGCGGCGGGAAAATGACGAAATCGGCATTGGCGCGCCCGGGCACATTGCTCGCGCTGGTGAGGACGGTGAAGATCGACGGATCGGGATGGTCGAAACTGACCGTGCCGATGGCGTTAAAGCGGCTCAAATCGTAGCGGCAGGGCGCGTAATTGCCGTGCCAGGCAACGACATCGAGCGGCGAATGGTCGAGCGTCGTCACCCACAAATGGCCGAGATATTTCTGAATGACTTCGAATTCCTCGTCGCGGTCCTCGAACCAGGCGAGCGGCGTTTCGAAATCGCGCGGGGCGGCGAGGCCATTGGCGCCGATTGGCCCGAGCTCGGGTAGGCGGAATGGCGCGCCGTAATTCTCGGCAACATAGCCGCGGGCTTCGCCGTCCAGGAGCACGACCCGGAACTTCAATCCGCGCGGCACCAGGCCGATTGATCCGGGGGCAATGGCGACCCGGCCGAGTTCGGTCTGCAGTTCGATGGCGCCGTGCTGCGGGATGATCAGCAACTCGCCATCGGCGTTGACGAACACGCGCCGGTCCATGCTGCGCGTTGCGCGGTAAACGTGCACCGCGACGCCCTCGAGATCTTCGGGGCGCCGTGCGCTCAGCATCGCCGCCATGCCATCGACGAAGTCCTCGTCGCTGCGAAGGTCGGACGGCGGGTCCCACCGCAAGCGGTTCGGCGCCAGCGGCGCGTCGCTTGACGTTGCTTCGAACAGCGGCGCGCCGCGATACCGTTCGAACGGCCGGTGATCGGCGGTCGGCCGCATTCGGTAAAGCCAGCTGCGGCGGTTGTCGGCGCGCGGGGCGGTGAACGCACTGCCCGATACTTGCTCGGCGTAGAGGCCGAAGGCCGGTTTCTGCGGGCTGTTGCGCCCCCTGGGCAGCGCGCCGTCTACGGCTTCGGTTTCAAAATGGCTGCCGAAGCCGGTTTGGTAGCGCATCGCGTTGGCTGTCATGCCGCTTCCGTTAAAGCCTGCGCCGCACATATTCAAACGGGCACGGCCTGCGTGAAGCCGTGCCCGTTTTCGCGCGGGAACTCGCGCCCGCGCGGTAAGCGGCGAGCCCGGACGGGCCCGGCCGCGATGCGAACTAGTTCTGGTTGACCGTGACGTCGATCTTGTCGGGGACGTTGATGGTGGTCTTGCTGCCGCCGAAACCGAGCTGGTCGCGGAAGAGGAACAATAGCACCAGCACTACGATGATCAGAAGCACCACGGCGAGGACCCCGCCACCGCCGCCGCCACCGGTCTCGACGATCGTTGTGCGGTCGGTACCGCCTTCGTTGTCGGCCATGAACTCTCTCCCTGTTGAGCCCAGTTGGGCTGTTCTTGTGGCGAAACGAACGCACTGCCGCAGCCGCAGTTCCGCATTGTCCGATTGCGGTCTACAGGCGGAGCCATGAGCCAACGCCCCATCGCCCTGCTGGCCGCCCTAATCCTGAGCGCCTGCGCCAAGCCGACCGAGACCAATGGGTCAAACAACACGGCTGCCCCGGCCGAGACCGTCGTCACGCCGCTCACCCCGCCGGCGCCCGGCACGCCCGGTGGCCTGCCCGACGACCGCACGCCGCTTGAAGAACCCCAAGGATTGATCGACCCCAAGAGTACAGAAGCGGCTGGCCAAATCGTCCAGAGCTATGGCGCGCTAATCGAACAAAAACGCTTTGCCGAAGCGGCGAAACTGTGGGGCGACGCGGCCATGGCCGCCGCGTTCGTCGACCCGTACAAGGCGGCGTCGGAACTCCATGTCCAGGTCGGCAAGCCGGGCGATAGCGAAGGTGCCGCCGGATCAATCTATGTGAGGGTGCCGGTGGTGCTCTATGGCAGCATGGCGAGCGGTGCGTTCAGCCTATCGGGCACCGCGACCCTGCGGCGGGTCAATGACGTCGACGGATCGACCGAAGCCCAGCGACGCTGGCATATCACGCAAATCGAAGTGGCGTCGGCCGGCTGACGCACCCCTTATGCCATTGTGCGCGTTTGCAGCGAAGAAGGAGACCAACATGAGCGGCTTTGAAGACATTCGTGAACATATGCAGGTCATCGGCGCCGACGGCGTGCCGGTCGGAACCGTCGACCATATCGAGGGCGACCGGATCAAATTGACTAAGCAGGACAGCGGCTTCGGCGGTCATGAAGGCCACCATCATTATATTTCGCGCGGCCTGGTCGCGGACATCGAAGGCGATGTGGTGCGGCTGTCGGCCAATGCCGATGTCGCGGTCGAGATGTTCGAGGAAGAAGAGGGCGGCGAAGCCCGCTGAGATTTACTTGCGATTCGCGAAGTCGGCGAACTGCTTCATATTCTCGTCGGTGATCTGGGCGCCGGTGACGTCGGTCGGCTGAGCGGCGGCAGCGTTGTTGGCGGTGCTTTCGTCGGGTCCGGCCACGTCGACCGCAAGCCAAAGGATGCCGGCGGCCCAAATCATGGCCATCCAGCGGCTCTTGAATATCGAGCTTGTGCGCATCGGGATCATGCCCGACATGTGCCAGAACCGGGTTAAGAATGGGTTGCCAGGCCGATTTTCAGGCGGCTTGGCGCTCGACGATCTGGTCCTGGCCGACTTCCCGGCACGGATAGCGATTGCGGATTTCGGCGTTGTAGTACCGGCCTTTGGATTCGGCGCGGGCAAATTCGTTGGCGGTCGCCAGCGGCACGCCCGAATAAATGTAGCGCCGGCCATTGGTGAACAACAGGTCGAGCTGCCGCCGTTTGGGCAGGTACCAGGCACCGCGGATGACCGAGCTCCATGACATGACCCCGAAACGAAATCCGCCGCGGTTCGATTCGCCTCATTCGACGAAGCGCCCTAAATCTACGTCGAACCGAGTAAAGCCGGCGCACTGGCTTGCGTTCATGGCGCCGCAACCTCGCCGGGGGCAGGGCGGCGCGATGCTGGTGCCGATCGCAATCGCAATACTCGCTGCGGTGGCCGGGGATGCGCCCGCCAACGCCGCGCCCGCCGATTCCCCGCCCGCCGCGGCCAGCGAACACAAGGCTTCTGACGAAAAGGCGGCGACGGCCAACCGGTGCCCCAATCTTCCGGCCAACGCCCAGCCGGGCGAGATCGTCGTTTGCGCCAAGCGGCCCGAAGGCTTTCGGATCGATCCCGACGTGCTGGCGGCGAAGCGCGCCATGCATGGCGGCGGCCGGCCCCGGCGCCCCGACCGGATGGTCGACAGAAGCTGCGCCGTGGTTGGCGCGGCGGGCTGCATCGGCGCCAACCCCGGGATCAACTTGATCGGTGCGGCGCTGACCGCCGTCGAAATCGCCGCCCGCCTGTCCAAGGGCCAGGAAATCGGCAGCCTGTTCATCACCGACCCGACACCGAGCGAATATCAATTGTACCAGGAAGCCAAGCGCGACCGCGAAGCCAAGGAAGCCGAAGCCGCCGCGATCGCCAAAGCCAAGGCCGCGCAGCAACTCCATGGCCGAGCGGTGATCGAAGGCAGCACCGCCAGCCCATCGACCGCGGCGCCAGTCGAGGCGGGACCGGCGCAATAGCGGAGCAATCAGAAGGCGGACCCCGGATCAAGTCCGGGGTGACGGCAGGGCTAAAAGGCGCGGTAGGGTTCGCAGGCGATGCCGTCGCCGTCGCCGTCCATGGTTACCGAATAGCCTGGATCACCGGCGTAGAGCGGCGCCTTGCCGGCGGCGCGAACCTCGTTGCAGCCGGCATAATGGACCGCGCTTTCGGGCGCGGGCGCGGTGACCGCGCTGTCGTCGGACCGCGACGCCCATGCCTTGTCCAGCATGGCGGGACGCTCCTCGGGCGAGGGCGGCACGCCGATCGTCTTGCCATTGCCCCGGGTGGCGACGCGGGCGGCGGGCGCGCTCATCGCCGACCACACATAGCCGCCGGCCAGCCCGAACAGCACCGCCGATACAGGAATGAGAAAGGGTCGCATGGCGGGAGTTTGGCAGGGTTGGGTTGATGAGGGGTAAATGGGGCGCACCGTCACCGTAACCGGATGATAATGACTTCGCGTTAGGCCCCTCGCTTATGGCGCTTCCGCATCCGACCACCAAGCAATCCGTCAATCTGGCGTCGCCCGGGCTGGGCAAGTCGCGCATCCGTCGCGAACCGCCGCCGGCGGTCAAAGCGCCGGTGGTCGTCGACCCCGAAGAGCGCGACCAATGGACGGTGGTCGTCGGCATCCTCGCTTTCGCGCTGGCGATGTTCGTCATCACGGTCGCGTTCGGCAGCTATTCGCGCTGGTCGCCGCGGCAATATATTGTGCAGGTCGGCTGCGACGGGCAGGCGAGCGAGTGTTGAGCAGAGCGGCGGCGGGGTAATCCGCAATCGACCGTGGTCGGGATTTGAAGGGAGACAATTTCAACCGCCCCCCTTCATGATCTGACTATCCGGTGGCTAAGCAGCTTGCAGCGCAGCCCCGAAACCCAAGGCTCAGTCGCTCGAGTTGCCGCAGCTTTCGATGCATTCCTTGCGCTGCTGAACGCAGTTGGCAAAGTCAGCCGTCGACACGACATGCTTCTTGCACTCGGCGAAGGCCTTGGTGCAATCCGACAAGCAACTCGCTGTGTCGGCGGCGGCAATACCAGGAAATGCCAGAACTAGACCGACAGCGACGATACGCAGTTTTGATTTGATCGAAACGGACATGGCAGCCCCCTATTATCGCGCATCCTGAGGACGCGCCCACATACAATTCGGCGCCGCAGGATATTGTTTGAATCGCATTGACCGTCAAGCCGATGCACCTGCCGCGACCCAGCGGCACGGCCCAGCCGATCACCGAGGACATGCCGCCCAGCGGGCCGGTGCGACGGTATCTGGGCGGGGTCCGCAGAATTGCGAAACGCAGCAAATGCAGCGGTCCCATACGCGGGCGCGCGCGGGACATTGGATTAGTCCGACGTATCGACGCGGCCGTCGCTTATTTCGCCGAGGCGATGGTCGATGCTTTCGCCGTCGTCGCACGCGCAGTCCCCGGGCAGCACGTCGGCGAGGTTGTCGAGCAGCGTCGGCATGCTGCCCCGCGCCGCCTCGCGCGGGTCGCCGGTGGCCAGCGCCTGCGCCCGGGCGGCGGGCAGGCCAAAGCGCACGGGATCGAGCCGCGACAGCAGCCAGGTGAGCAGATGGTCGGACGGAATGCGCCGCTCCATGACCAGCTCGCCGTCCTTGTAGAAGCGTTCGACGCGGCCGTTGATCGCGCGGTCGAAGGCGATGGCCGACATGCGCGTCACCGCCAGCAACAACGCCGCATCCCAGGCGCCGGCGAAACCTTGCGCGCCGGCCTTGTTGCGCAAGCGATAGGCCGAGCTCGACGCGACCCCGGCGATGGCGCAAGCCTCGCCGACCGAGCCGGTCAGCGCGAGATGCTCGATAAAGCGGCGTTGCCGCGTGGCCGTCCAGCCGGCGTGGCGGTTGCGGGTCGGGGCAGCGGCAAAAACGGGCAGCTGGGGCGGCGGCGGAGTTTCGGTAGACTCGGTGACGATCTTGAGGCGAGAGGCCATGCGCGACTCCTTCTGGTTTGAAGCGAGTCGATTTATTTAACCAAATAGGCGTGTGTAGGAAAGTTATTTTTCGACCAAAGTGGTACTTTGGACAATATCTGCTAAGAGCGACCGGCTGCGAACTACCGCGGCATTCCCATCAGGAGGCGATCATGACACACATTGACGACGACGCCGACCTGCCCTGCTTTCGAGCGGACCTCGAAACGGCGTAAGGGCTTCCCGCAGATCGTCGATCGCGTGGTAGAGGTTGAACCCGTCGATGTAGACGATTGTGCGTGCGGGCATTTCGGAAGCTTAGCAGCCCGCTTTAAATAGAAAAGGCCGCCCCGGAGGGCAGCCTATCCGATGGAGCGAACGCCATCGGTTGGATGAGAACTACATAATCACAAATTGTGACTTTTCAATGTCAGATGTATCGAGCGTCATCGTGCCTTAGCGATTGAGCCGTTTATGCTCGGGAGCGACCTTGCCGGTGCGGTTCCGGAACTGCCAAGGCGCGTCGGCGACATGCACGACCGCTACGGCCGCGACCTGCGCGTGCTGCAACGGCGGCGCGGCGACGGCACCACGCAGTCGATCGCCGCCGACATGCGGGCGAGTGGATTGGCGCGGCGATATTTGGGCGGGTTCAAAAGCGGGTGGTGCTAATTAGCGCACTGTCACCGTAATTGCTGTGACCGTAATCATGCCACTGTAATTCGTAATTCCACCCTAATTCGACGGGGCACCTGGATTGCCGCGCTTCGTTCGCAATGTCATGGGCGGGTTGCGATCAAGGGAGGGGGCGAACATGAAACGGATTGGATTAGTGGCCGCGGTTGCGCTCGCGGCCTGCACGCCGGCGGCAAAGCAGCCGGGCGGGAGCAAGGAAACAGCGGCGGCTGCGGCGACGTCGGCACGGCCATCGGACGGGGAGTCCGAGGCTTATATGCGAAAAGCGGAGGAGGATTGGGCCGCGCTCGCCGTGCGCCAGATTCCCGGGCTGATGGAGCGCATTATTGCCGACGATTATGTCGGCGTGTCGTCGGGAGGCGACGTGCGCGACAAGGCCAAGCAGGTCGCGGGTGAGGAAGCCGACGGGACGTTCGTGTCGAGCAAGCTCGAATATGTGCACTACCGGCACTTCGGCGACACGGTGATCGCGCAGGGCCAGGAGTCGCTGAAGCGCGCCGACGGCAAGCCCGACCTCCAGCTCATCTGGAATGACATCTGGATGTTCCGCGATGCCAAATGGCAGGTCGTCGCGTCACAGGATTCGGTGCTGCCGGCGAAACAGTAGGGGCTACCGTAATTCGGTTATTGTCACCGTAATTCCTAGGGATTTGATTTTCTAAATTCCTAGGGATTTGTCCGATCACAGTCGGGTGGTGCTTATCAGTGCACTGTCACCGTAATCCTGTCACTGTAATCCCGGTAATCCCGGAGTTTCGTTTGCGGGTTAGGGCTTGAGTTTTGCTATGGCTTCGACGAGCCTCGTCATCCGCTCAGTGTCCACCGGCCCATGAATCTCATGTGCCTCGACCTCGCCGCCAAAATATCGGTCGGTCAGGCGGTCCCGTATCTCCGCCTTCTTGGCGTTCGGTAAAAGCTCAATGAACGGTCCTAGCGTCGTTAGCTCGAGCTCACGTTGACGCGCCCGGTCCGCGTTGGTTCGGTGCCGAGCAGATTCTCGAGCTGTATATAGCGCGGGCAGCGCGACCGCTATCGCGGTCGCGAAACGCGAAGCAATCATCCATGGATTCTCCTCAAACGTCTGCCCCCTCAGAGCCGCGATTAAATGCATAATGAAATTCGAGACGACGATCAGAATACCGACGCTAAAAAGGCCGATGGTGATAAGGCGGTAGCGATTTGCCAGCGTGGCCTCCGTTTCGGCCCTTGCCTTGTATGTTCCGGTCGTAAGGATATCGCCCACTGACTGCACAATTGCGGCCGCTTCTTTTTTCTTCTCTTCAAGCTCGTTCAACTGCGCTTCGACGAGTCTGTTGGCAGACTCTAGGTTTCTCTCGAGGGTCGTTTTTTCGACCTCTCGCATGCCCGCAAATTCCATTTCAATCGTGCTCTTAACGGCCGCGAAGTTCGTCTCCGTTGTCGCGAGAGTATTCGTCAATTCTTGCCTGCTGGCTTGGTTCTGCTCTTCGGCCTGACGAATGCGCTCCTCTTGCTCTGCAATCGTTTGCTGAAGGGCGGTAATTTGCTGATTTAAAACCTTCTCGTTTGCTTTCAGTTCGCCAACGGCGGAGCGTGACGATTTTCGAAAGCTTTCAAGGGCCGTTTCTGCTTCCGCAGCTGGGGCAGTGGTCGGCAGCTGGCTTAGATAAATTGCGAGGCCCTGGTCAGCTTGACTGAGTGCACTGTCGATGTGAGCAACGTTTTTATTTGAGATATAAGACTCAAGCTCCTGGCGGATGGATTGGGCCGAGTTGTTGATGTTCGTTAAAGCGCTCAGGTTCGCTCGAACCCCTTTTAACCTTGAAACGCGTTTGCGAGCGTCGCCAACGAGGTAGAAGATCCTATCTAGGCTGTGCCGATGCGGCTCGTCGATCTCCACATTCAGATCGGTGAGTTGTGAAGATTTCGAAAGCTCGTCCAACTGTTCCAAAGACGCGTGAACAGGGTGATTCTGTGCCGGATCATCCACAATCAAACTCCTTCCGCCCTCATTGATGAGGAGCGAATCTGATTCGGCGCCGGTATCCTGTTGAATCGTTGCTAAACGTCAAGAAGCCGTCGCAATTTGAGACCCCGTTCTGAGCCATCCCCCAGATGATCCCGCTGCGTAATCACTCCGCCGCAACCCCGGCCCGAGCAAACATGTCGTCGCCTTCACTTTCCGCCGCCGGCGCATCGTTCGCGGCGTCGCCTTTCGCCTTCTGCCGCCGATCGAACGAATCCCAAACCTCGTTCCAATTCCCCCGCGTCGCCGCCTTGGAATATTCGGTCGCCCGCGTCTCGAAGAAGTTGGCGTGCTCGACGCCGTTCAACAGCGGGGCAAGCCACGGCAGCGGGTGCTCGTCGACCATGTAGATCGGTTTGAGGCCCAGCTGCCCCAACCGCCAGTCGGCGATGTAGCGGATGTACTTCTTGATCTCCTTCGGCGTCATGCCGGTGACCGGCCCCTGCTCGAACGCCAGATCGATGAACGCATCCTCGAGCCGCACCGTCTTCTGGCACATGTCCATGATGTCGTCCTTGACCGCTCGCGTCAGGCAGTCGCGTTCCTTGGCGAAGGTGTGGAACAGGCGGATGATGCCTTCGCAGTGGAGGCTCTCGTCGCGGACCGACCAGCTGACGATCTGGCCCATGCCCTTCATCTTGTTGAAGCGCGGGAAGTTCATCAGCATGGCGAAGCTGGCGAACAATTGCAGGCCTTCGGTGAAGCCGCCGAACATGGCCAAAGTGCGG
>NZ_JANMCO010000005.1:0-11799 GCF_031361285.1 Sphingomonas sp.
TTACGACGAATATTTCGGCCGCCCCTACCCGCTTCCCAAGCTCGATAATGTCGCCGGCCCGGGCCAGTCGCAATTCTTCGGAGCCATGGAAAATTGGGGCGCGATCTTCACCTTTGAGAAGATCCTGCTGCTCGATCCGGCCATCTCCAGCGAAGCGAACAAGCAATCCATCTTCAGCGTCGAAGCGCACGAAATGGCGCACATGTGGTTCGGCGATCTCGTCACCATGGCGTGGTGGGACGATCTGTGGCTCAACGAGGGCTTCGCCAACTGGATGGAGAACCGGACAACCCAGCATTTCCACCCGGACTGGGGCGCCGATGTCGAGCACGTCGCCAATCGCGAAAAGGCAATGGATCTCGATTCATTCGAGACCACGCACCCGGTCGTCCAGACCATCCGCACTGTCGAGCAGGCCAATCAAGCCTTTGATTCAATCACCTACGACAAGGGTGAGTCGGTAATCTCAATGCTCGAAGGGTTCGCCGGGGAAAATGTCTGGCGCACTGGCCTGCGCAACTACATCGCCAAATTTGCTTATCGGAATAGCCGGACCAGCGATCTTTGGACTGCAATGGAAGCCGCCGGCGCCAAGGGGCTGACCGTTATCGCCAAGGATTTCACTGCCCAGCCCGGGATTCCTTTGGTCGAGGTTGGCGCGTCGCAATGTATCAATGGCCGCACTGTCATGACGTTTACACAAAGCCAGTTCTCCAATGACCGTCGCGTGGCGGTGACGGCCAATCCACTCAGCTGGCATGTGCCAGTTCGCGTCAGCAGCGGTGGAACGATCGCGCAGGTCATCACCAATGCTCGCTCGACCCGGATCGAGGCGCCAGGTTGTGGCATCTTGCTCATCAATCCGGGGCAAACCGGCTATTATCGCGTCCTCTATTCTCCGGCTCAGGCGGAAGCACTGAGAGCCGCTTTCCCAGGCCTCCACCCAGTCGATCAATACGGCCTGCTAAGCGACGCGCTAGCCCTGTCGACAGCCGGGTATCAGCCAATGGCTCACGCCCTCGACCTGCTCGCCGCGGTGCCAGTGGATGCGCATGGCAAAGTCTATGAAAAAGCGCTGTTCAGTTGGGCCAACCTCCACCAGGATATGGACGGCAACTCTGCCGCTCAGGCAGCGATCAAACAACGAATCCTGCGCGATTATTGGCCGCGCCTGCAGCGCCTGGGTTTTAGTCCACGTGTCGGTGAGCCACCGCTTGACGCGCTGCTGCGTCCGAGCCTGATCCAGATACTTGGCGATATTGGCGACCCGCGGGTCGTCGGCGAAGGACAGCGACTCTTCGCAGCCTGGCAAGGTGATCAGAATGCGATTCCGGGGTCGTTGAAGGAAAGCTGGCTGCGCGTCATTGCTCGCAATGCCGCCCCTGCCACGTGGGAAACACTTCATCGAATTGCCGCTGGCACCCATGGCAACGTCGAGCGGACCACGCTGTTTCAATTGCTTGGTGAAGCCAAAAATGAGGTGCTCGCCCGCCGCGCACTGGAATTGGCGATTACGTCCGAACCGGGACCGACGATTAGCGCCGGCATGATCCGGGCGGTTTCAAATAAGTATCCAGCCATGACCCTCGCTTTCGTGCTCGGCCATTTGGCTCAGGTGAACCGCCTGATTGATCTGTCGGGGCGATCAAGATTTGTCGGTCAGCTCGTCCAGGAAAGCGGCGACGCGACGCTTGTGCCCCAGCTCCTGGCCTATGCCAATGCCAATCTTCGGCCCGAAGATCGCCGTCCAATCGAGCAGGCTGTAGGGCGAATTCGTTGGAAAGCGGAGAACCGCGCACGCATTCGCGGCGAAGTCATCGGCTGGCTCGCCAGTCACTAGCGCGTCGATGATAAGGACCCCCGTCGTTTTGCTATTTTGCCCCGGCGGGCCTATGTTAGCCTTGCTACTAGTCGCAAATTGACGGTCATTGGCGCTTTGCGGCTCCTCTTTCCATCTCTCTCGCCTCTCCTAGCAATGGGCGGCCGATCGTCGGTCCGCCCACCAAAAGGAATGTCATAATGATCAGCGGAACCGTGAAGTTTTTCAACGCCGACAAGGGATTCGGCTTCATCCAGCCCGACGACGGAAGCAGCGACGCTTACGTCCACATCAGCGCTGTCGAAGCGGCCGGAATGCGCACCTTGGACCGCGAACAACGGGTCAGCTACGAGCTGCAGCAGGACAACCGCGGCCGCAATAGCGCCGTCAATATACAGGCCGAGTAATCGGCTGAAGAGCTTCCCTCGATCCGTCGGGGGAAGCTTCCATTCGGGCGCTGCTCGACAGCGCTGCAAAGCCTCGGTTTTCGCCTCCCGATTAGGTCGCCACAGGCTTGTGTGGTAGGGTGGATAATCAAGCGCGAAACTGCTTTCGTAAGCATCGCCTGACTGAGAGACTAGCCGCGCTCCCGCTTACCTGCAGGAGACAAAACGTGCACTTCGACAATATTAAAAGGCGTGCGCGATGAGCCGCGTGATCAATCTGTCCATGGCTGAAGCGGACGTCCGCGAGCAGTGCCGCAAGAGCGCGATTGGCGTCTCGTCGCTGGAAGTGCTGCAATCGGGCGGCGTTCGGCTCGTCACATCAAGCGTCGACGGCGCCGAAAAGATCCGCAAAAAATTGAAATCGAAGATCGTTCGGGGCGACGTTCAGCGGACGCCGGCCGCGCCCAGGACATGGCCCTGGTAGGCGCCGGTTTGTTGGCTCTGGACGACGAGAATTTACAGCTCCGTCGAAGCTGGCACGAGTGGGAAGTCGACGGCCGCGACCGCCGCGTTGTGCTGGTGGTCGAGACCGGCCTTGAAATGCGACCCGGCCACGAAGGCTTCGACGCCGCCGCCCTCGACAAGCTGATTTCCGACGTCACCGCCGAAATGAGAGCCAGCCCAAGCCCGATCGACCGGGTTCGCATCGTACCCGAGCTCGATTAAGCGAACATGTGTTATCAACCGAACTTCACCCAACCCAAAGCGGAGTCCAAACCAACATGACGACCCATGCGCAATTCTATCTGACCCGCGCGGCCGTCGCGCGCGAACTCGCGGATGGCTGCAAGCTGGATAACGTCAGGGAGAGCCATCTTCGCGCTGCCGAAGCGTGGGACGGGTTCGCTGCCCGCGCCATGAAAGCGGACTTGATGCGCGCCGAGGAACTGAAGCGCAAATCGGCCGAGTCCGGCGCGAGCCAAATGGAAGTTGCGACGCTCGAGTCGTAATATCCCGACCAATATCGAGCGTGCCACTGAACTGCGGACTTACTTATTTTAAGTTGTGTTATTAACTTCCGCAAAATGTTAAGGCCTTCAAATCGCTGGACGGACCTTCCGGGCTTCAGCGGCTGAGAGTTCAAATAAACTCCCGCCCTGTTTCGCGGGGTGAACCCAGTGCCGAACAATCCGCTCGAACTGCTATTAGACAATCTTGAGCTGCGCGCTCCCTTACCCGAAGTAGATCGCCAAGCGATTCTCGCGCTGCCTTACGCGTTGAAATCGCTCGCACCGGGTAGCTACGCGGTCCGCGAGGGCGAGCCACCGACTGGATGTGGTGTGCTGATCTCGGGCTTCGCTTATCGCCAGAAACTTACCGGCGACGGCGGTCGACAGATTCTGTCGATCCACATTCCAGGCGAGGCGCTCGACTTCCAGAATATCTTTCTCAACGTCGCCGATCACAGCGTACAAATGCTGACACGCGGGCATGTCGCGATCATCCCGCGTGCCGATATCCAAAAAATCGTGCGGTCCAACGCGGCCATCAGTCACGCCATCCTGGTCAACATCCTGGTCGACGCATCGATCTTCCGGGAATGGATTTTGAATATCGGCCGCCGCGACGCCAAGAGCCGGCTGGCGCATGTCTTGTGCGAACTTGCGGTGCGACTGGACGCCTTGGGCCTCGCCGATGACATGGGGTATCATCTGCCGATGACCCAGGCCGAGCTTGCCGATGCACTTGGCCTGACCCCGGTTCACTTAAATCGCGTTATCCGCAGCCTCGAGGCCGATGGGCTGCTTATTCGCAGCAAAAGAGACATCAGCTTTCCCGATTGGGAGCGGATGCGTGATATGGGTGACTTCAACGACCGCTACCTTCATCTCGCCGTGCAAAGATCCAGCCTGCTGCTTGCGGTAGGGGCCTGAGCTTTGGCGGTTACTTCCGGTGGACGCGGACTGCGTCGCGGAACCGGATGGTCATGACGTCGTCGCCCTCGTCGTCGGTAATTTCGATCTGACCGCTTAGGTCGAGCGCACCGTCCAGAACGTCGGCGCTGATTAACGAGCGCGCGCCCTTGATTGCCAGCGCCCGGGCGTCCGTCGCCGACGACAGATCCAGCCCTTCATCGTCCCGCGTGAGGCCACGGCCGTCGCGGATATTGAAATGATAGCACGGCATGGTTTCCCTTTAGCATGGGTGCGAATCAGCGAAATCACACAGGTTAGGATGGTCGGGCGCCGTGAAACCCATCGCGAATGCTTGATCGACCACCGAAAATCGTTATAGGCGCCCCTTCGCATGCGGAGCGATCCGCACGCGAACCGTCCGAGACCGTTGCTGCTCCCGCCTTGGCGAGGGCTTAATCTGCAACCTAGACGGGGACAGAATCACCAGAGCGCCTTCCTTGCGAAGGATTACCGCTCTGACGTGCGTGGCCCCACAGGCAACGCCGATCCATCCCCACCGGACACGCGTTCTCGAGGCGGTTCACCGCGTCGAGATTTTTGAAGCATTGGGCAAGGCAATGTCTTGCTCAAAACTGTTTGGAGTTGGCATGGATCGTTCGCAAAAAGCGGATGTGGTCGATGATCTGAAGACCGTTTTCGCCGAGACCAGCGTCGTGGTTGTCACGCGCAATCTCGGTCTGACCGTAGCGCAATCAACCGACCTGAGGTTGAAGATGCGCGACGCTGGCGCCCAGTTCAAAGTGACCAAGAACCGGCTGGCGCTGATCGCGCTGGAAGGCTCGCGCTACAGCCCGTTGGGCGAGCTGCTGACCGGCCCGACCGCGCTTGCCACCTCGGGCGACCCGGTCGCCGCAGCCAAGGTCGCGGTCGACTTCGCCAAGACCACCGACCGCTTCGAGATCGTCGGCGGGGCGATGGGCGACACCATGCTCGATGTAAACGGGATCAAGGCGCTGGCCGCGCTGCCGTCGCTCGATCAGCTGCGCGCCACGATCATCGGCCTTGTCCAGGCGCCGGCGACCAAGATTGCCCGCACGGTGATCGAGCCTGCCGCCCAGCTTGCCCGCATTTTCACGGCTTATGCCGCGAAAGAAGCCGCTTAAAGTTCTCGCAGAGTTTTCAACCGCAACCACATGGGGCGCTGCCCCGCACAGGAGTAAAATCAATGGCTGACATCAACAAGCTGGTCGACCAGCTTTCCCAACTGACCGTGCTCGAGGCCGCCGACCTGGCGAAAGCTCTCGAAGAGAAATGGGGCGTTTCCGCCGCCGCTGCAGTTGCCGCCGCTCCGGCCGCTGCCGCAGCTGCCGCGCCGGCCGCTGAAGAGCAGACCGAGTTCGACGTGATCCTGACGGGCGACGGTGGCAAGAAGATCAACGTCATCAAGGAAGTCCGCGCGATCACCCAACTCGGCCTCGGCGAAGCCAAGGCCTTGGTCGAAGGCGCGCCCAAGCCGATCAAGGAAGGCGTCAACAAGGCCGAAGCCGAAAAGATCAAGAAGCAGATCGAAGAGGCCGGCGGCACCGTCGAGCTCAAGTAAGCATCGGTTTTCACTATTAATCGGGAGGGCGGCTCGTCAGGGCCGCCCTTGCCATGTCCGGGGCAGATGGCTTGATTCCTGGCCCGAAGGGGAAGATGACTCCGACATGCGCCTGACCCAGCCATTCTTGAGGCTGCCCCTCACGTTCTGCGCCGAGACGCTGGCCGCCGAAGTTCAGGCGTTGCCGGGCTCCGCCTGGGTTCTGCATCCTAACAAATTCCCAGGCAATGAAGCGGTGCGCCTCGTCACGCCCGACGGCCGGCAGACCGATGATTTCCACGGGGCGATGAAGCCGACCGAATATCTGGTCCGTTGTCCGTACATCATGGAGGTGATGGCCGAGCTTGGCGGCATCTGGGGGCGCAGCCGGTTGATGGGCCTTGCCGCGGGCACCGAAGTGCCGCCGCATGTCGATGCCCATTATCACTGGCACACGCACCTGCGCATTCACGTTCCGGTGATCACCAATCCTGGGGTCGAGTTCATATGCGGCGATCAATCGGCGCACATGGCGCCCGGCGAATGCTGGACGTTCGACAGCTTTCGCTGGCACGAAGTTCACAACCGCGGCAGCGAGCAGCGCGTGCATCTGGTGCTCGATACCGTGATCACTGGCCGGCTGTGGGACTTGCTGGATGCAGCCCAAAGCGGAACGACGACTGCGGCAATGGACGTGCGGCCGGGCTCGGGATCGGGCCAACCCCTGGTCTTCGAGCAGCATAATGCCCCCGAGGTCATGACCGCTTGGGAGATCCGCTGCCACGTCGACTTTATTGCCAGTGAAGCCCTGCCCCACCCCAAGTTGGCGACGGCGCTTAAAGTGCTCGATCGGTTCACCGACTGCTGGGCCGCGCTTTGGGCACAATTCGGCACGGCCGGCTCTGCATTGCCTTTGTACCGAACCCTGGCCGAGGAAACGCGGCAGGCGCTGCGCACGCTTGGCGCATCCGAAATCCTGCTGCGGAACGAGCTGGAATTTACGCTTGTGGTTGATCAGCTGGTGTTCGTTAACGCCGTGCCGGCCGCACCGCAGCAGCCGACCGGGGCGGTGACATCGAACTTGGCCGCTCGGCGGCTTGCCTCGTGAATTCCAGGGTCGGTGGACCCGACCAGCCATCCTCGGGTCAGGAATTGATCGAACGACCGGTCTTCCTGCTGAGCAGCCCACGCTCCGGTTCGACCATGTTGTTCGAGACGCTGGTGCAGGCGCAAGAAATCTATTCGACGGGGCGGGAAAGCCACTGGTTGGAGACGATAGCCGGACTCTCGCCGGCCGAGCGCGGTTGGTCTTCGAACCGATTGACCGCCGAGGATGCTTCTCCCGAGCGAATGGACGAGCTTGCTCAGGCGTTTTACAGAGACTTGCGCGATCGCGACGGCGCCGCGCCCAAAGGCCGAGCGCGGATGCTCGAAAAGACTCCCAAGAATGCGCTGCGCTTGCCTTTTCTCGACGCCGCCTTCCCCGATTCCACGTTCGTCTATTTGTACCGTGACGTCCGCGAGACGCTAGCGAGCATGATGGAGGCCTGGGCATCGGGCAGGTTCCGAACCTATCCTTCTTTGCCGGGCTGGATCGGCAGCCCCTGGTCGATGCTCCTCATTCCAGACTGGCAGCAACTGATCGGCCAACCATTGCCGGTGATCGTCGCTCACCAATGGGCAACCACGACGACTATCCTGTTGGATGACCTTGCCAAACTGCCTCGTGAGCGGCTGCGGGCGCTCAATTACGAGCGCTTCCTCGACGCTCCGCAAGCGTCCATCGAGGCGCTTGCTGGCTCGCTCGACCTTCGGTGGGATCGCCAACTTGGCACGCGGCTACCGATCTCCAAGACCACCGTGTCTGACCCGCGAGCGGACAAATGGCGGCGGCTGGAGGATGAAATCGGTGCGGTAATGTCCATTGTTGCCGCCGCGGATAGTCGCGCCAGAGCTTTCGTCGAGGCATTTGCGGTCCCCGCCTAAGCTCCCCCTTGCACCGCCCGGCAATATCCCTATATCGGCGTTCATCCACGAAATAACGGCTCCGCCGCACGGTGACGTGCGCCCGGAGTTTTTCCTGCCCTCCCCGGGACAGGACCCGATCTGCGCACGGGTCAAACGCATTGGGGAGGAAGAAGCGGGACAAGCGCTCTGACTTCAACGTGCTCCTGCAACGGCGGGAGCCCAGCTGGATCCCCGCATTCGCGAGGGGTGCAGTTACAGCGCAGGGAATATCATGGCGACCAAAGCGATCGACGTCCGGGCCCGCAACCGCAACCGCGGCTCCGCATCTTCACGACGTATCCGCAAGATTTTCGGCAACATCCACGAAATTTCGGAAATGCCGAACCTCATCGAGGTTCAGCGCGAAAGCTACGAGCAGTTCCTCCGCTCCGACCCGGCGACCGGTTATGTTTCGGGCCTGGAAAAGACCCTGCGCTCGGTGTTCCCGATCCAGGATTTCGCCGGCACCGCCCACCTCGACTTCGACCGCTACGAGCTTGAGAACCCCAAATATGACACCGACGAGTGCCGCCAGCGCGGGCTGACCTATGCCGCGCCAATGCGCGTGACGCTGCGCCTGACCAGCTTCGAGATCGACTCCGACACCGAAGCCAAGTCGGTGATCGATATCAAGGAGCAGGACGTGTACATGGGCGACATGCCGCTCATGACGATGAACGGCACCTTCATCATCAATGGCACCGAGCGGGTGATCGTCAGCCAGATGCACCGTAGCCCGGGCGTCCTGTTCGACCATGATCGCGGCAAGACTCATTCGTCGGGCAAATATTTGTTCGCCGCGCGGGTCATCCCGTATCGCGGCAGCTGGCTCGATTTCGAATTCGACGCCAAGGACATCGTCAACGTCCGCATCGACCGCAAGCGCAAGCTGCCGGTCACGGCGCTGTTGCATGCGCTCGGCCTGACGAGCGAGGAAATCCTCGCCGAATTCTACAGCACTGTCAGCTACACGCGCGGTTCCAAGGGCTGGCAGATCCCGTTCGTATCCGAGCAATGGCGCGGCCAGAAGCCGATGTACGACGTGATCAACGCCGACACCGGCGAAATCATGTTCAAGTCCGGCGAGAAGATCACGCCGCGCAAGGCCACCCAGGCCGCCAAGGATGGGTTGAAGCATTTGCTCATCCCGACCGAGGAAACCTTCGGCCGCTATTCGGCCTATGATTTGGTCAACGACAAGACCGGCGAAATCTACATCGAGGCCGGCGACGAAGTCAGCGCCGAGAACCTCGCCAAGATCGACGAAGCCAAGATCAACAAGCTCGAGCTGCTCGACATCGATTATGTCAACACTGGCCCGTGGATTCGCAATACGCTCAAGGCCGACAAGGCCGAGGACGCCGACCAGGCGCTGTCCGACATCTACCGCGTCATGCGCCCCGGCGAGCCGCCGACGCGCGAGACCGCGGACGCCTTGTTCTACGGCCTGTTCTTCGATTCAGAGCGCTACGATCTGTCCGCCGTTGGCCGGGTGAAGCTCAACATGCGCCTCGGCCTCGAAGCCGAAGACACGGTCACCACCCTGCGCCGCGAGGACATCCTCGCGGTGGTCAAGGAACTGGTCGGTCTCAAGGACGGCAAGGGCGAGATCGACGACATCGACAATCTCGCCAACCGTCGCGTCCGTTCGGTCGGTGAGTTGCTCGAAAATCAGTATCGCGTCGGGCTGCTGCGCATGGAGCGTGCGGTCAAGGAGCGCATGTCGAGCGTCGACGTGTCGACGGTGATGCCGAACGATTTGATCAACGCCAAGCCGGCCGTCGCCGCGGTGCGCGAATTCTTCGGCTCGTCGCAGCTGTCGCAGTTCATGGACCAAACCAACCCGCTGTCGGAAGTGACCCACAAGCGCCGCGTGTCGGCCTTGGGGCCCGGCGGCCTGACCCGCGAACGGGCCGGCTTCGAAGTCCGCGACGTCCACCCGACCCACTACGGCCGGATCTGCCCGATCGAGACTCCGGAAGGGCCGAACATCGGCCTGATCAACAGCCTCGCCTCGTTCAGCCGCGTTAACAAATACGGCTTCATCGAGACGCCGTACCGCAAGGTGATCGACAAGAAGGTCACCGACGAGGTCGTCTATCTGTCGGCAATGGAAGAGGCCAAGCACACGATTGCGCAGGCCAACGCCGAGATCAACAAGGACGGCACGTTCGGCGAGGAGATCATTTCCGCCCGCCGTTCGGGCGACTTCCTGATGGCGCCGCGCGACCAGATCACGCTGATGGACGTCAGTCCCAAGCAGCTGGTGTCGGTTGCCGCGTCGCTCATTCCGTTCCTTGAAAACGATGACGCCAACCGGGCGCTGATGGGTTCGAACATGCAGCGCCAGGCGGTGCCGTTGCTGCAGGCCGAAGCGCCGCTGGTCGGCACCGGCATGGAGGAGACGGTCGCCCGCGATTCGGGCGCCGCGATTGCCGCTCGCCGTTCGGGCATTGTCGACCAGGTCGACGCCGCCCGCATCGTCGTCCGCGCCACTGGCGACCTCAAGCCGGGCGAGAGCGGCGTCGACATTTACACGCTGATGAAGTTCCAGCGGTCGAACCAGAACACCTGCATCAACCAGCGTCCGCTGGTGAAGGTCGGAACGCAAGTCGAGGCCGGCGACGTCATCGCCGACGGTCCGTCGACCCAGTTCGGCGAGCTCGCTTTGGGCCGCAACGTGCTGGTCGCGTTCATGCCGTGGAATGGCTACAATTATGAGGATTCGATCCTGATCTCCGAACGCATCGTCAAGGACGACGTGTTCACCTCGATCCACATCGAGGAATTCGAGGTCATGGCCCGCGATACCAAGCTCGGGCCGGAGGACATCACCCGCGACATCCCCAACGTCGGCGAGGAGGCCCTGCGCAACCTCGACGAAGCGGGCATCGTCTACATCGGCGCCGAGGTCGAGCCGGGCGACATATTGGTCGGCAAGATCACGCCCAAGGGCGAAAGCCCGATGACCCCCGAAGAGAAGCTCCTGCGGGCGATCTTCGGCGAGAAGGCTTCGGACGTGCGCGACACCTCGCTGCGCCTGCCGCCAGGCGTGACGGGGACGATCGTCGAGGTGCGCGTGTTCAACCGCCACGGCATCGACATCGACGACCGCACGCGCGCGATCCAGACCGAAGAGAAAGAGCGCCTCAAGAAGGATGCCGACGACGAGCGCGGCATCCTCAACCGCGCTACCTTCTCGCGCTTGAAGACGATGCTGCTCAAGCAGGTCGCGACCGCGGCCCCCAAGGGCGTCAAGAAGGGCAGCATTATCGACGATGCGCTGCTCGAGAGCATCGAGCGCCACGACTGGTGGAAGATCGCGGTCAAGGACGACAAAAAGCAGCACAATATCGAGGCGCTGAAGGCGCAGTATGACGCGGCGATCGATGTCATCGTCAAGCGCTTCGAAGACCGCGTCGAGAAGCTTGAGCGCGGCGATGAGCTGCCGCCCGGCGTGCTCAAGATGGTCAAGGTGTTCGTGGCGGTGAAGCGCAAGCTCCAGCCGGGCGACAAGATGGCCGGACGCCACGGCAACAAGGGCGTCATCAGCCGCATCCTGCCCAACGAGGACATGCCGTTCCTGGAGGACGGGACCCCGGTCGATATCGTGCTGAACCCGCTGGGCGTGCCATCGCGCATGAACGTCGGCCAGATCTTCGAAACCCACCTCGGCTGGGCCGCGCGCGGCCTCGGCCAGCAGATCCAGGAGATGCTCGACGGCATCCATGAGCGCGGCAAGGACATCGCCGGCAAGGACGTCAAAGCCGTCCGCACCAAATTGAAGGACATCTACGGCGCCCATTACACCAAGGAGCTCGATGCTCGCGACGACGACGGGATCATGGATCTCGCCGCCAACCTCGTCGGCGGCATCCCGATGGGCACCCCGGTGTTCGACGGCGCGCGCGAGGCGGATGTCTCGGAAATGCTGCGGATGGCCGGGCTCGACGAGTCGGGCCAGGTGGTGCTGTTCGACGGCCGCACCGGCGTCTCGTTCGACCGCAAGGTGACCGTGGGCTACATCTACATGCTCAAGCTGCACCATTTGGTGGACGACAAGATCCACGCGCGCTCGATCGGCCCCTACAG
>NZ_JANMCO010000007.1:0-1695 GCF_031361285.1 Sphingomonas sp.
CCGCCAATGAGATTGCGGTGGCGAGCTTCCTTGCCGGGCAAATTGGCTTTACGGAGATCGCCAGCCTGGTCGAGCAAGCGCTTGAGCGGGCCATCGCGGGGGCCCCGAGCTCGATCGAGGAGGTGATCCAGGTCGATCTCGAGACGCGAAAAGCCGTTACCCAACTGATCAAGGCCCGTTGCCACTAATGCTCCAACAACCGTCTCTCTGGATCATCCTCCTCGCGTTCATCTGCGTCATCGGGCCGCTCATCTTCATCCATGAGCTGGGCCACTATCTCGTCGCCAAGCTGTTCGGGGTCGGCGCCGAGGAATTTTCGATCGGCTTCGGACGCGAGATTGTCGGTTGGACCGACCGCAGCGGCACGCGGTGGAAGGTCGGCTGGCTGCCGCTCGGTGGGTTTGTCCGCTTCGTTGGCGACATGAATCCAGCCAGCGCACCAGCAAATCTCGAAAACATTCCGGAGGAACTCCGTTCTCGCAGCATGCATCTGAAGCCAGTTTGGCAACGGTTCTTGATTGTGCTCGCGGGGCCCGCGGCCAACTTTCTGCTCGCGATTCTGATCTTCGCCGCATTTTTCGCGACATTCGGAATGCCACTCACTCCCAATGTTGTTGCCTCCACTCTACGCGGAGGTGCGGCCGAGGCTGCGGGCATTCAGCCAGGCGATCGCATTACGTCGATCGCCGGTCGGAGCACATCGACATTCGAAGAAATTTACAGGGTCGTCGTGTTCCGGCCGGGTGAGCAGGTCAAGCTGCAGGTCGAACGCGACGGCAAGCAACTCACACTGCCAGCGAGGATTGCCGTCGACGAACAGAAGGACCGGTTTGGCCAGCGGTTCCGCATTGGACTGCTCGGCATTAACTCCGGGCCGTACAAGTTCGCCCGGGTCCCTCCGGGCCAGCTAATTCCGCGCTCGGTAGCCTTGACTGTCTCTCTGACCCGGTCGGCGATTGATGGGCTGTGGCAAATTATTTCGGGCCGTCGATCGATTAAGGAGCTCGGCGGTCCGCTCAAAATCGCTCAGATCGCCGGACAGCAGGCAACTCTCGGCCCATATGAGTTCATCCAGCTGCTCGCGGTGATCTCAATTAATCTGGGATTCATCAACTTGTTGCCAGTCCCGGTGCTTGATGGTGGTCACCTGTTCTTCTACGCTATCGAGGCGGTTCGACGGCGGCCGGTCAGCCTGCAGGCGCAGGACTGGGCGTTCCGCGGCGGGCTGGCGCTCGTCTTTGTCTTCTTGCTCACTGTGACCTTCAACGATCTCGGCTCCTTCGGTCTTTGGGACCGGCTAGGGCGCTTGATTGGCTAGGTTGCTTGAGGCAGGGCGAGGCGAGAATTTTGCGGGTTCGCTAGCCGAACGCGATAATTCACTAAAAGCGGGGAACGCGTGATTTCAGGAATCAAGATTATCGGCAAGCGCACGGGTGCAACGCTCCTCGTCGGCACCATCCTCGGCGCCTGGTCCGGACCGCTCTTCGCGCAGGCCGCGCCGCCACCCCCGCCAGCCGCCCCGGCAACCACCGCCCCGGCAACCGCCCCGGCAACCACGCCGGCGACCATCGCGGCGCCAACTCCGGGCCCGCTGTCCGGGCAGATCCGGTCGATTGCCGTGCGCGGCAGCGAACGTCTCGAGCCGGAGACGGTGCGCGCCTACGCCAATCTCTCACCTGGCCAGACCTACACGCC
>NZ_JANMCO010000012.1:0-3232 GCF_031361285.1 Sphingomonas sp.
GCACTTTCGTGGTCCCGATCAGCGGCAGCCAGGACACGCCCGGCCCGATGACCGCGACGGTGCGCGAGGCGGCTGAGTTGCTGAGCGTCATCGCCGGGAGCGACCCCGCCGATCCGGCGACGGCGGAGGCCGACCGGCGCAAGATCGACTATGCCGCGGCGCTCGACGCCGGTTCGCTCAAGGGCAAGCGCATCGGCGTGATGCGCTTCGCGTCGGGGTTCGGCACCGACACAGCGTTCGCGACCGCGCTCGCCATCCTGCGCGAGCAAGGCGCGACGCTGGTCGAGATTAAAAAATTCGACGACAAGGGCATCGGCGCCAATGAGCTGACGGTGCTGCTGACCGAGTTGAAGGCGAGCCTCAATGCCTATCTGGCCGGCAGCCCGGCGGCGATCCCGGTGCGCACCCTGGCCGACGTGGTCGCCTTCAACACGGCCCACGCCACCCAGGAAATGGCGCTGTTCGGGCAGGAGACCTTCATCAAGGCGCAAGCGGCCAAGGGCCTCGACGATCCGGCATACAAGAAAGCGCGCCAGGTGAGTTTCCGCGCGGCTGGGCCCAACGGGATCGACCGGATGCTGAAGGAGCATAAGATCGACGCGCTGGTCGGGCCGACGATGCCGCCGTCGTGGAAGATCGACGCCGTCAACGGCGACCAGATCGCGGGTGGCGGAGCGGGCGGGCTGGCCGCCGTCGCCGGCTATCCACACCTGACCGTGCCGATGGGCATGGTGAAGGGCCTGCCGGTCGGCCTGAGCTTCATCGGCCCCAAGTGGAGCGAGGCGCTGCTGCTGTCGCTCGGCTATGCCTATGAGCAGGCGCGCGGGCCGATGCCGGGTCCGAAGTTCTACCGCTCGATCGAGGAGAGTCCGGAGATCGCGCCGCTGCTGACGCCGCAGCGCTAAGAGGCGGCGAGCCTTACCGGGCCGATGTCCGCAATGGGTGGAAAGCGGACATGAGCCTGTGCCGAATAGTGAACGAGCTGCCCAACGAGTGCGTGGCCGGCTTAGTCGCCGCTTCGGTGCAATTTCTCTTTCTTCTAGGCCGCTTGAAGCTTTCATGAGTAAAGCGCAAACTGACGGCGAGGGAGGGTTCGTGAGCCGCGTCTTTCTAAGTTACGCCCGTGAGGATGTCGACGCGGCAAAGAAGCTCGCCGATTGCATCTCGCGTGCCGGCCACGTGGTATGGTGGGACCAACACATTCAAGGCGGCTCCCGTTTCACCAATGAAATCGACCAGGCGCTCAAGAATGCCGAAGCCGTGGTGGTGCTGTGGTCGGAGGTGTCAGTCAAGTCCGCCTGGGTACAGGACGAAGCCGGCGAGGGCCGCGACAGCGGGCGGCTGGTGCCGGTAGCCCTCGGTTCGGTAAAGCCGCCGCTCGGATTTAGACAGTTCCACACGGTTAGTCTCGGATCGTGGACCGACGATGGAAAGGCGGACGGACTCGACGACCTTATCGACGCAATCGCAAGCACCTGCAGCGGCGACGGGCACAACGACGAGGCCGATTTGTCAAAGGCCGCCAAGTTGCAGAAGAAACTGTCCATTTGCGTGCTTCCGTTTGCCAACATGAGCGGCGAGCCGGAGCAGGAGTATTTCAGCGATGGGATCAGCGAAGACATCATCACCGACCTGTCGAAGGTCTCGGCGCTGTCAGTAGTCGCGCGCAATACCGCATTCACATTCAAGGGGCAGTCAATCGACGTAAAGGAGGTGGCCAAGACTCTCGGCGTCAGCCACGTTCTCGAAGGCAGCGTCCGCAAGGCAGGCAATCGCGTCAGGATCACCGCCCAGCTGATCGATGGCTCTGTCGGCGATCACGTCTGGGCAGACCGCTACGACCGCGACCTCGATGACATCTTCGCCATCCAGGACGAAATCTCCAAAGCGATCGTTGCCGCGCTTGAGGTAAAGTTGCTCCCCAAAGAGAAAAGCGCGATCGAGAATCGAGGCACATCGAGCGTCGAAGCTTACAACCTCTACCTCATGGCCCGACAGCAATGGATCACCGGCTCCGTCGGCGATTTGCGCCGCGACGAGTCGATCATCCGCTTATGCCGCCAGGCCACGACGCTCGATCCGGACTATGCACAGGCTTGGGCTCTCATGGCGCTGGCGCAAGTTGAGCTGAGATTCGTGCACGGGCAGAATGAAGACGCACTTGGGGCCGCCGAGCGAGCGCTGGAAATCAATCCTGCGCTGCCCGAAGCTCATTGCATCAAGGCGAGGTATCTCGAGGAAGAAGGCAAAGCCGACGAGGCCGAGAGGCAAATCCGGACGGCGCTAAAACTCAACCCGAACTCGTGGGAGGTGAATCGCGAGGCCGCGCGAATGCTATTCCGCCATAGTCACATCCGGGAAGCCATACCCTTTTTCGAAATGGCTTCGTCACTGATGGATAGCGACTGGCATAATCCTCTCATGCTCGTTACCTGCTTCCATGCGATCGGCGAAGAGGAGCAAATGCGCAAAGCGGCTCGACTCGTTATTGAACGAGCCGAGAAGGCGATAGCTAGCAATCCGGCGAACGGCACAGCATTGACCAGCGGCGCCCATTCGCTCGCAGTGCTCGGTGAAAAGGACAGGGCTCGCGAATGGATTAATCGCGCCCTGCTGCTCGATCCCGAGAACCGCAACATGCGCTACAATGCCGCGTGTGCGATGGCGCTTCAGTTCGGCGACGCCGACGAGGCAGTAAAAACGCTGGAGCGATTCTTCCAAACGGTGACGAGCGCCACCTGGATTCGACACGTGGAGGTTGATCCCGACCTTGATTCTATCCGCGCGAACCCTCGGTTCAAGGAAATGCTTGCGTCGGCAAAGCGACGCCTCGGGATCGCGGATGTGGCCCGCGGGCCCAAAACACAGCCGGCCCCAAGCACCTCGCCAGCGTAAGGGTTTTCACCGCAGTAACCGGGGCCCGCGCATGGGACGCGGTGCTGAAGCCATCCTACGGCTGCCGGGCGCGCGCGGCCGCAGCGCGCGCACCAGGTTTTTGGGCTGCAAAATGTCCGCAATGGGTCGAAACCGGATCTTACGCAGTAAGCCTTAGTCCGGCGATGGCGGCGACGATGGCGAGGATCAGGAGGGCGCGGACCAGGCTTGCCGGCTCGCCGAACCACAGCATGCCGACGATGACCGTGCCGATCGCGCCGATGCCGCCCCACACCGCATAAGCGGTACCCATCGGGATCGTCCGCGACGAGGTCTCGAGCAGCGCCATGCTGATCGC
>NZ_JANMCO010000017.1:0-2247 GCF_031361285.1 Sphingomonas sp.
CCGCGAGGCTGAAAAGGACATCGTCGCCCACCTCCAGGAAGCGCCGCAGGCGATGAACGACGCGCTGGGCCGCGACGACGACATCGCCGCCATCGCGCCGCTCGTCGCCCCGGCGCGCGACGTGCTCTATCTGGGGCGCGGTCCGGACTATCCGATGGCCATGGAAGGCGCGCTGAAGCTCAAGGAAATCAGCTATATCCACGCCGAAGGCTATGCTGCTGGCGAGATGAAGCACGGGCCGATCGCGCTGATCGACGACCTTGTCCCGGTGATCGTTCTGGCACCGTCCGGGCCGTTGTTCGACAAGACCGTCAGCAACATGCAGGAGGTCCGCGCGCGCGGCGGGAAGATCATCCTCATCTCCGACGCTGAAGGCATCGCCGCGGCGGGCGAGGGGTGCATGGCGACGATCGAAATGCCCAGCGTCCACCCGCTCATCGCGCCGCTGGTTTACGCGGTGCCGGTGCAATTGCTGGCTTATCATGTCGCGGTGCTGAAAGGCACGGACGTGGACCAGCCGAGGAATTTGGCGAAGAGCGTGACGGTGGAATAGTAGCTTGTTCTCCTGCGAAGGCAGGAGCCCAGTCTGGACCCCTGCCTTCGCAGGGGTACAACGAGGATCGATCATGAAGCTGCATTATTATCCCGAGACCGACAGTCTCTACATCGAACTCGCTGACCAAGCGGGCGTCGAAACCCGTGAAGTGGTCGAGGGCGTCAATGTCGATATCGGCGTAGACGGCGCGGTCGTCGGGATCGACATCGACGGCGCCTCGGGCAAACTCGATCTGGCGACGCTTGAGACTCAGGGCCTTCCGATCGACCGCTTGAAAGCGGCGTAGAGTTTCGAGACCGTGGATACCATGCAGGGCGGTTGCCATTGCGGGGCGGTGCGGTTCGCCGCGACGTTGCCCGAACCGCCCGTGCCGGCACTCGATTGCAATTGCTCGGTGTGCTCGATGACGGGGTTCCTGCACGTCATCGTGCCGCATCAGGACTTCACGCTTGAGCAGGGCGCGGACAAGCTGACGAGTTACCGTTTCGGCAGCGGCGCGGCGGAACATTTGTTCTGCTCGTTGTGCGGGGTGAAAAGCTTTTACCAGCCGCGCAGCCATCCTGAAGCGTGGAGCGTCAACGCTTATTGCCTCGATGAGCCGCTTGCGCTCGCCGTGACGCCATTCGACGGGCGCCATTGGGAGAAAGCGCGCAAGGCGCTGGATTAACGGCTAGGTCGAGAGGCCGAGCTCGCTGACGCGCTTTTTCAACCGCTCATAAAGGAAATCGATCACCACTCGCACCCTCGGCGCGTGGCGGACGCGTTCGTGGGTGAGCAGCCACAACAGGCGGCCGTGCTTCTTGCGCGGGGGGAGGCAGCGGATGAGGTCGGGGTCGTCGTCAACCGCGAGGCGGGGAAGCACGGCGATGCCGAACCCCGAGCGCACCGCCGACAAAAGCCCGGTCGACGAGGCGTGGTGCATCGCTACCTGCCCTTCGAGTCCGAACTCATGGATCCACGCTTCATAGGCGCGCCACAGATTGCCGCCGCCGCCACCGACAATGGCATGGCCCCGCAAGGCCTCGACACTGGTCGGAACGCCGTGGCGCGCGGCATAGTCGCGGCTGCAGTAGAGCGTCCAATCGTCGATGCACAGACGGCGGCCGACGACCCCGGCGGGCGGCTCCGTGCTGGTGGCGCGGAGGGCGATGTCGGCCTCGCCTGCGCCAAGGTCGCGCAGCTCGTGCGAGGTATCGAGCTCGATGCGAATGTCGGGATGAAGGTCGTGAAGGTCGCGCAGCATCGGCCCCAACAGGGTCACCGCGAAAATCTCCTCGGTCGACAGGCGGACGGTGCCGGTCAAGTCGCGGGCATAAGCGGCGGCGGCCTCGCCGAACCCGGCCGTAGCGGCGGCGACCGCGCGCGCAGTGGGTAGCAATGCCTCTCCTACCGCGGTCAAGGCGTAGCCGGCTTGGCGGCGCTCGAACAGTGCCATGCCGACCGCTTTCTCGAGCGCGTCGATGCGCCGCGCGACGGTGGTCTGGCTGACGCGCAGTTCGCGGCCGGCGGCGAGCGTGCTGCCGCGTTCGGCGACGGCGAGGAAATGGCGGAGGTCGTTCCAGTCCATCGCGCTATTCTGCACTATTGCAGAACAACAATGCAAGATCGTTGCTCACGCTGAACCAGAAAAGAGGATATCTGGACGGTCGCACCGGAGGTTTCCGGGTTTTTTGAAAAGGGACATGCGACCA
>NZ_JANMCO010000036.1:0-169232 GCF_031361285.1 Sphingomonas sp.
GGCGCCGCGGTGCTGATGAGCGGGCTCGATTATGAGCGCACGGTGCTGGCTGGGATCCAGATCGGCATCATGCAGGCGTGCCTCGACGTCGTCCTGCCCTATGTTCGCGAGCGCAAGCAGTTCGGCAAACCGATCGGCAGCTTCCAGCTGATGCAGGCCAAGGTCGCCGACATGTACGTCGCGCTCAATTCATCGCGGGCGTACGTCTACCAGGTGGCCAAGGCGTGTGACGCGGGGCGGGCGACCCGGTTCGACGCCGCCGGGGCGATCCTGCTGGCGAGCGAGAATGCGGTCAAGGTCGCGGGCGAGGCGATCCAGGCGCTGGGCGGCGCCGGCTACACCAAGGACTGGCCGGTTGAACGCTATTTCCGCGACGCCAAATTGCTCGACATCGGCGCCGGTACCAACGAAATACGCCGGATGCTGATCGGGAGGGAGCTGATCGGGGTTTGAGAGTCGCCAATCCGGTGTGTTCGCACTAGGCTCTCTGGTCGAGGGGAACCGGGCATGCGATGCTGGCTGTTTGGTGTGCTGCTCGCAATGACCGCGTGCGGTTCACCGAAAACCGATCAGCCCGCAGGTGAGGAACCGACGCCGATCGCGTTCGATGGCACGGACGGAACGGATGCGGCGGCCCGCATCACTCATGGGGAGCGACTGACGCGAGTGCTCGGCTGCAGCGGCTGTCATGGCAAGGATCTGACCGGGCGCAACTTTACCGAGGATGATCCCCAATATGGGCCGGTCTACGCGTCCAATCTGACGCTGGTTGTGCCGCATTACAGCGACGCGGCCCTGGAGAAATTGCTGCGCGCTGGCGAGCATCCCGACCGCCATTCCCTGTGGATCATGCCGTCGGAGATTTTCCAGCACCTGAGCGCCCCGGACATGGCGGCACTGATCACTTACTTGCGGACGCTGCCGCCATCGGGAAAACCAACGCCGCCGCCCGCCTTTAGCGCGCAGGACAAAAAGGACATCGCCGCCGGTGTGTACAAGCCCGCCGCCCAATTGGTGCGCGAACTCAAAGTGGTGCTCCCATTCGATGCAGGTTTGCAGCTCGCGCTCGGCCGCTACATGACCTCGGTGACCTGCGCCGAATGCCATGGGCCTAAGCTCGAGGGGAAAAAAGGTGACACGCCGGACCTGGTCATCGCCGGTGCTTATTCGCGCGACGAGTTCGAACGCCTGATCACGCAGGGAATTGCCAAGGGCGGCCGTAAGATCAAACCCCTAATGGTCAAGGTCGCGCAAACCCGCTTCGCGCATTTGACGCCGCACGAGCGTGATGGGCTGTATGCGTATCTGAAGGCGCGCGCGGAGCGGCCGCAATAGCGGCGCTTGGTCCCACGGCCGCAATCTTTGCGGCGGCGTGGCGCCATGCTAGCGCGGCAGCGATGGACAGCCTGCCCAACCGCCATTTGACGACGCTCAGCCTCGACGTCGATTTCACCGGCATACTCGCTATCGGTGCGACGCCCGCAGGCCATCGCGCTATCGCGACGGTCACCGGCGGCCGGTTTGACGGCGAGCGGCTGTCAGGCGAGGTGCTGCCTGGCGGCAGCGACTGGCTGACCACGCGGGCCGGTGGCTTCGACATAGACGTTCGCCTCCCGCTGCGCAGCGACGACGGCGCCAATCTCGCCCTTGCTTATCAGGGCCGATTTCTCGCCGATGAAGCGACGATGCGGCGCTTTCGCACGGGCGAGCAGCTCGAACGGCAGGATTATTCGGTGCAGATCGTGGCGAAATTTGAATGCGGCGACCAACGCTATGCGTGGCTCAACGACGCGATCGTGGTCGGCATCGGCGAGCAGACGCCGAGCGGGCCGAGCTATGCGATGTTTGAGATCGGTCGATGAGCGGCCCTCGGATCGACACCAAGGTTTCCACCGACAATTCGGAGTTCAAGGCCCGCGCGAAACATAATCGCGCGCTGGCCGAGCAGCTGCGCAAGGACGTCGCGCAGGCGGCGCTTGGCGGGACCGAGAAATCGCGTGAACGGCACATGTCGCGCGGCAAATTGCTGCCCCGGGAGCGCGTCGAGCGGCTGCTCGATCCGAGCTCGCCGTTTCTCGAGATCGGCCAGTTGGCGGCGTTCGATTTGTACGACGGCGAGGTCCCCGGCGCCGGGATGATCGCCGGCATCGGCCGTGTTTCCGGTCGGCAAGTGATGATCGTCGCCAACGATGCGACGGTAAAGGGCGGCACTTACTACCCGCTGACGGTAAAGAAGCATCTGCGCGCGCAGGAGATCGCCGAGGCCAACCGCCTGCCGTGCGTCTATCTGGTGGACTCGGGCGGGGCCAATTTGCCGCACCAGGCCGAGGTATTCCCCGACCGCGACCATTTCGGGCGGATTTTCTACAATCAGGCGCAGATGTCGTCGAAGGGCATCGCCCAGATCGCCTGCGTCATGGGCAGCTGCACCGCCGGTGGCGCCTATGTCCCAGCGATGAGCGACGAGAGCATCATCGTCCGCAATCAGGGGACGATCTTCCTTGCCGGACCGCCGCTGGTGAAGTCGGCGACCGGGGAAGAGATTTCGGCCGAAGACCTTGGCGGCGGCGACCTCCACGCGCGCAAATCGGGCGTGGTCGATCACCTCGCCGAGAATGACGAGCATGCGCTGACCATCGTACGGGATATTGTCTCGACGCTCGGGGCGGAAGACGGCGCGCGGGTCGAGCTGCGCGAGCCGCGGCCACCGCTGCACGATGCGGAGGAATTATACGGCCTGATCCCGGCGGATGTGCGCGAGCCCTATGACGTGCGCGAGCTGATCGCGCGGATCGTCGACGGGTCGGAGCTGCACGAGTTCAAGGCGCTCTACGGCAGCACATTGGTGTGTGGATTCGCGCACATCTGGGGGATGCCGGTGGCGATCCTCGCCAACAATGGCGTCCTGTTCTCCGAAAGCGCGGTCAAGGGCGCGCACTTCATCGAGCTCGCCTGCCAGCGTCGCATCCCCTTGCTGTTCCTGCAGAATATCTCGGGCTTCATGGTCGGCGGCAAATATGAGGCCGAAGGCATCGCCAAGCACGGCGCCAAGCTGGTCACCGCAGTGGCGACCGCGCAAGTGCCCAAGATTACCGTGCTGATCGGCGGCAGCTTCGGCGCTGGCAATTACGGCATGGCTGGCCGGGCTTATAGCCCACGCTTCCTGTTCAGCTGGCCCAACAGCCGGATCAGCGTGATGGGCGGCGAGCAGGCGGCGAGCGTCCTCGCCACCGTCCACCGCGACGCCGACAAATGGACGGCAAAGCAGGCCGAAGCGTTCAAGCAGCCGATCCGCGACGATTATGAGGCGCAGGGCAACCCGTGGCACGCGACCTCGCGCCTGTGGGATGACGGCATCATCGACCCCGCCCAGACAAGGGACGTGCTAGGCTTGGCCTTCGCCGCCTGCCTCAACGCCCCGATCCCCGAACGCGCCCAGTTCGGCGTGTTCAGGATGTAGGAAGCAAGATGATGATTTTGTCCTTGGCGCTCGCCGCGCAAGTCGCCTCAGGTCGACTCCCGCCGGCTCAACCAATTCTGGCGCCCGATTTCGAAACGGCCAATGTTTTGGTCCCCATACAGAAGCTGTTCGCTGCTTTTGAGATGGGGGATTCTACCGGCATGCTCCGCCTGGTCTTTGCGGACGGACGGGTTACCGCGACGGGCGAGCGGGCAAGCGGAAGCGGTTTGCGCCAGCAAAGCTGGTCGGAGTTCGCGCAGCGCGTGAAACCCGACAGCCGGTTTTCGGAAACCATCAGCGACCCGGCGATCGAAATTGACGGTGATGCAGCCATGGTTTGGGCGCCCTTCGTTGTCCGGGTTGATGGAAAGGTCAGCAATTGCGGATTCGACCACTTTGACCTGGTTCGCGACAATGGGACGTGGAAGATCATGAATTTGACGTTTTCGTCCCGCTTGACGGGTTGCCCGCAATGAGTCGCACCAACTGGATCCGCGCCGAGATCGCGGAGCTTTTCGACCTGCCGTTTACTGAGCTCGTTTTGCGCGCGGCGGAGGTGCATCGGGCAAATCATGCGCCCGGCGAAGTGCAGCTGTGCACCTTGCTGTCGATCAAGACCGGGGGCTGCCCCGAGGATTGCGGTTACTGCTCGCAATCAGTGCACGCCAACACCGGCCTGAAGGCCGAAAAATTGATGGACGTCGACGCGGTGCTGGCGTCCGCGGCCGAGGCCAAAGCGGCGGGCTCGCAGCGGTTCTGCATGGGCGCGGCGTGGCGCGAGGCCAAGGACCGCGACATGGACGCGGTCTGCGCGATGGTCGCCGGCGTCAAGGCGATGGGGCTGGAGACGTGCATGACCTTGGGCATGCTGACCGGCAACCAGGCGCGGGCGCTGAAAGACGCCGGCCTCGATTATTACAACCACAACATTGACACTTCGCCCGAACATTATGGCGATATCATCACTACGCGGACGTTCCAGGAGCGGCTCGACACCCTGGAGGAAGTGCGCGGCGCCGGGATGGCCGTGTGCTGCGGCGGGATCGTCGGGATGGGCGAGACCCGCGAGGATCGGGTCGGCTTCATTCACGCGCTGGCGACGCTGCCGCGCCATCCCGAAAGCGTGCCGATCAATGCGCTGGTGCCGATCAAGGGGACGGTGCTGGGCGACATGTGGAACGGCGAGAAAATGATCGACGACATCGAGTTCGTCCGTACGGTGGCGGTGGCGCGGATCACTATGCCGCAATCGATGGTGCGCCTGTCCGCAGGCCGCGAAAGCATGAGCGAGCCGACCCAGGCTTTGTGCTTCCTCGCCGGAGCGAATTCGATCTTCACCGGCGAGAAATTGCTGACCACGGCCAATGCCGGCGGCGGGGTCGACGCCGCGATGTTCGCCAAGCTTGGTCTCAAGCCCATGGAGGCCGAGGAGCCAATGCGCAGCCTCCAGGCGGTGACATAATCCTTAGATCGCATGCGGAATGACCAAAGTTCGGGCCGACCAATTGCTCGTGGCGCGGGACCTCGCGGAGAGCCGGACCAAGGCCCAGGCGCTGATCCTGGCGGGAGCGGTGTTTTCGGGTGACCGGCGGATCGCCAAAGCGGGCGATTTGCTAGCCGAGGATGCGCCGCTGGTGGTCAAGAGGCGCGAACATCCGTGGGTGTCGCGGGGCGGGGTCAAGCTCGATCATGGGCTGACCCATTTCGGCTTCGATGTGGCGGGGGCGGTGGCGCTGGATGTCGGATCGTCGACCGGGGGCTTTACCGACGTGCTGCTGTGCCGTGGGGCGACCAAGGTTTATGCTGTCGATGTCGGCACCAACCAGCTGGCGTGGAAACTGCGGCAGGACCCGCGGGTCGTTGTTCACGAGCAAACGAATGCGCGCTATCTGACCGCCGAAATCGTGCCCGAACCGGTCGATATCGTCGTGTGCGACGCGAGCTTCATCGGGCTGGCGAAGGTGCTGGGGCCGGCGTTGGGGCTGGCTAGGCCAGGCGCGAAACTGGTGGCGCTGGTCAAGCCGCAATTCGAGGCTGGTCGCGATGAGGTGGGCAAGGGCGGGGTGGTCCGTGACCCCGAAGTCCACAGCCGGGTGTGCGATGCGGCGTCCGAATGGGTCGCTTCGCAGGGCTGGCGCGTAATGGGGGTCACCCAAAGCCCGATCACCGGGCCCGAGGGCAATGTCGAATTTCTGTTGGGAGCAGTGAAGGATGGTTGAGGACATTACGAAGCGAAGCTGGGCTCAATTCGCGCTGGTCACCGTGCCGGCGATCGTCCTCGCCGGATCGGCCAGCGGATGGTTGTCGAACAGCGGCTTCGGCAATCCCTGGTTCGATGGGCTGGCGAAGCCATTTTACATGCCGCCTGGCTGGGTGTTCGGGGTGGCATGGACCTTCCTCTACATCTTGCTCGGGCTGGCGCTGGCGATGATCCTCGCCGAGCCGCCGTCGGACCGGCGCCGGACCGCGCTGGTGCTGTTCTATGTCCAGCTGGCGCTCAATTTCGCCTGGTCGCCGATCTTTTTTGCTGCCCACGACATCCGGTTGGCGGCGGTCGTGATTTTCGTCATGTTGGCACTCGCCGCGTCGGCCGGCGGGCAATTCTTCCGGATTCGTCCACTGGCGGGCGGGCTGATGACCCCCTATCTGGCGTGGCTGTGCTTCGCGGCGACGCTGAACACCGCGTTTTACACGTTGAACCCGGGAGCTGGCGCGTCGCTTATCGGGTGAAGGGAGAGACGAAGATGCAATCCGAGAACAAGATGTTCGACGACTTGGTCAAGATGGTCAACGGCGTCGCCGGAACCATGGCCGGCGTCGGCCGCGAGGCCGAATCCTCGATGCGCGAGAAAATGCGCGAGTGGGTCGGCGGGGTCGATTTCGTCGGCCGCGATGAATTCGAAGCGGTCAAGGCCATGGCCGCGGCGGCGCGCGACGAGAATGACGCCTTGAAGGCGCGGATCGTGGCGCTGGAAGCGAAGGCAGGCGGGCCTGCCAAAGCTCGCGTGACAAAGCCCAAGCCGGAGGCGAAACTCTGAGCGAGCCCGAAGACCAGGAAGAGCGCGACGAGCGCGACGATGGGGCTCCGATCGAGGTGCTCGAGCAGTATTTCGACGCCCGCGGCTGGGCCTGCGAGCGCTCGGCGGAGGGCGAGATCGTCGCCTCCGCGACCGGCAGCTGGGCGCAATATGAATTGCGTGGCGTGTGGCGACCCGAAGACCAGGTGCTGCAATTCCTCGCTTTCCCCGACATCAAGGTCGCGGTCGAGAAACGCGCCGCGATCTACGAGGTGCTGGGCCTGATCAACGAGCAATTGTGGCTCGGCCATTTCGAGATGTGGTCGGGCTCTGGCCTGATCGTGTTCCGCCACGCGACGATCCTCGATGCGCGCGAGAGCGAAGGACTGAGCCTCGAGCAGGCGGAGGCCATCGCCGAAGCCGCGATGGAGGAGTGCGAGCGCTTCTACCCGGTGTTCCAGTTCGTGCTGTGGGGCGGCAAATCCCCGGGCGAGGCGATCGCCGCCGCGCTCATCGATACGCATGGTGAAGCGTGAGCGTTGACCTTCTGCCAGGATCAACCTGGTTTGTTGGCTGCGGCAACATGGCCGGGGCGATGGTCGAGGGCTGGCGATCGGCGGGAGTCGAGCTGTCGCAGGCAGTCGCGATCCGGCCGAGCGGCAAGCTGGTCGAAGGCGTTCGGACGGTCCAGTCGGTCGGCGAGGCGGGGCGGCCACCAAAGGTCGTCATTCTGGGTTTCAAGCCGCAGAAATTGGACGAGATCGCTCCGCAACTCGCTTCGCGGTTATCGGCGCAAACGGTGATTGTCTCAATCCTCGCCGGCGTTGAAGTGGCGAGCCTGCGCAGCCGGTTCCCGGGAGCAGCGGCAATCGTGCGGGCGATGCCCAATCTGCCGGTCGCGGTCCGCCGCGGCGTGATCGGTCTGTACAGCGCCGATGCCGACGACGCGCTTCGGCAGCAGCTGAAGCAATTGTTCACCGTCCTCGGGATGGTTGCATGGACCGCGAGCGAGGCCGAATTGGCCGCGATTGGCGCGGTCGCTGGCGCCGGCCCCGCCTATGTCGCACGGTTTATTGCCGCGCTGGCCAAGGCCGGGGTGCAGCGCGGACTCGACCCCGACATCGCCGCGACGGTGGCGCTCGAAACGGTGTTCGGAACCGGCTGGCTGGCGGCGGCGAACGGTGAAGGCATGGCCGCCATCGCTCGCCGGGTTGCCAGCCCCAATGGCACCACCGAAGCTGGCCTTGCGGTGCTCGACCAGGACGATGTTTTCGATGCCCTGATTGGCGCCGCGATCACGGCCGCCGCGCGGCGCGGTGGGGAGCTCGCCGAAGCGGCGCGGAGTGACAAGGTTGCCGTCGCGACGTCACTGCCTTAGGCGCCGATCGTAACAGGGACGAATTGATGGCCGAGCAGCGCACTTTTGACGACCGCGACGGATGGATCTGGTTCGACGGCAAGTTGGTTCCGTGGCGCGAAGCCAACATCCACATCCTCACGCATGCGATGCATTATGCGTCATCGGTGTTCGAGGGCCAGCGCGCCTATAATGGCGAGATCTTCAAACTCCACGAGCACAGCCAACGGCTGCACAAGAGCGCGAACATTTTGGGCTTTGAGATTCCGTGGAGCGTCGTCGAAATCAATGCCGCCTGCCGGGAAGTCTTGAAGGCCAACAAATTGGTCGATGCCTACATGCGGCCGGTCGCCTGGCGTGGGTCCGAACAGATGGGCGTTTCGGCGCAAGGGACCAAGCCGCACATGGCGATCGCGGCGTGGGAATGGGGCAAATATTTCGATCCCAAGCTTGCCGAGAAAGGCATCCGGCTCGACATCGCGCGCTACCGCCGTCCGGCGCCTTACACCGCGCCGGTGCATTCGAAGGCGGCCGGCCTGTACATGATCGCGACCTTGTCGCGGCAGCAGGCGGAAAGCCGTGGTTATGAAGATGCGTTGATGTTCGATTGGCGCGGACAAGTAGCTGAAGCGACCGGCGCCAACGCCTTTTTCGTCCGCGATGGCGAATTGCACACCGCGATCCCGGATTGCTTCCTGGACGGCATCACCCGGCGAACGGTGATGGATCTCGCGCGCAATCGGGGAGTGACCGTCGTCGAGCGCGACATCTGGCCCGACGAGCTCGAAAGCTTCGAGCAGATGTTCCTCACCGGCAGCGCAGCCGAAGTGACTTTTGTTGGCTCGGCGGGCCCGTGGAATTTTGAAGTCGGCGACCTGTCGCGTCAGCTGGCCAAGGATTATGACGACACCGTCAACGGGCGCATTGCGAACCGTTGAGCGGCGTTAGTCGAAGATCGACAGATTGAGCGGCTCGCTCGGGCCGAACCAGATGACGTGTTCGGTGTGGTCGGCGCGATCGTCGCCGGTGGTGGCGTGGGCGAAAATCGTCAGGGCTTTGCGATTGAGCGTCATCCATTGCGCGAAATCGCCGAATTGCCCTGGCGCGATGGTTATCTGGCAGCTGCCGCGCGGATGCGGTCCGACCGGCTCGAGATGAAAATGGCCGACCGGCACGCCAAACCGCTCGCGCGCCGCTTCGCCCAAGGCGCGAGCGCGATCGACCTCGGTTGCATCAAAATAGATGTGGGCGTGAAAATCGCGGATCGACGGTTCGGTCATCGCCGCCCCTTACCAAATCCGCGCTCGTTTGTCCGGCGGGATGTAGAGCGCGTCGCCGGGCTTGACGCCGAAGGCCGCGTACCAGGCGTCGAGGTTGTGGACGACGCCATTGACCCGATACTTGCGATAGCTGTGCGGATCGCTGGTGGTGAGGTTGCGAATGGCTTCCGGAGTCATCTTGCCTGCCCATGCCTGGGCCCAGCCAAGAAACACCCGCTGGTCGCCAGTGAAGCCGTCGATGACCGGTGCTTTGTCGCCGTGCAGCGAGGCGTGATAGGCATCGAGGCCCATCGTTAGCCCGCCGAGGTCGGCGATATTTTCGCCCATTGTCAGGTCGGGCTTGATGTGCACTCCCGGCACCGGCTCGAACTTCGAATATTGCGCGCCGAGAACCGCAGCGCGGCGCTTGAACTCGGCGGCGTCGGCTGGAGTCCACCAGTCGCGCAAGGCGCCCGAGGCATCGATCGACCGGCCCTGGTCATCAAAACCATGGGTCAATTCATGGCCGATAACACCGCCGATCGCCCCATAATTATAGGCCGGATCGGCGTCGGCATCGAACATCGGCGCCTGCAGGATTCCGGCTGGGAAGACGATATCGCGAAGCGATCCGTTGTAAGCATCGTTGGTCTGCGGGGTCATGCCCCAGTCGCCCTTGTCGCCTGGCCCGGTGCTGCGGTCGACATAGAATTGCCAGTCGGCGGCGGCGGCGCGCCGGACGTTGCCGACCAGATCGTCGCTGCGGATGACGAGGTTTGAATAATCGCGCCATTTGTCGGGATAGCCGACCTTGATAGTGTAGGTATCGAGTTTCTTGAGCGCCTCCGCCTTGGTCGCAGCACCCATCCAGTCGAGCCGCTTGAGCCGTTCGTGAAAGGCGTTCTTGACGTCGCCGACGAGCGCTTCGATGTGCTGCTTGGTGGCCGGTGGGAAGTAGCGCTCGGCATAGATCTGGCCAACGCCCCAATTGAAGGTGCCAAAGCAGCTGGTCGGATCGGCCCCGCAATCGCCGCCGGCGACCGCCAGCATCGCCCGTTTCCAGCGCGCGCGGTCCTCGGCCTGGCCTAGCAGCACTTTGCCGCGGAACCCGAAATGAGCTTCGGCGAACGGCTTGGACAGATATGACGCGGCCTGGTCGGCGACCCGGAATGCCATCCACGCTTTCAAAGTGTCGAGCGGCGTTGCGCTAAAGGTCGCGGCGAGCTTGGTGAAAGCGTCGGGCTGGCCAACGATTAGCCGGTCGTGCCCGCCAAGCTTGGCCGCCGCCAAATAGGCGGTCCAGTCGAGGCCGGGCGCGCGGGCGGCAAGCTCGGCCGGCGACTGCGGGTTGTATTGGATGGTTGGGTCGCGCAGCTTGGCCTTGTCCCAACTATCCCGCGCTACCTCGGTTTCGAAGGCGATTAGCCGGTTTGCGGCCCCGGCCGGATCGTCCCAGCCAAGCAGCGACAAGAGTTGCGTGGCATAAGCGGCATAGGCCTGACGCTGCGGCGCAAACTCGGGCTGGAGATAATAATCGCGGTCGGGCAGGCCGAGTCCCGACTGGTTGAGATAGATGGCGTAGCGGTCGGGCGCCTTTTGATCGCTGTCGATGTAGGGGGCAACGAGCGCGGGATAGAAGCCGTACGCCGACTGGCCCATCAACGCCGCCAGTTCTGAGCGGCTGGGGGCCGCGCGGATGGCGGTAAGTTCGGGCGCGATGGCTGTTGAACCCAATTGCTCGATCCCGGCCTCGTCCATGAACGCGGTGTAAAAAGCGCCGGCCTTGCCGCGATTGTCGGTAGGCTCGATGGCTACGCCCCGGGCCACGTCCTGGAATAGCTCGTGGAGTTGGCCTTCCATCCGGTCGGTCATTTCGAAACGGCGCGAGACCGTCGGCCGGTCGGCGGGAATGGTCGATCGAGCGAGATAGCTGCCATTGACAAATTGGAAGAAGTCGTTGCCGGCCTTGGTTGAGTGGTCGATCGCGGAAAGGTCGAACCCTGACGGCGCATAATGCGGGCCGGCCGGAGCGCCTGCCTGGGTGGAGGCTTGTGCTTGCGCCGATGTCCCGACGGCAGCGCCCAACAGCAACAGATATGATAGCTTGCTCATGATTGTCCCCTCCAGGCCGGCCAGCGGGCCGCCTTGCATCACTCGAAGCTAGCGAGTTGCCAGTCGGCGGCAATCGTCAATCGACGAACGGCCAGGCAGGTCAACGGATGGTCGTCCGGCCCTCTTTCCATGCCAAGCCCGGAGGCTATAAGCGCGCCTCCTCCCCCCGCGCCGATCGCGGGGTTAGTGCTGGGGCGTCGCCAAGTGGTAAGGCACCGGTTTTTGGTATCGGCATTCGCAGGTTCGAATCCTGCCGCCCCAGCCAGCACTTAAAAATTCTATCGAAACAATAGGCTATGATCGGCCATCCAGCCGGCGGATAGCAGCACAAACACGCCCGGCCATCCGGCGATGTTACTGCCAACCGAAGGCCTCTTCTTCTCCAATGATGCCCGTAGCCGACCTGGGGACCGGATTATTGCAATCACCGACATGGCATCGATATCGATGCGACGTCGGCCTATCTTGAGATCGCGCCACGGACTGCGCCACTTGGCCGGATCAAAAATCTCGCGCCGCCGTACGTTGATTAGCGGAACGGAGGCTCGTCGAAGCTGCGCAATTTGCGGCTGTGGAGCGCATCGCCCTCGCGCTTCAACAAGAGTAGTGCTTCGATGCCGATGCGCAGATGCTGGCTGATTGCCCGGTCGTAAAAAGCGTTGGCCTGGCCCGGCAACTTGATCTCCCCGTGGAGCGGCTTGTCGGAGACGCATAGCAATGTCCCGTAAGGCACCCGGAAGCGATAGCCCTGGGCGGCAACGGTCGCCGATTCCATGTCGATTGCCACCGCTCGGCTCTGGTTGAAGCGGCGCGCCGACAAGGTGTAGCGCAGCTCCCAATTGCGGTCGTCGGTGGTAACCACGGTGCCGGTGCGGAGTCGTTTCTTGAGGCTGTCCTCATCTTCGCCGGTGACGCTGATGGCGGCGTCAAACAGGGCTTGCTGCACTTCGGCAATCGCCGGCAGCGGAATTTCGACCGGCAACACGTCGTCGAGCAAATGGTCATCGCGAAGATACGCATGTGCCAGCACATAGTCCCCGATCACCTGGCTAGGTCGCAGGCCGCCGCAATGGCCGATCATCAACCAGACTTCGGTGCGCAAGACCGCGATATGGTCGCAGATCGTCTTGGCGTTGGACGGGCCGACGCCGATGTTGACGAGAGTGATGCCGGTGTTGCCCTCGGCCATCAGATGATAGGCTGGCATCTGGCGGCGGCGCCAGTCGCCAGCGGCGATCGCCGCTTCGGCGCCGGCCAATTCGCCTGCTTCAAAAAGTCCGCCGGGTACCGACAACGCCGTGTACGCGCTGCCCGGCCGCCGAAGCTCGGCGAGCGCAAAGGCGACGAATTCATCGACGTAGCGCGCATAGTTAGTGAACAGCACGAAGTGTTGAAAATGCTCGGGGGCGGTGCCGGTGTAGTGCCGCAACCGTGCCAGGCTGAAATCGGTGCGGGGCCCATCGAACAGCGCCAGCGGCCGCGCCGCGCTTCGCGCCATGTCCCAGGCGCCGTCGGCGATTTCGTCGCCGATGTGGACCAGCTCGCTCGATGGAAACCAACGCGAGAGCTCGGACGCGCCGATTTCGCCAAGCTCGATCTCGGCGCCGTCGAGGACATAAGGGTAGGGAATTTCGCTCGCTGAATGGCCGACCGAGATGTTGACGCCATAATCGTGCACCAGATGCTGGAGCTGGATCCGAAGATATTCCCTCATCAATGCGGGGCGGGCAATGCTGGTGGTATAGGTGCCGGGCTGGTTCAATCGCGCAAACGCCCGCGCCGGTGCCGGTGGTTCGGCGCCGGGTTCATAGTCAACGATCAGTTCGGGGTAAGCGAAGCATCCTTGGGCGCGTGCGGCGGGATCGGGGCGGGTGCCCGTGCTGACATATGCCGCCAGTGCCTCACGCAGCGCCGCTCGCGAAGCATCGTAAATCTCACAAAGCTGGTCAAGCATCGCGGGAATGTCGTCGGTGCGCGTCATTCACCTCTCGCTAGGCCGTTGAGGCCCCGCACGACAAGTCCCTGCGTAAGAACTGCCCGATCCGGCAGTGCACTCGCAGGAGCTCGAGACGCGGGCTATGGCAGCCGATGAACGAGACAGAAAGGTGATCGCTTGAACCCGCTTTACGAGCATATGGCGACCAGTGTTTTCGAGCGCATGTCGGGGCTTGCGGCCCAACATCAGGCAATCAATCTTGGCCAGGGTTTTCCCGATTTCGGCTGGCCGGATGAAATTCTCGATTGCGCCGCCCGGGCTGTGAAGGAAGGGTCAAACCAATATGCACCGTCGCGCGGCCTGCCGCAGCTGCGCGACGCGGTGGCGGCCCATTACAACCGCCATCACGGGCTATCGCTCGACGCCGGCCACGTCTGCGTGACCAGCGGCGCGACCGAAGCGCTGGGCGCGGCGATCCTGGCCTCGGTCAGCCCGGGTGACGAAGTGATCATCTTCACTCCGGCCTACGACAGCTATGCGCCGATGATCCGGCGGGCCGGGGGCGTGGTGCGCGAAGTCGCCCTGAAGCCGCCGGAGTGGCGCATCGATCATGCGCAGCTGCACGCCATGGTCACGGCCAAAACCAGAATTATCATCCTCAACAATCCCCACAACCCGACCGGACGTTTGTGCGATGCAAGCGAGCTGGACACGGTCGCGGCGGTGGCGCGGGAGCACGACCTCACCGTCATCAGCGACGAAGTGTGGGAGCACATCCTGCTCGACGGCCAGACATTCACGCCGTTGGCGTCGCTACCGGGCATGGCGGAGCGCACGATCAAGATCGGCTCGGCCGGCAAGATATTTTCGCTGACCGGCTGGAAGGTCGGCTGGATGGTGGCACAGCCGGAAATGGCCAGCGTTGCCGCGCGCGCGCACCAATTCCTGACCTTCGCCACGGCGCCCAATCTGCAGGCTGCGGTCGCTTTCGGACTGAATGAAGGCGATGCATGGATCGAACCAATGCGCAAACGCTTTGCGCGGGCTCGCGATCGCATGGCGACAGGGTTGAAGGCTGCCGGTTTTGACGTGCTCGACAGCGCCTCGACCTATTTCCAGTGCGTCGATCTTGCGGCCTCCGGTGTGGCGCTGGATGACGAAGCTTTCGCCGCGGGCGCGGTGGAGCGGGCAGGGGTCGCGGTCGTGCCGCTGTCGCCGTTCGCGGAAACCGATCCGCCGCGCCATCTAGTTCGCTTGTGCTTCGCCAAGCGCGACGAAACTATCGACGCAGGTGTTGCCGCGATGACCCGGGCGAAGGAGATATTGGCATGACCCCGGCAGAGGAAACGGCGAACATCCTTGAGCAGCTTGGCGTCGACGGCAGTTCGGGCGAGTTGGTCGCTTTCTCGCCGATCGATGGGCAGCCGATCGGTCGGGTGGCGCCGGGCGATCCCGGTGCCGCTGTGGCGCGAGTAACCACCGCGTTTATCGAATGGCGCAATGTCCCGGCGCCGCGCCGCGGCGAACTGGTGCGCTTGCTCGGTGAGGAATTGCGCGCCGCCAAGGAGCCGCTCGCCCGGCTGGTGACGCTCGAAACAGGAAAAATCGTCCAGGAAGGCCTCGGCGAGGTCCAGGAGATGATCGACATCTGCGACTTTGCCGTTGGCCTGTCGCGCCAGCTGTATGGGCTGACGATCGCCAGCGAACGTGCCAACCACCGAATGATCGAGCAATGGCACCCGCTGGGACCCGTGCTGGTGATCAGCGCCTTCAATTTCCCGGTCGCGGTGTGGGCATGGAACGCGGCGTTGGCGCTAGTATGCGGCGATCCAGTAGTCTGGAAACCGAGCGAGAAGACGCCATTGACGGCGGCTGCGGTGATGGCGCTGGCGAAGCGCGCGATACTGCGGTTCGGCGACGCACCTGAAGGGTTACTAGAGCTGGTGCAAGGCGGCCGGGATGTCGGCGAAGCGTTGGTCGACGATCAGCGTATTGCCTTGGTCTCGGCAACGGGATCGACGGCGATGGGACGCAGCGTGGGCCGGCGCGTAGCACGACGCTTCGGACGCGTTCTTCTCGAGCTGGGCGGCAACAATGCGATGGTTGTCACGCCGAGCGCGGACCTCGATTTGGCCGAGCGGGCGATCCTGTTTTCGGCGGCGGGGACCGCGGGGCAGCGCTGCACGTCGCTGCGACGGCTGATCGTCCACGAAAGCATCGCCGACGAGCTGGTGGCGCGGTTGAGGAAGCTGTTCGCCCGGGCAGCGATTGGCGATCCGCGCGACGCGGAAACGCTCATCGGCCCATTGATCGACGAGGCGGCGTTCGACGGCATGGCCAAGGTGCTCGGCGACGCCATCGAGCAGGTCGAAGCGGTTCCCGGCGGATTCTATGTGCGCCCGGCAATCGTTGCAGTGACAGTGCAGGCAGGGACGGTAATGCAAGAGACGTTTGCGCCGATCCTCTACGTGTTGCGCTATGCCGATCTCGACGAGGCGATTGCGCTGAACAATGCGGTGACGCAGGGCTTGTCATCGTCGATTTTCGCCACCGATTTGCGCGAAGCCGAGCGGTTCATTTCGGCGGCGGGCTCAGACTGCGGCATCGCCAACGTCAATATCGGACCGTCGGGGGCAGAGATCGGCGGCGCGTTCGGCGGTGAAAAAGAAACTGGGGGCGGTCGCGAAAGCGGGTCGGACAGCTGGCGCGCCTACATGCGGCGATCGACCAACACGATTAACTATGGCGCCGACCTACCGCTGGCTCAAGGGATCCGATTCGACGTGGCTCCATAGCTCGAGATCCTCGTCGTCGATCAATGCCGGCCAGCGCGCCCTGAAATCCAGCTTCCAATCTTGCAGCGAGTTTGGTTCGAGCGGATGCGAGATCAAATAGCCCTGGGCGACGTCGCAGCCGAGTTCATGCAACAGGCGCAGTTGCTCCACCGTCTCGACGCCTTCGGCGGTCGCTGTCAGCCCCAAGCCCTGCGCCAGGTCGATGATCGCCTTAACGATCAGGCGCGAATCCGATGAAGTAACTGCGTCGCTGACGAAGAAGCGGTCGATCTTGACCTCGGTGAAGGGCAGCTGGCGAAGCTGCATCAGCGATGAATAGCCGGTGCCGAAGTCGTCGATGGCGAGACCAATGCCCTTGATCCGGAAGCGGGTCAGCGTGTCCATCAGCTTGATCAGCGGCAAGGTCGCGCCTTCGGTCAGCTCGATCACCAGCCGGTCGGTGGGTACGTCGAGCGCGCGGCACATGCGTTCGACGAGGTCGGGAAAATCAAGCTGTTCGAGGCTCAGCGCGGAGATGTTGAAGGCGAGGCAGGTGTCGATCCCCTGTTCGCGCCATTTGAGCCATTGCCGAAGCGTAGTGCGAAGGCCCCATTGGGTCAGTTCCTCGATCAGGCCGTATTTCTCCGCCAGGGGCACGAAGCGCGATGGTGGGACTGTTCCGAATTCCGCGTCTTCCCAGCGCACTAGGGCCTCGACGCGGATCAGCGCGCCGTCGCGCAACCGAACCTTGGGCTGGTATACCATATGCAACCGATGATTAATCAACGCCCGTTCGAACCCGTCGACCAGCGCCAGTTCGGGCCGTGGCATCTCTAAGCCAGCGTGGATCTGAGTTCGGTCAGGACCGCTTCGAGCTCTTCCAGCCGCACCGGCTTCTCAAGTGGCCCGACCATCGTCAGGCCGAGCGCCTCACCGAGGCGGAAGGCACTTTCCAGCACGCGGCGATCGAATCCGCTGATGATCAGCACCGGCGAGCGATAATCCTCTCCGGCGAGGAACCGCAGCAGCTCGACGCCATCCATGCCCGGCATGCCCAAGTCTAGTGCGACCATGTCCGGACGCTCGTCAAAAAAGCGGGTCCGGAACTGCTCGTCATTGGCGGTAAGAATAGGATCGAAGCCGCATTCACGGGCGGCGCTCGCGAGAAATTCGGCGAGGGCCGGCTCGTCGTCAATCAGTAGCAGCCGTGGCTGCTCAATTGTCACGATACCTCACCTCCGCACCCGTGCAGTGCGCTCTTTCACGCAAAGAGGTCAAACGAATGAAACGGCTTTTTAACTATGCCGCGCATAAAGTCCCGTTTTGGTGCGATTTCTCAAGACTTTGGAGATGCTTCGAATGTTCGGTTCGCTCATTCGGAAAAAGGCCGGAACGGTCTGGAACCATGAGGACGGCACCTTCGAGTCGACGACCTTCACGCTGAGCACCGCCGTGCCGCGGCCGTGCGAGCGTCGGACTGATGAGAGAATCCTGCCGACGCTTCGCGTGGCCAAGCTGGTCGGCGCGGACAGCGAACAGTTGCTCCGGGTGCGCAATATCTCGGCTGGCGGCCTGTCGGGAAATTCCTCGCAAACGCCGCCGCCGATCGGCGAGCAGGTCACGGTCGAGCTGTCGTCGCAGAAAATTCCTTCCACCGTGGTCTGGATCCGCGAGGGCACGGTTGGCTTGAAATTCGACCAGAATGTCGACCTTGGCGAGCTGCTTGCCGGGCGCAAGCCGCGACACGGCTTCCGTCCGCGCCCGCCGCGCCTGGTTGTTGGCTGCAAGGCGTCGATCCGCGTTGGCAAAGTCTATTACACGGTCGACGTGCACGACATTTCGCTGGGCGGCATGAAGGTTGAGCCAATCGAAGAATATTGCGTCGGCCAGAGCGTGATCGTCGTCGTCGAGAGCCTGCGACCGATTAAAGGCGAAGTGCGCTGGTTTTCAGACCGCCGCGCCGGCATCGTGTTCGAGCATGAGCTCGAATTCCAGGAGCTTTCCGAATGGGTCGGAAAACGGCTCGAAATGGCTAGCCTGAAGGCCAGTTGTCCGCCGCCGCCAAAACCCTTCGGCAACAAACCCCTTTAAGGACTACAGTCGCCGCCCTATTTTGGCTGCTCCAGCGAAGGAGCGGATCGATGGCGAATGAGGTCGCGGTACTTGCGGGCGGATGCTTCTGGTGCACGGAAGCGGTGTTTCTCGACCTTGTTGGGGTCAAATCAGTGGAAAGCGGCTACATTGGCGGCGACACGATCAACCCGACTTACAAGCAGGTCTGCGGCGGCGACACCGGCCACGCCGAGGCGATCCGCATCACGTTCGACCCCGAGCAGCTGAGCTTCGACGATCTGCTCGATATTTTTTTCGCCACCCACGATCCGACCCAGCTCAACCGCCAGGGCAATGACGTCGGCACCCAATACCGATCGGCGATCTTTCCGCAGTCGATTGACCAGGACGGGCGCGCGCGCGCGGCGATTGCGCGGGCTAATGAGCAGAATGGGGGCCGCATCGTGACGACCATAGAGCCAGCGGCCGAATGGTATCCGGCCGAGGGCTACCACCAGGATTATTGGAGCGGCGAGGGGCAGAACAATCCCTATTGCCTGGCGATCATCCCGCCCAAGCTCAACAAGTTGCGCAAGAGCTTCCAAGCGAAGGTCAAGGAGGCTGCGGGGCAGCCTTCTTGAATCGAGCTCGCGTGAAAAGCGCGGCCGCCAACGCCTAACGCGCCGCGCGGCGCAAGCGGTCGTTGATGGCGGCGCCAAGGCCATTAGCCGGGACCGGCGCGACGGCGATTCTCGCTTTTGACGATTCATCGGCAAAATGAAGCAGGTCGAATAGTCGCACCGCCGCTTCGACGAGGTCGCCCGACGCGCTCAGGCTGACATCGCCGGTAATCGGTCCGAAGCCGATCAGGAACTCATCACCTGCGGCGCGTTCGACGCCGGTTCGCAGGGGCTTCGACGGCGCATAATGGCTTTGCATCTGCCCCGGCGCCTCGAGGTGCCCGCGCTGTGACGTCACCGCGTCGACCTCGATCGGACCCGGGCGCAGCAGCCGTATCGGTCCGCCGGTCGCGGCGACGATCGTCGATTCAAGGCCGCGTTCGGTCGGGCCATCGTCAACGACCAGCGGAATCCTGCCCTCAAGGCTCTTGAGGACATGGTCGGCGCGCGTCGGGCTGATTGAGCCGCTCGCGTTAGCGGAAGGGGCGGCCAGCGGGCGACCGGTGGCGCGCAGGAGTGCCTGTATCGCTCGGTGTCCCGGGACGCGCAGGGCAATTGTCGGCAAGCCAGCGGTGACAAGGGAGGCGACGGCCGCGCCAGGCTGGAGCGGAACGACGAGGGTCAATGGGCCTGGCCAGTGCCGCTGGGCCAGGTCGAGGGCTTCGGAGCTGAACTCGCCGATCGCCGAAGCGGCGGCAAGGTCAGGGACGTGGACGATTAACGGATTGAAGCTCGGGCGGCCCTTGGCGGCGTAAATCCGCGCTACGGCTTGGGTGTTGGTAGCGTCGGCGGCGAGGCCGTAAACCGTCTCGGTGGCGATCGCGACCGGTTCGCCGTCGCGAATTAGTGCCGCCGCCTCGGCGATTGCCGCATCACTGAATGGCATTACACGCGTCATGCGGCGGCGCTACTGGAATTGGGCGGTCGCAGGAAGGTTAAGCGGTTTCCTGGTCGAGCAGCCGGACTGGGTCGATACCGAGGCGCTTCATGCGTTCGCGCACCGCCGGCCACTCTTCGGTGACGAAGCGGCTGCGCTCGGAATCGCGCAGGCGGGCGCTGGCGCCAGGGGCGACGAACATGCCGACCCCGCGCTTGACCGTGATCAGTCCTTCATCCTGAAAGCCCTGATAGGCCTTGGCGACGGTCAGCGGATTGGCTGACTGTTCGGCGGCGAAGGCCCGAACCGACGGCAATGGGTCACCATCGGTAAATTGGCCGGCGAGGATCGCGTCGGCGATCGTCTCACGCAGGCGGACATAAACCGGCTTTTCATGCTGGGAACCAAGCGTCATGCTGTTTTAATACAGCAGCGCGGGAAAAGGTCAAGGTTTAAGAAGCGCTTGCGGCGGCGGCCATGGGCGAGAAACCTCTGCGAGCGACGGGCGCGGGCGATCAACCATTTCCAGCCCGGGATGGCCGATGAAGATGAAACCGGCGATGCGTTCGCCGGGGCCGCAAAATGCCGCGGATACCGATTCCGAATAGGCCTGCCAGCCAGTCACCCAACCGGCGACAAAACCGAGCGCGTGGGCACCCAGCAGCAGGTTCATGCCCGCCGCGCCACACGACAATATCTGTTCCCACACCGGAATTTTGTGGTTTTCGACCGGTGCCGACACGAGCACGATCAGCGCGCCCTGGTTGTGCGCGAACTGCTCCGCTTTCTCACGATGCGCGGCCGTTGCGTCGCGGTCTTCTTCATCGAGCGCGCGATGCAGCAGTGCCGCCAAAGCTTCGCGCTGGTCATCGGCGATGGCGATGAAGCGCCACGGGGAAAGCTTGCCATGGTCGGGAACGCGCGCCGCGATGGCGAAAATGCGCGCTATGTCCTCGGGCGTCGGCGCCGGACCGACCAGGTCGCGTGGCTTGGCCGAGCGGCGCGATTCAAGGAGCGAAAGCGGCGAGGAGCGATCGTTGAGCATGGGTGGCCCATCTAACGACCGCGCGAGTTTGCAACAATGCGCTTCACAGCAGAGATTTGGCCGTTAGGTTCGGCCCCCTGTAATTTTGCCTGCTCCGGAGTGCTAAATGGTCGACACCCCCGCCCTCGAAGATCCCGCATCGCCTGACATCAGCCACGAGAACCCGGCGGCCCGTAGCGGTTGGTTTGGCCACCCCAGGCCGCTCGCGCGATTGTTCACAACCGAAATGTGGGAGCGGTTCGGCTATTACGGCATGCGAGCGCTGCTGACGCTCTATTTGACCAAGCATTTCGTACTCGGCGATCATGCAGCGACCGGACTGTATGGCGGATATACCGCCCTGGTTTACCTCACCCCGCTGATTGGTGGCTTCATCGCCGACCAATATCTCGGATCCAAGCGTTCGGTGAAGTTCGGCGCCATCCTGATGGCCATCGGCTATCTGACGCTCGCTTTTGGCGGTCAGCCTTCAAAGCCTTTTGCTGTGATCGACGGCCAGCGATACGAGGTGCAGATCGACAATTTCCGGGACCGACCGACCAGCGCGGCCAACGAGCAGCGCTTCATCGTTCAGCCGGGCGGCGAGCGACTCAAGGTTCAGGGCAATAACGACGGCAGCCTCAGCCTGCTTGCGGCCGACGGCCACGTCGCCCGCAATGTACCCAAAGGCGGCATGCAGGATGAAAGCGAGAAAAGCCCGCTGTTGATCGCGATCCTGCTGATTGCACTGTCGACCATTTCGGTTGGTAATGGCTTTTTCAAGCCCAACATCTCGACCATGGTCGGGGCGCTCTACGACCAAGGCGACCGTCGCCGCGACGCGGGCTTCACCATCTTTTATATGGGAATCAACCTGGGCTCGATCCTCGGCCAGTTCTTCTGCCCGATCCTGGCCGAATGGCTCGGCTGGTGGGCCGGCTTCTCGCTCGCCGGCGTCGGTATGCTGACCAGCTATATGCTGATGCAGTTCGATGGGGGTCGCCTCGACGGATTTGGTGAAACCCCGGCGCGAGAGGGCGGTGACAAGGCGCTGGTCATCTATGGCCTCGCAATCCTCGCGATTCCCGTCTTCGTCTTCTTGTTCATGAACCTGATGAACTCGCCTGAACCGGAACCCGGCTCGGGCATCGTCGGCTACGTCATGTCGCTGTCGCTCATGGGCAAATTGCTGTTTGGTACTTTTCTGCTCGGCGTTCCCGGGATCCTGGGCTGGTCATATGCCAAGGGCAGCCGGCAGGAATTTCAGATGATGGTCGCGGCGATGGTCCTCATTGTCTTCAACGTCGTGTTCTGGACCTTGTTCGAGCAAGCCGGATCGTCGCTGACGCTGTTCGCTGACCGCAACACCGACCGGTCGGTGTTTGGCCTGTTTGAAATCTCCGCGCCGCAGACGCAAAACTTCAACCCAATTGCGATCGTGATTCTCGCTCCGTTGATGAGCATCCTGTGGGGCGTGCTTGCCCGGCGCAATCTTGAGCCGTCGATCCCGGTCAAATTCTCTTTGGCACTGATCGGTGTCGGCGCGGGCTTCCTGTTTCTGGTGCTTGGTGCCCAATTCGCGGGGCCGGACTTCAAGATCGGCTTGTGGTGGCTGGCCGGCCTCTACGTCATTCATTCGATCGCCGAATTGTGCATTTCGCCAGTCGGTCTCAGCATGATCACCAAATTATCGATCGCGCGCGTCGTCGGCCTGATGATGGGGGTCTGGTTCCTGTCAATTTCGGTCGCGCAATATGTCGCGGGCGTGGTCGCCCAGTTCGCCAGTGTTGAAACGGTTGGCGGCCAAGTAACAAATCTCAAGGTCAGTCTCGACACCTACCTTGCAACCTTCACGACAATCGCCTGGATTGCGATTGGCGCTGGGGTATTGCTGTTCATCCTCTCATTCCCGCTGAAGAGGTGGATGCACGGTGTTAAATAAGCACTGGGGCCTGCTCGCGCTGGCGGCGGCGTTGCTGTCGGGCTGTGCCGGGCTTGCACCTAAGCCCAAGCCGGCGCCGCCGATCCGGATTAACGAGGACCCCTATCCGTCGACCTATGCGCGTTATCCGGGCGCGTTGACGGTGATCCGCAATGCGACCGTATTCGATGGCGAGGGCGGGCGCATCAACGGTGGGACGGTGATCCTCGCCGACGGGCTGATCCAGGCGATCGGCGGCCCCGAGCTGGCAGCTCCGGCAGGGGCGGTCGAAATCGACGGCACCGGCAAGTTCGTTACACCAGGTGTAATCGACATTCACAGTCACCTTGGCGACTATCCGTCGCCGGGCGTGGAATCGCTGTCCGACGGCAATGAAGCGACGTCTCCGGCGCGGCCCGAAGTTTGGGCCGAGCACAGCGTCTGGCCGCAGGACCCGGGTTTCGGCCGGGCGCTGGCCAATGGCGGCGTAACGACGCTGCAAGTGCTACCGGGCTCGGCCAATTTGTTCGGCGGTCGCTCGGTGGTGCTCAAGAATGTCCCGGCGCGGACCGAACAGGGAATGAAGTTCCCGGGCGCCCCATATGGGCTGAAGATGGCCTGCGGCGAGAACCCCAAGCGGGTTTACGGATCGAAGGGCGGCATGCCGCAGACGCGCATGGGTAATATCGCCTACACCCGCGGGGTGTGGCTGAAGGCCCAGGCGTACAAGCGCAAATGGGACAAGTACGAGAAAAATGGCGGCGACATGCCCGAGCGCGACCTGGCGATGGACACGCTGCGCGGCGTGCTGGCCGGCAAGATCCTGGTCCACAACCACTGCTACCGCGCCGATGAAATGGCCATCATGATCGATATGGCGCACGAATTCGGCTATAAGATCAGTGCCTTCCACCACGCCGTCGAAGCCTACAAGATCGCCGACCTGTTGAAGAAGGAAGGCATTTGCGCGGCGATGTGGGCCGACTGGTACGGCTTCAAGATGGAAAGCTATGACGGGATTCAGGAAAACATCCCGTTCGTCCATAACGCCGGTGCCTGCGCCATCGTCCATTCGGACGATGCCAACGGCATCCAGCGGCTCAATCAGGAAGCGTCCAAGGCACTCGCCGATGGCCGCCGCGCCGGCATCAACATCAGCGAAGAGGTCGCCTGGACCTGGCTCAGCTCCAACCCGGCCAAGTCGATCGGCATCTTTGACAAGACCGGTAGCCTGAAGCCCGGGAAAATGGGCGATGTCGTGTTGTGGAACGCCGATCCGTTCAGCGTCTACGCGCGTCCTGAACGGGTGTGGATCGATGGCGCATTGATGTACAATGCCAATGATCCGAAACGCCGTCCGGTCAGCGATTTCGAGCTCGGACAGCCCGGCGAAGGAGACACCAAGTGATCCGCGCCGCAATGCTTGCGCTGTTGCTTGGCGCGACTGCACCGGCAGCGGCGCAAACTTTTGCAATCACCGGTGGCATGGTCGCCAAGGGCGACGGCAGCGAGGCCGCTCCCGGGACCGTGGTCATTCGCAACGGGCGGATCGTCGCGGCGGGGCCGACAGTTCGAATCCCGGCTGGTGCATCGGTCATCGATGCGCGCGGCAAATGGGTCACGCCGGGTATCGTGGCGGGTTTTTCCCGGCTCGGCTTGGTCGAAGTCGACTTGTCAGCTGAAGGATCGGACGACACCAGCGCGACCGGCCCGTTCAACGCCGCAATCGACGTGGTACCGGCGATCAATCCTTTGGCTTCGACCATCGCCGTCAATCGCGCCGACGGTGTCACGCGGGCCCTCGTCGCGCCCGGGACTGGCAAGAACATTTTCGCCGGGCAAGGCGCCGTCATCGACACTGCCACCGACATGGACCCAATTACCGCCGCGCGGCGGTTCCAGTTCGTCGAACTGGGCGAGACCGGCGCGGCGAACGCCGGCGGATCGCGGGCGTCGGCGCATCTGCTGTTCCGCAATGCGTTGCGCGAAGCTGCAGCATTGAGCCGTCACGGCGTTGTCGCTTCTCGCCAAGACGATGTGCTGCTGACTCGGCTCGACGCGGCTGCCCTGGTGCCGGTGTTGCAGGGGCAGCAATATCTGCTGGTTCATGTCGAACGCGCCAGCGATATCCTGCAAGTAATCGGTTTGAGGCGCGAGTTTCCGTCGCTCAAATTGGTGCTGGTTGGAGCAAGCGAAGGCTGGACGGTGGCCGACCGGATTGCTGCCTCCGGAATTCCGGTAATTGCGTCGGCGGTTAACGATTTGCCGGCGTCGTTCGAGCAGTTGGCCGCGACTCAGTCCAACGTCGGTCGGATGAGCGCCGCCGGGGTCAAAGTGTCGATCGGGATGATCGACGATAGCGACACGCGCAACCTGTTCGAGGAGCGGCAATATGCCGGCAATCTGGTTGCGTTGCGCAATGTTCCGGGCGCGGCCGGGGTCGGCTGGGGCGAGGCACTGGCAATGATCACCTCGCGCCCTGCTGAGGCGGTCGGAATGGGGGGCGATATCGGCAGCCTGCTGCCCGGGCGTCGCGGCGACGTGGTGATCTGGTCGGGCGATCCGCTCGAAGGGTCGAGTGCGGCGGAGGTGGTGTTCATCGATGGAGTGCAGCAGCAGCTCGATAACCACCAGAGCAAACTGCGCGACCGCTACCGCAACTTGGCGCGGCGCAACCTGCCCGAAGCGTATCGCCATTGAACGGGACCGGCTGCCTGGCGCTGGCCGCGGCCGCGTTCGTCGGCTTGCATTTCCTGCTGTCGCACCCGTTCCGCCGGGGGTTGGTCGCCCAATTCGGTGAGCGCCAGTTCCAAAGTTTTTATTCGGTCATCGCGCTAGTCACATTCGGGGTGATGATCTGGTGTTACCACGCGCTTGGGCGCCAGCCGATGCTGTGGTCGATTGGCGAAGCCGGGTGGATCGCGGCGACCATATTAATGTGGTGTGCCAGCATCCTGCTGGTCGGCAGCTTCGTCGGTAATCCGGCGTTGCCGGGCGCGCGGCGGGTCAGCGCCCCGAGTTGCGTGCTGGCGATCACGCGTCACCCGATGATGTGGAGCTTCGCGATCTGGGCGGTGGTGCATTTGGCGCTGGTCGCGACGCCCAAGGCGATGTTGTTCGATGGCGCGATCCTGTTGCTGGCGCTTGGCGGAGCGGCGGGGCAGGATTCCAAGAAACGTCGACTGATGGGTTCGCGGTGGCACGAATGGTCCGCACAAACCGCCTACATGCCGTTCGGACGGGGCCTGAAATCGCCGGGGACGTTCGCGGTCGTCGGCGGAACATTGCTGTTTGCCGCAGCAACCCGGCTTCACCCGCTGCCGGTTGGCATCTGGCGCTGGATTGGCTGAACCTCGCGCCCTTATCGCTGGCAGGCTAAAGCCCACGGCATGACTCGCAAATTCTTCGGCACCGACGGCATGCGCGGACTTACCAACAGTGAGCCGATGACGGCCGAAACCGCGCTTCGTGTCGGCCAGGCTGCGGGCGCCCATTTCCTGCGTGGCGACCACCGCCATCGGGTGGTGATCGGCAAGGACACGCGCCTGTCCGGCTATATGATGGAATCGGCGATGGTGGCGGGTTTCACCAGCGTCGGCATGGACGTCGTGCTGTTGGGGCCGATGCCGACCCCGGCGGTGGCGATGCTGACCCGATCGATGCGCGCCGATTTGGGCGTCATGATCTCGGCGTCGCACAATCCATTTCACGACAATGGCATCAAGCTGTTCGGTCCGGACGGGTATAAATTGAGCGATGACACCGAGCGCGCGATCGAGCGGCGGCTGGAGAAGGCGCCGAAGCTGGCGAAGGCAGAGATGATCGGCCGCGCCAAGCGGATCGATGACGCGCGTGGCCGCTATATCCACTTTGCCAAGTCGACCTTTCCCGAACAGTTGCGGCTCGATGGGCTGAAGATCGTTATCGATTGCGCCAACGGCGCCGCTTATCACGTTGCGCCCGAAGCTTTGTGGGAACTGGGCGCGGACGTGGTCGCGTTAGGAGTCACGCCCAACGGCACCAACATCAATGATGGGTGCGGCTCGACCCATCCGCAGTCGCTGCAAGCCAAAGTCATTGAAGAGAAGGCCGACATCGGCCTGGCGCTTGACGGCGACGCCGATCGGTTACTGGTTTCCGACCAGAATGGGCGGCTGGTCGATGGCGATCAATTGATGGCGCTGATTGCTTCCCAGCAAAAACGCAGCGGTCTGCTCAAAGGCGGATCGGTGGTGGCGACGGTGATGTCCAACCTCGGGCTCGAGCGCCGCCTGGCCACAGACAAGATTGGGCTGATCCGCACCCAGGTTGGTGACCGTTACGTCCTCGAGGCGATGCGCGAGAAGGGCTGCAACATCGGTGGCGAACAATCGGGGCACATCATCCTCTCCGACCATTCGACGACCGGGGACGGCCTGGTGGCGGGGCTGCAGGTGCTCGCCGTACTGGTCCGGGAGGGCAAGCCAGCGAGCGAGATTCTCGACCAGTTCGAACCGGTGCCGCAGCTGCTGAGGAATGTGCGGTTCGATGGCGGTGCACCGCTCGACACCACCAAGGTCAAAGCGCGGATCGCCGCGGCCGAGGCTGAGCTCAAAGGGCATGGCCGGCTGGTGATCCGCAAATCAGGCACCGAGCCCCTGATCCGCGTGATGGCCGAGGGCGACGACCTGGCCCAGGTCGAACGGCTGGTCGACGATATCTGTGAAGCGGTCGCTTCTGCTTAAGATATCGGCTCTAAACTCCGCTCAATGTCTGGCATTATCCCTCGTATCCTGATCATCGCCGGCTCGGACTCCGGGGGCGGGGCCGGCATTCAGGCGGACATCAAGACTGTCACGGTCTTGGGCGGTCACGCAATGACGGCGGTCACGGCCATAACCGCGCAGAACACGATTGGGGTCACCGCGGTGCATCCAGTGCCGGCGGAAGTTATCTTGGCGCAGATTGACGCGGTAGTCAGCGACATCGGCGTCGATGCGGTCAAAATCGGCATGATCGGCAGCGCCTTCGCCGCCGAACAGGTCGCGCAGCGGCTCGAGCAGCTCAAGCAGGCGCTTCCGGAGCTGCCGATTGTGTTTGACCCGGTGATGGTCGCGACCAGCGGCGCGCCGCTCGCCGACGACGCGACCATTGCGGCGTTCGGCCGGCTGATGGATGTCGCGACCATCGCCACGCCGAATCTACCCGAATTGAAGCGGCTGACCGCCGAAGAGGACCCGGTCGCGGCGGCGCTCAGCCTGGTTTCCGAACATGGCTGCGCGGTGCTGATCAAGGGCGGGCACGAGGAAGGCGACGCACTTGCCGACGCGCTCATTGAGACCGACAATATGACCAGCTGGCAAGGTCAGCGGATCGACACCACCAGCACCCACGGCACCGGCTGCACACTGGCGAGCGCGATCGCGTTGTTCCTGGCCGAGGGCGCGTCGCTGTCCGACGCCGTCGGCCGGGCCCGGGAGTTTGTCCGGGTGGCGTTGCGCGAAGCGCCTGGCCTGGGCGGCGGCGCGGGACCGATCGGGCAGGGCCGGGTGCGGCTCGACGTTGGGAGCGGCCCGCGGCTCAACCAGGTGACGGTCACCGGTACAGACTATGAACGGTCGGTGGCATTCTACGTCGGACTTGGCCTCAAACAGATCGTCGCCAATCCGCCCGACTATGCGCGGTTTGAGACCGCCGGTGGCGCCACGCTCTCGGTCCAGATCGATCCCGAAGAAACGGTCTCGGCGACGACCGCAATCTATCTCGAATGCGACGATCTGGATGACCAGGTCGACCGCCTGGCGCGCGAGGGGGTGCCGTTCGAACATGGCCCGCGCAACCAGCCGTGGATGTGGCGCGAGGCAAGGCTGCGCGATCCCGACGGCAACATCATTTTCCTCTACAAAGCGGGCGAGGCGCGCCGTTTCCCGCCGTGGCGGATTGAAAGCTGACTGTTCCCCCGGTGAAGGCCGGGGCCCAGGAGTAATTGTTCGCTGGACCCCGGCCTTCGCCGGGGTACATTGGGCCAATGACTCGCCCATGCTTCAAGCTGGAAATCGGATATCCGGAGCCGTTGGCCGGCGTTGACGAGGCAGGATGCGCGCCGCTGGCGGGGCCGGTCGTTGCCGCGGCCGTGATACTCGACCGCAAGCATTTCCCGCGCGGGATCGATGATTCGAAGAATTTGCCGCTGGAGAAGCGCGAGGCGCTGTACGCCAAGCTGGTCAAATGCGCCGCCTGGGGGGTCGGCGTTGCCAGCGTCGAGGAAATCGACGAACTCAACATCTATTGGGCGCGGATGCTGGCAATGACGCGCGCGGTTGAGGCGCTGGGGTTGGAGCCGGCGTGGGTGCTGGTCGACGGCAATGCCTGCCCGCGCTGGCAGCGGCCGTCGAAAGCGATCGTCGCCGGCGACGCCAAATGCCGCTCGATCGCCGCCGCCTCGATCGTCGCCAAGGTCACCCGCGACCGGATCATGGCGGATCATGCGCGGACCTATCCGGGCTACGGTTGGGCGACCAACCGCGGCTATCCGACGCCCGAGCATTTTCGCGGGCTGGAGGCGCTGGGCGTGACGCCGCTGCACCGCCGAAGCTTCGCTCCGGTGCGCGAAATCATCGCTCGTCGTGCCCAGCCGGAGCGGGGATTTCAGGAAAGCGCGGTAGCGAGTCCTTTGAGTCACACCACCAGCAGTTGAGTCCAATGCGCCTGTCCAAACGCTAGATGTTGTGCCGGAGCCGCAACGGACTCGTTCCGGTCCGGAACAGTTTGCAGCCGCGTTAACTTCTGATTGCTTGACCCGGAGTCCTGCCTGACTCACCCTTGCCGGTAAGGGGGCAGAATTAGCATGAACCTTATTGCCCGCATCGCGGAGGACCAGGGGCGTTCGCGCCCGCGCTCAAGTCGCCCGGCCAAGGAATTGCCGATCGACAGCATCATCGAGGGCGACTGTATCGCCGCGATGGCGCGGCTCCCCGACAAATCGGTCGACATGATTTTTGCCGACCCACCGTACAATCTGCAATTGGGCGGCGACCTGTTCCGACCCGAGGGCGGCCGCGTCGATGCGGTCGACGACGCATGGGATAAGTTCGATTCTCTCGCCGTTTATGACGACTTCACCCGCGACTGGCTCGCCGAAGCGCGGCGGATATTGAAGGACGACGGTTCGATCTGGGTGATCGGCAGCTATCACAATATCTTCCGCGTCGGCACGTTGCTCCAGGACGCCGGCTATTGGATACTCAACGACATCGTCTGGCGCAAATCGAACCCGATGCCAAACTTTCGCGGTACGCGTTTCACCAACGCCCACGAGACGCTGATCTGGTGCGCCAAGGACGAGAAAGCGCGCTACACCTTCAATTATCGCGCGATGAAAGCGTTGAACGACGATTTGCAGATGCGGTCGGACTGGGTGCTGCCGATCTGCAACGGCGCCGAGCGGGTCAAGGACGACGACGGCCACAAGGCGCACCCGACCCAGAAACCCGAAGCCTTGCTGTATCGGATCCTGCTCGCCTGCACCAAGCCCGGCGACGTCGTGCTCGACCCGTTCTTTGGCACCGGGACGACCGGCGCGGTGGCGCGGCGGCTGGGGCGGCGCTGGATCGGGATCGAGCGCGAAAAAGCCTATGTCGCTGTGGCGCGGACCAGGATCGCATCGACGCTGCCGCTCGACGAAAGCGCGATGACCGGCATGGCCGACAAGCGATCGGCGCCGCGGGTCGCGTTCGGCCAGCTGGTCGAAACCCGGCTGGTCGAAGCGGGGACGATGCTGACCGACGCCAAGCGGCGCTGGACGGCCAAGGTACGTTCCGACGGGTCGGTCGAATCAGGCAATCACTCGGGTTCCATCCACCAGGTCGGCGCGGCGTTGATGAACGCGCCATCGTGCAACGGCTGGACGTTCTGGCACGTCGAAGGCAGCGGCAAGCTCGAACCGCTTGATGCATTGCGCCAGCGGCATCTCTCCGCTTGATAGGGGGAGCCATGCGCACGCTCCTTCGCCCCACCGCCTTCGTCGATTCGCCATTCGGCCATGACGGCAAGGTCGCGCAGCTGGCTGGCGGTCTGAACTGGTTTAGCGCGGTCGAAGTGCTGAAGGTCGAAGGCAACAAGCGAGTTTCCGCCGAACTGGTCGCGGTGTGCGAGGTCGAGCAGCGCCTCGATGAACAGACCAAGCCGTTATGGCAGGCGCTGACCGCCAAACGGGCACCGCTGCAGTTGGGTGAACGCACGGTCCGACTCGACCAGCCGCAAGTGATGGCGGTGCTCAACATCACGCCAGACAGCTTTTCCGATGGTGGGCGCTTTGCTGATGCATCTGCGGCCGCCGTGGCTGGCACCGACATGGCGGCACAAGGGGCGGCGATCATCGATGTCGGCGGCGAATCGACCCGGCCGGGCGCAAAACCGGTGTGGCAGGGGGATGAGATCGAGCGCGTCGAGCCGGTCATTCGCCAGCTCGTGGGTGGCGGCGCGGCGGTGTCGATCGACACACGCCAGACCGAAGTGATGACCGCGGCGCTGGGGGCGGGGGCGCGACTGGTCAATGATGTGTCGGCGCTGACCTATGATCCGCGCTCGGCCGAAGTGGTCGCCGCGGCGAGCGTGCCAGTGGTGCTGATGCATCATCAGGGCGACCCGGCGACGATGCAGGATGCGCCGCGCTATGACGATGTGCTGATCGAAGTCTATCAGTGGCTCGAGGAACGGATTGCGGTGGCCGAAGCGGCTGGGATCGAGCGCTCGAAAATCCTTGTCGATCCAGGCTTCGGCTTTGGCAAGACAGTCGCCCACAATCTTGAAATCATGAACGGGCTGGCACTGTTCCATTCGCTCGGCTGCCCCATCGTCGTCGGCGCTAGCCGCAAGCGGACGATCGGCGCGCTGTCGGGCGAGGCGCCGGCCGACAAGCGGCTTGGCGGCAGCCTCGCCTTAGCGTTGAAAGCCGTCGATCAAGGCGCGCAAATCCTCCGCGTCCATGACGTGTTTGAAACGGTCCAGGCCCTCAAGATCTGGCGGGGCATGCGCGACCAGGCGCTGACGCCGCGGGTTTAGGCGGCGGTGTCGATGCCGAGCTCGCCGAGCTTGCGGTAGAGAGTCGAACGGCCAATCCCGAGTCGCCGGGCGACTTCGGTCATGCGGCCGCGATAATGGCCGATGGCGAGGCGAATGATGTCGGCCTCAATCTCTTCCAACGGGCGCAAATGACCGTCGTTGCGATAAAGCGTGACCGAGGGCGCGCCAGTGATTGCCTCGTCGCTTTTGGACTGGGTGATTTCGGGGGCGAAATCGTTGCGCCGCCCGCTGAAGCGCGACTGGATCGCGATGTGTGGGAAATCCTCGGCGGTGAGCGAACTTTCCTGGGACTGGAGGCCGGCGCGAAACAGCACGCCGGCGAGTTGGCGGACGTTGCCTGGCCAGCCGTAGCGCATCAGCACCGCCAGCGCGTCATTGCCGATCGACAGCTGGCGCAGACCGGTCTGTTCCGAGAAGCGCGCTAGGAGATGGCGGGCGAGCGCCGGAATGTCCCCACTGCGGTCGCGGAGCGGCGACAAATTGACGACGGTGCTGCCAATTCGCTGCGTGAGGCCAGGGTCGAAATCTTCTGGCAACGGTCGGCTGGCGGTAGCGATGACCCGCACGTCGACCGAATTGCTGCCGTTGCAGCCTACCGGGCGCACCTCGCCGGTGGCGAGCACGCGGTCGAGCAATTGCTGGGTTTCGATCGGCAGCGCCGAAATCTCGTCGAGCAGCAGGGTGCCGCCGTCGGCTTCGAAGATTCGGCCGGTCTTGGCGGCGAAGGCGCCGGGAAATGCTCCCTTTTCGTGGCCGAACAACTCGCTGTCGATGATGTTGGCGGGAATCGCCTTGCAATCGACGGTGACGAGATGGCCGCGGGCGCGCAGGCTGGCCGCGTGAATGGCGCGGGCGAAAGTTTCCTTACCGGTGCCGGGCTCGCCGACGATCAAGATCGGCAGGCGATTGCGCGCGGCTTTCGCGGCGACTGCCAGCGTCGCGCGGAAATCGGGCGCGGCGCCGACCAATTGCTCAAGCGACAGTTCAGGCGCCAGTTTCTCGGTGACCGGCGCCAGCTCGCCAGCGGCGCGGCGGCGGTCGGAATTGGCGGCCAGTGCTTCCAGCAGTCGTTCCTGAACGACCGGGCGGCTGAGGAAATCGCTCGCCCCGGCGCGCATCGCCTCGACCGCAATTGGCACCGATTCGCCGTCGGCAATGACAATGATCGGCAGTTTTTCGCGGCACGAATGGAGCAAGGCGATAAGGTCGGGGCCGGTGTCGCCGTCCCAGCTGCCGAGCAGTGCCGCCTGGACTTCGCGTCCGTGTGGACCCTGGAGTAAGCCAATTGCAGTTTCGCCATCGGCGGCACCGACAACGCTCCAGCCGGCGCGGCCGGCGATTGCCGACACTAGCCGCCGCTCATCGGGGTCCGCATCCAGCAGTAATAGCGACCGGGTGCGGTTCTCGCTGATCCGTTCTGCTTTCATGGCAGTGGTCATAACCCAGAGGAGTAAAGGCGCGCTTAAGGACTTGGGCGTGAGCGAAGGGCTTGTTATGAAGCCCGCGTTGTTGATCGAAGTGGCGTCGGACACGCCGAAATTTAGGGGAGCAGCATGGCCGGAAAGTCCGTAACCAAGGAATCGCCCAAGGATTTCAAGGCGCATGAACACGACTATCTCGAATTTACCCGGCTCATGAAGTTTGGCGCGATCGGGGCGTTCGCGGTCGGACTTATCGTTCTCATGATCCTTTAGCGGCGCAGCCGAACGCAAAAATGAAAATCGCAGTGATTAAGGAGTCGGCGCCGGGCGAGACGCGTTGCGCCGCGATTCCGGAGACCGTGAAAAAATTCTCGGCTCTGGGCGCGACTGTCGCGGTTGAGCGAGGAACGGGCGAGCAGGCGATGATCGCCGATGCGGATTTCGAGGCGGCGGGGGCGACGGTGGGGTCGCGAACGGAGGTGCTTCAGGGTGCCGATGCAATTCTATGCGTGCTGGGGCCCGATCCGAGCTCACTTGCGGGGGCCGCAAAGGGTGCATTGCTGATCGGAGCTTTAGACCCGCTGGGACGTCGCGATTCGATTGAAGCTTTCGCCAAAGCGGGGCTTGAAGCGATGGCGATGGAATGGATGCCGCGGATTTCCCGGGCCCAGTCGATGGACGTCCTGTCATCACAGTCAAACCTTGCGGGCTACAAAGCCGTGATCGAAGCCGCCGACGCATTTGGCCGGGCCTTTCCGATGATGATGACGGCGGCCGGCACAATCAGCCCGGCCAAGGTATTCGTCATGGGGGTCGGGGTCGCCGGTCTGCAGGCGATCGCCACCGCGCGGCGGATGGGCGCGCAGGTCAGCGCGACCGATGTCCGCTCTGCGACCAAGGAGCAAATCCTGTCGCTTGGCGCCAAGCCGATTTTCGTCGAGAATGTCGCCGGCATCGAGGGCGAGGGCGCGGGCGGCTACGCGACGGAAATGTCGCCCGAATATCAAAAAGCTCAGGCGGAGCTCGTGTCCAGCCATATCGCCAAGCAGGACATTGTCGTCACCACCGCGCTCATCCCCGGCAAGCCCGCGCCGCGGCTGATCAGCGACGCCCAATTGGCGACAATGCGGGTCGGCAGCATCATCGTCGACCTAGCCGCGGAAGCGGGCGGCAATGTCGAGGGCTGTGTTTCCGGGCAAAGCGTGCAGCGTCATGGTGTCACGATTATCGGCGCGAGCAATCTGGCGCGCAGCCTGCCAGCCGATGCGTCGGCGCTGTATGCACGCAATGTCTTCAATTTCCTCAGCGCCTTCTGGGACAAGGAAGCGGGCAAGCCGGTGCTTCCGGACGATGACGAGCTGGTGAAGGGCACGCGCCTGACCCGCGACGGCAAGGTCGTCCACGAACGGCTGAATTAGGCCAAAGCTGCCTTGGGTCGCCGGCAGACACCCCCGACTCGATCATAATTCAACAGGTGATTCGGGCCGATTCGGTCCCGGATAGCGCACCTCAGACAGGTGATTTCACCGCTCACAGACAGGTATCGCGATTGGCCTGGGGAAATAGAAATACAGCAGGCGCACAAAGGCACCCGCTGAATAGCAGGCGCTTGTTATGCTATTGAATCAAAAGTAAAAACAGCCCGCCAGAGCCGGGCCGTCTTTTCTCAGCCACCGCTGCCGGTGTTGCTCCATCCCGAGCCGAGGAGCCAGCTCCAGAAGCCGCGAGCGGCTTGGGTCTTCTTGATCATCGAACGTCCCCTGTAGTCCAAACTGCGAGTTTGCAGTTGGGGGGACGTTAACCCTAATCAATATGGTTAGCAAACAATTAACTATTCAGGCGACATCTCGCTTGCGGTCGGCAGTCAGTCTCTTAATTAGGCTCTCCAAACTCATCGGTCGGCCGATGATGTAACCTTGGGCGACGTCACACTTCATTTCTGTCAACGCTTCGAGGATGTCTTGTTGCTCCACTCCTTCCGCGACGACCTTGCGCCCAAGTGAGTGGGCCAGGGCAATGGTCGATTGCACCATCAAGCGGTCGCTGCGGTTGTCGCACATCGCTTTCACGAAGCTCTGGTCGATTTTGATCTCGCCGGCCGGGATCTTCTTGAGATATTCGAGGGTCGACAGACCGGTCCCATAATCGTCGATCGAAATGTTGACCCCAAGCTCGCGCAAACGCCCCAGCATCTCCACCGATTCACCGCTGCCAACGAGTGCTGCGGTTTCGGTCAGCTCCAATGTCAGGTGACGCGCATCCAGCCGATGGCGAGCCAGCAGCGCCGACAGTCGCAGCGTGAAGTTCCTGTCCGTAAGCAGGCGCGCGGACAGGTTGACGGCGATGTTGAACTCCCGGCCCTGCCGCACAATCGACGCGCCAGCGGCGACCGCCTTGTCGAGAACGAAGTCGGTCAGTTTGCCGATGCGGTCGTGCTGCTCGGCCGCGGCGACGAACTCGGTTGCGGCGATCGGCCCCTTTTCGGGATGGGTCCATCGGGCGAGCGCTTCGGCGCCGATGATCTGGTTCGATGCCAGATCCAGTTTCGGCTGGTAAGCGACCCATACTTCGCCCTTGTCGATGGCGGAGTCGAGCTGGCTGAGAATGGACAATTTCCACGAAGCATCCTGCAGACTTTCGGGGTCGTGGAATTTCCATTTTAGGCCGTCGTGGGCCGCTTCTTCGGCGGCCACCAGCGCGCTGCCAAGACGATTGCCCAGCGATCGCCCGCTGCCGATTTCGACGCCGAAGCTGATTGCCAGGTCAATCGCCAATCCGCCCACCCGGACCGGATTGCGAAATAGCGAATATAGCGCGTCGATGTGATTGCCGAATGGCAGCCTGGGTTCTTCAAACCAGACCAGAATACCGCCGTCGCCGTGATAGAATATCCGGTCGCGCGAACCGACAGAAAGACGGCCGACGATTTGTTCGATGAGCTGTCGTTCGCTTTCCGCCGGCAAAGTCGCGACGATTTCGGAATAATTGAGGATGCGGGCGACGATCAGCGCCTGGTTGCGGCCGACCTTGTTCAACCGCAAGGCGTTGAGGTTCGGCAGGCCCGAAACGGAATTGACCAAGCCGCGGACGCGGAACCCACGCCAGGCCAAGATCGCGCCGCAGGTGAGGAGGATAAACAAGCCCGGCGTAATATCGACCCGGATCAGATTGGCCTCCAGGAGCACTGGCACGAACAGAAACGCCGCAGCGGCGGCGCCAAAGATCAGATTCTGCCGCGTTGGATTCTTGTGGCGCGTGCCGAAAAAGGCAATGCCCAGGGCGAGCAGGAACGCCGGAATCCAACCCAGGCTGACCGGCGTGCCGGCTTTGAGTGTCTCCGCGCCGATAATCTGGACGTAGGCGCCGCCCATCTTGCCGACGCCAGGGATGAAATATTGATCGCCAACCGCTTCGGAATTGGTGCCGATGACAACGTCCTTTCCGCGCACCAACGCGGCCGGGAAGTTGCCGTGCAGGATGGTTGCGGCCGGGACGCTCGGGATAGTGCTCGGAATAATCGAATAGTCCGGGGTGAATTCTTTTTCTGTAAGCATTCGGCGATTGGCAAGACTGGCCGCGAATGAAGGCGTGAGCTGGTTGTTGACCTTGAGCGCGTAGGGCAAATGCCAGACCGCGTTTTGATAATTGTACCAGACGCTGATTGTGCCCACCTTGGCATAGCGGCTGAACATTTCGAGCGGGGTAGCCGCCGGCACGGCGACATGGGCGTCGGGCCCGGTGTCGGGCCCGGACCGCAGCCTGATCGGCAACGTTACCCGGCCGGAACGCTTCAACGATTCGACGAAGATCGCGTCATCGGTCGGGTTGCTGCGGTTTTCGAACATCACGTCGAAAAAGACCCGATTCGCCCCCGCGGCCATCAGCTTGTCGGTGATCTGGGCATGGTATTGCCGCGGCCACGGCCACCGGCCCACGTCGCGAAGCGAGGGGTCGTCGATGCTAACGAAGACGATGTCGCCGCTCGCTTTGTGCAGGTGGAGGCTATTGCGGCCTGAACGCAGCAGATCCTCGGGCAACTCACCGAGTCCGATGAGCCCGAAGATCAGTCCGGCGATCGCGACCCAAAGCAGCAGCCTGGATGGCGAAGGCTCGGACCCCTGATTCTTGCGCGAGGACACCGAGCGCCTCTTCCTTCTCACATAGTCGTGATTACCGGTGGCGAGAAAAGGTTAAGAAATCGGAAACCGCGATCAGTTAATGACGCTTCGCACCGTCTTGTGGATCAACCCTCGACAGCTTTCGCCAGAGCCGCCACAAAGCGCGGCGCACATTCCGCGAAGAGGGCCCCAATGGACTTCATCTCGATCCTGTCGATTTTCGTCCTCGCCTGCTTCGTCGGCTATTTTGTGGTGTGGTCGGTGACTCCGGCGCTGCACACGCCGCTGATGAGCGTCACCAACGCGATTTCCTCGGTAATCGTCGTTGGTGCGCTGATCGCGGCGGCGGCGGCGGGAAGCGCGACCTCGAAGTGGCTCGGCCTGCTTGCGGTCGCGCTGGCCTCGGTCAACATCTTCGGCGGCTTCGCCGTCACCGCCCGGATGCTGGCGATGTACAAGAAGAAAGAGCGCCGCGATGCATGAGGCGGTGGCGCAGCCCGCCTGGGTGCTGCTCGCTTATCTGGTCGCCGGTGTCTGCTTCATCCTGGCGCTGAGGGGGCTGTCGAGCCCGACCAGCAGCCGGCGCGGTAACCGTCTCGGCATGATCGGCATGGCCATCGCGGTGGTTACGACGCTGATCAATACCTACCGGCCGTCGACGATTTGCCAGACCCCAGCGAACGACGCGTCACACGGGGTAGTTGCGGCATGCATGAACTATCCGGTGGTCGGCAACGAGTTTGATCTTCTCCTGATCGCTATTGCGATAGCCGTTGGCGGTACGATCGGCCTCGTCACCGCGCGCAAGATTCAGATGACGGCGATGCCGCAGCTGGTCGCTGCGTTTCACTCTCTGGTCGGCATGGCGGCGGTGTTGGTCGGTGCGGCGGCCTTCTCGAATCCCAAGGCTTTCGGAATCACGACAATCATCGGGCAGGTCAAAACCCCGCTAGAATGCTTTGTGCCCCCTTGCGAGACCTATATGGCTCCAATTTTGGCCATCGCGCCCGTTTCCCGCGTCGAAATGGGGCTCGGCGTCGCGATCGGAGCGATCACCTTCTCCGGCTCCGTGATCGCGTTCCTCAAGCTCAACGGCAACATGTCCGGCAAGCCGATCCTGCTCCCGCTGCGGCACGTCATCAATCTCGCCACGCTCGCCGCGATTCTTGGCCTGATCGGTTACTTCACGATGGACCAGTCGCCGTGGGTGTTCTTCACCGTGATGGGGCTGAGCTTCGCCATCGGCTTCCTTTTGATCATCCCGATCGGTGGGGCCGACATGCCGGTCGTGATTTCGATGCTCAACAGCTACTCGGGCTGGGCGGCGGCGGCGATGGGCTTTACGCTCCACAACAGCGCGATGATCATCACCGGCGCTTTGGTCGGTAGCTCGGGCGCGATCCTGTCCTACATCATGTGCCGGGCGATGAACCGCAGCTTCATCAGCGTCATCGCTGGCGGGTTCGGCGCGGTGGCGTCCGCCGGCGGAGCCGAAGCGATCGACCGCCCCTATAAACGTGGCTCGGCCGAGGATGCGGCGTTCCTGCTGAAACAGGCCGAACAGGTAATCATCGTCCCTGGCTACGGCATGGCGGTGGCGCAGGCCCAGCACGCGTTGCGCGAAATGGCCGACCTCCTCAAGAAAGAGGGCGTGCGGATCAAATATGCCATCCACCCGGTCGCCGGGCGGATGCCGGGCCATATGAACGTGCTGCTGGCCGAGGCCAACGTGCCGTATGACGAGGTGTTCGAGCTCGAAGATATCAACAGCGAATTTGCGCAGACCGACGTCGCCTTCGTGATCGGCGCCAACGACGTCACCAACCCGGCGGCCAAGACCGACAAAAGCTCGCCGATTTACGGCATGCCGGTGCTCGACGTGGAAAAGGCGCGGACCGTCCTGTTCGTCAAACGATCGATGGGCGGCGTGGGTTACGCCGGCGTCGACAACGAGCTATTCTATCGCGACAATACGATGATGCTCCTCGCCGACGCGAAAAAGATGGTCGAGGAGATTGTGAAGCAGCTCGGCTAGGCCCGGGTTCTTCATCATTGCAACTGGGTTCAAGCCCCCAGCCGGTCGCCGGTTGGGTGCGGCCGAAAAAGGGGAGCGAACGTTGCGCAAACTGGGTATCGTCGGGGGCACCAGCTGGTCCTCCACCGCGCTATATTACGAACATATCAACCGCGGGATCGCCAAGCGCCTGGGCGCGCTGCACAGCGCCCGACTGGCGATTGAGAGCCTCGACCTAGCGCCGATTGCGGAGATGGAGCTGTCGGGTGATTGGGAAGGCGTCGCCGCCGCACTGATTGAAGCCGCTAGGAAACTCAAGTCGTCGGGCGCGCAGGGCGTGCTGCTGGCGTCCAACACCTCGCATAAAGTCTACGAAGAAGTCCGGGCCGCGGTGCGCTTGCCGATGCTGCACATCGCCGAGCCTACCGCCGATCGGCTGGTCGCCGATGGGCGTACGCGGGTTGCCCTGCTCGGCACCCGGTTCACCATGAACGAGGGCCATTTTCGTGACCGGATCGAAGCGCGCGGGATCAAAATCGCGGCAATCGATGCGGGCTGGGTGAAGGAGGTCGACCGGATCATCTTTGAAGAGCTGGCTGCCGGCCGCGTGGTGCGCGACAGCCAGCGCAAGTTGAAGACCCTGATCACCGAACTCGCCAAGCAGAAGGTGCAGGCGGTGGTCTTAGCCTGCACCGAGCTGGTGATGGCGGTCGATGTGCGCGCGAACGTGATCCCGGTCTACGATACGACCGCGCTCCACGCTCACGCCGCGGTCGACTGGATGCTTGACGACGCCGAGGAGGCGAAGGCGGCGGCCTAATCTGCCAGTCGCTTGATTGCGACCACGGTAAGCAGCGAAGCGGCGCCGGCCAGTTCGACTTCGTCGCCGACTTCGGCACCAATCAGCGCCCGCGCCAAAGGTGCGGTAAACGCCACGCGCTGGTGCGCCGGGTCGCTCTCGTCATGCCCGACGATAGCCAGCACGCTGCGTTCGCCATCGCGCTCGAACGTTACCTGCGTCCCGAACGCCACCGTCTGGCCGCTCGGCAGCGGTGCCACCTGCGCGCTCGCCAGCCGCTGCCGCCAGTACCGCAGATCGCGGAGCAAGGCCTTGCGCGATTCTTCGTTCTTCTCGGCTGCATAAGCCGCTTCCAATTCCGCATTACGCGCCTGAATCATCCCATACCCGCGCTCGGTGACGAGGTTGGGACCGGGCGGGACTGGCAGCTCGAATTTGGGCTCGAGATGCTCTTCATCGCATTCGCGGCGAAACGCGACGCTCACGGCTGGGGTCCGGTGGCAAACATGGCGTTCGTATTAGCACGAAAGCGCGACATGAGCAGGTGGCGACCCTGCTCACGCCACGGATGAGGGAGCAAAGACAACTGAGTCCACCCCTCGCATCTCCCTTGCGCATCCCCTAAATCCTCTTCCGTGAGCAAAGCCGATCGCCCCGATCATCCGCAAGCGGCGGATCGCTTCAACGAGGAGCAGGCTACTTACGCGGTGAAGGGGTCCGAGACGCCCGATCTCGAAGCGGGGGTGGCGGCGATCCGGAATGTGCTGAAGACGCTGCCGGCGCGACCGGGGGTCTATCGGATGCAAGATGCGCGCGGCGATGTGCTCTACGTCGGCAAGGCCAAGGGGCTGCGGTCGCGAGTGACCAATTACACGCAGGTCGCGCGGCTGCCCAAACGGCTGCAGCGCATGGTGGCGCAGACGCGGTCGCTGACCATCGTCACGACGCGCACCGAGGCCGAGGCGCTGCTTTTGGAAGCGCAGCTGATCAAGCGCTTTCGACCGCCGTACAACGTGCTGCTGCGCGACGACAAAAGCTTTCCATTCATCCTGTTGCGCGAGGATCATGCATTCGCGCGGGTGCAGAAGCATCGCGGCGCCCGGCGGGTCAAAAAGGGCCATTATTACGGGCCATTCGCCAGCGCCGGATCGGTCACGCGCACGCTGAATGCGCTGCAAAAGTTGTTCTTGTTGAGAAGCTGTTCGGACAGCTTTTTCGCCAATCGCTCGCGGCCGTGCCTGTTGTACCAAATCAAGCGCTGTTCGGCGCCATGCGTCGGCCGCATCGACGAGGCCGAATATGCCGAACTGGTCGAAGACGCCAAGGCGTTTCTGGCTGGCAAGTCGACCGGGGTCCAGGCGCGGCTGGGGAAGTCGATGGCCGAGGCTGCGGACGCTCAGGATTTCGAACTGGCCGCCGTTTACCGCGACCGGTTGCGGGCGCTGACCTACATCCAAGGTAGCCAGACGGTCCATGCCGAGGGGCTCGGCGACGTCGACATTTTCGCACTCGCCGGCAAGGGCGGGGCGATGTCGATCCAGGCGTTCTTCATCCGCGGCGGCCAGAATTGGGGCCACCGGGCGTTCTTCCCGGCGCACACCAACGACGTGCCGGAAGACGAGGTGCTGGCGAGCTTCCTCGTTCAGTTTTACGAGGACATGCCGCCGCCAAGGCGAATCCTCGTTGACCGCGAGCTACCCGAACGCGCGTTGATGGAAGAAGCGCTGTGCGAGCGATCCGGCCACAAGGTCTCGATCGATCAGCCAAAACGCGGGGCGCGGGCCAAGCTGATCGAGCAGGCCCGGCGCAACGCCGAAGAAGCGCTCGACCGGCGGATGGCCGAGAGCAGCAGCCAGGCCAAGGTCCTGCGCGAGCTCGCCGATACCTTTGAGCTGGCCGACGTGCCCAAGCGCATCGAAGTTTATGACAACAGCCACATCATGGGGACCAACGCGACCGGCGCGATGATCGTCGCCGGGCCCGAAGGCTTCCGCAAGAACAGTTACCGCAAGTTCAACATCAAGAGCGGAATCACCCCGGGCGACGACTTCGGGATGATGCGCGAAGTGCTCGATCGGCGGTTCGCGCGTCTGGAAAAGGAAGACCCCGACCGGGCGAGCGGCGAATGGCCCGATTTGCTCCTCATTGATGGCGGCAAGGGCCAGCTATCGGCGGTTTGCGAGATCCTCGAGAACGCCGGGGTCCACGACGTTCCGATTGTTGCCGTGTCCAAGGGGCCGGACCGCAACGCCGGGCGCGAGACGTTTCACATGCCCGGCGGGCGCGAGCTGACCCTGCCGCCCAATTCGGCCTTGCTATTCTACCTCCAGCGGCTGCGCGACGAGGCGCACCGCTTCGCCATCGGCACGCACCGCGCCAAGCGGGCGAAAAGCCTGACGACTTCGACGCTGGACGAAGTCCCCGGCATCGGCCCGAACCGAAAACGCGCGCTGCTGATGCACTTCGGCACGGCGAGGGCGGTCAAAGGTGCGGCGCTCGACGATCTCGAACGGGCGCCAGGGATCAGCAAGGCGATGGCGCGCCAGCTCTACGATTATTTTCACCCGCGCGGATGAGGATCGAGGCGCCCGCAATCGTCTGTGGGCTGCGGACCCACGGCGAGCACGGCGCGATCGTGCGGCTGATGACCGAGGAGCACGGCCTCCAGTCCGGCTATGTCCGTGGCGCGCGCGGGCGGCGGATGCGGCCGTTGCTGATCGCCGGCAATCTGGTCGCGGCGACGCTCAGCGCCCGGACCGACAACCAGCTGCCGCAAGCGACGGTCGAACTGACCCGCAGCCGCGCGCCGCTGCTGGCCGAGCCTTTGCCTGCCGCGGCAATTGAATGGGCTACCGCGCTGACCGCCACCGCGCTCTCCGAGGCGCAGCCATATCCGCGGCTGTATTCGGCACTCGACGCGCTGCTAGCGGCGATCGAGGCGGCGCCGTCGGCCAGCGGTTGGGGCACCGCGCTGGTCCGCTACGAGCTGCTGCTGCTCGCCGAATTGGGCTTCGGCCTCGATCTCAAGACTTGCGCGGTGACGGGCACTTCCGATGATTTAATCGCGGTCAGCCCGCGCTCCGGCCGGGCCGTGAGCGCCGCCGAAGCTGAGCCTTATGAGGGTAAGCTGCTGCCGCTGCCGCGCTTCGTGCGCGACGGCGGGCAGGCGGGCTGGACCGACATCGCGCAGGGGCTCGATCTCACCGGTCATTTCCTGATGCGTGATTTGCTGACTCAAAAATCGGCTGTACTGGGTGAGGCGAGGTCGCGTCTGGTCGATCGCCTGCGCCGCGCCGGAGGGCTCGATTAGTTCGGCGGTTGTTTGCGGCGGCGTGCTCGCCTAGCATCGGGATGTGACCGCGACCGATACCATGGCGATGTTGTTCCCGAATGTCGCGACGACCCGTGACATTTCGGTGCGGGTCGCGGTGAGCTATCTCGCCGAGCAATCGGATCCGTCATCTGAGCGATGGTTCTGGTCCTACCATGTGCGGATCGAGAATGGCTCCGACCGGGCGATCCAGCTGCTGTCGCGGAGCTGGCGGATCGTCGACGGCCGCGGCACTGTCCACGAAGTTCATGGCGAAGGCGTGGTTGGCGAAATGCCGTTGATCGGGCCCGACGGAAGCTTCGATTACGTCTCGGGCTGCCCGCTCGATACGCCGACCGGATCGATGAGCGGCGCCTTTCGCATGGTCGACGAGGACGGCAGCGCATTCGACGTTGCGATCCCGCGCTTCCAGCTCTCGAGCGCAGTCAACTAAAGCAGTTTGTCGTCTTTCGGGGCATCGGTTGCCGGTTGCTCGCCGACCTTTTCGGCAATGTCGGCGAAATCACCCGGCTCGCTGAAGTCTTTATAAACGCTCGCGAAACGGATGTAGGCAACGTGGTCGATGGCGTTGAGGCCGTCCATCACCGCCTGGCCAATCATGTCGGCGGTGACCTCGTCGCCGCGTGTCTCCAGCTGCCTCTGGATGCCCGAAATCAACCGCTCGATCCGCGCTGCATCCACGTCGCGCTTGCGGCAGGCGTGGCCGATGGCGCGCTCGAGCTTGGCGCGGTCGAACGGTTCGCGCTTGCCGTCCTTCTTGACCACCGTGAGATCGCGCAGCTGGACCCGCTCGAAGGTCGTGAAGCGCGCTCCGCAGCCCTCGCACTGGCGCCGCCGCCGGATCGCCGCGCCATCCTCGGACGGGCGGCTATCTTTGACCTGGCTGTCTTCATGCGCGCAGAACGGACAGCGCATCAGTCTTCGTCCGAAGACCGCACCGGCCCGCACCCCCACCCGGCCACCCATCGCGGATAGTCTGACGGGGTGGGCGGGTGGGGGCGCGGGCCGGCGCCGAGCGCGCGTGAGCGCATCAATATCAGTCCTGATAGATCGGGAAGCGGGCGCAGAGTTCGCGGACGCGGACGTTGACCGTCTTTTCCACTGCGCCATTCCCTTCGAGGCCGTTCGCAACCAGCCCGTCGAGCACGTCGGCAACCATGTCGGCGATGTCCCTGAACTCGGCCTCGCCGAAACCGCGGGTGGTGCCGGCCGGGGAGCCGACGCGGATGCCGCTGGTCTGCATCGGCGGCAGCGGGTCGAACGGTACGCCGTTCTTATTGCAAGTGATGCCGGCGCGCTCGAGGCTTTCATCGGCGTCGCGGCCGGTGAGCTTGAGTGGCCGCAGATCGACCAGCGCCAAATGCGTGTCGGTGCCGCCCGCGACCAAGTCGGCGCCGCGTTCTTTCAAACGCCCGGCGAGCATCTTGGCGTTGGCGATCACCGCTTTTGCATAGGTCTTGAACCCGGGCTCCAGCGCCTCGCCGAACGCGACTGCCTTGGCAGCGATGACGTGCATCAGCGGCCCGCCCTGCAAGCCCGGGAAGACCGCCGAATTGACTTTCTTGGCGATGGCTTCGTCATCAGTCAGGACCATGCCGCCGCGCGGACCGCGCAAGGTTTTGTGGGTGGTGGTGGTGACGACATGGGCGTGACCAAACGGGGTCGGATGCTCGCTCGCCGCGACCAGCCCGGCGAAATGCGCCATGTCGACGAACAGTATCGCACCAACCTCGTCGGCGATGGCCCGGAACCGGGCGAAGTCGAGAAAGCGCGGATAGGCCGAACCGCCGGCAAGGATCAGCTTGGGTTGGTGCTCGCGCGTCAGGCGTTCGACCTCGTCGAAATCGACCAGATGATCGTCGGGGCGGACGCCGTACTGAATGGCGTTGAACCATTTGCCCGACTGCGCCGGCGGAGCGCCGTGGGTCAGATGCCCGCCGGCCGCCAGGCTCATGCCCAGGATGGTGTCGCCTGGCTTCAACAGCGCCATCATCACCGCGCCATTGGCCTGCGCCCCCGAGTGCGGCTGGACGTTGGCGAAACCGCAGCCGAACAATTGCTTGGCGCGATCGATCGCCAGCGTCTCGACTGCGTCTGACGGTCCACACCCCTGGTAATAGCGGCGCCCCGGATAGCCCTCGGCATATTTGTTGGTCAGCACTGAGCCTTGGGCTTCGAGCACCGCGCGGCTGACGATATTTTCCGAGGCGATCAGCTCGATCTGGGTCTGCTCGCGCTCGAGCTCGGCACGGACCGCGTCAGCCACCGCCGGGTCAGCATCGCTCAATCGCCGGGTAAAAAAGCCTTCGGGCTGGACGTCGTTCAAGTTCGCCGCGGTGGCCATCAGTCGCTGTCCTGCAGGAGGGATGAAAGCTGGTCGACGCGCCGCTGATGGCGCCCGCCGGCGAAGGTCGTGTCGAGGAAGGCAGAGACGCACGCCCTGGCCATGTCGCTGCCGATCAGCCGCGCGCCGAGCGCGATGACGTTGGCGTCGTTGTGGGTCCGCGCCAGCTCGGCCGAGAGCGGCTCGTTGACCTGCGCGCAACGGCATTCAGTGAACCGGTTGACGGCGATCGATATGCCGATGCCTGAGCCGCACACCGCGATGCCGCGCTCCGCCTCGCCGGCAACGATGGCGCGGGCCAGCCGGGCGCCATATTCGGGGTAATCGACGCTTTCCGGGCCATTGGTGCCAAGGTCGAGGACATCGTGGCCCGCATCACGCAACCAGCCCGCAAGCTCGTCCTTCAGGACGTACCCGGCATGGTCGGCGGCGAGGGCGATGCGCATCGCCACGATCTAGGCGATGCCGCTAGGATTCGCCAGCCTCAGGCGGCGAGTTTGAGTTCCAACCGATCCCAGATTTCAACCAGTGCCTTGGTCAGCTCGTCCATCATTGCCGCCGTGTGACAGGGCCCCGGCGTAAAGCGCAAGCGCTCGGTACCGCGGGGAACGGTCGGGTAATTGATCGGCTGGACGTACAAACCGTATTCGGCGAGCAAGATGTCGCTTATCCGTTTGGCCTTGACCGGGCAGCCGACCAGCAGCGGCACGATGTGGGTGACGCTGGGCATCAGTGGCAGGGTCGCGGCGGCGAACTTGGACTTGAGTGTGGCGGCCATCGCCTGCTGCGTGTCGCGCTCGGCCGACGATTGCTTCAAATGGCGTACGCTTGCCAGCGCGCCGGCAACCAATACCGGCGAAAGCGAGGTGGTGAAGATGAATCCGGGCGCATAGCTGCGAATGCAATCGACGATGTTGCGGTCGGCCGCGATATAGCCGCCCATCACGCCGAACGCTTTGCCCAGCGTGCCTTCGATCAGGGTGATGCGGTGGGCGACGCCGTCGCGCTCGGAAATGCCGCCGCCATGTTCCCCGTACATGCCGACCGCGTGGACTTCGTCGAGATAGGTCAGCGCGCCGTAGCGGTCTGCCAGGTCGCAGATGCTGGCGATTGGGGCAATGTCGCCGTCCATCGAATAGACGCTCTCGAAGGCGATCAGTTTGGGCGCGTCGGGGTCCTCGGCGGCGAGCAATTGCTCAAGATGGTCGAGGTCATTGTGGCGGAAGAGGCGCTTCTCGCAGCCCGAATTCTTGATGCCAGCGATCATCGACGCATGGTTCAGTTCGTCGGAAAAAATCACGCAGCCAGGCAGCAATTTGCCGAGCGTCGACAGCGCCGCCTCGTTCGACACATAGCCCGACGTGAACAGCAACGCGCCTTCCTTGGCGTGCAGCGAGGCCAGCTCGGCCTCGAGGTCGACGTGGTAATGGGTGTTGCCGCCGATGTTGCGGGTGCCGCCCGAACCAGCGCCGACATCGTGCAGCGCGCCTTCCATCGCCTCGACCACGGACGGATGCTGACCCATGCCGAGATAGTCGTTGGAACACCACACAATGATCGGCTTGGGACCGTTGTGGCCGGCAAAGCAGCGGGCGTCGGGGAACGAGCCCTTGGTCCGCAAGATATCGATGAACACGCGATAGCGGCCCTCGTCGTGAAGGCGCTCGATCGCGGACCTGAAGATGCGGTCGTAATCCAACTGTTTCGAAGCTTCCCTGGCTCTTCTCGCGCCCCTTAGCTCTGCAGAGCTGGCAATTCCATTGCGAACGACTCGCAACAGGTCACGGCGTGCGGACGTCTTCAAGGCCAAATCTGGCGAGCGAATGGAGCAACGGTCCGCCGGGCGCGGCGCCGGTGAACAATGCGATGCCGGGAGATGGCTCAGACGGCCACGACTGATCGCGCGTCAAAAAAGCGATGCGGCGGGCGATGCCGGGTCCGCCGTCGGTTAGCGCTACACCGGGGAAAGCGGCGCGAAGCTCCTCGTCGAGCAATGGGAAATGCGTACAAGCGAGGACGACGACATCGATCTCGCGGGCGCGTTCCGCGTCGAACAACGGCTGCACGGCGGCGCGAACCGCCTCGACGCTGACCGCCACGCCGGCGAGCTTGGCCTCGGCCAGTTCGACCAGTTCGGGCGAGCCGTGGCGGATCACCGTGCAATCGGCGGCGAAACGGGCGGCGAGGTCGTCGACATAGGGCTGGCGAACGGTGGCCTGGGTCCCGAGCACGCCGATGACACGGCTCTTGGACATTTCGGACGCGGGCTTGATCGCCGGGACCGTGCCAACTACCGGCAAGTCGAGGGCAGCGCGGACCGTGGTGAGGGCGATGGTCGAGGCCGTGTTGCACGCGATCACCACCAGTCGAGGGTGGAAGCGCTCAACGACGGGTGCAAGCAGGGCCGGCACTCGCTTCGCAATGTCCGCTTCGCTGCGCGCGCCGTACGGAAAGCCGGCGCTGTCGGCGAAGTAGACGATCGGCGCGTTGGGCAGCAGCGCGCGCGTCGGCTGCAGCACCGTCAATCCGCCGACGCCGGAATCGAAAAATAATAGGGGAGCGGCGGGATCCATGGAGCGCGTTTGGCGTGGTGGTCGGTCCGCGGCAAGAGCGGGATTGTTGCGGAGCGGCTCGATTTGCTACGAAAGTCGCTTCATGGCTCCTGAACTCCTCTATGCATTGCTCCTCGGCTATCTGTTCGGGTCGATCCCGTTTGGGCTGTTGTTGACCCGTTTCGCGGGCAAAGGCGATGTGCGCGATGTCGGATCGGGCAGTATTGGCGCAACCAACGTTCTGCGTGCCGGAGGCAAGGGTCTTGCCGCCGCGACATTGGTCCTCGACTGCGTGAAAGCGACCGCCGTAATTCTGCTGGTGCGCAGATTGTGGCCGGGGGCCGAAAGCTTTGCCGCCGCCGGAGCGCTGATTGGCCACCTCTACCCGATTTGGCTGAAGTTCCGGGGCGGCAAGGGGGTTGCGACGCTGCTTGGTATTTTGATCCCGCTGCTGCCGATAGCAGCGCTGGTGTACGCGGTGGTCTGGCTTGGCGTGCTGGTCATCGTCCGCATCTCGTCGGTCGCCGGAATTACGGCTGCCGCCAGTGCACCCATCACCGCCGCCATTCTTGACCAAGAAACTTACTTCCCAATGCTGCTCGGTTTCGCCCTGCTCGTCTTCTGGAAACACCGGACGAACATCGTCCGCCTGCGGGCGGGAACCGAGCCTCGCATTGGGAAGGGAAAAGTTTGAGCGACGATCTGATCGATCGGTTGCGGCTGGTTCGCTCGCCGGGCATCGGCCCGATTACCTACCGGCAATTGCTGGCGCGCTTCGGCGATGCCGCGGCGGCGCTGGCAGCGGTGCCCGATTTGGCCCGGCGCGGCGGCGGACGTTCCCCCAACCTGTTCAACCGCGGCGATGCCGAGCGCGAGATCGCCAGGGTCGAGACGCTTGGCGCGCGCTATTTGATTCTCGGGCAGGGGCTTTATCCGCGCTTGTTAAGCGAGATGGACGATGCGCCGCCCTTGCTGATGGCCAAAGGTCAGCTCGGGCTGCTCGAGCGGTTTGCTGTAGCGATCGTCGGGGCGCGCAATGCGTCGGCGGCGGCGTGCCGCTTTGCTCGCGGGCTGGCGCATGGGCTCGGCCAGCAGGGCGCAGTTGTGGTTTCAGGCCTTGCCCGCGGTATCGACAGCGCCGCCCATGACGGTTCGCTCGACAGCGGCACGATCGGCATCGTCGCCGGCGGCATCGACATCTTCTACCCGCCCGAAAATCAGGAACGGCAAAAAGCAATTTTCGAGCACGGCCTGGTATTGGCTGAAATGCCGCCCGGCACCGAACCGAGAGCGAGGCACTTCCCGTACCGCAACCGGATCATTGCCGGGATCAGCGCGGGCACAGTTGTCATCGAAGCGGCGCCGCGTTCGGGCTCGTTGATCACAGCGCGTTTGGCGGCGGAGGCCGGGCGGGAGGTAATGGCGGTCCCGGGCTCGCCCCTCGATCCCCGGGCGCAGGGCTGCAACCAACTGATCCGGGACGGCGCGACGCTGGTTCAGTCGGCGGCCGACGTGATGGAGGCGATCCGGCCGTTCGAAGTCAAGGTCGAGTCCGCGCCGGTGCCGTACGAGGCACCCATTGCGCCCACCGAATGCGATGAATCGGCGACCCGCGCGATCGAGGAATTGCTTGGCCCAAGTCCGGTCCCTGTGGACGAGGTCATCCGCCTGTCGGGCGTTCCAAGCGGCGCGGTGCAAATGGTGCTGCTGGAGCTCGACCTCGCCGGCCGCCTCGACCGCCACGCTGGCGGCAAGGTCAGTTTGCGCTAAGCCAACTGTTGCGGTCGAGTTGCAGGTAGACACTGTCGCAGACGCCAATATGCGTGTTCCAAGTAGCGGAGGCGCGGCCGGTCTCGACGAACCCGTGATTGGATAGCAAGTGCAGCGCCGCCTCGTTGCGAGGGTCGACGTCGGCGGTCAGGAAATCAACGTTCCGGGACCGAAAAATGTGATTGAGGAAGGCCCGCATCGCTTCGGCTGCATAGCCCTGACCCCATTGGTCGGAGCGCAGGATGAACCCGATCTCGGGCAGCCGCCATGCGCCCAGTTTGCCGATCACCTCGTCGTTTACCGTAATCACGAAATCGTCGCTTTCTCCAGCAGGCGCGGAGATCATCGACTCCAGCCAACGCTCGGTCTCCGCCAAGTCCGCATGTGGCCCGGTCGACCAATAAAGCATCGCCTGCTCGTCGCAGAGCACGGCATGCATGGCGGCGAGGTCTCCGGGCAGGGCCCGGCGGAGAGTCAGGCGGTCGGCTCGAAGCTCGGTCATTCAGGCGCTTTAAGACCGAAGCTTGCCTTGCATCAACCGCCACTTGACGACCGGAATCCGAGTGTCTCACCCTATACGCGTATGCGTGAGGGCCAATTATGAAGCTTGTTGTCGTTGAATCGCCGGCCAAGGCGAAAACCATCGAGAAGTACCTGGGGCCAGGTCACCGCGTGCTGGCCAGTTACGGTCATGTCCGTGATCTGCCGCCCAAAGATGGATCGGTCGATCCAGACGATGGATTTGCGATGCTGTGGACGCCTTCGCCCGACCGCGCCAAGCAGTTGAAGGCGATCACCGACGAAGCGAAAAAGGCCGACACGCTGATCCTTGCCACCGATCCCGACCGCGAGGGCGAGGCGATCAGCTGGCACGTCCTGGAAGTGCTGCGGGCCAAGAAGGCGCTCCCGGCCAAGGTTGAGCGCGTCACCTTCAATGCCATTACCAAATCGGCGGTGACGACCGCCATGGCGCATCCTCGCGCGCTCGATGAGGATCTGATCGACGCCTACCGCGCCCGCCGCGCGCTCGATTATCTGGTCGGTTTCACGCTGTCGCCGATCCTGTGGCGCAAGCTGCCGGGCGCAAAATCGGCGGGCCGGGTGCAGTCGGTGGCGCTCAGACTGATCGTTGACCGCGAGCGCGAGATCGAGTTGTTCAAGTCGCAGGAATATTGGTCGGTCCATGCGACCTTCGAAGCCGACGGTCAGCATTTTATTGCCCGCCTTGCTCAACTCGACGGCAAGAAGCTCGACCGGCTGTCGATCGGCAACCAGGGCGACGCCGACGCGGCAAAAACGGTGGTCGAGGCGGGGCACTTCACGGTCGCGTCGGTCGAAACCAAGCCGTTCGGGCGCAACCCGCCGCCGCCGTTCACAACCTCGACTCTGCAGCAAGAGGCGGCGCGCAAGCTGGGCTTCGCGGCCAGCCACACGATGCGCGTCGCCCAGTCGCTCTACGAGGACGGGCTGATCACCTACATGCGGACCGACGGCGTCGACATGGCGCCCGAAGCGGTCAGCGATGCGCGCCGCGCGATCGCCAACCGCTATGACGCCGGCTACGTCCCCGACAAGCCACGCCACTACACCACCAAGGTCAAGAACGCGCAGGAAGCGCACGAGGCGATCCGCCCAACCGACTTCGGCAATGCTTCCGCCGCGAGCGGTGACCACGCGCGGCTCTACACCCTGGTCTACAACCGCGCGCTGGCGAGCCAGATGGCCTCGGCCAGGCTCGAGCGCACGACCATCGATTTGACCGACGGCGCCGGGCGCGCGGCGCTGCGGGCGAGCGGGCAGGTGGTGCTGTTCCCCGGTTTCCTCGCGCTCTACGAAGAAGGCCGCGACGAGCAGCCGGATGACGAGGACGCGGCACTGATGCCGGCGCTGCGCAGAGGCGACGCCCCGGCCAAGACCGGAGTCGAGGCAACCCAGCATTTCACCCAGCCGCCGCCGCGCTATTCCGAAGCGAGCCTGGTCAAGCGGCTCGAGGAACTCGGCATCGGCCGGCCGTCGACCTACGCGGCGACACTGCAGACCCTGAAGGACCGCGAATATGTGCGGGTCGACAAGGCCCGCTTCGTGCCCGAGGAGAGCGGTCGCCTGGTCACTGCATTCCTCGAGCGCTTCTTCGAACGCTATGTGAGCTACGATTACACCGCTGAGCTCGAAGAGGGGCTCGACGACGTCTCCGGCGGGCGAGCCGGCTGGCAGGATCTGCTCGCCGCCTTCTGGCGCGACTTCAAGCCGCTGGCCGGCGAAGTGATGGAGCAAAAGCCCTCCGAGATCACCGCCGCGCTCGACGAATTCCTTGCGCCGTGGCTCTACCCGGTGCGCGAGGATGGCTCCGACCCGCGCCTATGCCCGGCGTGCGGCAACGGGCGAGTGTCGCTGCGCGGAGGCACATTCGGTGCGTTCGTCGCCTGCTCCAATTATCCCGAATGCCGCTTCACGCAGAAGTTCGGGCAAGCGGCGGCCGGCGACGGGGCTAGCGAGGGACCAACCGAACTCGGCAATGGCATTACGCTGCGGACCGGCCGCTTCGGTCCCTATGTCCAGCAGGGCGAGGACAAGGACGCCAAGCGCGCGTCGCTGCCCAAGGACGTTTCAGCCGACGGGCTGACGCTCGAATGGGCGGAGAAACTGCTGTCGCTGCCGCGGACCATTGGCCCGCACCCCGAAACCGGGAACCCAATCAGCGCCTCGATCGGCCGTTATGGCCCGTATCTGCTCCACGACGGCAAATATGCGCGCTTGAGCACAACCGCGGAAGTATTCGAGACCGGCATGAACGCCGCGGTTGCCAAGCTCGCCGATGCCGCTTCGGGCGCCGGTAAGCGGGGCGGGCCGCGCGAGCCGATCGCCGTTCTTGGCCTGCACCCAACCAGCGGCAAGGAGATCAAGGTGTTGGAAGGGCGTTATGGTCCGTACGTCAGCGACGGAACCACCCATGCGACTTTGCCCAAGACCAGCGATCCGAAGTCGGTGACGATCGAACAGGCGGTCGAATGGATCGACGCCAAGGCAGAAAAGGGCCCCGCGAAAAGGGGTTCTCGCGGGGCCCGTCGCCGAAAAGCCTGAGACGCTATTCGGCGATGTAGCGCCAGGGCGCTTGGGGCGATACCCTGTGCCACACTGTGAAGAACGGAATTGTTGCTAATTGTTCGGGCGGAGGAGGCGTGAGCGGTCGAATAAACCCCCAGGTGACGCCCAGATCTCCGCTCGACGCGACCATCGTTCCTTGGTCTGGCGCCCAGATGACGGGACTTTTGGGGTCAGGCGGCATTCCACCTCCGATTGCCAAATTGCCGAACGTGAAGTCGGGACCCTGGCCCATGTTCATTGCATCTTGCGAGCCGAATTCGACGAATGCGGGGCCCAGTCCGATCAGCTGCGCCCGATCGGAAAACGCCGTCTCGGTTGCCGCCAGGCTGGCGCGATGGGCTTCAATCACCGCCGGATTATTTGTCGGCGGCAACATTTGCGACGGCAATGCCGCCGGTCGAAGCTCGGTCCGAACATCGCCGGTTGGACTGCCCGCGCGCTTGTAGGCCGCGACGCGCCAGCCATCGGCGCCACTGATCCAGTAAGCGAGGTATTTGGCGCGCCGATCCGGCTTGCCGTCCTCGCGGATGGTCATGAAGCCAATAGTGAAGCCTTGTGTGCCGTCGGCCGATACACCCGCTCGAACCGGGGCCCACTGCGCTTTCGCGGCGACGTTGGCCGGGTTCGCGGCAAGCGCCGCGGTAGCCGCCGCCTTGCCAGTGGCGAAGGTTCCGGTCGGCAAGGGCATGACGATTGCATCGTCGAACATGGCCGGCAGAGCTGTGGCGATTGGCTGATCCGCAGCCTGCGAGGAGAATGCGCGGTCTACCGCGAGCAACTTATCCGCAACCGCCTGCGGATCCTGAAGCTCGGCGATCGGCGCGGGAGGCTTGCCAGCGCAACCGGCAAGCGTTGGAACCGCAACCGCAAGTACAAGCGCCGCCAATTTCATGGACATCCCCAAGTCCAAAGTCCGAAGTTTGAATCTATCGAATTGGGGCGTTGAAACCATGCGTTCTTAAACAGTGCGGCCCGATTTTGGGGTCAGGATGAAAGTTTTCCGACACATTTCCATGACGATGCTAAGGTGCAGGTTGTATAGCCGCGTCGGCAAAGAAGTAGCGCTTGTCCAACTCGGTCGACAGGATGACGGCGGTCTTGGTATCGCCGTAGTGGGTGAATTCCGCCAGCAGCCTGGTCAACGCGGCATTGTCGGCCACGCGCACGATCAGCACCAGCAAAGTCGGTCCGGTAACCCGGTAGCAGCACTGCACCGCTGGGTGGCTGTTGATGGCCGTAACCGCCCGCTCGTCATCGTTGCTGCGCGGCTGGAATTCGATAATCGCCGAAATCGGCAGACCGACCCGGGCGGGGTCGATATCGACCGTAAATCCCTTGATCACCCCGATATCGCGCAACCTGGCGATCCGTTCCGCGACTGTCGGCGCGGACAGGCTGGTCAGGCGCGCAATCTCCGAATTAGCGCGTCGTCCATCGAGTTCCAGAAGGGCGAGGATCTCGCGGTCTTTGGCATCCAGGTCATGCAGTCGCCGCATTGATTCCCCCACACGTTCTGCATTTGCCGTCTTTGGGCAGCGCGATTGAACGCCAGCTTAGCGCGGTCGCGTCCAGCACAAACAGCTTGCCGGCCGCATCATCACCGATTTTCAGGAGCGACCGCAAGGCAATCAGTGCGGCAAGGTGGCCGACCGCACCGGTCAATGCACCAAGCACGCCCAATTCGGCGCAATTGTCGCAATCGTCGCGGTCGAAGGCATCGCCGACGAAACAGCGATAGCAAGGCTGGCCTGCTTCCCAGCCACGCAATAGCGCGATTTGTCCCTGAAATTGCGCGGCGGCCGCTGAAACCAGCGGAATCTCCAATGCGACGCAGGCCTGGTTGACCGTCAGGCGGGTGGCGAAATTGTCGCTTCCATCGAGCACTATGTCATGGTCTGCGAGTAACTCTCGCGCATTGTCGTCGATTATTCGACAATTGACCGGTTTGGCTTCGACGAATGAGTTGAGATTGCGCGAAAAGCCCGCAGCGGCTGTGGCTTTTCCTTCGCCAACCTGATCCTCGCGATAAATCAGCTGGCGGTGCAGGTTGGACAGCTCGATCAGATCGTCGTCGATGATCGTCAGCCGGCCGATGCCGGCGGCGGCCAGCGCCGGGATGGCCGCACTGCCGATCGCGCCCGCGCCGACCAGAGCGATGCGCGTCGTCTTTAATATGCGCTGGCCCGGCCCCCCGATCTGCGGCAGCACGATGTGCCGGGCATAGCGCTCGAGCTCGGAGTCGCTGAGGCTCATCTGCCAGTGGAACCGAAGCCGCCGCTCCCGCGGGCGGTCTCGGCAAGGCTCATCTCTTCCGTAAACTGCGCCCGAAGCACCGGCGCCGGAACCAACTGGGCGATCCGTTCGCCGCGAGCGACTGCAAATCGCTCGGCGCCCAAGTTGATCAGGATCACCTTTACTTCGCCGCGATAATCGCTGTCGATCGTGCCGGGGGTGTTGAGACAGGTAATGCCGTGCCGGATCGCCAGGCCGGATCGCGGCCGGACCTGGACCTCGTAGCCAGGCGGGATCTCGATCGCGAAGCCGGTGGTGAAGGCGTGCCGGGCGCCGGGCTCAAGCGTCAGTTCCTCGGCCGAAGCAATGTCGAGCCCGGCCGCGTCCTCGGTCGCATATTTGGGTAGCGGCAGGCCGTCGCCATGAGGCAGGCGGTTCAACTTGATCTCGATCATCCGATTTCCTTCGCGATCCGCTCAACCAAATGGCGCGCGACCTCGCCCTTGTCGGCTTCCGGCCAATCCTCGACTCCCTGCGCAGTGACGAGGTGAACCCGATTGTGCGTGCCGCCCATTACGCCCCCCGACACGTCATTGGCGACGATCCAGTCGGCGCGCTTGGCAATGCGCTTGGCGATCGCATTATTGACGACGTCATCGGTTTCCGCGGCAAAACCGATCAGCAATCGCGGGCGGTTGGGACTGACACCCAATTCGGCGAGGATGTCGCGGGTCGGGGTAAAATTCAGGCTCAATCGGCCCGCGGTTTTCTTAAGCTTCTGATCGGACGGCTCGACCCGCCAGTCGGCCACGGCGGCGACCATGATCGCCGCATCGCAGGGCAGGGCGCGCATCACCGCGTCGGCCATCTGCTCGGCGGTTTCGACGTCGATGCGGGTCACTCCAGCGGGCGTATCCAAAGCGACCGGACCGGCGATTAACGTCACCCGCGCGCCGGCCTCAGCGGCGGCGGCGGCGATGGCGAAACCCTGGCGTCCGGATGACCGATTGGCGATCACGCGAACCGGATCGATTGGCTCGTGGGTGGGGCCGGCGGTGACGAGTATGTGCTTGTCGTGGATGGTCACTTGGCGGTCAGAAACTCGGCGCCGAGCCAGGCCATAATCGCCGACGGCTCGGGCAGGCGCCCCGGTCCGAATTCGCCGCACGCCATGTCGCCTTCGTCGGGCTCAATGACCATGACGCCATCGGCCTTGAGCTGCGCGACATTGCGCTGGGTCGCGGGGTGCAGCCACATACGCACATTCATTGCTGGCGCGACCACCACGGGCTTGTCGGTGGCCAGCAGCAAGGTCGAGGCGAGGTCGTCGGCGACCCCGTGCGCCATCTTCGCCATCAGGTCCGCGGTCGCCGGGCAGACAAGCACGAAATCGGCCGCGCGGCTCAATTCGATATGGCCCATTTCGACCTCGTCCTTGAGGTCCCACAGGCTGGTGTAAACCGGACTCTGCGCCAGCGCTCCCAAGGTCATCGAAGTGACGAAATGCTCGCCGCCTTTGGTCAGCACAGGCGTCACCTGGTGGCCGGCCTTCTTCAAAAGCCGCACCAGTTCGAGCGACTTGTAGGCGGCAATGCCGCCGCCGACGATGAGCAGGACGCGGGCCATGCGTTTCGGCCTAGCGTTTGGGCGCCACTTCCGCCACCTCATCCTCGATGATTGCCGGTGGGACGATTCCGGAATCGAGGATTGCGGCGAAGGCGTCGCGGAACACGAACGGCATCTTTTGTTGTTCTGCGCGGTGCGCGGCTTGGGCGAGCAGCCGGTCGAGCTGGAGCTTGCCGATGATATAGCTGGGTCCGTAGCCGGGCTGGCGCAGGTACAGCAGTTGCTCAAACCCGACGAGGCGGCTCGCCGCGTCAGACCAGCCACGCGGGGTCCATGCGGCGTGAAACTTGCCGGCCTCGTCGAGCCCGATCTCGTTCGACTGGACGCGCAGCGAGGCGAGCCCGCGCGCGGCGCGGTTGGCGAGCATGATCCAGACCAGCTCGCGGCCATGCGGGATGTCGTCGTAGAGGCCGGCCTGCGCGACCAATTCCTCCATCGCCGTTGCCCAGCCTTCGGAGCGGTCCTCGAAGATGTTGAACAAGGGCGGAGTCTGTCGGATCGGGCTCGGATGCGGCTCGTGGTGCAGCCGCGCAAGTTCGATCCAGTGCGTCTGGTGGCTCGACAGGGGCAGTGGGTCGAGCGCGGTGACATGCGTGAAGAAATTGCGCTCGGCGGGCGGGGTGTAGTCGCCAAGCTGGGCAGTCAGCGCCGAGCGATAATAAGGTTGGTCGGCAATGAAGCCGGCATCGACCAGCAAGCGGTAGAGCTTCTCGTTATGCGCTTCGCCGAAGCGGCGGTAGGCGGCGGAGTCGCTGATTTCCGCGATCGGCGGCAACGCGCGGTTGCGAACTTCCTCGAGCCGGAGCGAGGCAAGCGAGCGGTCGAGCTCGCGCTGGAGCAAGGTCTGCTGCTGGTCGAAATCATAAGGGCTCAGCAGGACACGTTTGAGGTACCAGTTATAATGGTCCTTGCCGACGCCCGACGGGCCGCCGCGGCGCGGCGCTTCGGCCTTGACCCAGCGCGCGAATTCCTCGCTGGCCAGCCGGGCGTCCTGGACCGCGGCGCGCAAGCCGGGGCTGGCGCCGTCAAGGCTCGCGCTGCGCTTCCCACCGAGGTCGTTCATGACCAGCGTCCCCGCCTCGAGCTTTTCGAGCACTTCGGCCTGCTCGATGAATGCCCGGTCGCCATAGGCCCACAAATCATGTGCCTGGCTGGCGGCGAGGTTGCGTTTGGCGTCGGCAAGCAGAGCTGGCACTGCGTCCAGCAATTCCGTCAGCTTGACATCGTCGGCCGGCGTCAGCGGGTAAGTGAAATTGTGCAAATCGACATTGGGCTCGGCCGACGGGCCCTCATGCGCGGGCACGTCGCTCAATTCCGCAAACACAGTCTGGTAAAATCCGGGGTCGCGGGCCCAAGGGCGAAGCACGCGCAGGAAGAAGTCGAGCCCGTTCATCTCAGCTTCGACCAGGCGATGGTCGCCGCGTTGGGACGCACTCCAGCCCGCCGTGCCGATGGCTGCCAGACGCGCCCGAAAATCGGGCAAGCGCGCGGCCTTGGCGGTCATTGCCCGCGCCGAATAATCGGGCTTGCCGCGGACGATTCGCGGATGGTTGAACGACCGCCATTCGGCGAACAATTGCACGAGCTGCGTGTGGCCGGTGGCGGCAGGCGCGGTGGCTGCGATTGCGGGCACGGCTGTCATAGCAACCGGCGCCAAGATTGCCAGTCTGACGAAAAAACGAAGCATCTCAACACCTTTCCTATAGAATTAAACAATGATTATTAGAAATACGGCGATTGCGGCCCCGACCGCACCCGCTAGTGCGTAGCCCCACCAATAGCGCCGCTCGATGACCGCAATGGCGGGCAGCGGTGGCGGCGGCGGGGCGGCTCCGCGCGGCGGGTAATATTCGTTGATCCGTTTGATGAGTTGCGGGACCAGTTTCAACGCTCGCACCGCGTCGATTATGCGGTCGGCAAGATAGGCTTCGGGGCCAAGTTCCGACCGCAGCCAGTCCTTGAGGAACGGCTCGGCGGTCTCCCACATGTTGATGTCGGGATCGAGGTTGGTGGCGACGCCTTCCTCCATCACCATGGTCTTTTGCAGCAACAGCAAGTGCGGCTGGGTCGGCATGTCGAAGTCGCGGGTGATCGCAAACAGGCTTTCGAGCATCCGCCCGACCGAGATGTCTTTGACCGGCAAGCCCCGGATCGGCTCGCCGGCGGCCCGCAATGCGGTTGCGAACTCCTCCACGTTATGATGCGGTGGCACATATTGCGCCTCGAAATGGATTTCGGCGACGCGTCGGTAATTGCCGGTGATGAGGCCGTACAGAATCTCCGCCAGCCACATCCGCGCCCGCCGGTCGATTCGCCCCATGATCCCGAAATCGATGACGGCTATCCGTCCGTCGGCCAGCGCGAACAAATTACCCTGGTGGAGGTCGGCGTGAAAAAAGCCGTCGACGACTGCCTGGCGCAGGAAAGCGCGAACTAGGATCGCGGCGAGCGCCTTACAATCGTGGCCGGCGGCGACCAGCGCCTCGCGGTCGTTCAGTTTGACCCCGTCGAGCCATTCGAGCGTCAGGACTCGCCGGGCCGTGCGTTGCCAATCAATCTCCGGAACGAAGAAGCCCGGCTCGGCGACCATATTCTCGCGCAATTCCGAGGCCGACGCAGCCTCACGCTGCAGGTCAAGTTCGCGCGCCGTCCATTGCTTGAAATGCGCCACAACTAGCCGTGGCCGCAGCCGCTCAAGCTCGCCGCCGCTATTTTCGACATGCGCGGCCGCCCATTCGTAGGTTTCGATCGCTTGCGCGAACTCCTCCTCGATGCCTGGCCGGAGCACCTTGACCGCGACGTCGTGCCCCTCGGTGGTCACGGCGCGGTGCACCTGGGCGATCGACGCGGCACCGATCGGAACTGGATCGAAGCTTGCGTACAATTGGTCGAGCGGCGTGCCGAACGCGGCTTCGATCGTCGCTTTGATCGCCGGGAAAGGAGAGGGCGGAAGGTCGTCCTGGAGCCGCGACAGATTTTCCGCCGCGCGGTCGCCGACCAGGTCAGGGCGGGTCGACAGCGCCTGGCCGAGCTTGATCGCGGCCGGGCCGATCTCCTGCAGCGCCTTGGCGTAGTCTGGTGTGGGTGGAGCCGACAGTCCGAAGCTAACGATTTTCACTAGCCGGCGGACCTGCGGCGGGGTCAGGGGATCGGCCTCGATGCCCTTCAGAGCGCCGTGGCGGGCGAGCGTCCGGCCCCATTTGAGCAGGCGCCACAGATGGGTAACCGAAGCGGTCAAATCTTCCAGCCGCTGTGGATCGCGACTAGCCCGCCGAGGATTGGTTCGAAAGCGCTGCGAGTGAAACCGGCGGCGGCGATCATTTGCCGGAACGCGTCGGGCTTGGGAAAACGGCGGATCGATTCGACCAAATAGCGATAGCTCGCTTCATCGTCGGCGACCGCCTTGCCGATGCGCGGGATGACGGCGCTCGAATAGGATTCGTAGAGTTTGGCAAACCCTGGCCAGTCGCTGGTCGAAAATTCGAGACAATAAAAGCGCCCGCCGCGGGCCAGCACGCGAAAGGCTTCGCCCAGCGCTGCATTGATATCGGTGACGTTCCGGATGCCAAACGCAATCGTGTAGGCATCAAAGCTGCGGTCGGCGACTGTCAGCTGCGCCGCGTCTTCGACCCGCCACGTGAGACCCTCGATGCCGCGCTCTTTCGATCGCTCCTGGCCGACGCCGAGCATGTCCGGATTAATGTCCGCGACGGTCACCTTGGCGCCGCGCTTGGCCATTCGGAAGGCGATGTCGCCGGTGCCACCGGCCATGTCGAGGATGCGCTCGCCCGAACGCGGTTTCACACGGGCGACGAAGCGGTTCTTCCACAGCCGATGCATGCCGCCCGACATCAGGTCGTTCATCACATCGTAGCGTCGCGCGACCGAGCTGAAGACCGCGCCGACGCGGCGGGTCTTCTCATCCGGGTCGACCAGCTCGTCGCCAAAATTGACCTTGTCGCTCATAGCGGTGCCTCTAGCGGGCTTGGCGTCCCTTCGCCATATCGCGGGCGATGCCCGAGCTTCCCGAAGTCGAAACCACCGTTCGCGGCCTGGCCCGCGTGCTAGACGGCCGTCGCCTGGCGCGCGTCGAAACTCGCCGCTCGGACCTGCGCCGGGCTTTTCCGCAAGACTTGGGTCAGCGGCTTACCGGCGCCTCGGTGATCAGCCTTGGCCGCCGCGCCAAATATGGGCTGATCGGCACCGACCGCGGCGACACCATGGTTTTTCATCTTGGCATGTCCGGCCACTGGCGGATCGATCCCCAGGACCTTGGTCCGCATGATCATTTGCTGATCGATACGGATGACGGGAGGCGGCTGGTGCTCAACGACGCCCGCCGGTTCGGTTCGGTCGATCTTGTCGCCACCGACGACCTTGCAGAATGGCCGCCATTCGCCGCGCTTGGACCCGACGCCCTTGATCCCGATCTCGACGCGCGTTGGTTCAAGCGTGCCTTTGAAGGCCGACGGGCGCCGATTAAGCCGCTTTTGCTCGACCAGCGGATTATTGCCGGCCTCGGCAACATTTATGCCTGCGAGGCGCTGTTTCGTGCCGGCATCCACCCAGCGCGGACGGCCGACTCGATTTCGCTGGCCCGGCTCGCGCGGCTGGCGACGGCGATCCCGGCAGTTCTTGGCGAGGCAGTCGCCGCAGGTGGGTCGAGCCTGCGGGATTTCGTCAGTCCCGACGGAATGCTCGGTTACTTCTCGTCCCGGTTCGATGTTTATGATCGGGAGGGCAAGCCATGTCCATGCGGTGGGGCGGTCAATCGAATCGTCCAGGGCGGGCGCTCGACGTTCTATTGCCCGAGCTGCCAACGCTAAGAGGTTCAGCCTGCGGGCCGCTGGTTGACCCGAATTGCCCTAGCCGGTAGGGGAGCGCGACGTCGGTGCGGCCCATGGGCGCGCGCCGCTTTTCTTTTGACCAGACAAACCCGAGGACTTTTCGATGGCGAACACGCCGCAAGCCAAGAAGCGCATCCGCCGCAACGCAAATCGCGCCGAGATCAACGGCGCTCGAGTCGGCCGCATCCGGACCTTCATCAAGGCCGTCGAGTCGGCGCTCGCTGCGGGCAAGAAAGACGACGCCGCCAAGGCGCTGAAAGAAGCTCAGCCGGAGCTCGCGCGCGGCGTTGCCCGGGGCGTCATTCACAAGAATACCGCCGCCCGCAAATTCTCGCGACTGTCCAAAAGGGTCGCCACGCTGGGCTAAACCGGGCCAAGTCTCTGCCTCAAAAAGGGACATTGAAACCCGCGTCTGGAATAACGGGGATGCGCTGCGGTTTGGTCCTGAATCGGGACCTTCAAAAAAGCGAGCATTTCCGGCGATTCGCACGATCTGCACAATTAAGCTTAGCCAGAAAATCCCGGATTCCTGCGACTGTCCCGGCTTTCCGAGGGTTTTCACTGTCAAGGCTGATTATTTCACTTTTGTGAAAAAACTTGTCTTGAAAGCTTGGCCAGAGGCTTCCAGAAACGTTCCTCCGGGCGCGAGTCAAGCGTCGGGGGGCAAGAGAGAGAAACAATCACAGGCGTTGCGACTTTCGGTCGGGCGCAGCGGTTCTTTTTGTCTCGGCCAACGGAGACAGGAGGCAGGCGGGCAAGTGCAAGGCGATCGAACATTCTCGTCTTCGGAGCTCGCCGACCCACCTATCGCAGCACCGCTCGAGGCAGCCTGGGATTCGATTCGCAGCGGCCTTCGGCGTGACCTTGGCGTCCGTACCTTCGACGGCTGGCTGAAGCCCGCAATGCTTGGTGAGTTCGAGCCAGATAGCGGCTGTCTCGAAATCCTCATGCCAAGCCAATTCATGGCCGATTGGGTTCGCTCCCACTTTGGCGAACGGCTGACGCTCGCCTGGCGGACGATCTTGCCAATCGTGCGTGAAGTTCGAGTCGCCGCCGCCGCTGACGCTCCGCGGCCATCGCCGCTGTTGATCCTCGAGGAAGTCCCGGCGCCGCCGATTGCCGTGCGCGATCCGTCGGCGCCCAATTTCGATCCGCGCTATCGGTTCGAAACCTTCATTGTCGGCAAGGCCAACGAGGTCGCGGCCACCGCCGCGCGGACCCTCGCCAGCGCCACTGCGGTCAGCTTCAATCCCTTGTTCATTCACGGTGGCACCGGTCGCGGCAAGACCCATCTGCTGCACGCGATCGGCCACAGTTTTCTCGCTACCCACCCCGGCAAGCGAGTGGTGTCGATGTCGGCCGAAAAGTTCATGGTCGAGTTCATCCGGGCGTTGAAAGCGAATGATACGATCGGCTTCAAGGGTCGCTTGCGGAGCGCCGACCTGTTGCTGATCGACGATGTGCAGTTCATCGCTGGCAAGGATTCCACCCAGGAGGAATTCTTCCACACCATGAACGAGATCATCACCGCCGGACGGCGGCTGGAGATCACTTCGGACCGTGCCCCGCAGGACCTCGATGGCGTTGCTCCGCGCATCCTCTCGCGGCTGTCATGGGGCCTGGTCGCCGACATCAACGCCGCCGATTTCGAACTTCGGTTCAACATCATCGAAGCCAAGTTGGGCGCGCTCCCGGGCGTCGCGATGCCGCGCAATGTGGTCGACTTCCTGGCCCGGAGGGTGACCTCGAGCGTGCGCGAGCTGGAAGGCGCTTTGAACCGCATCGCCGCTTATGCAATGATGACCGGGCGCGCGATTGACGTCGCCTTCGTCGAGGAAGTCCTCGCCAATGTCTTGCGGGCTAACCAGCGGCGCATTTCGATCGACGAAATCCAGACCCAGGTCGCCGAACATTATCGCATTCGCAAGGCCGAGATGACGTCGGCCCGGCGGGCCCGCGAAGTCGCCCGTCCGCGCCAGGTTGCAATGTATCTGTCGAAGCAGTTGACGCCGAAGTCCTTGCCCGACATCGGCCGGCGTTTCGGTGGCCGCGATCACACCACCGTCATTCATGCGGTCAAGCAAATCGAACGATTGCGCGCCAACGACGCCGAACTCGACGCCGACATTCGGCTTCTGACTCGCCAGCTCGAGGGCTGAGCGCACCAACTTCTCCGGTATCCCGAATAACCGAAGTAAAGGCCCGGCCGGAGCGATCCGACCGGGCCTGCTGCCTTGTCCTCGGCTCAATCGATTTCAGTATGCGCGCGCCTGCGCCGGAGCACGTCCGGGCGGCGGCACGGTGATTTTGACCGTCTCGCCATTGCGGCCCGGGAACCCGGTGAACATCGCTTCGACCAGATTGGGCACGATCCGATTGAGGTCATCGGTCGACGAGCGCGCCCGGGCGTGGCCTTCGAAAACCGACTGGTTGTCGCCCTTGCGACGAATGTCGAGATCGAGGTTGCTCTTATACTCGATATACCGGCGGTCGTTGCCACCGTACCAGAACGGATCGTCCCAGCCGTAGTAAAAGGGACTGTGGTAAAGGCCGAAACGCGAATAGGAAGGACGGTAGAATCCGCCGTAGCCAAACCCGCCAAAACCGTACCGATCGTATGCGAAGGGGTCGGAAACGTATTCGGTGGTTCCCCGGTCGACGCCGTAGCCGACGTTGACGATCAGACTGGCCGCCTGCGCGCTGGCTGCGGGCGCATATCCTTGCGCGGCCATGGCCTGGGCAACGTAGCTGCCGAACCTCTGGAACTCGAGACTGCCGCTAAGGCGCGCATCCATCGGCACAACAAAAAACGTCTGCCCGGCGGGCGCCGGCATGGCTTGATAACGGGCAACCTGGGTCGGGAAACCGGTTGCGCAGCCCGATAGGCCGATCGCGCTTGCTCCAATGAGCATGGCCCCGGCCAACTTGGTGATGCTGTTCATGGCGTGCCTCGAGTCGAAAATCCTGTGGATATCCGGACGCTTAATATCGAAACTGGCCTGAACTGTCGATTAAGCGTTGCGCGACCGGGACAGGCCGACGGCGTCATACGTTCGCGCCAGGGTGGGGGCAGCTAGCGCCGCTGCTTTGCCGGCGCCGTCCGCCAGCAATTTATCGAGCATCGCGGGATCACGACGGAACTCCTCGAGCCGCGTCCTCAAGGGCGCAACCAGCGCAACCACCGCGTCGGCCAGCGCCGGCTTGAAGGCGCCGAAGCCTTGGCCGGCAAAGCGAGTGAGCACTTGCTCGACACTCTCGTCGGTTACCGCGGCATAGATACCGACGAGGTTGCGGGCTTCTGGACGCGAATCGAGAAGCGTCGAATCGTCGGGCAGCGGCTCGGCATCGGTCTTCGCCTTGCGAATCTTCTGTGTAATCAATTCATCATTGTCGGTGAGGTTGATCCGGCTCATGTCCGACGGGTCGGACTTGGACATCTTCGCATTGCCGTCGCGAAGCGACATGATGCGCGCGGCCGATCCGCCGCCGATGTACGGCTCCGGCGGCACGAACAAATCAACGTCGAAGTCAGTGTTGAACTTGATCGCGATGTCGCGCGAAAGTTCGATGTGCTGCTTCTGGTCGTCGCCGACCGGCACATGGGTCGCGCGATACAGCAGGATGTCGGCCGCCTGGAGCACCGGATAGGCGAACAGTCCGAGCGACGAGCCCTCGCGGTTCTTGCCGGCTTTGTCTTTCCACTGGGTCATGCGGTTGAGCCAGCCCATGCGCGCCGTACAGCCGAGGATCCAGGCCAGCTCGGCGTGGGCCGGAACCGCGCTATGGGCGAAGACGATCGACTTTTTCGGGTCGATACCGCTGGCGATCAGCGCCGCTGCCATTTCGCGGACGCTCGCGCGCAGCTGCACCGGATCGACGTCGACGGTCAGCGCGTGCAGGTCGGCCAGGAAATAGAGGCATTCGGCTTCATCCTGCATCCGCACCCAGCGCAGGATTGCCCCCAAAAGGTTGCCGAGGTGCAGGTCGCCGGTCGGCTGGATGCCGGAGACGACGCGCATCGGCGGACGGTCGGCTTCACCCGGCATCGGTGTAGGGCCTCCTGCGCTTCAACAGCGATCGAAGCTCGTTCTTGTCGGTGCCGCCGAGTACCCACACCAGCGGAAAATAGACCGCCATGCCACCGCCAACGATGGCCATCACGCCGGCCAGGCGATGCCCGACCGATCCCGCGAACCAGTCAGCAAGGACCATCCGGATGATGACCAGGGCCGCGACCATCGCCGCCCCGGCAATCAGCTGCCGGACAATGCGCGAGGCGAGCCACGCCTCGATCCGGAAATGCCCGCGCCGGTGGAGGATCACATAAAGGATCACGCAATTGAGCCACGAGCAAATTGCGATCGCCGAAGCGAGGCCGGCAATCCCGAACCGCGGGATCAACGCGAAATTCAAGCCAATATTGGCCAGCAGTACAATGCCTGCGGTCTTGACCGGAGTTGCCGTGTCCTGGCGCGCGTAGAAGCCTGGCGTCAGCACCTTGACCAGCACATAAGCGGGGAGGCCCATGACGATGATCGCCAGTGTCAGGGCGGTGATCGAAGCGTCACCCGCGCTGAATCGCCCACCCTGGAACAGCGCCGACACCAGCGGCCCGGCGCTGACCGCCAACGCGAGTGCCGCGGGCAAGCACAACAGCATCGCCAGTTCGGCGGCCTGGCCCTGGACACGCGCTGCTTTGTCCGCCTCGCCGGCGCCGACGTGGCGGCTGACCTGCGGCAAGATAGCGGTGCCAAGCGCTGCCCCGATCACGCCGAGCGGCAGCTGGTTCAAGCGGTCGGCATAGTTGAAATAGCTCATCGCGCCGGTGCCGATCCGGGTCAGGAAGAAGGTGTCGATGAAAGCGCTGATTTGATAGACGCCGGCACCTAGCGTCGCCGGAATGACAACGCGAACGAATTGACGGACGCCGGGGGTCATGCGGGGTCTTCGTAGCTTCAGCACGATGCCGGCCCGGGCGCAGGCGGCCATCAGCAGCCCGATCTGCAACACGCCGCCGGCGGTCACCGCGATCGCCAGCGCGGTGGCGGTCACCTGGCCGCCGGTCGGGACGAAGATCAGCGCTGACAACATGGCCAGGTTGAGCAGCGCCGGAGCGAAGGCGGCGGCGGTGAACTTGGCGAGTGAATTCAAGATGCCCGAAAACAGCGAAACCAGGCTGATCAGGATCAGGTAGGGGAAGGTGATGCTGGTCAGGAAGGTCGCCAGCGCAAGCTTCTCGCCATGGTAGCCGGAAAGAAGGGCGACGAACGGCCCCATGATGACTTCGAATACCAGCGTGAACAGGATCAACGTTGGAGCAAATACCGCCAGCACTTCCTCGGAGAAATTCTTGGCCTCGGCCTCGCCGTCCTTGCCGTGCAACCGCTGGCTGTAAAGCGGCACGAAGCCAGCCGAGAACGCGCCTTCACCGAACAAGCGGCGGAAAGTGTTGGGGAGACGGAAGGCGACGAAGAAGGCATCGGCCTGCCAGCTCGCGCCCATCACCCGCGACATTAGCATTTCGCGGGCAAACCCCGCGATTCGGCTGACCAACGTCAGGCCGCCGATCGTTCCGGTGGCCCTGATCAGGTTCACCGGCGCGAGCTTGCGCTGAGGACGCGGCTCAGGCGTCGTCGGTGGCGTCGGTTGGCTCGGCATCGCCGCTCGATTCTCCACCAAAGCTCGCTTCGCCGCCAGTCTCTCCCGTCGATCCATTGCCGCCGGAGTCGACCTGCGCCTGCTCGGTTGCCTGCAGCTGCGCCATGTAGGCGGCACCGAAGTCGATCGGGTCGAGCAACAGGGTTGGAAATCCTGAGTTCTGCGCGGCATCAGCAATGATTTGGCGCGCGAATGGAAAGAGCAAGCGGGGCGCCTCGATCAACAGGAACGGCGGCAACGCCTCCTGCGGGAAATTGCGCAGGCCGTAGAGGCCAGCATAGCTCAAATCGATCAGGAAATGGACACCCTGTTCCGAGCGCGCCGCCACTTCGATCTTGAGCATAACCTCGTGGACGTCGTCCGCGACGGCGTTGACGTTAATGTTGAATTGCACCTCCAACTGAGGCTGGGCCTGCCACTGGAATGCTTGCGGTGAACTTGGGCTTTCGACTGATAAATCTTTGATATATTGAACGATTGTTGCGACCTGTGGATCGCTTTCCGGATCTCCGGAACCATTTCCGCGATTGATCGGGTCCTGGTCGGCCATGCTGCTTCGTCCTTCGAGGATATTGTGGGTTGGTCGCGGACCCTGAAACCGGGGCCGCGCGTTGCGGGGGCGACTAGCAGTCGTGGAAATTGGGCGCAATGGCGACTGGCGCGTTGCCAGTCGGATGCTCTACCATTGGGTGAGAATAGTGAAATGGTTTGGGCTAGACTTTGAACTCGGCGCCTTGCGCATTATGTTGTGGGCGAATTAGGAAGGATCGGATCAAGCTTGGCCGTCATTGTCATCCTCGCACTGGTTGCACTGTTCATTGGCCTGCGCCTCTATAGCGTATTGGGTGAGCGCACCGGGCATGAGCAGCAGCCGATCCTGAAGCCAGCCGATCCCGATGCGATGGTCGAACCACGGGCCGCTTCGCCTTCGATGGTCCCGCCGAGCATCGGCGACGCCGGCGACATGGCCTATCTGCCGACCGCTGGCCCGGCCGTCCGCGCGATCCTGGCCGCGGATTCAAGCTTTAATGTCGCCCATTTCCTGGAAGGCGCCAAGGCGGCCTATCGGATGGTGCTTGAAGCTTATTGGAAGGGCGAGCTCGACGGCGTAAAATCGCATGTCGACGGCCATGTGCTCGAAGCATTCAGCGACGCCGCCGCCCAGCGCAAGAAGGAGGGCCTGACGCTCGACAATCGGCTGGTGGCGATCGAGCAAGCGGTGATTGCTGAAGCCGCACTCGAGAAGACCGTTGCGGTGGTCACGGTCCGGTTCGAGGCCGACATCGCTGCAGTGACTCGCAACAAGGCGGGGGAGGTCGTCGCCGGCTCGCTGAGTGATGCAGTGCAGACGCGCGATCTGTGGACCTTTCGCCGCGACTTGGCGGCGCGCGACCCCAACTGGCTTTTGATCGAAACCGACGAGGAAGAGTGAGTCGCTCGGCTCGCGTTCTCGCGCTTTTTTCGCTCGCATCATTGTCGGCCTGCGCAACCCGACAGCTACCGCCTGCGGAAGTGGCGCCCATAATCCCAGCACCAATCCCCACTCCGACGCCAGCGCCGATCCCGGTTCCGGCTCCAGCGCCGGCACCTACCCCGACATTCACTAATGCAATCGCCGCCGGGGTGACGCTGACCCCAGCCAAAACCCCCGGCCCGGACGAGGCAAGCCGCGCGCTATCGGCATTTCGGCTGAGTTGCCCCGCGCTACTGCGCCGCAGCGACCGGTCTGGCTTGGCTCAGCCGGGTGACTGGCGAGGCGTTTGCGCCGAGGCCGCAACCCTGCCCGATGTTTATGCGCCGGGCTTCTTTTACTATCGGTTCGACTGGGTCAGAGTCGGCGACGGCAAGGCGTTCGCGACCGGATATTATGAGCCGGAGATCAGCGGTTCGCCGGTCAAGACAAGCGGGTCCGCAGTGCCGATATACCGCGTTCCGCCCGACCTCATTCGCTGCACCCGGGCCGATGGTGGCAACGGGCGCGGGCGGATCGCTTCCAATGGGCAATGCGTGCTCTATTTTACCCGCGCTGAAATCGACGATGGTGCGCTTGCAGGACGCGGGCTGGAACTCGCCTGGGCCGCCGACCCGGTTGAACTCTTCTTCCTTCAGATCCAGGGTTCGGGCCGGGTCAAGCTTCCCGACGGATCAATCTTGCGGGTCGGTTATGCCGATCAGAATGGCCGCGACTATGTCGCCATTGGCCGTTTGCTCCGCGATCGCGGTATCCTGCCTCCCGGTGGCGCCTCGATGCAGGCGATCGTCGATTGGATGCGGGCCAACCCGGAAGCGGGCAGGGCGCTGATGCGCGAGAATTTGTCCTACATCTTCTTTAGGGAGCTCAACGGGCCGCCGCTCGGCGCCCTCGGCGTTCCTGTCACCGCGCACGGAACAGTCGCTGCCGATCCGGCCTTCGTGCCGCTCGGCGCGCCTGTATTCCTGACCCTCGATCGCCCCGAGGCCAGCGGCCTGTGGGTCGCCCAGGACACCGGCGGGGCGATCAAGGGGCCCAACCGCTTCGATACATTCTGGGGCGCCGGCGCCGACGCGACCCACACCGCCGGCGGCATGTCGGCCGCGGGCCAGGCCCTGATTTTGCTGCCCAAAAGGAGCACGGCGCGTGCGCCCGCTCAGCCCTGAAGAAGCCGCGCTTTGGGCGCGCGTCACCGCGACCATTCGCTCGCTCTCGCGACGGCCAGAAACTGAACTCAAGCAAGCGGAAACTGTTCAGGCAAAGCCGCCATCGCCGCAACCGCTTCGCCGGGCGGCGGCACCGCCGCCACGTCCCCAACCTGGGACCACGCTCGACGGCAGCTGGGACCGAAAATTACAATCGGGTTCGGTGGTGCCGGATCGCATCCTCGATCTGCACGGCCACAGCCTTGATCGGGCGTGGAGCGCGATCGACTTGGCCTTGGAGCGCGCGATCGACGACGGCGACCGGGTTTTGCTCTTGATCACTGGCCATGAGCGGCCCGGGTCGGCTCCGGTCCGCCGAGGTCAGATTCGGGCTGCCGTCCACGACTGGCTGGCGGTGTCGCGGCATGCCCCTCGGATCGCCGCGGTCCGCGCGGCCCATTCCCGCCATGGCGGCGGCGGCAGCCTCTACATAATTTTGCGCCGCGGTTAGTTGCGCCCACTCCACATTTTCTTAACCGCTCTGATGTAATTGCCGGTGGAGACGGAACTACCGTCCGCGGGGCGCAAACTTAGCGATGAAAGAAGGCACGGCCCAGAAAGTCAGCAACGCGCTTTTGTCCGGCGTGGCCGGCTTTGCTTCGTTCATTTTTTCTCTCGTTGCCTTGCTTTATCTTACTGAATTCGATGCAAAAATTATTGCTTCGCTGGCCGCGGGCGCATTCTGCCTGCTTATCAGCTACATCGCATCAGAGCGCCCCAATAGCGAAAACGCCCGGGCGCTCGCCGCCCTTGGTGACCGCCTGCTGGCGGTCGAGGATGGCGATCTTATTTCGCCCGCGCCCCCCTTGGTTCGCAAAACCATGCCCAAGATTGCGGCCGCGGTAGATACGCTTTTCTCCGAAGTGCGCGCGTCCATCGAGAATGCTCACGCTCTCGGCATGTATGATCCAGTGACCTCGCTCCCCAACCGCCTTCATTTCCGCTCCGAAGCGGACAAGCTGCTCGGCGAAATGCTACCGGCGGATCAGTCGGCGATGCTGTTTGTCGATCTCGACCGTTTCAAGTTGGTCAATGATAGCCTTGGCCATGCCCGCGGTGACCAGCTGTTGATCATGGTCGCCAACCGCCTCCGCGTAGTGGTCACGGCGGAATTTGGCGAGGCTTTGCAGCGCCGGCCGTTATTGGCGCGTCTCGCCGGCGATGAATTCACGCTGTTCTTTCCCGATATCAAGTCAGCAGCGGAAATCGAGCGCGTCGGGCGCCGCATTGCCCTCGCGATCGCCGAGCCGTTCGAGCTTGGCGGCCACAGCGTCGATATCGGTGCCTCGATCGGTGTGTCGATCTGTCCCGACAACGGGACGACGATTGAAACCCTGATGCGCGCGGCCGACATCGCGATGTATCATGCCAAGGCCAGCGGCGGCGGCAAGCATTGCCTGTTCAATGACGCTCTGGCCGCCGAGCACCAGCAAAAAGTGGAAACGGAGCGGGCGCTGACCGAAGCCGTCCAGCGCGATGAGTTTATCCTCGCCTTTCAGCCCCAGCTGAGCCTCGTCAGCGGCGAAATCGCCGGTGCCGAGGCACTGCTTCGCTGGAACCATCCGCGCGATGGCCTGCGCTTGCCGGGGACATTTATTCCGATCGCTGAGAAAACCGGGGTGATCACCGACATCGGCGATTGGGTGATGGCTGAAGTCGCCTCGGTGCTCAGTTCCTGGATGGCCGACGGCGTTGCCCGTCGGCTCGCGTTTAACGTTAGTCCGCGGCAAATCGATCGCGCCGATTTCTTCGCCCGAATGCGGCAGTGCTTTGCCGACCATGCGGTGCCTTTGTCACTGGTCGAGCTCGAGTTTACCGAGAGCGCGGCAATGGAAGTTTCCGACACGGTGCTAGCCGAAATCGCCAGTCTGCGAGCCGACGGCGCCACCATTGCTATCGACGACTTCGGGACCGGCTACTCCAACATTGCGCGCCTGCGGACCATGCCGCTCGACCGAGTCAAGCTCGACCCGTCGCTGATTGCCGACATCGAACATTGCGAGCGCGCTCGGGTGGTCGTGCAAGCGGTCATCCACCTGATTCGCGGGGTCGGCTGCGAGATTGTCGCCGAGGCCGTCGAAACGGTCGCCCAGGCCGACATCTTGCGGGCCATGGGCTGTGATGTCGTCCAGGGCTTCATCTTCGCCCACCCAATGTTCGAAGACGAGTTCCTCAACTGGACTACCAACCCCCAGCGCAGCTCGCGCTCGGTCGCCTAGCGTTCAGTCGCTGGCGAGAGGCCCAAGCGCGTCATGCAACGGGCCAAGCCATTCCGCATAGGGTTTCCACGCGCCAACGCCTTCGCGGTTGAGTGGGCGGCGGACCTGCTCGACGCTGGGAGTGCGAATGGTTCGCTTGGACTCGTAGAACCGCAAGAGCGATGAATCCCATTCCAAATTGAGATAGTCCAATGCCTGACGCAGAATCGGCTCGGCGTCCGCGATGAGCTCTTCATAGCGGATGAAATGGATGAGCCCTGGTGCGATCGATCGCAGGTAATCCGTCATGCGAACGTGATCGACATAGGCGGAGCCAATGTGGCGCTGCGAGAATGAGGACGAATGCGCGCGTGAGAAATAGTGGATATAATTGGAAAAGCAGCAATCCATCGCGTCGCGTCTAATCTCGATGAAGCGGGCTTGGGGAAGAATCCGGCGAATGAACGGGATCTCCGTCCAGTTCATCGGCATCTTGTCGATGAAATAGCGCGGCCGCCCTTTCCAGTGCAACGAAGCCCGGTGCATGTAATCTTGACTGAACGCTTTCGCTTCGTCCGAGCTCATCTCGAGGACCATTTCGGGAACCGTGAGTGGCCGGCGGCAAGTGTGGATCTCGAGGGCGCTTCGGACCAAGGCCCGGACATAAGGAAGCTCGCCGACGGCCTCGATGTCCGGATGCTGGTCAAGCATCTGCTCAAGCAAGGTTGAGCCGGCCCGCGGCATGCTAATCAGAAAGACCGGCGTTGGCGTGTCGATTGCCGTCACCGTATCCGGCTGCGTGAAGAAGTCCGGGCCAAACAGGCGTTTGATTTGATCGACCTCGGCGCTCAGTTCCTCCGGTACGTAATTGATGGTCGTGGCGCGCAGGCTATTGCCGGTTTCGAAATGCCGGAAGGCCTGCTCGTAGAGTTTTCGGTCGTGAAAGGCCCGGCCGAGCGCGAAGTGGATCGGAATGATGTTGCGTTGGTCGATCGCGATCTCCAGCGCGGAGGTCATGATCGCGACGTCTTCGTCGGTGAGGATCTTGGTCTTGATGTTGGCCAGCGCCCACCACGCGTCTCCGTATTCGGGATCGGTAGTCACCGCACGGCGGAGAGCCGCGATCGCTTCGTCATTCCGGCCGGCCCAGCGGAGGCTGTTGCCGTAAGCGAGCGAGTTGCGTGGATTGAGCGGATAAGCGGCGACGAGCTGTTCGTGCTCGCGGAGCGCTTCGTTATTGCGGCCAAGCTTGTCGAGGATGACTGCTTTTGCCGCCTGGATGTCTGGATCCCGAACCTGTTGCTCAAGGACGATGAAGGCGCTTAGCGCGTCAGCCAGCCGTTCCTGGCGATGCAGTACCGACGCGAGCTCGCGTTGGACTTCAAGCGCACGCGCGCCATGCGCAATCGCCTGCCGTAGAAATTGTTCGGCCTGAACCAGCGCGCCAGTTTTGAGCGCGATCGAACCGAGAAGGGCCAGGCCGCGCGGCTCGTTCCTGTGTTCGCGCAGATGCCGGATGACCATCGCGGACGCAGCGTCCATCCGATTGTCCGCGAGCGCCTTTTCCGCCTCGTGAAGGTGAGGGTAGGCGGCGATCACGCTCATGATCTAGGATTGCCGCCGGTTATCAGCATAACCGAGAATTTCCCGGAGTCCGGGAGCGACATATTCGATCAATTGACGATGCTTCTCCGGCAAGGTCGCCGGGATTTCGACGCGGATGCCGCTTAAATTTTCGCGGGCCGTGCCGCTCTGGCGACGGTCCGCGCCGACCAAAACCCGCTCGCGCCAGTTTGCCGGGACGGGGTCAATGCCGCAGGCATCGAACAGCGCGGCGAAATAAGTTTCCGCTTCCGGCGTTTTGATCTGCTGCACGTGCTTGACGAGATCCTCGTATCGGACGCGGAACGCATCCGAGGCGAGCCACGCCACGACGTTAAGCTCGTACATGTCGGGCAGCGACGGGATCAGCGAGCGGACACCGAAGATCATGAGCGTCAGCAGATCATCGACGCTGATGCGGCCGTCCTTGAGATGTTCGAGATCGCCCTGGAATTCATCGGAAAGATGGAATCGCGCCCGCGCCAGGACCCAGTCGCGCGGATCTCGGTAAAGCAGGATCTTGCGGACGTGCGCGAGTTCGATTGCCGGGCCGTCGGTAAAGAATAGATGTCCAAAGCTCATGTAGTTGCGAGTGGGATCAAAGGCAGCGAGATGCTGCGCCATATTGGGCCATTGGATGAATTGATCGCGATATTGCTGCTCGATTGGAACGAACATCCGCATGATGTTCCGCAGCAGGTGACTGCCACTCTTCTGAATGCTGTTGAGAAACAGGGGTTGCCGCAGTGGCGCCGGGGAGAAGCGCGCCGTGTCGGCGTCCAGAGTATCAGGCCTGACTTTGATGACCGGTGGCACCGACGATTACCATTCGCTGCAAAAAAAGAGGGGGCCGCAGAAAATCCTGCGGCCCCCTGCGAAGCCAAGCTGAACGACTAGAATTTTCTCGAAACGTTGATGAACATCCTGCGGCCCAGGAAGTCATACTGCGATGTCGACAGAACGGGACCAATCGTCCCGGGAATGCCCGTGCCGCCAATCAAGCTAACCTTCGGCGGCTTGGTGTTGAAGACATTCCTCATGCCGAGGGTCAGCTCGAACTTCTTGCCAATCTCTTTGGTAATCGACGCGTTGTGATACCAGGTCGCCGGCACTTTGACGTTGACGCAATAATGGCCGCGAAGCGGGATATTGGTCGGATTCCCATCGATGTCGAGGTTGAACGAATCGACGCAGAGCGAACCGCCATTGTTTGCGCGGAACTCTTTCTCGTTGCTCGCTCCGCTGAAGATCTCCGTTCCCCAGAAGAACGTCCACCCGCTCGGCACACGCCAGGTCAATCGGAAGTCGCCAACCCATCGCCTCGTGCCCGTGCGGGTACCATTGTCGAGGTCGATAACTCCGAGCAGATCTTCATTCTGCCCCGCAAACAAGGCGAATGACTGCTTGAGCGTCCAGCTCATGTTCGCGAGGAAGCTCAGTTGGCCCAGCGTTCCCATTTCATGCTGGACAAGGCCCGTGACGTCGATGCCTTTGGTCTGCTGCTCCGCGATGTTGATATATTTGTCGTTGATGGTCAGGATTTGGCCTGGATCCGGTGTTCCAGTGCCCGAACGGCTGAACAAATCGCAATACTGGTTCGGAAACGTGGCCGAATTGTAGCATTGCTTCAAAATCGCGGACGCGCCGAGCTGCGAGACTTCGCCCTTCACCTTGATATCGAAATAATCGACGGCGACGCTGAACCGGGTATCGGGCAGGAAAGCGAAGGTCGGTGTGAGGATGACGCTCGCCGTCTTCGCTACGGACGTTTCCGGATTGAGAACGCCAATGCCGCCCTGCGAAACTACTGTCGCGCTTACGGTGCCGCCGCCGTAGGTAAGGGGATTCGGGACACCCAACGCCGTCAATTCGGCCAAGCAGCGGTCGTGCACTTGCTGGCTTATGTTGTTAGCCGCAAGGTTGGCATCAATCCGCCGGCACGGGTCGACGCGCGATGTCGTAACGAAGGCCGTTTCGTTCGCCTTGAACTGCTCGAACAACGCCGGTGCGCGGAAGGACGTGCCATATGTCCCGCGGAAGCGAAGCCACCTGTTGATGGCCCAATTGCCGCCTACCTTATATGTGAAGTTGCCATTGTCATGGTCGGTGATTCCGGTGTCCCGCTGGACGGACGTCACGTTCGTCACTCGACCGGCAGCGGACAGGCTGAGGTCACGGAAGAAAGGCTTGTCCTTGAAGAGCGGGATCGAGAGCTCTCCAAACGCTTCCTTCGTCACGCTGTGGCCGGCAGTGATACCGCCGGAGCTCACGCCCCATGCATTGCTGTGAAATTGCTGGCACGGATAGAATGGCTCCGCAGCGAAATGCTTCGTGCATGTGGTGCTCGTCAGCGGAATGGTCGGATCGTAATAGGGGTTAGCGGAGTAGGTAATTGACCCCGGCGTGTCGACGATCGAGTCACGCCGCGCTGTAATTCCAAGCGCAACGCCAACCGGGCCCGCGGGCAGGTCAAACAAATTGCCGGTGATCGACCCCTCGCCGCTTAGCTGGTTGTAGATCGTCTTGCCGGTCTCCCAGTCAAACATATAGTCGATCTGTGCTGGCGTCATTTGGCCTGCCAGGAAGAAAGGATCCGTCCAGGGCAGGTCAATGCACTGCTTGCCGGAAAATGGCAGTGTCTGGCCGACGCACGAGGCAGATTGATAATAGGACGAGTCGTAAACGTCCTGAAGGAACTGCTCGCTGCTATAAAGTCCCTTGTTGTGGCTGTACTGGACGTAGGCGTCGTATGACCAGCCCTTGAGCAATCCGCCGAGATTCCCACGAAGACCGCCCACCCCGCGCAAATAGTCGACCTTCTGCTTGGAATCGGAATGGTTGGTAATCGTCAGCGGGCTTAGCACATTATCCCCGCTCCAGCCCTGTCCCCAGGGGTTGTCAGGATAAATATCTTCGCCGTAGCCGTAGGTCCACAATTGCCGCCACGCGTTTTGGTAAGTTTGGCGTCGGTTGCCCAGGAATTCCGCATAGGCCTCGATCCCATCGCTAAATTCGTAGGAGGCGTCGCCGTAGATCGTGTAGCGCTTCGTCGACGGAATGATGGACTGCTGATCGACGAATGGATGGTAGGCGTTCTGCACCGAAGCCGATGCTGTGTCATAGCCCGTTGGGAACCATCCCGGTGGAGCCGAGAATCCCAGTGACGGGTCTATCGGCGGCAGATTTAGATTCTCGCCCGGATACTGATATTGCAGCAGGTTGTACCCCGGGCCAGCGGTGTACCGACCAGTGGTCGTATAGAGCGTGGAACCCGTTTCATAGGTCCACACGTGTCCCCAGCGCAGGTCCTCACAGTGGTATTTTCCGGTTCTCGGGTCGACTAGGTCAGCGCGTGTGCCGTGGCTCTCGTCCGTGAAAACGTTGGCCTCGGGACAGCCAAGATAATTGAGATCGCCGCGCGATAGTTCTTTTTGGCGATAATAATCGGCCGCGATCAGGATGTGACCCCGATCGAACTTCTTCCCCCATGAGCCCGAGATCTGATAGGATTGGCCTGCTCCATAGAGGGGAGCCGACACGCTGCCATCGAGCTCAAATCCATTCCTGTCGGTATCGGTGAGGATGTTGACCACACCGGCGACGGCATCTGAACCGTAAATCGACGATGCGCCGGTCTTTAGAATGTCGACCCGGCTGACGATGGACTGCGGAAGCACGTTGAGGTCGAAGGACGAAACGCCGCCGCGTGTACCTGCTGGGCCGGCGCGCCGGCCATTCAGCAGCACCAGCGTACGATTGGCCCCAAGGCCCCGAAGATCGATCGACTGAGCGCCCGGTCCGCCATTGGTGACCAGGTTCGACGAGATTGCCGCGGTGATCTGGGCCGAGCCCGCCGCGATCGGAGACGATTGCAGAGCGTCGGCGAAATCGAGCTTGCCTTCGCGCTTCGCGATCTTGGGGTCGATCGAGGTGACCGGGTCCGAGCTGGTGAATTCGGGCTGCCTGATGCGTGTACCGGTGACGACGATCGTCGTCTCGTCGGTCTTGGTGTCCGGGGCCGAATTTACGTCCGTCGGTATCTGAGCCGCCGCTGCCTGATCGTTGGTTGCCGGAGCGTCTTGCGCCAGCGCCGGGTTGGCAAAGATCAAAGCGCCGACCGACGCACTGATCATTAGCGCGGATCGCGAAAGTGTATTGGCCCGATTTCGCTCAGACATTCACGTTCCCCCAGAACGAAGCCGAAACCGGCTTTTGTTAACAGGAGCTGACAGTTTCATTGGGCATGATGACTGTCAACTCACCGGGGCATTAGGCGGCATCACTGTTGCCACTCAGACACAGTTTGGGTTGCATTGAGGCGGGCGCTCGACCCTCTAGCCCAGCACAGTCCGCAGGATGTTCTCGTAGATGCGTGATAAGGCGGCGATGTCTTCGATCGTCGCGCTCTCGTCGAGCTTGTGCATGGTCGCGTTGGGCAGGCCGAAATCGACCACTGGGCATAGCTGGATGAGGAAGCGGCCGTCCGACGTGCCGCCGCTGGTCGACAGCTCGGGCGCAAGGCCGGTTTCTTCGCGGATGGCGGCCACCAGCACATCGAACAAGGGTCCTGGCGGAGTCAGGAACGCTTCACCGGAGATCCGCGCCGCGACCGTCGTCCCCGGCGCCTCGCGCGCAGCAATATCCTCGACCATGGCGACGAGGTCGGCGCCGCGCTGGAGGTTGTTGAAGCGGATGTTGAGCTGGGCGGTCGCTGCGCCAGGGATGACGTTGTTCGCCTGGGTCGGCGTCAATATCGCGGTGAACTCAAGGTTGGAAGGCGGAAAGGCATCAGTGCCGTCGTCGAGATGGACCGCCTCGAGCGCGGCGACGACCCGCGCCAGCCCGGGGATCGGGTTGTCGGCGCGGTGGGGGTAGGCGACATGGCCCTGCGTGCCCGGCACCGTCATCGTCATGTTGACCGAACCGCGCCGGCCGATTTTGACTGTGTCACCGAGGCGATCGACCGAGGTTGGCTCGCCGATCAGGATCATCTCGGGGCGGATCGAGCGCTCATTGAGCCAATCGATGATCCGCGGCGTACCGTAGGTGGAGAAGCCTTCCTCGTCGCCGGTAATCAGCAGCGAACAAGTGCCGCGCGCCTGTTCACTGCGCGACAGCGCCGCGACGAAAGCGGCGATCGCACTTTTCATGTCGTTGGCGCCGCGCCCGATCAGCACGCCGTCTTCAATTCGCGCCTCGAACGGGTCACTGCTCCAGCCGTCGCCCGGCGGAACTACGTCGAGGTGCCCAGCAAAGCCGAAATGCGGCGCGCCGGACCCGCGAATCGCGACCATGTTTTCTGTCGGACCATCGGGCGGTTCGCCGAGCACGAAGCGATGGACGTCGAAGCCGAGCGGTGTAATCGCTGCTTCGAGCACATCGAACACGGCGCCGCGTGCTGGCGTGAGGCTTGGGCAGTTGATCAGCGCGCGCGCAAGCGCGATTGGGTCAATTGACATTGTCGTCGCCTAGCAAAGGACAACAGGATGCCCAAGGTCGACCTCACCAGCATCGAGCAGATGAACCGCACCGGCTACCCATCGCCGTTCAACGAGGCAGTCGCCGGACGGCACTACCGCCGGCTCGCGCCCGCGACAGCCCTGACCGACTTCGGAGTCAGCGAAGTGACCCTCGATCCCGGCGCCTGGTCGAGCCAGCGCCACTGGCACGACGGCGAGGACGAGTTCCTGGTGATGATCGAGGGCGAAGCGGTGTTGGTTGAAGATGACGGGCGCACGGTCCTCCATGCCGGCGACCTCGCCGCCTGGCCCAAGGGCGTCACCAACGGTCACCATCTGATCAATGAAAGCGAACGGCCGTGCCGGTTTGTCGTCTTCGGCGGCGGTACCAACACCGGCGGCGGCTATTCGGACATCGACCTGAAGTTCACGCCCGACGGCCGTTACACCCACAAGGACGACACGCCTTATTAGGCGGCCGCCTCATATTGTTCGATCACCCACGGCTCGTCCTGCGCCTGGTCGATCCACTGGTGGACGTTCGGGTGTGACAACACCGCCTTCATGTAGAGCGCGGCGAACGGTGGGACCGGGACCGCATAGGTGATCAAGCGGGTGACCACCGGCGCATACATGATGTCCGCCGCGCAATAGTCGCCGAACAGGAAATTGCCGGTGCCGCCGAAGCGGGCGCGGGCCTGCGCCCACAGTTGCAGGATGCGGTTGATGTCGTCCTTGACGCCGTCGCTGAGGTCGCGCGGGGGAAAGCTCTTGCGCACGTTCATCGGCAGCTCGCGGCGCAGATTGGCGAAGCTCGCATGCATTTCCGCAGCCATCGATCGGGCCATGCCACGGGCGGCACCGTCCGTCGGCCAGAAGCGGTCGCGCCCGACTCGGTCGGCGAGAAATTCAATGATCGCGAGGCTGTCCCAAACGACGCATTCGCCGTCCCACAGGATCGGTACCTTGCCCAGCGAGGGGGCGAATTCGTCGCCTTCGCGACGTTTCTCCCATTCGTCGTCGAACATCGGCACGACCAGTTCTTCGAACTCTTCGCCCGATTGCTTGACCGCGAGCCAGCCACGCATCGACCAGCTTGAGTAGGCGCGGTTGCCGATGATCAGCTTGAGCATGGGTGACAGTCCCTATTCGGTCGCTTCAAGGATTGCGGTACGCAACTCGGCGATACCGCTACCGGTTTCGCTCGACGTGGTGAAGATGTCGGGGTGGGCGGCCGGATGCTTGGCGGCTTCGACCACGGTCTTCGCCAATATGGTCGCAAGCTCGGTCGCTTTGACCTTGTCGGCCTTGGTCATGACCAAATGATAGCTGACCGCGGCGGCGTCGAGCATGTCCATCACTTCATGATCGACCGGTTTCAAGCCATGACGGGAATCGACCAATACCAGCGCGCGCTTGAGCACCTGCCGTCCGCGCAGATAGTCGTTGATCAGGAAGCGCCAGCGCTTGACCATGTCCTTGGGCGCCTCGGCAAAGCCGTAGCCGGGCATATCGACCAGCCGGATTTGCAGCGGCTTGCCGATTTCGAAGAAGTTGAGCTCCTGCGTGCGGCCTGGCGTGTTCGAGGTGCGTGCCAGCGTCTTGCGATTGGCAAGCGCGTTCAGCAGCGAGCTCTTGCCGACGTTGGACCGCCCGGCAAAAGCGATTTCCGGCACCGTCGGGTCGGGCAAGAACTGCAATCCCGGCGCCGACTTCAGGAAGTCGATCGGCCCCGCGAAGAGCTTGCAGGCGCGCTCCGCCAGATCCTCTTTCGCCGCCACTAGCCGGTCGCCGGCACAGGTTCGACCTTGTCGAGCCCGTAGCGTTTGTACAGCCACCACTGCTGCGCGATCGTCAGGATGTTCGACACCACCCAGTAGAGCTGCAGGCCGGCGGCGAACGGCGCCATGATGAACATCATAACCCACGGCATGATCGCAAAGATCTGCTGCTGGGTCGGGTCCATCTGGGCCGGATTCAATTTGAACTGCATCCACATGGTGACGCCGAGCAGGATCGGAAGGACGCCGATCGCCAGGAATCCTGGTGGATGGAAAGGCAGCGTGCCGAACAGGTTGAGCACTGTCGCCGGATCGGGCGCCGACAAATCGTGGATCCACAAGGCGAACGGCTGGTGGCGCATTTCGACCGACACCATCAACACCTTGTAGAGCGCGTAGAACACCGGGATTTGGAGCAGGATCGGCAGGCAGCCGGCGGCGGGATTGATCTTCTCGCTCTGGTAAAGCTTCAAAATCTCCTGCTGCTGGCGCGGCTTGTCTTCCTTGTGGAGTTCCTGGATCGCCTTCATCTTTGGCTGGACCTTGCGCATCGCCGCCATCGACTGGAACTGCTTTTGCGCGATTGGGTACATCAGCCCGCGGACGATCAAGGTCAGGCAGATAATCGCGACGCCGAAATTGCCCGTGGTCCTGAACAGGAATACCAGAAGATTGAAGATCGGGATCATGAACCAGCGGAACCAGCCCCAATCAATGGCCCTGGTAAAGCCCGGAATACCCGCTTTCTCATAAGCTTTGAGCGCGTCGATTTCCTTCGCACCGGCAAACAATTGCGTCTCGGTCGTAACCTCCTTGCCGGGCGGGATTACGATCGGCTGGCGAGCATAATCTGCCTGGTAGGCACCGGTGGGCGCCTTGCGGAAACTCGCCGCGATCGCGGAATTCCCGGACGGTGCCAGCGCGGTCAGCCAATATTTGTCGGTAAAGCCGACCCAGCCGCCGTCGGTCGAGAAACTGTTCGGGCCGGCTTTGGCCGAATTGCCGAAAGTCTTACCGAAAAAGCCGGGCTCCTGGCCGTCCAGATTCTCGAAGCTGACGTCGTACTGGGCGGCACCGTTGAACACCCCAATCGGGCCGACATGGTTGGTCCACGACGACAGGTCCTTTGACTTTGCGGCCCGGCTGACGAGGCCATAGGGGCGCACGACCATGGCGTTGGGGCTGGCATTGGCGACGCGTTGCTTGACCGTGAAGAGGTAATCGTCGTCGACCGCAATGCTCTGTTCAAAGGTTTGGCCGTCGGGGCCGGTCCAGCTTAGCGTGACCGGCCGGCCGGGGGTCAGGGCCGGCGCGTTGCTGGTCCACACAGTATCGGGGCCGGGCGCAGCCAGGCCATCGCCGGTCCAGCCGAAGCTGGCGAAATTCGCGTTCGGCGCGCCGGCTGGCGACAGCAGCCGCACCGGCGGCGAATGCTTGTCGATCGTCTGCCGCTGACGTAGCAGGACGAGATCGTCGATGCGCGCGCCGGTGAGATTGATCGATCCTTGCAGGCTCGGCGTATCGATCCGCACGCGCGGCGTTGAGGCAAGGACCGTGGCCAGGCTCTTAAGCGCCTGCGGCCGTTCCGCGGCAATATCGGCGGGTTGCGCAATCGGCTTGGCCTTGCCGTTTTCAACCTTGACCGTTTGTGGCGCGGCAGTCGGGAGAAAGCGGTCGGACAGCAACGTCCAGCCAAGCAGGACCAGCGCGCTCAGCACGACGGCGAGGATCATGTTCTTATTGTCGGTCAATTCGGAAACCTCGTCATGGAACGGGATCATGCCCTTGGCCGCCCCAGGGATGGCAGCGGAAGATGCGTTTCACTGCCAGCCAGCTGCCCTTGGCCGCCCCATAGCGCGACAAAGCCGTGATCGCATAGGCCGAGCAGCTTGGCTGGAAGCGGCAGCTTGGCGCGAGGACCTTGGACGGGCCCAATTGCCAGCCGCGGGCGACCCAAATCAACAGCCGCGCGATCATCGGCGAAGCTTGTCCAGCGCGATTGTGAACTCTTGCCGCAGAAGCGCAAAATCGCGTTCGACCCCGCCGGCGCGGCCAATCAGCACATGATCGGCGCCGACAAAGCCACCGGTGGGCAGGAATTCGCGGGCAAGGGCGCGCAGGCGTCGCTTCATCCGGTTGCGGACAACGGCGCCGCCGATCTTTTTGGTGACCGTGAAACCGACCCGAACGGTCGGGTCGCCGTCGGCACGGTCACGAACCAGCAGGACAAAGCCGGGCATGGCCGCGCGTTTGCCGGCGTTGGCGGCCAGGAAATCGGCGCGTTTGCGAAGAGTGACTAGGCGCTGAGCTTCTTGCGGCCACGGGCGCGGCGCGCCGCGAGGATCTTGCGGCCGCCGACCGTCGCGCTGCGATGACGGAAGCCGTGACGCCGCGCGCGGACCAGGTTGCTCGGCTGAAAAGTGCGCTTCATCGCTCATGCCCTAGAAATTCAAAGTGAAAGTAAGTTCAATGAAAAAGGGCCGCCAATGAGGCAGCCGCTGTTGAGTGCGCCGATAGTGGAGGGACCGGGCGAAGTCAAATGTCCGTGCCCGACGGTGAGACGTCAATTTGCTCCGCCTCGGTCTTGCGAACCGCTTCGCGGCGGCGGGCGCTTGGCCGCCTCAGGCCCCGGTCCATCCAATGCCCCGCCTTGGGCTGCCACCGCTTGAAGCGCACGTAGCGCCGCTTGGCCCACATGCTGGTCTTGAGCACTAGCGCCAGACCCGGAACGATGAAGAATATCCCGCCCGGACCGGGCAGCGGCGCAACCACGATTCCGGCAATGATGAGGAGCACGCCGAGCCCGAACATCCCCCATTCGACCAGCGGGTGGTCGATAAACCTCAGCCATTGCCGCCGCGTGATCATGGTGGCGGATGTGGTTCGCGCACTGCCGTCATGCAAGGAGCTTGTGGATAGCAGGGCGTAAGGCGTAGCGTGTCCGCGCCGAGTGAGGGGGTTCCCTGAATACCGATTTCCGGTCGGCTGCATCGCGTGGTGCAGGATGACGGCAACTGTCGCCACTGTCGCTTATCTCGGCCTCGAAGCCCGAGCCGTCGAAGTCCAGGTCCAGCTGTCGTCGGGGCTGCCGGCGTTCGTCATCGTTGGGCTGCCGGACAAGGCCGTGGCCGAAAGCCGCGAGCGCGTGCGCGCGGCGCTGGCGGCAATTGGCCTCGCGCTGCCGCCCAAGCGTATCACCGTCAATCTGTCGCCGGCCGACTTGCCCAAGGAAGGGTCGCACTATGATTTGCCGATTGCGCTCTGCCTGCTGGCGGCGATCGGCGCCGCGGACGCTGAAAGCCTGTCGCATTATGTCGCGGTCGGTGAGCTTAGCCTCGACGGCCGGATTGCCGCGTCGCCGGGGGTGCTGCTCGCGGCGCTCCATGCGTCGGCCAACGATAAGGGGCTGATCTGCCCCGCGGTGCAGGGCAGCGAGGCGGTGTGGGCAGGCGACCTGGAAGTCGTCGCCGCCCCTGACTTGCTGGCGTTGTTGGCGCATTTGAAAGGTACGGCGCTGCTCGCTCCACCGGTCGAGGCAGAGGTCGAACCGCTGGGGCACGGTCCCGACCTCGCCCAGGTCAAAGGGCAGGAGGTTGCCAAAAGAGCGCTCGAGATCGCCGCCGCCGGCGGACACAACCTCTTGATGAGCGGGCCGCCGGGGGCCGGCAAATCGCTACTGGCCGCCTGCCTGCCACGGATCCTGCCGCCGCTCGAGCCGTCGGAAGCGCTTGAAGTGTCGATGGTGGCGTCGGTCGCGGGCGAGATGAACGGCGGCAAGATCCGCCGCCGCCGGCCGTTTCGGGCGCCGCACCATTCGGCGTCGATGCCGGCGCTGGTCGGCGGTGGTCTGCGGGTGCGGCCGGGCGAAATCAGCCTCGCGCATCTGGGCGTGCTATTCCTCGACGAATTGCCCGAATTCCAGCGCGCGGTGCTCGATTCACTCCGCCAGCCGCTCGAGACCGGGAGCGTCAGCGTCGCCCGCGCCAACACCCATGTGACCTTCCCGGCGCGGGTCCAGCTGGTCGCCGCGATGAACCCGTGCCGCTGCGGCCATCTTGGCGATCCGGCGCTGGCTTGCAGCCGGGCACCGCGCTGTGCCGCCGATTATCAGGCCAAGGTGTCGGGCCCGTTGCTCGACCGCATCGACCTGCATGTCGACGTCCAGGGCGTTTCGGCGGTCGACCTGACGCTGCCGCCGCCAGCCGAAGGCAGCGCCGAAGTGGCGTCTCGCGTGGCCGAGGCCCGCGCGGTCCAGTCGCGGCGCTACGAGGGCCACGGGGTGCGGACCAATGCCGAGGCCGACGGCGAGCTGCTCGACCGGGTCGCGACCCCCGACGATCCCGGGCGCAAGCTGCTGGCCGACGCGGCGGCGGCGATGCGCTTGTCGGCGCGGGGGTTCCATCGCGTGCTGCGGGTCGCCCGAACGATCGCCGATCTTGCCGGGGCCGAGCAGGTCGGGCGAATCCACATCGCCGAGGCTTTGAGCTACCGCCGGCAGGCGCCGCGCAACTGATTTCTAAACCGCTTCAGAGCCGGCGCTAGCCTGATCAGGCGTTGGCGCAGGCATATTGGAACTCGGCCTCTCCGGCTGAGCCGGTGACCACCGCCCGTCCTTCATTGCGCCAGTTGGGATAAGCGATGCCATCCATCACATAGAGCTTCAGCGTGTAAAGTGTTCGGCTGTTGCAGTCCGCCGCCCGGTCGGCCTTGTCGGGGCCATCCGAGACGAAATAGACCAACCCGTCGGCGCCGCGATGGACACTGTCCTTGTCGACAGCCATCCAAATCTCTGACTGGTCGTCATCGAAAACCGTCACCCAATTCTCGGCCGAGACGGAAGTGGCGCAAAAGCCAACCGCCAGGCCCATGAATATTTTCGCCAATGTCATTGAGCCCCCGCCCAGGTTGAGACCAATCGCCGATCGATGGGCTTGCGCCCGCTTGATGACAAGCCATTGCCCGCGGCGGCCGCCATCGCTAGCAAAGCGCGGCCAGTGCCTGTTGGGCCCCCGTGGCGGAATGGTAGACGCGCTCGACTCAAAATCGAGTTCTGCAAGGAGTGTCCGTTCGAATCGGACCGGGGGCACCATCATTCGGGGATCTTGAGCCCCCGCTGCACCGCCGGACGGGCGAGGGCCCTCTCCAGCCACGCCGCGACATGGCCATAATCGTCGAACCCGACCAGATCGCGCGCGCCGTAATACGTGATCAGATTGTGGACCAGGCCGATGAGGGCGATGTCGGCGATCGAATAGTCGTCCATCACCCACTCGCGGCCGTCGAGCCGCCCGTCGAGCACAATGAGCAAGCGCTGGCTCTCCTCGACATAATGCTGCAGCGGGCGCGGGTCGTCGATGGCTTGGCCGGCGAAGCGATGGAAATAGCCGACCTGGCCGAACATCGGCCCGACGCCGCCCATCTGCCAGAACAGCCACTGGATGGTTTCCCACCGGCGAGCGGGGTCGCCGGACAGCAATTGGCCGGTCTTGCCGGCGAGGTAGAGCAGGATCGCACCGCTTTCGAACAGCGCTAGCGGTTGCCCGCCGGGGCCAGCGGGGTCGATGATCGCCGGGATCTTGCCGTAGGGATTGAGCGCCAGATATTCCGCGCTCCGGGTGCCATCGTCGCCGAACGGGATGCGGTGCGCCTCGTAGGGCAGGCCGGTCTCCTCGAGCAGGATCGAGACTTTGACCCCGTTCGGGCTCGGCTGCGAATAGAGTTGCAGCCGGTCGGGGTGCGCGGCCGGCCAGCGGCGGGTGACGGGATAATCGGACAGGTCGGTCATCGCTTGCTCCGGCGGCGGCGCCCGCTGGGGAGCGCAAATGCCCCTTAAGGTCACGATTGTCATGCACGAGAGCGCCATTTTTGTGACTTTAGACGCGCTCGGGGCAAGCCTAGATTCTTCGGAAGGTTGCCAAAGTCACTCCGCATGGCGCGCGGGAGCGAGCTAAGGTTGGCGCCACAGCTGGCGCCAAGGCTGGCGAGGGCGTGGCGATCGGGCGCGAACAGCGGTGACGGGAAGGCCAGCATCGCTCGGCTGTGCCACGAGGGATGCGGTGTAGGACAGCGATTTTTGAATGCGGCGAGTTTGGTGAATTTAGTAAATTGTCATTTGAATTCCTGTCCAACGCCCGCGATGCGCAAGCGCTATCAATTGGGGGTTATCGCACCTGTCACCGTAATGATGTCACCGTAATGACCTGTCACCGTAATGACCGTAATGCTGTCACCGTAATTTCACCGTAATTTAATTCCTGTCACCGTCATTCCAAGCGGCACGGATCGAATGGCGAAAAGGTGGTCCAAGACGATGGTCCCCTTGTTTGCACCGGCCTTCAAAAGCGACTTTCTGCCGCGAAATTCGATCTGGTAGGCCATTGGTTTCGTGGCGTCGTTCAAATGAGCCTTAAAGCTCAACTGCTTCTGAACGATTAGTTGATACTGACCTGAGCTAAGGCCGGACTCTGCTGGAACCACCGTGTAATTATCGCGAAACGTAGATACCTCGAAACCTACGAACCATGTCCCCGCGAATTTTTCACTCACACCAAGGGGCTCGCACTCTGTCACAAGCAAGTAATCATCGGTCGATCGTTGATGACTCATGCATGCTAAGACCGATTTCGCTTTCGCCGTCTCGTCCGAAGCTTTGGTGCTGCAACCTATCAAGGCGCATGCTGCAAGGGGCGCCAGCGCTAGCAGTCGTCTCATTTTTCAATGGCCATATGACGAAATGACCCCCCATCTTGATCCGATGATTCCAATAGACTGGCAATGCGCGTCAAATCCAAGATCGCCAAAACTTGGACCGGATGCCGCATACCAAGTGCCCGGGTGTACATGGTAGTCGCCCCAAAAAATGCCTGCCTCAATTACGGTGACAGGTGAATTACGGTGACAGGAATTACGGTGCAGGAATTACGGTGAATTACGGTGACAGGTGCAATAGAATTACGGTGACAGGAATTACGGTGACAGGTGCAATAACCCCTCAACTCCATTTCCCATCTTCGGTGCCGGTCCTCGCCTGCCCGGCGCGAGCTTGAGTCCGGTCCGCGCCTCCATCGCCCTGATCCAGTCCGCCGACCCTGCCGGGCGGCCGACGCCTTCGGCCTTGCGCAGGCCGGCATAGGCCTCGGCCTCGACGAACGGTTGGTCAAGGAACGCAGCGAAATCGCCCACGCGCTCCAGCGCCGGCGCGACCCGAACCACATGGTCGTCCTCGCCCGCGATGTGCGCCCGCGCACTCGACCATCGCCAGTCGGCCGCCCGGGCGCAGAGCTTCGCGCGCACCGGATTGAGCGAGACATAGCGCAGCGAATTGACAAAATGTGGCTCATCCATCGCCACCGAGCCGAACCGCCCCTGCCACAAATGGCCGGTCGTGCGCATCCGGGCGTTGATGAAGCCGGTATAATGGCGATGGACGAAGCGGAAGGTCCGCCTGAGCCCGTCTTCGTCCGCAGGCACGACCACGATGTGGACGTGATTGGGCATCAGGCAATAGCACCATACTTCGGTCCGCGCGCGGCCCGCGGCATCGGCCAGCAAATCCAAATAGAGCGCGTAATCGCCGTCCTCGAAGAAGGTCGGTTGGCGCCGGTTGCCGCGCTGCGTCACATGATGCGGTATGCCGGGGATCACCACGCGGGCAAAGCGAGCCATTCACATGGACTCCTGGGGCGATCCGGCGTTGGCGAGCCTGACCGCAATGTCCGCGATGGGCAAGCGCGATCAATTGGGGGTTATTGCACCTGTCACCGTAACCACTGTCACCGTAACCACGGGGTTATTGCACCTGTCACCGTAACCACACACCGTAACCACACCGCTGTCACCGTAACCACACCGTAACCACCAATTGGGGGTTATTGCACCTGTCACCGTAACCACACCGTAACCACCAACTCGTCAGCTAGACGCGCTCCGATTACGCTGACAGTAACCGAAACTCTCCCTGCTGGACTCGTGGCACCGGTCTAGGCCCGCGCTTTCGCGCCGCCTAGGTGCAGTTGGAGAAACCCCACCGACCCAGCAACCCCAATCGTTTCGCCCGCGACCGCTAGCGGAGGCGCGCCGGCGCCGATATGGTGGCGTCATGGACGCTCGGCCAGCCAAGCCCAAGGGGCCCCAGCCCGCGCCGCCCGCTGGCGAGGCGGCGCCGCAGCCGCTTGTGGGCGACACCACCAAGCGCGACCGGTTGCTGGCGTCGTTGACCTTGACCGCGGCGGTCGGGCTGATCGTCGCCATTCCGTTCGCGCTTCGAGAAGGGGCCGAATTTTTCCTGCCGGTGACGGCGGCGCTGGTCATTGCCATCGCTTTGGTGCCGTTGCTCGAATGGTTCGAACGGCGCGGCGTGCCGTCGCGGCTGGCCGCCGGGCTGTGCGTGCTCATTTTCCTGATGATCGCGATTTTCGCCATCGCGTCGATCGTCATGCCGGCGATCGACTGGGTAGCATTGGTCCCGGAACGCCTGCCCAAGGTCAAGTCCGCGCTGGAACCGGTGCTCGACCTCTACAAGGCGCTCGACAAATTCGTCGGCAAGATACTGTCGCAGGTGGTGATTACGCCGCAAACCACGCGCACGGTGCGGATCGAGACGCCCAATTCGATTTCCGGCCTGTTGACCTCGTCGGCGCCGCACCTGCTGATCCAATTGTTCTTTTCGCTGCTGGTGATCTTCTTTTTCCTCGCCGGGTGGACGGCGATGCGCAAGCAGACGATCGTCAGTCGCGGCAGCTTCGAAGGCGCGCTGACCACCGCCCGGGTGATCCAGCAAGTGGTCGATGCGACCTCGACCTATCTCGGCACGATCACGGTCATCAACGTCACGTTGGGCGGGCTGACGGCGCTGATCCTGTGGCAGCTGGGGATGGATTCGCCGTTGATGTGGGGCGGCATCGTCGCGGTGCTCAATTATATCCCCTATCTGGGGCCGATCGCGTCGGGCATGCTGCTGTTCTTCGGCGGGCTGATGGTCTTTCCCGACGCCTGGGCGGCGCTGCTGCCGCCGGCGATTTTCATTTCGCTCCATCTGGTCGAGGCCAATTTCATCACCCCGATGATCGTCGGCAAAAGGCTGACCATCAGCCCGCTGGCGATCCTCATCTCGTTGAGTTTCTGGTCGTGGGTGTGGGGGACCACCGGGGCGCTATTGGCGGTGCCGCTGCTGATCATCGTCAAGACGATCTTTTCGGCCGCGGGGACGCCCGACATCGCCGGATTCCTGTTCGAGGACGGCACCTTGACCCATGTCGGCGAGCATGAGGATGATGACGATGGCCTGGCTGCTGTTCGGGCCGACCGCGCTGGTTGACAGTGTTGGGGGGGTAACTTAGGTGCCCGCCTCGCCGATCACGCGGGTGTAGCTCAGTTGGTTAGAGCGCCGGCCTGTCACGCCGGAGGTCGCGGGTTCGAGTCCCGTCACTCGCGCCATTTCCTGGTCGAACAGCGCCGCGCTCGTTAGGCGACGTCACCGAACTTTCGGCCGTGAGGTCGGGATTGTCCTGACCTGTCCGGGGGTTGGCCGCTGGACGGTGGCGCGGCCCGTTCCTATACGCGGCCCCGGTCCCAATTTCTGGGCAGGTTCGCAAGCATAGGCGGTCCATTTGTTTCCCTATTACGGTTGGGCGGGGAAGGATTTCGTCTTCGCGTCGGAATTAAAGGCGATCCGTGCTCATCCGCGCTTTCAGGGGGAGATCGACCGCCGCGCTTTGCACCTGTTCGCGGCCCGCACTTACATCCCGGCGCCGCTGTCGATCTACAAAGGGCTGTTCAAGCTTGAGCCGGGGTGCGTGCTAACGATTACGCCGGAAGCGGCCGGGACGCCGCTGGATGCTCCGCCCCGGGAAGGTGATACCGCTCGTGGCCTTAGCATCCGCCGCTACTGGTCGTACCGCGACGTGGTCCGCGAAGGCTTGGCCAATACCATCGACGACGAAGCCGACGCCCTGGTCGAGCTCGAGAAGGCGCTAGCCAAGGCAATCTCCGACCAGTCGATCGCCGACGTGCCGGTCGGGGCCTTTCTGTCGGGCGGGATCGACAGTTCGACCATCGTCGCGCTCTACCAGAAATATTCGAACGTGCCGGTCCGCACCTTCACCATCGGCTTCGAGGAAGCAGGTTTCAACGAAGCCGAGGACGCCAAGGCCGTGGCGAAGCATTTGGGCACGGTGCACAGCGAGCGCACTGTTACCGTTGCCGAGACCCGCGACGTCATTCCGCTGCTGCCGGCGATGTATGACGAGCCATTCGCCGATAGCTCGCAGGTCCCGACGTTCCTGGTCAGCCGCTTCGCCCGCGAGACTGTGACCGTGGCGCTGACCGGGGACGGTGGTGACGAATTGTTCGCCGGCTACAACCGCCACTTGGCCGCGCCGCGGGCCTGGCGGCAGCTGCGCAAGCTGCCCAAGCCGTTGCGCTCGGCGATCGGGTCGCCGTTGAGCCGGCTGCCGACGCAATTCTGGCACGGCGCCGCGAGCCTGCTGCCGGGATCGCGCCAGCCTCATTTCGGCGGCAAGATCCAGAAAGGGCTGCGGATCGCCGGCTCGGTCAGCACTTTCGACGAGCTCTATGCAAGCTTTCTCGACGAATGGAGCTTTGAAGAGTCTCCGGTTCGCGGCGGTGACGGCGATGACGCAGCGTGGGACTTGGATATCGCGGACCAGGCGCCGGACACGCTGCGCATGATGTATTGCGACGCGGTTTCCTATTTGCCCGACGACATATTGTGCAAAGTCGACCGCGCGTCGATGGCGGTGAGCCTCGAGACCCGCGTGCCGTTTCTCGATCATCGCGTCGCCGAGCTTGCCGCCCGCATCCCGCTCAGCATGAAAGTGGGCGGCGGAACCGGCAAGCACATCCTTCGCAAGCTGCTCCGACAGGAGGTGCCGCGTGAGCTGATCGAGCGCCCCAAGGCCGGGTTCGGAATCCCGGTCGGCGAGTGGATGAAGGGGCCGTTGCGACCGTGGGTTGAGGATTTGCTCGATCCTGCGCGGATGGCCGGGGAGGGGTGGTTCGATGCCGGCATTATCCAGCGCCGCTGGCACGATCACCTGACCGGCCGGCGCGATTCGACCCCCGCTTTATGGGCGCTGTTGATGTTTCAGGCCTGGCTGCGGGCACAAAACGAGATGTTGCGCGAGGCGGCTTAAGCGGCGCCCCTGCCAATCCCGTGATAGATTAGGCCAGCGCGCTCGGCGTCCGCCCGATCGTAGACATTGCGTAGATCGACCAGCACCTTGCCGCGCATCGCGGCGGCGAGCTCGGCGAGGTCGAGCGCGCGAAATTCGTCCCATTCGGTGACGATCACCACCGCGTCGGCGCCCTTGGCGGCGGCCTGGGCGTCGGGCGCGAACTCGACCAGTGGCATCAGCAGGCGGGCCTGCTCGGCCGCCACCGGATCATAGGCCGCGACCTGCGCCCCGTCCGCGATCAGCCCCTCGATCAGGGGAAGGGACGGGGCTTCGCGCATATCGTCGGTATTGGGCTTGAACGCCAGGCCGAACACGGCGACGCGCTTGCCCGCGAGGCTGCCGCCCAAGGCCGCGGTGACCCGCGCCGCCATCGATGCCTTGCGCCGGTCATTGACCTCGACGACGGTGCTGACGATGCGCTGGTCGACGCCGGCTTCCTCGGCGGTCCGCAGCAACGCCAGTGTGTCCTTGGGAAAGCAGCTGCCGCCATAGCCTGGCCCGGCGTGCAGGAATTTGGGGCCGATGCGATTGTCGAGGCCGATTCCGCGGGCGACATCCTGGACATCCGCGCCGACCGCTTCGCACAAGTCGGCGATCTCGTTGATGAAGCTGATCTTGACCGCGAGGAAGCCGTTGGCGGCATATTTGATCAGCTCGGCGGTGCGCCGGCCGGTGAACAGGATCGGCGCCTGGTTAAGGAACAATGGCCGATAGACTTCGCGCAAGACTTCGCGGGAGTGCTCGTCCTCGGCGCCGACCACGATCCGGTCGGGAAGCTTGAAGTCGCGAATGGCTGCGCCCTCGCGCAGGAATTCGGGATTGGACGCGACGGATACGGTTTCGACACCCTCTTCGGCGAGAATCTCGACAATCCGGTCGCCGGTGCCGACCGGCACGGTCGATTTGGTGACGATCACCGTGTTCGGTCCGATGACCTTGGCCAGCTCGCGCACCGCGGCGTGGACGAAGGTCAAATCGGCGTGACCGTCGCCGCGCCGCGCCGGGGTGCCGACGGCGATGAACACCGCTTCGGCGCCCTCGACCCCGGCGGCGAGGTCGGTGGTAAAGCGCAGCCGGCCGTGCCCGGCGTTGGCCTTGACCAGCGCTTCGAGCCCCGGTTCCCAAATCGGCATCTTGCCGGCGTTGAGGGCCGCGATTTTGCCTTCGTCCTTGTCGACGCAGGTCACCTGGTGCCCGAAATCGGCGAAGCAGGCGCCGGACACCAGTCCGACATAGCCGGTGCCTATCATCGCGATCCGCATGCAATACTCCTGCTGTCAGAGGCGCGCCTCTTAGCCAGCGGACCAAGGCAATGCCAGCGAGTGCTGCGGGGATCAGTCAGGGTTCGCCTTGAACGCCGACGTTCAGTCGAAGGTAGCCGCCACCTTTGTGGCCGGACGCCGGCGGTCGTTGCCAAGCTCGGATATGGGCAGCCATCGGCCCGGGCCAATCCGCTCCATCCGCGTTCGGCACAGATAACAGCGGCTGGTCCAAATTCCGCCCGCGGGTCGCCGGTGCCGCTTGCTGCGATGATGGCCCAACAGGGCGCAGACGAGGTTGATCATTCCACCGCTCCAGGCCGCGGCCGGAATGAGCGGTTCCGGAATCGTCGAACCGGGCGACATAGTCTTGCCCGGTCTCAGCGCAGCGTTAACAATATATATAATTAATATGAGTTAATCAACATTCTGCAATATTTGTTGCGATTGAACCGGGCTCGAACAGTTCTGAGCGGCGATTTCCGCTGCGGATTCAACCCGATCCAGCCGGCCGGACAGTGGGGTTTCCTGATTTGCCGCTACTCACCGCCAGGAAATATCGGTGGCCAGCGTTTGCCGTAGATTAAATCTTGGCAATGTTGGCCGTGAAAAGCGCCGGCGGACTTTCGGTTAGCCGCCGGCTCGGGCTAAGGGGGCGTCGCTGTCACCCTTTAAAAATGAGCCTAGCCAATAATGCCAGATGCCCCGCACGACGATTTTTCCGGCCGCCTGAGCAATGCTGGCGGTCGCTGGCTGGTGACGGGAGCAGCGGGCTTCATCGGGTCCAATATCGTCGAAACGCTGATCGCCGCTGATCAGGAGGTGGTCGGGCTGGATAATTTCGCCACCGGGCATCAGAGCAATTTGGACGAGGTAAAGACCAAGGTCGGGGACGATCGCTGGCGCCGATTCCGGTTCATCGAAGGCGACATCCGGGACCGCGAAGCTTGCGCCCGTGCGGTCGACGGGGTCGATTTCGTTCTCCATCAGGCGGCGCTTGGCTCGGTTCCCCGGTCGATGGCGGATCCGTTGAATTCCCACGATTCAAACGTCACCGGCTTCGTCAACTTGCTCGACGCGGCGCGGCTCGCCCGGGTCAAACGCTTCGTCTATGCATCGTCGAGTTCGGTCTATGGCGACGAACCCAATCTGCCCAAGCGCGAGGAGCGGGTCGGCCAGCCGCTGTCGCCTTACGCGGCGACCAAGGCCATCAACGAAGTCTATGCCCAGGTGTATGAGCAGGCGTTTGGCTTTCCGTCGATCGGCCTGCGCTACTTCAATGTCTTCGGGCCGCGCCAGGACCCCAACGGCGCCTATGCCGCGGTGATCCCCAAATGGCTGTCGGCGATGACCGCGGGCCGCTCGATCGAAATCTATGGCGACGGCACGACCAGCCGTGATTTTTGCTATGTCGCCAATGCGGTCCAGGCCAATGTTCGGGCGGCGATGGCCGGTGATGCAGCCCAGAACCAAGTCTATAATGTCGCGGTCGGCGGTCGGACGTCGCTCGTCGAGCTGTTCGGCCTACTGCGTGACGCTTTGTCGCGGCACCAGGTGCATTACACCAAGGAGCCGGTGTTCGGTGACTTCCGCCCTGGCGATGCGATGCATACCGAAGCCGACATCGGCAAGGCGAGCCGGTTGCTCGGCTTTGCGCCGACGCACGACATCAGCGAAGGTATTGCCGAGGCGCTGCCCTGGTATCTGGGAATGGCGCGCCGAACCGCCGCGCAATGAAGGCCGATTTTCTCGCGTGGACCCGGCTGTCCGCAGACGACTGGTATCAGGTAAAGCTATTCCTCGAGCGGGCCAGCGGGTTCAGCATGGACTCGTTGCACGTGGTCGTTGGGGTCGTGCTCCAGCTGCTGTTCGCCTTGCTGTTCCGGATGTCAGTGGCGCGGCCGTGGCCGTGGCTGGCGGTACTGGCGCTCGAGCTGGTCAACGAGACCAGCGACTTTCGCGTTGAGCGGTGGCCACAGCCGGGCATGCAGTTCGGCGAATCTGCCAAAGATGTTATCCTGACGATGCTACTGCCGACCGTGATCCTGTTGGTCGCGCGATATCGGCCGAAGCTGCTGCGTTAGACGCCGAGTTGACGGGCCAGCGGACCAAGCGAGTCGTCGTGGGTCAGGTCAAGGTGGAGCGGGGTGACCGAGACGAATCCGTCAGCAACCGCTTCAAGGTCAGTCAGATGCCCGGGCGTCTCGACCATCGGGCCGAGGCCGAACCAGTAATAATCATAGCCGCGCGGATCGGTGCGCTGGACAATTCGCAGCCGCCCGTAATCGCGGATCCCCTGGCGGCAGACGCGAATGCCCTTGACCTCGTCGGATGGGAGCGCGGGGAAATTGATGTTAATCAGCGCGCGGGGTGGGGTTTCGAACGTCAGCAGCGGCGCCAGCACGCGTTCCGCCCAGCCTTCCGCCGCCGCGAACGGCACCGTATCGCCCATGCCTTCGTGCGAATAGGCCTGGCTTAAGGCGATCGAGCGCACCCCCGCCAGCGCCCCCTCCATCGCCGCCGACACTGTGCCCGAGTAAGTGACATCTTCGCCAAGATTGGCGCCGCGGTTGATGCCCGACAGGATCACGTCGGGCGGCGAGTCTTTCATGACGTGGGCCAGCGCCAGCATCACCGCGTCGGTCGGAGTGCCGGTGACCGAAAAGCGCTGGTCGCCGTGGTGGCGCAGGCGCACCGGTTCAGTCAGGGTCAGGGAATGGCCGGCGCCGGACTGTTCCTCGGACGGCGCGACCACCCAGATGTCGTCAGCGAGTTTACGTGCAACCGTCTCGAGCAGGGCCATGCCGCGGGCATGGATGCCGTCGTCATTGGTCAGGAGGATGCGCATCGACCCGCCCTATGGGCGTCGAGTCCATAACCCGCAACCAGCCCGTGACTGGGGCCTTTCAACGGCATTATTGCGCCATATTGGCAACATCTTCCGCTTTTCTTCCAGTGACTTCGGTCAGTCCTTGTTAAGCGATTCGGCCTTATCTATAGGCCGCGTCGGGGATGACCGACTTGCCCGGCACGTAAGCCCCGGGAAAGTCTAGTGTAATCGCCTCCGGCTGCACCGGTGGCCCCGGCTGCAGCAGGCGGCGGGGCGTGTGGCCTCCATCGAAGTTACCTTTCGGTGGGCCCGCGATTGGGGAGGGATTATGGCAACCGCACTTGTCGACCTTTATGGCGGCGAACCGCTACCGTTTGACCGGCTCGTTCTGCCGAAAGCCTACAGCCCGACCGAGCGCGAAGCGTTCATGTGCGACAAGCAACGCGCTTATTTCCTCCGCAAGCTCAAGACCTGGAAAGAAGCGATCATCGATGAATCGCGGGCAACCATGGCCCAGCTGCAAGTCGATTCCATGCGCGAACCCGACCTTGCCGACCGTGCATCAAGCGAGACCGATTGGGCAATCGAGCTGCGCACCCGCGACCGTCAGCGCAAACTGATCGCCAAGATCGATTGCGCGATCCGCCGCCTCTACGAAGGTGAGTATGGCTATTGCGAAGTGACGGGTGAGCCGATTTCGCTGGCCAGGCTCGAAGCGCGGCCAGTCGCGAACATGACCTTAGAAGCGCAGGAGCGCCACGAACGGGTCGAAAAGGTTTCGCGTGACGACTGAGTCGACGCCTTTGGTGACTAATCCGGTCGGCTAATGGCCGAGCATCTCGTCCTTTAGTCTCAATTTTTCCTTTTTCAGGCGGTGCAGCAGATCTTCGTCGGGGTGCGAACGATGCTCTTCCTCGTCGATGAGGGCGTGCAACGCCGCATGCTTGGATGCCAGATCCTCGGCGGGTGCCTTGTCCATCGGCGTAATTCCTTTCGGCTACGAGTGACAGCATTGGCCAATAAATCATGATTCGCCGGCTTTGTCTCGGACGATCATTACGGTTTGACGACAAGTTCGCGCGGCCTGTCCCACCCGAGCCGCTCGCGACCGCTGGGAATTTTCCATTCAGCGCTCGAATGGACTAGGTGGGCGCCATGAACGACGACGAGACGGCCGCCCAGCAACTCGCCGCGCTGAAATTCGAGCATCGCACCCTTGATGCAGAGATTGCGGCCCTGATCGCCGACGGCGCGGCCGACCAGATCGAGATTGCGCGGCTGAAGAAACGCAAGCTTCGCCTCAAGGACGAAATCGAACGGATGCGTGACCACAGCGTGCCCGATATCATCGCCTGAAGCCGTCCCTTCGCGGGACAAATCGCGGTTAAATCGCCCCCGGCCGCCATTCTCAATCGTTTCCAGCGGCGTTCATCAGTGGCATCTAGGGCATATGGACGAATCGGTAGACATCCTTGGGACCGAAGCGCGGATTACGCCGCGGCTGGTCGACTCCTTTTACACGGAGGCGATGGTGCTGGCGGATGAGGCGAGGTCATATTTCGACGATGCCGGGCGCTTTGCGCGCCAGGAACTCGACCCGTTCGCGCGCGTCGGCTTCGCCTGCGAGTCGTTGAAGGTGACGACGCGGATCATGCACATCGTCGCCTGGCTGTTGACCCAGCGGGCGATTGAAAGCGGTGAAATCCCGGAACGCCAGGGCCGTCGTCCCGAGCGCCGCCTGGGCCATGCCCAGGACAGCGACCCGGCAATCGTCGAACAATTGCCCGAGGCGGCGCAGCGGCTGATCCACGGCAGCGCCGATCTCTATGCGCGGGTCAAACGCCTCGATGAGGGGACAATGGACGACGAACCGGCGCAAAGCCCCGCCCGCGCCCTGATGGGCCGGCTCGAGCGTGGCCTTGGTGGGCAACAGCAATAATCCGCGCTAGCATTGCTTGAGCGATGCCCAGTTTCACATTCCATCCCGGTCCACGGTTGCTTGCCGGAGCAGGTGAGGCATCGTCGCTGGCCGACAAGCTTCCCGATGGCCCGTGCCTGTTCGTAACGGACCAGGAAGTCGTTCGCCTCGGTTTGACCGACGCGTGCTGCGTGGCGCTCGAAGCCGCCGGCAGAACAGTGGTGTTGTTCGATGACGTAGAAGCCGACCCGTCGCGCGCGACCCTGATGGCCGCAGTCTACGCCGGTGAGGCGGCCGGGGTCCAATCGGTGATCGGGTTCGGCGGTGGCAGCCCGATGGATGTCGCCAAGCTCGCCGCCTATCTGCTCGGCTCGGGGGACGACCTCGACACGGTCTGGGGAGTCGATATCGCCAACGGTAAGCGTTTGCCGCTGGCGCTGGTCCCGACCACGGCAGGCACGGGTTCCGAAGCGTCGCCGATTTCCGTCATCACCTGTGAGGGCGGCGTTAAGATGGCGGTCAACGCGCGGCCGCTGACCGCCGACTGGGCGGTTCTTGATGCGACGCTGACGCTGGGCCTGCCGCGCCACGTGACGGCGGCGACCGGCATCGATGCGATCGTTCACGCCGTAGAGGCCTTCACGTCGGCGCGGCTCAAGAACCCGGTCTCCGATGCGCTTGCCCGCGAAGCCTTGCGACTACTCAGCGCCAATCTTCTCACCGCCTGCAACCAGCCGGACAATCTTGAAGCGCGCTCGGCGATGCTGCTTGGCGCTCACTTCGCCGGCCTGGCTTTTGCCAATGCGCCCGTCGCCGGAGTCCACGCTTTGGCCTATCCACTGGGCGGCATTCATCACCTCGCCCACGGCGTCAGCAATGCGTTGATGTTGCGCCACGTGCTCGCCCACAATGTCGAGGCGGCCCGCGATCTCTATGCCGAGCTAGCCGAAATCATCGCGCCGGAATGCGCCGGGCAGGGAAGCCAGGCCCAGGCCGCCGTGCTGATCGAGCGGCTCGACCAGCTGGTATCCGACAGTGGCATTGCGCCGCGGCTGCGCGATCACGGCATCGGCGAGCAGGACATTCCGGCGCTGGCCAGCGAAGCGATGAAACAAGGGCGGTTGCTGGTGAACAATCCGTGCCCGATCGAGGAAGCGGACGCGCGCCGCCTATACGAGGCGGCGTGGTGAACCGGGAAGCGAGGGCGTCGCGCCCGGACTTCCAAGCGTGGGCGACATTTTCCACCCGATGGGCCGACAATGACGCCTACGGGCATGTCAACAATACGGTCTTCTATGAGTGGTTCGACAGCGCGGTGAACGGCTGGCTGGTCGGGCAGGGCTTGCTCGACATCGCCGCCGGCGATCCGATTGCTTTGGTGGTCGAAACGCGCTGCAATTATTTCGCTCCACTCGCTTTCCCCGGGGATGTCGAGGTCGGCCTGAGGGTTGCCAGCCTCGGCCGATCGAGCGTCCGTTACGCAATCGGTGTGTTCGCGGTCGGTGAGGGCTTGGCCGCGGCGCAGGGCGAGTTTGTCCACGTGCTGGTGGGTCGCGCCAGCCGGCGGCCGGTCGCGATGCCGGACAGCTGGCGGCAAAGGCTGGAAGCGATCGCCGACTAGCGGCAGATGGCCGATTTCGCGGCGGCATATTCTTGGGCCAGTCGGGCAATCAATTCGGCCGTGGAAAGGATCCGGTCGACCGCGCCGACGCCCTGGCCCGAGCCCCAGATATCGCGCCACGCCTTGGACTTGCTTGAGCCTTCCGAGCCGAATTTCATGGCGTCGATATTGCCCGCTTCGAGCGCGTCCGGATCGAGGCCGGAAGCGACAATCGACGAGCGCAGATAATTGCCGTGCACGCCGGTGAACAAATCGGTGTTGACGATGTCGGCGGCGCTGGCCTCGACGATCGCCTGTTTATAGCCGTCCGAGCTGTTGGCTTCGGGCGTGGCGATGAACGGCGAGCCGACATAAGCGAGGTCGGCGCCCATCGCCTGCGCGGCGAGGATGGCGTCGCCGGTCGCGATCGCTCCCGACAGGATCAGCGGCCCGTTGAACCATTTACGGATTTCGTGGACCAGCGCGAACGGCGACCAGCGCCCGGCGTGGCCGCCGGCGCCCGCCGCGACTGCGATCAGCCCGTCGGCGCCTTTCTCCACTGCTTTACGCGCGAAGCGGTCGTCGATGATGTCGTGCAGCGTAATCCCGCCCCAGCCGTGGACCGCGTCGTTCAACTCAGTGCGCGCGCCGAGCGACGTGATGATGATCGGCACTTTCCATTTCGCGCATACCGCCATGTCATGCTCGACGCGATCATTAGAGCGGTGGACAATCTGGTTGACCGCGAACGGCGCCGCCGGCGTGTCGGGGTTGGCCCGGTCATACGCTGCCAGCGCCTCAGTAATCTCGTGCAGCCATTCGTCGAGTTTTGCGGCCGGGCGCGCGTTCAAGGCGGGAAAGCTGCCGACAATCCCCGCCGTGCACTGGGCAATCACCAGCTTGGGGTTGGAGACAATGAACAAGGGCGCGCCGATCATCGGCAGGCGCAGGTGCGACAGGATCGGGGGCAGGGCCATGGCCATGCTTAGGCCACAACTTGTCGCCGCTGCCTAGACTGGGCGCAAGCGCGCACTTATCCCGCTTGGCGATGGTCACCTTTCAGGTCGATGCCGTGGCGCATGGCGATGGCGCGCAAATCACCGTGCGCTCGTCGGATGGTAAAGCCAGAACCTACGCCGTCGCTGGCCGTGAGCAGCAGCATTATGCGGACTTTTATGCTGCTTTGGCCCGCGACTTCGCCGCCCGGTTGCCGCATTTTGCGGGACCGGCCGACTACCCGCCGAGTAAAGTGGTTTGGCGGCCGCTACTGACGACCAATATCTCGCCGCGGATCCTGTGCGGTTATGGCGACCCGGCGGTGCTCAAGACCGCCGCCGGTTTTTATCTCGTCGCGACGTCCAACGACGCGCCCGATGCGTATCCGATCCTATATTCGGACGATCTTGAGCATTGGCAGCACCGCGGCTTTGTCTTCCCCGCAGGCATGGCCCCAGCGTGGACCGCCACTGGCCGCCACATCGCCGATTTCTGGGCACCGGAAATGGCCAGGGTCGGGGACGAATATTGGCTGTGTTTCACCGCGCGGCAGATATCGAGTGTCCTCGCCATCGGCCTGGCCAAGAGCCGCGACCCGGACGGGCCGTGGGTCGACATCGGCCGCCCGTTGCTGACAGGCAAAGTCGGCGGGGTGATCGACCCGCATTTGTTCATCGATGCCAACGGCGATCGATATTTATTCTGGAAAGAGGACAGCAACGGCCTGTGGCCGCGCCCGCTCGCCGGGCTGCTCCACGAGAAGCCCGAGCTGATCGAGCGCCTGTTCGCCAGCGAGGAAGATCGCCGCACCGCCGCCTTCGCCGCGGCAATCGTTGGCTGGGCCAACGGGCGCCGGCCGATGGAACGGTTTTTCCTGATGCAGCCGTTCATCGCCGCGGTGTTGAACAATTGGCGCCAAGCGAAACAGGTGATCGCCGACTTCGGACTGGCACCCGCGATTGTTGCCGCGATGACGACGCCAGTCTGGGCCCAGCGGCTGGCCGAAGACGGGCTGTCATTCACCGGCGAACCAGCTTTAATCCTGACCAACGACCAGGGCTGGGAAGGGCATCTGATCGAGGGCCCGTTCGTCACGCTCCAAAAGGGCCGATACTGGCTGTTCTACGCCGGCAACGACTTCGCCAGCCCATATTACGGCATCGGCGTCGCCGTCGCCGACCATCCGCTGGGCCCGTACGTCAAGCAATCGGAGCCTTTGCTGCATTCGAGCCGGGCGTGGACAGCGCCGGGCCACCCATCGGTCGCCCTGGGCCCGGACGGCGAGCCTTTATTGTTCTTTCACGGCTTCCATCCCGGCACCGGCGGCTACAACGCATTTCGGGCCTTGCTGACCGTGTCGCTGCACTTTTCGGAATTCGAGGTCACCGTCGGCTGAAAAATGATGGACGCATTAGGGCTCAAACCTATGACCCGCTGATTAAGCGTGCGGCTCGAACGTCGTTTCCAAGTGCTCGACCATCGCCACCGCCGATGCGCGGTCTTTAAGGACGGGAAAATGGCAGGAACTGGACCGTCGATCCGGCCGCGCACGGCGCCGAGAATGGCAGGCGTCTGACCAGAGCGTTCGCGGACAACAATGGAGTTTGCAGGCCGCTGTCCTGGCGCGGATCGACGGTCGTCAGCGCTCGTCCCGCAGCATCAATCGCCACATGCGCTCGAAGCCACGCCTCGCGCGCGCCATTTTCACCAATCGCATCGGTCAGCGTGGCGATTTGCAGGGCCATGCTCGGCGCCGGATCCCGACCGAGACAAAGATCGATCAGGGGCCGGAGGAGCAAATGCGCACAAACGAACGCCGAAGACGGATTGCCGGGCAGGCCCAGGACGGGTCGCCCATCGGCCAGACGGGCGTGCCAGCACGGTTTGCCGGGAACCACATTGATGCCCCAGAACAGCATCTTGGCACCGACCATTTCGAATGCCGGTCGGAAGAGGTCGCGGGTTCCGACGGAGGCTCCGCCAAGCGGCACGATCAGGTCGGCACTGTCTTCCAGCGTGCGGATCGCGCTGACAATGCGGTCCAAATCGTCGGGCAAGACGACAGGGCGAATGGCAATTGCGCCCCATTCTTCGACCAGCGCCTCGAGCGCAAAAGTAGCACTATTGTAGATCGCTCCCGGAGCTAGTGGCTGGCCAGGATCGCGCAACTCGTCGCCGGCCGCCAGGATTGCGACACGCGGACGGCGAGCGACCGCGACCTCGGCCAGTCCCGCCGCGGCGATCAAGCCGATCGCGGCTGGACCAAGGCGCTGGCCGGCCTCGACGAGGATCTGGCCATAAGCGAAATCCATCGCCGCCGGCCGAACGAACGGCGGTCCAGAGGAGTCGACGATCGTCACGACGCCGCCAGCGCTCGCCACGTTTTCCTGGATGACAATACGATCGGCGCCGTCGGGAACGATCCCCCCGGTTGCGATTTTGACGCATTCGCCTGGTCCCAGCAGGCCGGCGAACGGCGCGCCCGCTGGCGCCTCGCCGACGAGCCGGAGACGCGCGCCTTGCATCGAGTCTGCCGCGCGCACTGCATAGCCATCCATGGCGGAAGTGGGCGCCGGCGGCTGGTCGTGTCGAGCAGTGACATTTTCGGCGAGCGTTCGGCCTGAAGCGTCCGCCAACGAAACGATCTCGCTGCCGAGCGCGCCATGTCCGTCGAGCAGGATGCGCCGCGCCTCGTCGAGTGGCAGGAGCGGGGTCATTCCCGCCGCCACGTCCCCGATTTTCCGCCGCGTTTCTCAATCAGTTCGACGCGCTCAATCCGGATGTCGCGCGCCGCGCTTTTCAACATGTCGTAAAGCGTCAAACAGGCGACCGCGACGGCGGTCATCGCCTCCATTTCGACGCCGGTGCGCGCGGCCGTGGCTGCCTGTGCCGTGATCTCCAGTCCCCCCTCCGCCGGGCAAATTCGCACCTCGACCGAATCCAGCGAGAGTGGGTGGCACAGTGGAATCAGCTCGGCGGTTCGTTTGGCGCCCATGATCCCGGCAAGCTCGGCGACCGCGATCACGTCGCCTTTGGAGATCATCTTGTCGGCGATGCGTGCAAGCAAGGCGTCCGGCACGGACACGAACCCGCGCGCAATCGCCACCCGGTCGCTTACCGACTTGGACGAAACATCGACCATGCGGGGCCGCCCGTCGCCGCCAAAGTGGGTGAGGTCGCTCATGACTCCATTAGGCGCGGCATGATCTCGATCAGGTTGCACGGGCGGGTGCGATGGTCGAGCTGGGGCGCGATGACCTTGGTCCAGCCGTCGCGGACCGCCCCGTTCGACCCCGGCAAACAGAAGACGAAGCGGCCATTGACGACCCCGGCGCAGGCCCGCGACTGGATGGTCGACAGGCCGATGGAATCATAACTGACCCGGTGCCACACCGCCGCGAAACCCTCGATCACCTTGTCGAACAACGGCATCACCGCTTCTGGCGTGACGTCGCGCCTGGTGAGCCCGGTGCCGCCGGTCGAGATGATCACGTCAACCGCTCCGTCATGGCAGAATTCGCGCATTTGCGCGGCGATCCGCTGCGCATCGTCGGGGACGATGGCTTTGCCCGCAAGGCGATGGCCGGTCTCGGCGATGGCGGACGCGAGATAGCGGCCCGACGTGTCGGTCTCGTCGGTGCGGGTGTCGGAAACGGTCATCACCGCGATCCCGACAGGAATGAACTCCCTCGCGCTCAGTGCGTCTCCTCCCAGCGAGCCCGATCCATTTGGTCCGAGGACCGCGCTTCGATCCAATGATCCCGCCCAGTGTGGGTCTCGCGTTTCCAGAATGGCGCTTCGGTCTTGATTCTGTCCATTGCATAATCGACCGCGTCGAAGGCTAAGCGGCGACGCGGCGCGGCGGCGGCGACGAACACGATCGGCTCGCCGGGGCAAACTTCGCCGACGCAGTGCACTATTGCGATCGCCAAGAGCGCGAAACGGGTCCGGGCATCGGCGGCAATTCCCTCCAGCGCTGCTGGAGTCATTCGTTCATGGAAATCGAGCCATAGTTTCTCGACCGCGCGGCCTTCGTTCAGGCCCCGCACCACCCCGGTGAAGGAGGCGATTCCGCCGGCGCCCCTGGCGGTCGCGATGAACTCGGCGAGCAGCGAAGGCGGGTCGATCGCGTCGGTTGCAATGCCGATCATCCGCCCGACACCGGCGGCAGGAAGGCGATTTCGCGGGCGGCGCCAAGCGGCGCATCCCCCAGCACGAGGGAATCATCAAGGGCCATGCGGACCGATTGGTCGAGCAGGTCGGGATGGTCGCGCCCGAACCAGCTCCGCACGGCTTCGGTGGTGGCAACATCGGGCGGCAAGTCGATGTCGCATTCACCGTCCTCAACGAGGCTGCGCAGCCGCCCGAAGAACCGCAATTTCACCCGCCGGTGACCGACATGTGCCGATTGACTGCACCGGTGACTTGGGCGGCGATGCGGAAATCATGTCCGAGCGGCTTGCGACAGATCACAGCAGCGATCGCGTTTTCGAGCGGTTCGGTCGGGGCGTGATTGCGGAGCATGGCGCGCAGGTCGACCCCTTCGTCTTGACCCAAGCAGAAGCACAATTGGCCGGTCGCGGTCACCCGCACGCGGTTGCAGCCACCGCAGAAGTTCTCGCTCAGCGGGGTGATGAAGCCGATTGTCCCACCCTCATCGGTGGTGAAATATCGCGCCGGCCCACCCGTCTGCGCCGCGCTCGGGGTCAAGGTCCAGCGCTGGTCGAGAAGGTCGCGAGCAGCGGCCATCGGGACATGCTGGTCGATGCGTGATTGCTCGACATCGCCCAACGGCATGACCTCGATGAAGCTGATCGAAGCGCCGCGGCCGTGCGCCCACTCGGCCAATTCAACGACCTCACTCAGATTGTCGTTGCGCAGCACGACGGTGTTGAGCTTGACCGCGATCCCGGCCGCCAGCGCCGCGTCGATCCCGGCAATGACCCGGTCGATCTGCCCGCCGCGCGTGATCTGGGCGAAGCGCGTCGGGTTAAGGCTGTCGAGCGAGACATTGATCCGCCGGATGCCGTTCCTGGCGAGCGCCTCGGCATGGCGTTCAAGCTCGGTGCCGTTGGTGGTCATGGTGATTTCGTTGAGCGCGCCCGAGACCAGGTGACGCGACAGGCGGCCGACGAACTCGACGAACCCCTTGCGGACAAGTGGCTCGCCGCCGGTCAGGCGCAAGCGCCGAACGCCAAGCGCGACGAAGGCGTCGGCAACAGCGCCGAGCTCATCCCAATCGAGCAGATCGACGCGCGGTTGGAACCGCATCGCCGCGGGCATGCAATAAGTGCAACGCAAGTTGCAGCGGTCGGTGACCGACAACCTCAAATAAGTGATGGTCCGCCCGTATGCGTCGATCATCCGGCGCCTCCGTGAATCGCCCCCCACCAGCGGAGCGCGAGCCTGACCCCGACATAGAGGATCAGCAGCGCGGTGACGATCCGCAGCAATTTGGGGTCGAGCCGCCCGCTGCCCACAGCAGAACCGATCAAGCCGCCAACGATTACCGCCGGGAACAGCCAGAGATGGTCGCCGATCACGGCGCCGGCCACGGCAAGGCCCTTGCTCGCTTGGCCGACCAGGCCGGAGATCGAATTGACCAGGATGAAGGCGGCGCAGGTCGCGGCGATCGCCTTGGGCGAGGCCCAGCGCAACAGGTAGAGCAACGGCGCGAGGAAAATCCCGCCGCCGATCCCGACCACGCCGGCGACAAAACCCAGCACTCCGCCGGCGACCGGTTCGACCCAGCTGGCGCCGGTTCGTGGCGATTGCGACGCGTGCTCCCAATAGGGCTGCCACAGCATCAGCAGGCCGGCGATCAGCAGCGCCGCCGCGAGCAGGCCAACGAACAAGGTCTCACCGATGACTAGCCGTCCGCCGAGCCAGGCCGCCGGGACCGAAGTCACGAACAATGGCCATGATCGCTTGACGTCGAGGTGGCCGGCGCGGGCGAAGCGCCAGGTGCCGACCGACACCACCAGGATATTGCACAACAGGGAAATGACCGGGATCGCCCGATAGTCTGAACCCACCAGCACGAGCAGTGCGGTATAGGTTGACGCGCCGCCAAATCCGGCGACGGCGTAAAGCAGGGCGGTGAGGAAGAATAAGCCGGCTAGCAGGAACATCGATCGGTCCGCGCGGAGTCAGATTTTGCGCGCGGCGATGATCGGCCCGCCCTTGCCGCGTTGGACGAAAATCGCGCTGCGCAACGCCGGATCCTTCGGCACGGCAAGCGCAAAATGGCGCGCTGGACCGGACCACGTCCCCAGCGCTTTGAGTCGCGTGACAATATTGCGGTGGGGCAGTGTGCGGCCGCCATTCTCCCCCGCCCGGATCGCGACATTGCGGACACGGGGGTCGTAAGTGACTTGCCAAACGGTCGCGGGCCTTTGAGCCTTCGCCGCGCCGATTTCCACCGCGCTGCCCGATATGGCGATTATCGGTCCGTTCCTGGGCGAACCCGCTTTTGCGGCAGCCTGGCGTAGCGAGCTCGCTTGGCTTCCCGCGTTCACGCCATTGATTACGAATTGCGGCGTGAAAACGCGATTGCCGCTCGCGGCATGAGCATAATCATATTGCCTCTGCGTATATTCCGGCCTGGCGAAGCCGTCCTTCCACCCGAGTTGGTCCCAATAGGTCACCGCAAAGCTAAGCGCGAGGACAGCCGGGTCGGAGGCGATCGCGTTGAGCGCGGCATTGGCCGGCGGGCAGCTCGAGCAACCCTGGCTCTGGTAAAGTTCGATAACGATCGGCGCCAGGCCTGCCCGTGGCATCGGTGCCGATGCGCCCGGCGAGCAAGACACCAGGGCGATTCCTGCGATGAGAGCGGAGCCAGCGCGCATCGTCAAATTCCCGCATACCAGGCGTAATCGCCATGATCTTCCCAATAGCCGCCTTTACCAGCGAACAAATCGTCGATGCGGCGGCGGGCCTCGATCCGCATCACGAACTTGGCATTTTTGTAGCCAAGCTGGCGCTCGACCCGCAGGCGGGCTGGCGCGCCGTGGCCGATCGGCAGCTTTTGGTCGTTCATCAACAGGGCCAGGATTGTCTGCGGGTGGAATGCATCGACGATGTCGATCGATTCATAATATTGGGCTGCCCCGATAGAGTCGGCGCAGTGGAAGACGATGAAATTGGCCTGGGTCGACAAGCCCGCCAGGCGCAAGATTGGACCCAGTTGCGGCCCCTGCCATTTGCCGATTGCCGACCAGCCTTCGACGCAATCGTGGCGGGTGATCTGGGCACGCTGGGGGAAGCGGATGAGGTCGCCGAGCGAAAGCGCCAGCGGACGCGCCACCAGCCCGTCCACGACTAGCCGATAATCAGCGAAATTGTTCGCCACCATCGCCGCATATTCGGGTGTGTTGGGCATGGCCGTGCCATTGACCCGGAACCGCGGCGACATGTCCGCCACCGAATATTCCCTGGCCAGCGTGTCGCGCCCGGCGACAATCCGCTGCGCGCGGTAGTGCAGCTTCTCCGAGCTTTGGAGAATCGCCTTGAAAGCGGGTGACCGGTCGAGCCGGTCGCATCCGGCGAGCGACAGGCCGCCGAATCCGGCGATCCCGGCGATCAGCGAGCGGCGGTCGATGCCGTTCATGGCTGCGCACCTTTCTCCTGAGGCAGCCGATACCGACCCGTGATCATCGACCGCACTTCGTTGAATGGCCCCGCCAGAACCACCATCGCGACATGCACGAAAAAGAACCCGACCAGTAGCCAGGCGACAATGAAATGGATCGACCGCGCCGACTGCCGCCCGCCGAAGATGTCGAGGAGAAACGACCAGCCCGAGTCCATCTGCGGCGACATGGTCAGCCCGGTCAGGACGATCAGCGGCAGGAAGACGAACAGCACCGCTCCATAACTGAGCTTCTGGAGGATGTTGTAACGCGCCGCCGCGGCCCCGGTCGGGAAGCGCAGCCGGGCATGATCCTTGATGTCCCGCCAAATGTGCGACGGTGCGATCTCCTCCCTTGTCGGCGCCAGGTCGCGCTGGACGTGGCGGTTGACCAGCGAGATGATTAGGTAGCCGATCAGGCCGATCGCGAGGATCCAGGCGAAGGCCAGATGCCACAGCCGCGCATGGGCCAGGCTGTAGGTCGAGGGAATCGTCAGCCAATAGGGAAAGGCGCGATGCTGGATGACGCCATGGACATCCGGCCAGGCTCCGAGCAGCCCGGTGGTCTTGACCTGGAGCGCGCCGAGCTTGGCGAAACCTTCATTGCCGTGGGATCCGATCTCGAACCAGGCAGTGTCGAAATTGGCGCCATATTGTCCCCAGTACAGCCGGGGGTGGGCGTTGAAGATCATCAGCCCGCTCAGCAGCATGACGAACAATGCCAGCGCATTGGTCCAATGCCACAGCCGGGTCGACAGGCGATGGCGCTTGACGATGTCGCCACCGTGGACCGGTGCAGCAAACGCCTCTGCTTCGGGGAATGTTTCGGCAGGCGCGTCGGTCGGCGGCGATACGTCATCCGCCACGCCTTCGTCTGGCGTTCCGGTGGTTTCAGTCATGTCGGGTGATTGGCTCATCTTCGACCTCAAACCGAGCGACTTGCACCTTCGCTATTCCATGATAGTTAGTTGGTCAACTAACATTTCGGGAAAAGCGATGGGCAGGAAAAGTACGGACAAGAGGGCGCGTTTGGTGCAGTCCGCGGTGAAACTTTTTCACCTCGAGGGGCTGCAGGCAACGTCGATCGCCAACATCGCCCGCGACGCTGACGTGCCGGTAGGAAACGTCTTTTACTATTTCCGCACCAAGGAGGATCTCGTCAGAGCGGTCGTTGACCATTGGCTCAAGCGTATCGATGTGGCTCTGGACTCGCTGCTGCCCGACGCAAACCCAGAGTTGCGGCTGGAGGCCTTTCTCGATGCCTCGGCCAGCTCTGCCGACGTTTATGCGTCGGTCGGCTGCCCGCTCGTCGGGCTTGCCCGCGATCTCCGCCTTTCCGACGATTCGCTTGCACCGTTGGCCGGAGAAATGGCCGCCCGCCAGTGCAGCTGGATCGGGCGATTATTCGAAGCCACGGGATTGAACGCCGCGGACGCGTTGATCCGCGCGCGTTCCTTTTTGGCGACCCTGCAGGGCAGTTTTCAGCTGGCCTTCGCCTTGCGCGATCCCGAAATAGTGCACGAGTCCATCGCCGCGCTTAAGCGGCACGCACTAGGGTTCGAACCTGGGACCCGCTGAGTAAGCGTAATCGTTGCTTAACCGAAATGAAAATATCTAATTTCAATAACTAAGAGAAACCCCAAATCGAGGTTGGGCACCCTAAACTAGACCAGCTGAGTCTATCGTTCGGATGCGTGTGACCAACCACTTGTAGGACTGACGTACCACGCTATATGCCCGCCATCCCTACAGCGTGGATCGGTAGCTCAGTTGGTAGAGCGTTCGACTCTTAATCGAATGGTCCTCGGTTCGAGCCCGAGCCGATCCACCATTTTTCGTGCATCAACCCGGCCGGTCAAACCAGCTTCGACGTCGTTCGTTGCTGCCGCTCGAGCGCCATTAGCAAACCGAGGCACAGCATCACGGTCATCACCGCCGAACCGCCGAAGCTGACCAGCGGCAGCGGAATGCCGACCACCGGCGCCAGGCCCATGACCATCATCAGATTGATCGAGACGTAGAAGAAGATGGTTGCCGACAGGCCGGCGGCGGCGAGCTGGGCGAAGCGGCTGCGGGCATTGAGGCTGACCATCATCCCCCAGCGGATCACCGCGCCGAAGGCGAGGATGACCAGCAAGCCGCCGACCAGGCCCCATTCCTCGACCATGGTTGCGAAGGCGAAGTCGGTATGGCCTTCGGGCAGATAGTCGAGGTGGCTCTGGCTGCCGTTCAAGAAGCCCTTGCCGAAGATGCCGCCCGACCCGATCGCGATCTTCGACTGGCTGATATGATAGCCGGCGCCGAGCGGGTCGCTTTCGGGGTCCATGAAGATGAACACGCGCTTGCGCTGGTAATCGTGCATCATCGAAAACGCGATCGGCGCCGCCACCGCGACCGCCGCCGCGCCGGCGAGGAACAGCCGCATCGGCACGCCGGCGATGAACATCATGGTGATGCCACCCAGCACGATCATCATGCAGGTCCCGAGATCCGGCTGGACCAGGATCAAGACCGCGGGCACGCCAATCAGCGCCGCCGCCGGCCAGATCGCCCGCCATTTGCGGATGTCGCCGGCCGGCAGCAGGTCGTAGAAGCGGGCCAGCACCAGCACGATCGCCGGTTTCATGAACTCGCTCGGCTGCAGGCGGATGACGCCGATATCGAGCCAGCGCTGGGCACCCTTGGTGACGAACCCGAGAAGCTCGACCAGCACCAGCATCACCAGCACCGCACCATAGAGCGGGAAGGCGATGCTCTTGATCGTCGTCTCCTTGATCCACGACATGCCGATCGCGATGCACAGGAAGACGAGGAAGGTGATCGCTTGCTTGAGCGCCCACGGCCGGATCGAACCGCCGGCCGCCGAATAAAGCGTCAGCAAGCCGACCATGGCGATCCCGGCGACGAGGAAGATCAGCCGCCACGGCAGCTTGGCCAGCGGCTGCGGAATGATTGCCGAGGAGATCATGCGGTTAGTCGCCTGGCAGCGGCGAGGGCTTTGAATTGCGCGGCCTGGCGGGCGTTGCGCTCGGCGAGAGTCCCGCCCCACTGCCGCTCAAGGGGGGCGAGGGCGTCCATGGCCTTCTGCTGGTCGAATAAATAGGTCATCGTGTCGCGCACGATCGGTGCCGCGGCCGAAGCGCCAAAACCGCCATGCTCGATGATGCAACCGATGGCGAACCGCGGCTTGTCGGCCGGCGCAAAAGCAACAAAAAGCGCATGGTCACGAAGAGCCCAATTCGATTGATGGCCGCGGTTCCCAAGCTTGAAAACCTGGGCGGTTCCCGTCTTGCCCGCCATCTGGATGCCGTCGAGCGGAAGCTTCGACCCGACTGCTGTGCCGTGTTCGTTGACAACTGCAGCCATGGCCTTTCGGACAAACTCGAGATGGTCCGGATCGACGTCGAGGTCGCTTATCGGCTTTCGCTTGGCGGCCATCAGCAAGCGCGGCTCAAGCAATTTACCCGACGCTAGTCGCGCCGGCATAACCGCCAGCTGGATCGGATTGATCAGGACGTAACCTTGGCCGATCGAGGTATTGGCCGTGTCATAGCCCTGCCATTCGCGATTATACTTTTTCCGAAGCCATTCCGGGTTTGGCATCGTGCCAAAGCGCTGGGTCGGGATCGGCAAATCGAAGTGCTGGCCATAGCCCAAATACTGAACCATTTCGGTGGTCTGCCCAGGATCGGTGATCAGGCCGGTCGCCCAGAAATAGGTATTGCAGCTGCGCTCGATCGCCTGATGCATGTCCATCAACCCATGGACCGCGTCGCACCGGAAGTAGCGATTGCCGATCCTCAAGCCACCTGGACAATTAACGCGTCGGCTGGGGTCAATACCCTGCTTTAGGAAGGCCAGCGCCATGGCCGGCTTGATCGTCGATCCGGACGGATAGAGACCTTGTGTGACCTTGTTGAGAAGCGGAATATGATCGTTCTCGGACAAGACCCGCCATTCGGTCCGGCCGATACCGCTGCTGAAACTGTTTGGGTCGTACGCAGGCATGGACACGAAGGCCAATAGATCGCCGCTTGCCACGTCCATGGCGACCAGCGCCCCCGATTGGTCGCCCATTCGCCGCGCTGCATATTGCTGAAGCCCCTGGTCGATGGTCAGCTGGACGGTATTGCCGCTGCGGTCGGGCTTGGGCTCGAGCTCGCGCACCAGTTTGCCGCGGGCGGTCAGTTCGACGCGCTGCCCGCCGGGCGTTCCGCGCAGACTGCTTTCGAGAGTCTTTTCAAGGCCTTCCTTGCCGATCTTGAAGCCCGGCGTAATCAGCAGCGGGTTCTTGTCGCGCTCATAATCCTTGGCCGACGCGGCGCCGACATAACCGACCAAGTGCGCCACCGCCGGCCCGTCGGGATAGAAGCGCGAGAATCCGCGCATTGGCTGGACCCCCGGGAGTTCCGGCAGCCGAACAACGACCTTCGCATAATTCTCGTATGGGACGTTCTCGGCGACCTGGACCGGCTGATAGCCACGTGCCGCCTTCATATCCCTGAGAATGCGGTCGACATCGTCGATGCTGAGGTCGAGCAGTTGGGCCAGCGTCTTCAGCGTCTGTTCGAAGTTCTCGACCTGCTCGGGGATAAGATCGACTCGAAAATCGCTGCGGTTGATCGCGATCGGCTTGCCGCGGCGGTCGACCACCCAGCCGCGCCGCGGGGGCACGATAATCAATTGCACTCGATTGCTTTCGGACAGCAATTGATAATGCTCGTTCTCGGCCACCGACAGCCAACCGAGCCGGCCGATGAGCACCGCGCCGACCCCCACCTGGGCGCCGCCGGTAAGCAGCATCCGCCGCGAAAACGTCATTGACTGGTGGGCCGACGTGACGCGCTTGCCGTTCCGTAACGGCCCGCGTTTTACCGGTCGCTTGCTCGTTGGAACTTTGCTCATCGACCAAGTCTCCAGCGATCGATCCGGCCCACCAGCCAGGCCGCGATCGGGAACACAAATATCGCAATCAGCAGCGGCGGCAGGATCGTGGCGAAGGCTCCGGCCGGGCCGGTCAGGCTGGCGATCCAATATTCGAAGCATTCACCGAGCAACAGCAACAGCGCCGCGAGGCCCCACTCGATCCAATAATCACGCCACATCGTGCGCCGGTCGACAAGGTCGAGCAGCACCATGGTGGCGCTCCACAATACGACCGACATGCCTAAAGGAGCGCCGGTGACGAGGTCATTGGCGAAACCCAGCGGCGCCGCCCACCACGCCGGCCACGGATCCGACCGCAGCAACCGCCAGGCGATCAGCACCAGGAAACCGAGGTCGGGATACCAGCCGCTGGTCGAAACCAGCGGCAGCGTTGACAGCATGGTGCCGGCGAAGACTGAAATCGCCGGAATATAGGGCGCGGTGGGGCGTGGACCTTGCCCGATGCGTCGTCCCGAACTGAGCGCGGCGCGAACCATCACGGTGCCTCCGCGAGCGGCAAAGGCTCGGTTGCTTGGGCTTCAGGCTCGAACGGCGCTTCGACCACCGCGAAGCTGGTGTTGACGGGGTCGGCTAGCGGTACCGCGATCGCGCCGTCGTCGTCGAGGCGGACCACCCGGGCGATGGGCACCAGGGGCGGATAAAGCCCGCCAGTACCTGAAGTGACGACGATATCGCCACGGCGAAAGGGATTGTGTCCGACTTCCAGCGGCCTCAAGTCCACCGTACCGTCGCCGCGCCCTTGGGAAATGACCGGTTGCCCGCCGCGCAGGATCCGCGCCGGGACAATGTTCGAGCGGTCGGAAATCAGCAGCACGCGCGACGCCAGCCGGCCGGCGTCGATGATCCGGCCGATCAGCCCATCGGGGGAGCGCACCGGCATGCCGACCTGGACGCCATCGCCAGTGCCGACCGACAGCACCGCGAACCGGCGCGGGCTGCTCAGCGATGAGCCGACGATCCGACCGGCGGCGATGGCGGCGCGGCTGTGCTCCCGCAGCTGCAAGGCGGCCTTGAGCTGCCCATTTTCCTGCAGGATGGCCTTGGCTTCGATCATCCGCTGCAGCATTTTCGTGCGCTCGGCCTTGAGCTTGGCGTTCTGGTGCGCGGCATCCCAATAATTGCCGGCGCCGCTGACTAGTCCCTCAGCAGTCGAAGCGACTTCGTTAAGGGCGCCGCTGATCGGCGCGGTGACATCGAGCGCGGCACCGCGCACCGTTTCAAAACTATTGGGGGCAAGCAGCGACAATGCGAGTAGCAAGACGCCGGTAACCAGCCCGGCCATAACCGCCAGGAAGCTGAAAAACAGCCCGTATTGAGCGCGTCTCGACCAGCCCGGACGCGGCGGCGCCATCGTTCAGCGCCCGTCAGGCGGTTTGCAACACACCGCGGAACTGCTCTTCTTCGAGCGCCCGGCCGGTGCCCAGCGCAACGCAGGTCAGGGGATCGTCGGCGACGGTGACTGGCAAGCCGGTTTCGTCGCGCAGCACCTCGTCGAGGCCCTGCAGCAGCGCGCCGCCGCCGGTCAGCACGATGCCCTGGTCGCAGATATCGGCGGCGAGTTCGGGAGCGGTATTTTCAAGCGCGATGCGGACCCCTTCGACGATCGTGCCAACGGGCTCCGACAGCGCCTCGGCGATTTGCCCCTGGTTGATCGAGATTTCCTTGGGGACGCCGTTGACCAGGTCGCGGCCCTTGATGTGGACGGTCTTGCCGATGCCGTCGACCGGCGGCTTGGCGATGCCGACTTCCTTCTTGATCCGCTCGGCAGTGGCTTCGCCGATCAGCAAATTATGGTTGCGCCGGACGTAGGAGCTGATCGCTTCGTCCATCTTGTCGCCGCCAACCCGCACCGACGTGGTGTAGGCCAGGCCGCGCAAGGACAGCACGGCGACTTCGGTGGTGCCGCCGCCGATGTCGACGACCATCGATCCAATCGGTTCGGTGACCGGCATGTCGGCGCCGATCGCGGCCGCCATCGGCTCCTCGATCAGATAGACCGAGCTGGCGCCGGCATTGGACGCGGCGTCGCGGATCGCGCGGCGTTCGACCGAAGTCGATCCCGATGGCACGCAGATGACGATTTCGGGAAAACGCCAGGCGCGCATCTTGCCGCCTTGGACCTTGTGAATGAAATGCTTGATCATCTGTTCGGCGACATCGATGTCGGCGATGACTCCGTCGCGCAACGGCCGGATGGCCTCGATTTGGTCGGGCGTCTTGCCCATCATCAGCTTGGCGTCGACGCCGACGGCCTTGACCCTTTTGACCCCGTTGATGGTCTCGATCGCCACCACCGACGGCTCGTTGAGGACGATGCCGCGCCCGCGCACATAGACCAAAGTGTTGGCGGTCCCGAGATCGATCGCCATGTCGTGCGACATCCATTTGAACCAGCGCGCCCAGAACATCCGTTTTATGTCTTTCGTTTTATCCGCGACTGGCGGTTAACGATGCCGCTAACCCATTCACGAATAAGTAAACCCCGACCCGTGAACGCGTTGTAAATTCCGGTGAAAATCAACCCTTCGCGGAAGTGATTCGATTGGGCTAGGACCCTTAACATGTCAATAACGCTGCTGCCTTCCGAACTGATTGATCGCATCGCCGCCGGCGAGGTGGTCGAACGGCCGGCGAGCGCCTTGAAAGAACTGGTCGAAAACGGACTGGACGCGGGCGCGGGGACGATCGCCATCCGGCTGGCCGGCGGCGGCATCGACCTGATCGAAGTGATCGACGACGGCAGCGGCATGGGACCGGCCGACTTGGCCCTCGCGCTTGAGCGGCACGCGACCTCGAAATTGCCCGACGGCGCCATCGACCGGGTGACCAGCTTCGGCTTTCGCGGCGAAGCGCTGCCGTCGATCGCCAGCGTGTCGCGCTTGACCCTGGAAAGCCGGATGCGCAGCGCGGATGGCTGGCGAATTGCTATCGACCACGGTGCCAAAGTGGGCGAGGGGCCAGCGGCACTGCCGCCCGGCACCCGGGTCAAGGTCGAGGAATTGTTCGCCAAGGTCCCCGCCCGCCGTAAGTTCCTGCGCTCGCCCCGCGCCGAATATGCCGCCTGCCTCGATGTCGTGAAGCGCCTCGCCATGGCCCGCCCGGACGTCGGCTTTAGCCTCGAACATGACAGGCGGCGCATCCTGTCGCTGCAGCCGGCGAGCGCCCCGGCGCGGGTCGCCGAGATCCTCAGCCACGAACTCGACCGTCACGGCATCGGCATCGATTGCGCTCGCGACGGCCTCGGCCTGACCGGCGTGATCAGCCTGCCGACCTTCAATCGCGGCCTGTCCGACCAGCAATTCCTGTTCGTCAATGCGCGGCCGGTGAAGGACCGGTTGCTGGTCGGCGCCCTGCGTGCCGCCTACCGCGACCTCATCGCTCGCGATCGCCACCCGATTGCCGCGCTGTTTCTCCACGTCCCGCTCGAGGATGTCGACGTCAACGTCCACCCGGCCAAGACCGAGGTCCGCTTTCGCGATCCATCAGCGGTCCGCGGGCTGATCGTCGGCGGCCTCCGCCACGCGCTCGACGAAGCCGGCCATCGCAGCGCCGTCCATGACCAGGCCGCCGCGCCGGTGATGTGGACCAATAGCGAAACGTACCGTCATCCCGGTGAAAGCCGGGATCTCATGCCGAATGGGCAATATCTCCCTGGGGCCCCGGCGTTCGCCGGGGCGACGATGTTGGCCGAGGCCCGCGCTTTGTTTGAATCCCAGCCCGCCGCCCGCGCCGAAGCGGCGACGGAACCGGTGCCGAGTTTCCCGCTCGGCGTTGCCCGCGGGCAGGTGGCGGCGACCTACATCGTCGCCGAGGCCGAAGACGGGCTGGTGATCGTCGACCAGCACGCCGCCCACGAGCGGCTGGTGCTCGAGCGGATGCGCCGGGCTCGCGGGGAGGGAGCTGGCGTCGCCCCGCAAACCCTGCTGATCCCCGAAGTGGTCGAACTCGATGAGCCCGATTGCGATCGCCTCGAAGCCGCCATCCCCGACCTCGCCGCGCTGGGTTTGGAAGTCGAACGCTTCGGCCCGGCGGCGATGCTGGTCCGCGCCACACCCGCCCCGCTCGGAACGACCGATGTCCGCGGTCTGCTCACCGATCTCGCCGCCGAGCTTGCCGAACTCGGCCAGGCGCTCGGCCTCCGCGACAAGCTCGACCTCGTGTCCGCGACCATCGCCTGTCACGGCTCGGTCCGCGCCGGGCGCATCTTGTCGGTCGCCGAGATGAACGCCTTGCTGCGCGAAATGGAAGTCACGCCGCGCTCGGGCCAGTGCAATCACGGCCGCCCGACCTGGGTCAAACTCGGCCACGGCGAGATCGAGAAACTGTTCGGGCGCCGATAGGCGGCCCGTCACGGTGACATCATTGCCTTTGGCCGCGACCAGCCGCCCATGCGTAATGTCTGCGATCCACCCATTGCGGACAGGAGTGCACTCCCGTAGCCTGAAGTCGTGTGAAGCTACGTGGACCCGACGGGGTAAGCCGCCCGTTCGACGTCCATCGTGCAGCAGTGTCGAAAAGGGGATCTGAACATGTCCGACAACAAGCCGCCCGCAGAGGTCGACGTCACCAAGGAATGGCGGGCGACGCAAGGCCAGGCATCGGCCGCCAAGCGCTTGCGCATTTTCGCCGCGCTGGCGTGGATCGTCGCCATCGGCGGTGAGATCGCCGGCATCGTCTTGCTCCGTCAACACAAGTTCGACCACGGCAACCTGCCGCTGCTGATCGGCATCCTGGTCGGGATCGCTATCTTCGCCATCGCCGGCAGCCTGATGTGGAAGGCGGCCAACAAGCAGGATCCAGCCACCAAGTCCGAGCCGGTCAAATTCTTCGTCCAGAACCAGCTCGGCGCGATCATCACCCTGATCGCCTTCCTGCCGCTGGTGGTCCTGATCTTCATGGACAAGGACATGGACCCCAAGAACAAGAAGATTGCCGGCGGCGTCGGCGCCGTCCTGGCCGTGGTCGCGACGCTGATCGGGGTCAGCTGGAACCCGCCCTCGGTCGAGCAATACACCCAGGACATGAACAAGTGCGCGGACCAGATCAAAGCCAGTCAGCCGACCACGGCCTGTTCACCCGAGGTCGCGGCCCAGGCGCAGGACATCGCCAAGGACTCGGCCACGGTGGCTGAAGCGACCAAGGATGCCGCCCACCCGGCTGGCCAGGATGTCGTCTACTGGATCGCTCCGGAGAACGGCGCCAAGACAGCCGCGACGCCGCATGTCTTCCACATCTGCCAAGCAGTCAGCCCGATGCGCGGCAAGACCGTCAATCACGGTTCCGTGACGACGGCCTATTCGGAAAACGCCACCCGCATCACCAAGCAGATTGCGATGGAGCAAAAGCAGTGCGGATTCGCGAGTTCGACCTAAGCCGGTCCGCGATTCCGCCGTGCTTGCCAGATCCCGCCACCGCGGCGGGACTGGCTTGGCGTGATCGGACAGCTGGGGCGTAGGCGGGCGCAACCCCATGGCAGAATCTGACCAGGGCGCGGGGACCATCCCTCGCCGAAGCGACCGGCGACCGCGCAAGCTGCACGGTTACTTTATCGTCTTCAACCTGATCTTCGCTGCCATCGTGCTGACCGGGTTTTCACGAACCTTTTTTCTTCCCGTGGCGCGAGGAACATTCGCGAAGCCGCTGATCGTTCACATTCACGGCGCATTCTTCTTCGCCTGGACCGGATTGTTGGTCAGCCAAACCTTTCTCGCTGCGACGAAACGGCTCAAGGCGCATCGGAAAGTTGGTTCGTTCGCCGGTTGGCTGATCCTGCCAATGCTGACCCTCGGGACCGTCGTGGCGGCGCGGGATACGATTCACGACGTTCGCGCCGGCGGCGGCGATGCGGCATTGTCCTTTTTCTACGGCGAACTGGCCGATCTGGCGATGTTCGGGCTCCTCGCGGGCGGCGCAATGCTGCTGCGCTCCAAGCCGGACTATCACAAACGTTGGGTGATCCTGGGAAGCCTCGGGCTGATCGGGGCTGCGATCGGCCGTATTCCGGAAATCAGCGCCTTCGGTTTGTCCATCTTCCTGGGGGCGATCGCGTCCGTGGTCGCCTACGACATCGCCAGCCGCCGCACAGTCCATCCGGCCACCCTCATCGGCGCCGCGATTCTGTTGTTGATCGGTCTGTCGGAAGAGCGGATCGGCAATACCGCGGCCTGGCTAAACGCCGCGCACCGTCTTTTGGCCGTTTGATACATGATCAGCGCCGACCATATTCCGCTTTCCAACTGAGGCGGCCGCAAGCGAGCCCTAACCGGCGGGCGTTCAGCCTAGCGGACGAAACCGCCCGCCCAGTCGGCCGTTGCTTGCAGTTCATCGGGCGTCATCCCGGAATGCTCTACCGACGCTGCGAGGGCGCGAAGCGCAATCAGATCCTGCCCGCGAAGTGGTTCGTCAAAATGGATCCCGCATCGTCCGTGGATGGTCCAAACAACCGTTCCAAGTGTATCGATCGCGCCGCACTTCAAGATGATGTCCTTCCCCACTGCGGGCAAGTCGCCAGCCTCTAGCCGGGCACCGGTGCGAGAGACGTCCAACAGCCTGACGCTGTTGCGGCCACCAAGATCTTCGACGGCCGCGGGCAACAAAATGTATGCGCGCGGCTCGCTTCTCCGTCCCCGAAGCTCGGGATCGTCATTGCGGGGCGCATTGCGCCGGTCTGATTGGGCGGCGGCCATTCGACCCGAATAGGATGGTTTGATTAAAATCAAATTATGATCGTGAGATCGCGGTTTCTGCCCCCAAACGTCCGCTTTCGACACTTTGCGGACATTCGCGGACGGCTTGTTTCTCGCCCACATGCGCGTCAAGCTCGCCAGAGGAGATCGAAACATTGGCGGAGCGGAAATGACCAACCCATACTTTCTCGTGTTTGTCGGCGGAGGGTTCGGTTCGGTCTTGCGCTTTGCGACTTATCACGCCGCCCGGCTGTGGCTGCCACCCAGCTTTCCGTGGGGAACGCTGGTGGTGAATGTCCTGGGCGGCGTTGCGGCGGGCGCGCTGGCCGGCTGGATCCTGTCGCGGTCGATCGGCGGGGCGGATTCCATTTCGCTGTTCCTGATGACCGGACTGCTCGGCGGTTTCACCACCTTCTCGGCCTTTAGTGTCGATGCGGTGCTATTGTGGCAACGCGGTGAACCCGCGACGGCATTCGCTTATGTCGCCGCATCGGTGCTGTTGGCGATTGGCGGAGTCGTTGCCGGAATGAGCATCGTGCGTGCGTTTGCCTGACGCTTGTTGGCGGGCGACTTTGCCGACTGCATAGGCTATGCACCGATCTTCGCGATAGGAGCCGGGGCCATGGCCGAGAGAGACCGCGTCTATTACGCGCGGCGCGCCGCCGAGGAGCTTGAGTTGGCGCTCGCCGCAACCGACGACCATGCCGCCGAAGCGCACCGCCATTTGCAGCGCGCCTATCTGGAACGTGCGTTGGTTGGCGACCGCCCAGTCCCCGTTGACGAGGTGGTCGGCTAGGGCTTGGGCCGCAACGATCTGAACGCTTGCTCGACCGGCAGGGCGCGGGCTTCGGCGCGCGCCTGTTCGAGCCGCGGATAGCCGTCTGCTTCCTCGCGCGTCAGGGCGTTGGCGAATTTCCCGGCGCGGATTTCGGTCAGCACTTCGGCCATCCGCTGGCGAACGCCGGCATCGACGATCCGCGGGCCGCCCAGTGTCGCGCCGAGTTCGGCGGTGTTGGAAATCGCTTCGCGCATCCCGGCGATGCCGCGCGCCTCGATCAAGTCGGCAATCAGCTTCAATTCGCCGACGCACTCCATATAGGCGACTTGTGGGGACACGCCGCCGGCGACCAACGTGTCGAAGCCGGCGATGAGGATTTCGGGCACCGCGCCCCACACCACGGCGCTCTCATTGAACAGGTCGGCTTCGCACTCCTCGGCGAAGCTTGAGGCCAATAATCCGGCGCGCGCGCAGCCGATCGCGCGCCCGTACGCGAGCGCTAATGCGCGCGCCGCGCCGCTGCGGTCCTGCGCCACCGCCCACAGCGCGATCATCCCGTCGCCTTGCTGGTAGAGCGACCGCAGCGCGGTTCCCGGCCCCTTGGGTGCGACCATGAACACGTCGAGGTCGTCGCGCGGGGCGACGAAATGGAAGTGAATCGCGAGGCCGTGACTGAAGCCGAGCGCCGCGCCGGGGCGAATGCTTGGCTCGATTTCACGATACAGGCTGCCGAGGATTTCGTCGGGCGCCAGCAGCATGACAAGGTCGGCCGACGCCACCGCATCCGCGACCAGCGCGACCTCGAGCCCGTGGCCCAGCGCTTCGGTCGAGCTCGACGACCCGCCGCGTAAAGCCACGACCACATCGACGCCACTATCATGCAGATTGAGCGCCTGGGCGCGGCCCTGGTTGCCGAAACCGACGATTGCCACGCGCTTGTTCAGCAGCGGGGCGGGGTCGATGTCGGCGTCGCGCAGGATATCCATCGCGGTCGATTAGGCGTTTGGCTTGAGCAGTTCCAGCGCCGCTTGGTCAGCGGGCGTGGTCCATCGCGGCCAGTCGGGCGGCGGCTGGTGAGCGAACCAGGTATATTGCCGCTTGGCGTAATTGCGGGTCGCCTGCTGGCCGCGGGCCATCGCCGCCGAGCGGTCGATCTCGCCATTCAGGAACGCGCCAATTTCGCGCACGCCGATCGCCCTCATCACTGGCAGTTTGGGGTCGAGCTTGCGTTGGACGAGGGCTGCAACCTCCTCGACCGCACCGCGCTCGACCATTTGCGCAAAGCGCTCGTCGCAGCGGGCGTAGAGCCAGGCGCGCTGGGGCAGGAGGATAAGCGGGCGCAACGTCACGGCGTCGCCGATGCCGCCCTGGCGATGTTGCTGCCACTCGCCGAGCGTCCGGCCAGTCGACAATATCACCTCGAGTGCGCGCGCGATCCGCAGGGAGTCCTTGGGACCGAGCCGCGCCGCCGCGGCGGCGTCCAGTTTGACCAGGCGAGCGCGATTGGCTGCGACCGTCGCCGCGCGCACCTCGCTTCGGACCCCGGGATCGATGGCCGGAATCGGTGCTATCCCATTGATAAGTGTGTTTAAATATAAACCCGTTCCGCCCACGAGGATGGCCATCTTGCCATGCGCATGCGCGTCCTCGATTTCCCGCCGCGCCATCGCCGCCCACTCCGCCGCGGAACATGGCGCGGCACCATCCAGCACGCCGTAGAGCCGATGCTCGGCGCGGTTCAGCTCTTGTTCGCTGGGAGCGGCGCTGAGGACTGGGAGGTCGCGATAGAGCTGGGCGCTGTCGGCGTTGATGATCACGCCGTTGGCCAGCTCGGCCAGCGTCAGGGCCAGCGCCGACTTGCCGCTCGCCGTCGGACCGGCAATGACAGCGACTGGAGGATGTGTGGGCATTGCGACGCTGATAGCAGCCGGACGGCTCGATGACAGGCTGGTCCACACGGCGCGATCCGTGCTGGCTAACGCTGGAGTTCGCGTCGGCGATTTGAGCTGGATCGATGCCGGCGACGCCGCCGACCTGACGATCGACGGCGAAGCGGCGACAGCGCGCGTCGCGCTCGACATGATCGATGGCCTCGATTTCGCGGTTCTGGCCGGCGAGCGGGTACCCGCGCAGCTGTTCGTCGCCGACATGGATTCGACGATGATCGGCCAGGAATGCATCGACGAGCTGGCCGATTATGCCGGCGTCAAGGACGCAGTCGCGGCAATTACCGAGCGGGCGATGCAGGGCGAGCTCGATTTTGCCGCGGCGCTGGCCGAGCGGGTCGCGCTCCTCAAGGGGCTCGACCACCAGATTATTGCCAAATGCCGCCAGGCGAGAATTCGCCCCAATCCGGGCGCGGCGACGCTGGTCGCGACGATGAAGCGACATGGCGCGCTGACTGCATTGGTGTCGGGCGGTTTTACCGACTTTGTCCGACCGGTCGGCAAAGAGCTTGGGTTCCAGCAGCTGCGCGCCAATGCTTTGGGCGTTGAAGATGGCAAGTTGACCGGGACAACGGTCGGCAAGATTGTCGACGCGCAGGCCAAGCGCCATTTCGCCGAGCAACTGCTCGCTGACCTCGGAGTCGGGTTCGAATCGCTCATCGCGGTCGGCGACGGGGCCAATGACGCTCCGCTTATCGCCATAGCTGGCCTTGGCGTCGGCTATCGCCCCAAGCCGGCCCTGGCCGCGGTCGCCGGCGGCATCATTCGGCATCACGACCTTACCGCTGTGCTGTGGATGCAGGGCATCCCGCGCCGCGATTGGGTCGTTATTTAGCCGGCACCGGGAAGCAGGGCAGGCCAAGCAGGCCCGCGCAAGCGGCGGCGGCTTCGGCTCTGCTTGCGTACGGTCCGGCCTGCAGTCGCGTGATTGCACCAACAGCGACGTAATATGGCTGGCGGCCAGCCAGTTTGGCGCTACCCGACAGTGTGTTGAACAAGGCCTCGGCAGACGCGCGCTTGGCAAAGGCGCCCAGCTGCACTCGCCAAGCGCCTGTCGCGGCAATGGCGGGCACCTTGGCCGGCACAGCAAGCGATAGCTTGGGTGGAGTCTTGACTGGCTTCATCGCCGGACCCGGCTTCACCGACGCGACTTTCACCGGCGCCGCCTTTGACCGTGCGAGGGCCACACCGTTCTGGCGCTGATCGAGCGGAATGAGCTGGTCCATTTCGGCGAGCGTCGTCTTGGCCGGAGCCAGGCCTTGGGCCGCGGCCCGGCTGACATAAGCGTAAGCAAGCACCGGGTCGCGCGCCACGCCATCGCCGTTGAACAAGGCGGTGCCATAGATCAGCAGCGCCCGCGGCTCGCCCTGTTCGGCGGCCGATCTGAGCCAGCGCATGCCACCGACGCGATTGCCGGTATCGAACAGCAGCAATCCCAACGTCGTCTGCGCGTCGACATGGCCCTTGCGGGCGGCGCGCTCGAGCCAGGTCTGGGCGGCGGCAAGATTGATCGGAACGCCGCGGCCAAGACGATAGGCCTGGCCGAGATTGAAGGCGGCGTCGGCATCATCGGCCTCGGCGAGCGGGCGCCAAATCGCGACCGCGGCGGGATAATCGGCCCGCTGCCAGGCGTCGATGCCGGCCTTAACCGACTGCGCGGGCGCGGGTACCGCGATGGCCAGTAGCGCCGTGGCCAGAGCAAGTTTGCGCATCATCGCATTCATCCAGCGCATTTAGCGCCGGTTCTCGGCAGGCAACAAGGTCGGGCCAATGTTAACCAGATTTTAGAGGCTTGAGTGTCACTCCCGCCACTCAACGCAGATTATCGGGCGGGGGAAAAGAATGCGCGTTCTGGCAATGGCATCGCAGAAGGGCGGGTCCGGCAAGACGACTCTGTCCGGCCATCTCGCGGTGCAGGCGCAGTTGGCGGGCGCAGGCCCGGTCTGCCTTATCGACATCGATCCGCAGGGAAGTCTCGCCGATTGGTGGAATGAACGCCAGGCCGACATGCCGGCTTTCGCCCAGACCACGGTCGCCCGCCTCGCCGCCGACCTCGAGGTTCTCCGCCAGCAAGGTTTCCGCCTGGCCGTCATCGACACCCCGCCAGCCATCACCATGGCCATCCAAAGCGTGATCGCGGTGGCTGAGTTGATCGTTATTCCGACCCGTCCAAGCCCACATGACCTTCGTGCGGTCGGCGCCACGGTCGATTTGTGCGACCGCGCGGGCAAGCCGCTGCTGTTCGTCGTCAATGGCGCGACGCCCAAAGCCAAGATTACTTATGAAGCCGCGGTCGCGCTGTCGCAGCACGGCACGGTGGCTCCGGTTACCGTCCACCACCGTACCGATTTCGCCGCGTCGATGATCGACGGCCGCACCGTCATGGAGGTCGATCCCAACGGCCGCTCCGCCCGCGAAGTGGTCGAGCTTTGGGATTATATCTCGGATCGCCTCGAAAAGAATTTTCGCCGTACCGTGTTCGCGGCCCCCGGTGCCGCAGCAGCGACAAATGCACCTCGCCCGGTCGGCGGCTTCGGCCGCCGCGTGGCCGGCCAGTAAGGGGGCTGCACAGTGAAAAGCGGACCCAAGTTGAACAGCGAGCCCAAGGTTTTCGCATCGCTCTCGTCGGGCCTCCTGGCCCGCAAGGGTGCGGCTCGCCCGGCGATGCGACCCCAGGGCTTTGGCCAGGGCGGTGGATCGCTCGAAGACCTTGGCTGGGACGATCTCGGTTTCGAACCACCCAAGCCGGTCGCAGGATCGCTGCGCGACGATACGCACGACGCGTTCGGCGCGGAGCTGGAAGAGCAGCCGTTGCGCAGTCCCGTCGCGGCGCTCACGCCGGTGCAGTCGCCCGTCCATAGTCAGCAAGCCGAGCTGGTTGGCCGGCTGAACGTGCCGGACGAGGATTTTTCCGAACAAGGCGAAGACTTTGACGAGACGGCCGAGCTTTACGAGCCCGAGCCCGTGCCCGAGCCCGAGCCTGTGCATGACTCGGCTAGCGTTGCCGAATTTCCATTGGCGGTCGTCGAGGCGGTGCCTGCTCCGCGCTCGGTCCGCGTCCCAGCTCCGGCTGCGCGGCGCGAGGCGAGTCCGCGTGCCGCACCGGGAAGCAAGGCCAAGGCGGCGTTCACGCTTCGCCTCGACCCGACTCGCCATCTTAAACTCCGTCTTGCCTGCGCCGTTGGCGGCCGCTCGGCACAGATGCTGGTGACCGATGCGCTTGATGCGCTGCTGGATGCCATGCCGGAGCTCGATGCCATGGCTGCCAAGGCCAACCGCAAGGGATAAATTGATGTCTAGATCGCTTCGCTTCGCACCTGCATTCACGGCAATCGCCATGGCCTCGGCCATCGCCGGCTGCGCCGCTCCGCAGTTCGGCACGCGCAGCGCCTCCAACTTCGGCGGCAAGATCGACACGGCCAACATCGGGGTTGCGACCAAGGCCATGATGGCGCTCAATGCCAAGGATTATTTGGCCGCGGTGAAATATGCCGAACAAGCGGTTGCCAATAGCTCGAACGATGCCGGCTTTCGTGCCTTGCTTGGCAATGCGTATTTCTCGTCGGGCCGCTTTGCCTCGGCCGAGTCCGCATTTCGCGATTCGCTCGCGCTCATCAACAACCAGCCGCCGGTGATCCTCAAGCTGGCACTGGTCGAAATCGCCCAGGGCAAGAACGCCGAAGCGTTGCAGTTCCTAAGCTCGGCCCGCGCTATGCTGGACCCCGCCGATTATGGCCTTGCGGTCGCGTTGGCCGGCCAACCGCAGGAAGCGATCAAGGTGCTCGAAGCCGCCGCTCGCGAAGTCGGTGCCGATGCGCGGGTCCGTCAGAACCTCGCTTTGTCCTATGCGCTGATCGGCGATTGGGACTCGGCTCGCACCATCGCCGCGCAAGATGTTCCAGCCAATCTGGTTGATGCCCGGATCCAGGAATGGATGCAGTTCGCCAAGCCGACGGCCGCATCCGACCAGGTTGCTGCCCTGACTGGGTTCCGCCCGGTGGCCGGCGATCCTGGCCAGCCGACTCGCCTGGCCCTACGCACCGTGGAAACCCGGACCGCCGAAGCCGCGCCCGTTGTTGAGCAGTCGCCCGTTGCCCAGCCCGAACAGACGCAGTGGGCGGAAGTCGTTCCGCAAGCGGTGACCCAGCCGGTACCCGCATCGCAAGTCGCAGACGTTTCTGCGCCTCCAGTGGCCACGGTATCGCCTGAATCTACCGCTGCAATCATCGCCGCAGCTGCCGCATCTTCACCGGAAGCGCCGGCAGCTTATGCCGCAATGGCTGTATTCAATCAGCGGGCACAGTTGAGGAAGCAAGCCAAGGCAGCAGCACAGCGCCCTGCGGTGCGACAGGCATCCCTGCGGCGGGCAACTGGAAAGTCCACGTCGGTCGTGCAGCTTGGCGCTTATGGTTCGCCGCAGCGGGTCGCCGCCGCGTGGAACAATGCCGCCCGTCGCCACGCGATGTTGCGCGCTTATTCGCCGATGAGCGCGCGTTTCACTGGCCCCAAAGGCCTAGTGTACCGCCTGGCGGTGCAGGGATTCAACGACCCAGAGCAAGCGAAGAATCTGTGCCTGTCGCTGCGTCGCGCGGGCGGAACTTGCTTCGTGCGCACGGTCGCCGGCGACGTTCCTGTTCGTCTTGCTTCGCGCTAGGCCAGTTCGCCTCGCTTCGCGTTAGGCGGGGCCGCCGACCAACAATTGCAGGCAGGCCATGCGCACGGCCACGCCCATTTCGACTTGAAGCGGAATCAACGAGCGCTGTTCATCGTCGGCAACGGCGCTGTCGATCTCGACGCCGCGATTCATTGGCCCCGGATGCATAACGACGGCGGTGGGCGCCGCAGTCGCCAAGCGCTCGGCAGTTAGACCGTACTGCGCCAGATATTCACCGGGAGCGTCGCCAAGATCGGTTTCGAGCCGTTCGCGCTGCACCCGCAGCATCATGATCACGTCGGCGCCCGCGATTGCCGCATCGACATCGCCGCTACCTTCGAAGTTGTCGGGCAGCAAGGCCGGGGGGCCGGCGAGCCGCACTTCGGCGCCAAGGCGCGGCAGCAGCTTGGCGTTCGATCGCGCGACCCGGCTGTGCTTGATGTCACCGCAGATCGCGACTTTGAGGCCCTCGATGCGGCCCAGGCGGCTGCGAATGGTCAGCGCGTCGAGCAGGGCCTGGGTTGGATGTTCGTTGGTACCGTCGCCGGCGTTGATCACCGGACAGTCCATGATCCGCGCCATCCGCGCCGGCGCTTCATTCTCGAAGTGGCGGATGACCAGTACATCGGGGCGCATGGCATTCAGCGTTCGCGCCGTATCGTCGAGCGTCTCGCCTTTCCTGGCCGAGGACTGTTCAACCGGGAGGGTTACCACTTGCGCTCCCAAGCGCTGGGCAGCGACCGAGAAAGACATCAGCGTCCGGGTCGAATTTTCGTAGAACAGGTTGAACATGATCCGGCCGGCGAGGGGAACGTCCGCGGCCCGGCGGGCGCGATTGGCCGCCGCCCAACGCGCCCCCTGGTCGAGGATGGTCGCGATCTGGTCGTCGCTGAGCGAGTCGATTGAAAGAAGATCCACGAGGCGGCGGCTTATTCGGGACCGGCGAGATTGGCCAGTGCATCGATCGCGCCCTGGAGGATGTGGGCGGCAGCGAGCTTGTCGACCGCCGCGGCTCGTTTGGCGCGGCTGACATCGGCAGCGATCATCGCCCGCTCGACCGCCTGGGTTGACCAGCGCTCGTCCCACAGCAGGATTGGCAACGCGAGCACCAGGAGATTGCGCGCGAACGCCCGTACCGATTGCGTTTGGGATGAATCGCTGCCGTCGAGATTGAGCGGCAGTCCGATGACCAGGCCGACAATGGACTCGCGCTCCACGAACGCCCGCAGCGCCGCGAGATCGGTGGTGAACTTGGTCCGGCGCACGGTCTCGGCCGGGCCGGCAAAGCTCCAGCCGGGGTCGCAGGTTGCAAGACCGATAGTCTTGGTCCCGACATCGAGCCCGGCAAGCTTGCCAAGGTCGGGGAAGGAGTCAGCGAAGTTCGCGGGCTGGGTCGTAATCATGGCTGCCATGCCGCCAGCCGTCGTGCCGCATCGCCCCGGATCGACCCCCAGAACAAAGCGAAATCATAGACGTGATAATTGTTGCCCGGCAGAACGTAAGGGCCGAGTGGCGGGATTGCGCCGTCGAGGATCAGCAGGCCCTGGTCGCAGTGCGCGCCGACCGCCCCGGCAACCAGGTCGGCACTGGCGAAATCGCCGCGTGGCACGAGCGTCCCGGCATTGGCGGCGGGCGGCGCTAGACCGCCTTGCGTTCCGGTGAGCGGATTGACGCACAGCATGTCCGCGCGCCGCCGCTCGACACCGCTTGGCCCCTTGGTCCCGTGCCACGCGTCGAGCATCAGCGAGGCGTTGGCGGGCTCGGCGAAGCTTTGCCAAGACAGCACGCACGCGGTTTGTTCGGGCGCGGTGCAGGGCGGAAGTCCTATCGCTGGCAGGTCGGCGGCAATGCTCAATGGCCAGCCGACGACGTACGCGGCGACCAGCCGGCCCTTGAGCGCCTGGCCGCGCTCGGCCAGCAGGCGCGACAGATGGAGCGCGCCCTGGCTATGGCCGGCGACGATGATCGGGGCGTCCGACGGTGCCTCTTTCAGAAATTGATCGAAGGCCGCGCGAACATCGCGATAGGCAAGGTCGAGCGCTTGCCGGGCGTCCACGCTGCGGAGCAGGAACGCACCAAAAGCCGCTTGGCGATACCGCGGCGCCCAGACCTGGCCGGCGCTAGTCAGAGCGCTGGCCTGGCTTTGCACGAACAGCTTGGTGCGCAGATCGGTCTGCGTATCGGGGTGGAGCGCCGCGTTCCAGTGGTCGCGCTCGAGATAGGTGGTCGGATGAATGTAGAAGATCGCGGCGGGCGGAGTAGAAGTTCCTGGCGACGTCTGCGTTGGCAGCCAATTGGACGGATTCTGGGGCAAGTCCGGTCGGGCGAGCCAATTTTCCGTCTGCGCATAGTCCGGCCTGCTTTCCGGCGGGGGCGGCGCGAAATGCCCTTTGGGAATCGTGCTTTCGAGCAGCACGCGGTCGCCGAACTGAAAAATGGCGAACGCCCCCGCGACGGCGATCAGAGTCAGCCAGAAGACGACGAACAGGAAACGGCGCGCGCACATGGGCGGCAGCACTATGGGCCAGCGCTCCCGGCGGCAAGTTCGCTTGCTCGCAACCTAGGCCAGTGCCACACGGGTTGTGATCGGTGAGGGGAGCGGAATTGCGACAGGACAGTGCGGACGCATGGCCGTTGAGGCCATGGCTGATGGCGGCAATCTGCGCGATCGGCGGACTGATTTTCAACTGGCTGACGGATCATCGATATCCCGAAGCGGTCGCTCCGGAGCGGTTGGCGGCGGCGACCTTCGTCGCAATTGCCGTGGTTGCATTGGTATTGACCGTCGAGCGCCGCCGCTGGCAATGGGCATTAGCCTTCGCTGGGGGCTGGGGCCTCGTCATCGCCGGTGTCGGCTGGTTTACTGCGAGCTACAACAGCAATCCGACGATCTTCGAATGGCCGTATCTGTCGGGTATTTTCGCGGTCCTGATCGCGGCGCCATTGTTCCAGACCGTGCGCGACGAAGGGGCTTGGCGATTTCCGTACGAGAAGTTGCACAACCATGCCTGGATGGACGCCGTCATCGGTGCTGCCAGCCTTTTCTTCACTGGTGTGGCATTCTTGCTCGCCTGGCTCATTGCCGGCCTGTTCAATCTCATTGGGATCGAGGCCGTCAAGAATCTTCTGGAAAAAGAATGGTTCGGCTGGATGCTCGCGGGTTTCGCCTTTGGCGCTGCCGTCGGACTCCTGCGGGAACGTGATGCGCTGCTAACGACTCTACAGCGGTTGGTGATGGTCGTGTTCTCGGTGCTAGCGCCCGTTCTGGCGGTGGCGCTGGTCCTGTTCCTTGCTTCAATGCCGTTTACCGGACTTGATGAGCTATGGAAATCCGACATCCCTGCGACCCCGCTTCTTCTCCTCGCGGGCGCGGGTGCGATTCTGCTTGTCAATGCGGTCATCGGGAACGGCAAATCTGAACGATCGCCGAACCGGGTGTTGCAATGGTCGGCGCTGGCATTGGTGCTCACCGTGCTCCCGCTGGCGCTCATCGCCGCTCTGTCGATCGGCCAGCGGATTGGCCAATATGGCTGGACGCCGGAGCGCATTTGGGGGGTGATCGCGGTCGTCGTCGCGATTGTTTACGGAGCAGCCGGTTGGTGGGCGGTGTTCAAGGGGCGCCTCGACTTCGACGACCACGTTCGCCCGCTGCAGATTCAATTGGCGATCTGCCTGTGCGGGTTAGCCTTGTTCCTCGCCCTGCCGATTCTCGATTTCGGAGCCATTTCGGCCAAATCCCAGATGGCTCGAATGGTCAACGCACGGATTCCCGCCGCGAATTTCGATTGGCGGGCGATGGCGTTCGATTTTGGTCCCGCCGGTCGCCGGCGTCTCAGGACTTTCGCTCGCAGCGGTTCTGCTGACCAGCGCAAACTGGCGAGTGCGGCGCTTGCCTCGAACAATCGTTACGACGTTGAGGAGCAGGTTCAGAAGGTGGAGAGTGCAGCCAACCTCGGCACCCGCCTGCGCGTATTGCCTGAGGGGACCGTGCTTCCGCCCGACCTGCTGAGCTCGATTGCCGGGACACGCTATTGCCGCGTTGGACCCTGCGTCACGATATTGGCCGGTGAACGCCGGGCGGTCATCGCCGGACCATTGATCAAGGACGGCACGGTCGAATCCGCATTGCTCGAGCGCAACTCCAAGGGCGTTTGGTCGGAGGACGTAACGGCACTGTCCGTTGCGAAACCGCCGTTCCGCCCCAACCTCGAAAGCGCTCCGGTCGAACTGCGCAAGGTCGAGCGGCGGCAATTGTTCGTCGATGGAATGCCGGTGGGTAACGCCTTCGAATAGCACCTCGCTTGAAGCACCGAGAGCGCCCTGCTAGCCGCGCCTTATGTCCGTAAACACTGAACAGGTGCGCCATATCGCCAAGCTTGCCCGGATCGCCATGAGCGATGCCGAGATCGCAGCGCTGGTGCCAGAATTGAACGCCATCATCGGCTGGGTCGAGCAATTGGCCGAGGTCGACACAGATGGTGTCGAGCCGCTGACCGCGGTGATCGACCAGAAATTGCGCTTGCGCGACGATGCGGTGACCGATGGCGATTGCCGCGATGCGGTGCTGGCCAACGCGCCAGTCGCCGAGCACGGATTTTTCGCCGTGCCCAAGGTGATCGAATAGTGTCGCTGACGACCAAGACGATCGCCGAGCTCCGCAATGGCTTCCGGGGCGGCGAGTTCACGGCACGCGAAATCGCCGAGGCGTTCAACGCCGCGGTTGCCGGAGCGCGGGGGCTGAACGCGTTCACGGTCGAGACGCCGGACGATGCGCTTGCCGCGGCGGATGCGGCCGATGCGGCGCGTGGCAAAAGCGAATTGGGCGCGCTCGCCGGCATTCCGCTCGGCATCAAGGATTTGTTCGCTACGCAGGGCGTCGATACAACCGCCGGCAGCAACATCCTCAAGGGTTTCAAACCGCCCTATGAATCGACCGTCAGCGGTAATCTTCGCCGGGCCGGGGTGGGGATGCTCGGCAAGCTAAACATGGACGAATTCGCCATGGGCTCGTCGAACGAGACCAGCGCCTATGGGCCGGTGATCAGCCCGTGGAAGCGCAACGACGGCGGCAATGCGGCTTTGACTCCGGGCGGCTCGTCGGGCGGATCGGCGGCGGCGGTCGCGGCGGGTATCGTTCCCGGCGCCACTGGCACCGACACTGGCGGCTCAATCCGCCAGCCCGCCGCCTTCACCGGCATTTGCGGCATCAAGCCGACCTACGGCCGCTGTTCACGCTGGGGGATCGTCTCGTTCGCTTCGTCGCTCGACCAGGCCGGGTCGATGGCCAGGACAGTGCGCGATTGCGCGATCCTGTTGGAAGCGATGGCGGGTTTCGACCCGAAAGACTCGACCTCGCTCGACTTGCCGGTACCGCAGTGGGGAGCGAATCTATCCTCCGATCTCAAAGGCAAGCGCGTCGGCATCCCCACCGAATACCGCATCGATGGCGTCCCCGCCGACATCGATGCGCTGTGGGACCAGGGCGTGGAATGGCTGCGCGACGCGGGCGCCGAGCCGGTCAAGATTTCGCTACCGCACACCCAATATGCGTTGCCGACCTATTACATCATCGCCCCCGCCGAAGCCTCGTCCAACCTCGCCCGCTATGACGGCGTCCGCTACGGCCTGCGCGAAGACGGCGAAGGCGGGCTGGACGGCATGTACGCCGCGACCCGCGCTGCCGGCTTCGGTGCCGAGGTCAAGCGGCGGATCATGATCGGCACTTATGTGCTCTCGGCCGGGTTCTACGATGCTTATTTCACCAAGGCGCAGAAGGTCCGCACCTTGATCAAGCGCGATTTCGCGGCCGCGTTCGAGGCGTGCGACCTGATCCTCACCCCGACCGCTCCATCGGCGGCGTTCGGGCTTGGCGAGAAAACGGATCCGCTGGCGATGTATCTGAATGACGTGTTTGCGGTTCCGGCCAGCCTCGCCGGGCTGCCCGCCATGTCGGTCCCCGGCGGGTTGGACGGGCAGGGCCTGCCGCTCGGCCTCCATCTGATCGGCCGCGAACTCGATGAGCAGGGCGTCCTCAATGCCGCCTTCGCCATCGAGGAACGCGCCGGCTTCACTGCGAGACCGGAGAAGTGGTGGTGAGCACTCCTTATCGCATTACCGGCGCGACCGGCGAGTGGGAGGTCGTGGTCGGCCTGGAAGTCCACGCCCAGATCGTGTCCGAATCCAAGCTGTTCAGCGGCGCTTCGGCGGTCTTCGGGGCCGAGCCCAACAGCCATGTCAGCCTGGTCGACGCGGCGATGCCGGGGATGCTGCCGGTGCTCAACCGCGAGTGCATCCGCCAGGCGGTGCGCACCGGCCTGGCGCTCGACGCCAAGGTCAACGCCTACAGCCGTTTCGACCGCAAGAATTACTTCTACGCCGATTTGCCGCAGGGCTATCAGATCAGCCAGCTCTATCACCCTTTGGTCGGCGAAGGCGCCATCGAAGTGCTGCTCGACGACAAGGATGAGACCAGCACCAAGGCGATCGGCATCGAGCGCATCCACGTCGAGCAGGACGCGGGCAAGCTGATGCACGACCAGCACCCGACCATGAGCTATGTCGACCTCAACCGCTGCGGCGTCGCGCTGATGGAGATCGTTTCGCGGCCGGACATGAGTTCGCCAGCCGAAGCAGGGGCTTACCTAAGAAAGCTCAGAGCAATACTGCGCTACGTCGGTTCGTGCGACGGCAATATGGAGGAAGGCTCGATGCGCGCCGACGTCAACGTCTCGGTGCGCAAAGTCGGTGACGAACTGGGCACCCGGACCGAGACCAAGAACGTCAATTCGGTGCGCTTCGTGATGGCGGTGGTCGAGCATGAAGCCAGGCGCCAGGTCGAGCTGATCGAGAGCGGCGGCACGGTCGCCCAGGAAACCCGGCTGTACGACCCCGACAAGGGCGTCACCCGCTCGCTGCGGTCGAAGGAAGACGCGCACGATTACCGCTATTTCCCCGACCCCGATTTGCTGCCACTGGAGCTCGACGAGGCGTTCCTCGCGGAGTGCAAGGCGTCGCTGCCCGAACTCCCCGACGCCAAGCGCCAGCGCTACGAAGCGCTCGGCATCCCGCCGTATAACGCCGGCGTGCTGACCGCCGAGGTTGAGAGCGCGCGCTGGTTCGATGCGTTGCTCGAGGGCGGGGTCGAACCCAAGGCCGCCGCCAATTGGGTCGCGTCGGAGCTTTACGGGGCATTGAACCGGCTTGGCAAAGGCATTGCCGAAAGCCCCGTGAGCCCGGCGCAGGCCGCCGAGCTGCTCGCCCTGGTCGGCGACGGCACGCTTTCCGGTAGCCTCGCCAAGCAGGTGTTCGAGATCATGCTCGAAACGGGCGACGGAGCCGCCGACATCGTCGACAAGCGCGGATTGAGGCAGACTTCAGACACCGGCGCGATCGACACCGCGGTCGATGCGGTGCTCGCCGCCAACGCCGACAAAGTCGAGCAATACCGGGGCGGCAAGGAAGCCCTGTTCGGCTTCTTCGTCGGCCAAGTGATGAAGGCGATGGCCGGCAAGGCCAACCCTAAGCTGGTCAACGACCGGCTGCGGGCGAAACTGGATTGAGCCACATGCGGAAATGCCTTCTCTCCTTCACTCTCGTGGCAAGCGCCGCTTGCGCCCAGCCGGCCGCCCCGGTGCGGCTCGCCCCCGGGGTGCCCGGGCTCCTCATCGTCGTCTCGGTCGACCAATTTTCCGCCGATTTGTTCGACGAATATCGCCCGCACTTTACCGGCGGGTTGGCGCGCCTGGCCCGGGGGACGGTGTTCCGCAACGCCTATCAGAGCCACGCCGCGACCGAGACTTGCCCAGGTCATTCGACGATCCTGACTGGCGACCGGCCGGAGCGCACCGGAATCATCGCCAACGCCTGGGTCGACCAGTCGCAGATCCGGTCCGACAAGACGGTTTACTGCGCCGAGGACGAACGCGTGCCGGGATCGTCGTCGATCGCCTACACCGTCTCGCCAATACACCTGAAAGCGACGACTCTTGGCGAGCGGATGAAGGCCGCCTGGCCGGCAAGCCGTAATGTCACGGTCGCTGGCAAGGACCGCGCGGCGGTGATGATGGGTGGGCACACGCCCGACCAGCGCTGGTATTGGGACGCCAAGCGCTTTGCGACCGATCTGCGCGTCGCGCCGCCGGCCAGTGTGACGCGGGCCAATGCGACGGTCGCCGCCCTGATCGCCGCTCCTCAATTGCCGCTGGAGCCACCGCCCTTGTGCTCGGCCAAGGCGGGCATCGTTGCGCTCGAAGGCGGCGGCAAGCCGGTTGGCGACGGTCGCTTTGCGCGGGCTGCCAGCGACGCCAATGGCTTTCGCGCCTCGCCGGCGTTCGATGGGGCGGTCTTGGCGCTAGCGGCAGGGCTGATCCAGGACATGAGGCTGGGCGGAGGCACGTCGCCCGATGTGCTGTCGATCGGACTGTCGGCAACCGATTACGTTGGCCATAGCTACGGCCCCGGCGGGCAGGAGATGTGCCTCCAATTGCTGTCGCTCGACCGCGATCTCGGTGATTTCTTCGGCCTGCTCGATCGCAGCGGAATCGACTATGCGGTGGCCCTGACCGCCGACCATGGCGGCGAGGATATTCCGGAACGCCTGCGGCTGAAGGGCGTCGCCGCGGCGCGGGTTGATCCGGCGCTGGCGGCGACCGAGGTCGGCAAGACCATCGCGGCCAAGCTCAAGCTGAGCGGGCCGGTGCTGATCGGCGGATTTTTTGGTGACATTTATCTCGATCGGGCGCTCAAGCCGGCCGATCGGGCGCGAGCCCAGCGCGAAGCGGTCGCGGCATACTCTCGGCACCCACAAGTGGCGGCGGTGTTTACCGCCGGCCAGCTCCGCCGTGTTGCCGTGCCGGCGACGAGTCCCGACAAATGGACCCTGGCCGAGCGCGCGCGCGCCTCGTTCGATCCGCAGCGGTCGGGTGATCTCATCGTGCTGCTCAAAAACCACGTCACGCCAATCGCCGACACCAGTTTCTATATCTCCACCCATGGTAGTCCGTGGGATTACGACCGCCGCGTGCCGATCCTGTTCTGGCGCCCAGGGATGACGGCGGCGGACCGCAACGAGCCTATCGAGACGATCGATATCATGCCGACGCTAAGCGCGATGATCGGCCTTCGCATCGTCTCTGCAAGCATCGACGGCAAGTGTTTGCCGGGCATCCAGGGGATTGCTTGCCCAGGCCGCTAATCGTTTAAAAATGCTGGTCTTTTTTTAATCCGGCGTTCATTGACAGGCGGGCATTAGATTGTAGTCGAGGCGGCCGCAGTTGGCGGATCGCGGAGGGTCAAAATGCGTCATTGGGGCATCGCACTCGTCCTTGCGCTCTGTGTGCCCGCAGCTGGGTGCGTCCAAACGCGCCAGTACGCCGACCTGCAATTCACGCCGCCCGAGGGCGATTACCGGCTGCTGGTCATGCGCCCCGATGTGACGGTCAATTCGGTGACTACCGGGGGCCTGAACGAGCCGCGCGCCGACTGGACCGAACAGGCCCGCACCAACATCATCGCGGCGATGGCAGCGCAGCAATCGGCGCGCGGCGGCAAGGTCAAGGTCCTGGCGCATCGCAACGAGCTTCCCGGCGTCAGCGAGGAAACGGTCGCCGATCTGGAACGGCTGCATTCGGCGGTCGGCAATTCGATCGCGCTGCACAAATATCTCGGCGCCTATCTGCCGAGCAAGAGCCGCCGCGGCCTCGATTATACGCTCGGCGAGGAAGCCGTCGCCCTCGGTCGCAAGACTGGGTATGATTACGCGCTCTTCATGTACGCCGAAGACAGTATCGTCTCGAGCGGCCGGGTTGCGCTCCAGGTGCTTGGCGTCGCCGGCTGTATCGTCGGTTTCTGCGCCCCCAATATCGGCGGCGGCGGCCAGTTCGCTTACGCGTCGCTGGTCGATCTGAAGACCGGCGATGTGGTCTGGTTCAACGTTGTCCAGACCGGTAGCCAGATCGCCGGCATCAAGATGGGTGACCTTCGCACGCCACAAGGATCGGCCCAGCTGGTCGAGCGACTGCTCGGGCGGATGAAGCCGGGCTACGCCATTCGTCACCCGGTGGTGCAACGCTGATGGCTGGGCACTGCCAATCGATCGATCGCCGCGCGCTGCTGGTCGGCGGCGGTGTCGCGGCCGCTTCGCTGGCCACCGGCGTGGCCCAGGCCCGGATTCGGCCGGCCGACATGCAGCCGCTGATCGGTCCCGGATTTCGTCCGACCGACACCGACGAGCTCGGCCTGTGGCAGCAGATGGCGCGGGTCGAGGAAGAGGTGTCGGGTTCAAACCTGCTGATCAAGGATCCGGCGCTGATCGGCTATCTGCGGGACCTGATCGGCACGGTCGGCGGGCCGGCGGCGCAGGACATGCGCATCTATCTGGCGCGCATTCCAGATTTCAACGCGGTGATGTTTCCGACCGGTTTCGCGGTGGTCTTTTCCGGGCTGCTCCTCCGAATGCGCAACGAAGCCCAGCTGGCTGGCGTGATCGCCCACGAATCGGGCCACTTCCTGCGTCGTCACATGATCCGCAGCTGGCGCGACACGCGCCGCAAGAGCGACATCTTCGCGATCGGGTCGATGGCCCTGGGAGTCGCCGGCGCTGGCGCCGGGATCTATACCGGCGACATCACCCAGCTGGCCCAACTGGGCACGATCCTGTCGTTGTTCCGCTACAGCCGCGAAATGGAGGCCGAAGCCGACGCAATGGGCGCGCGCCTGCTGGCCCAGAACGGCTATCCAGCGATCGAGATGGCCAATACCTGGGAGCAATTGATCGGCGAAGAGGATGCCAGCGCCAGGCATCGCCGCAAGCGGCGCGACCGCGGTCATTCGTTGTTCGCCACCCATCCGGCGCCCGAAACGCGGATGGCCGATCTCAAACTCGCGGCCGCCGATGTGACCGTGCCGGGCCGCATTTATGACAGCCGCCGCGCTCGCTACCTCCAGGCGATTGCGCCGGTCCGGCAGATGCTGCTCGATGACCAGGTTAAATTGAACGATCCCGGCGCGTCCGAATATTTGATCCAGACTTTGGCTAAGGACGGCTGGAACGGGTTGCTGCGGTTCTACGAGGCCGAAGTCTGGCGCTTGCGCAATCGCGGCGGCGACGCCCTGCGCGCGGCCCAGGGCTATGCCGTCGCTGTCGCTTATCCGGACGCCCCGCCCGACGCGTGGCGTTGGCACGGCCTGTCGTTGATCAAGGCGGGCCGGCGAGCGGAAGGGCAGGCGGCCCTGACTCACTATCTCGCGCTGCAGCCCAATGCCGCCGACGCCCCCTTCATCCGCCAGCTGATCAGCTAGACGGAGCCGTGAGCCAATGACGCGCAATGCGAACCTGTTGATTGCCGCCGCCGCGCTCGCCCTGACCGGCTGTTCGTCGCTAGGTGCCGGTGAAGGGTTTGGGAGCGATTATTATTCGCTGGTCCGGGTTGGGGACAGAGCCGTCGGCGACGGCTCGATGATTGTCGCTGCACCGCGGCCGTGGAACCGCACCCGGAAATTGTTCATCTTCGACGATGTCCGCTGGGTCGAGGACTGGACGCTCAATGGCCCGCTGCTCGACGGCATGAGCTTCGTCGCCGGGCTGCCGAACGGCAAATATTTGATTCGCCAGAGCAGGCGCGAAGACCGGCAGGTGCCCGGGTTTCGTTCGGACATGTCGGCACCCGAATTCACCGCGATGCTCGAAAGCCTGTACCGGGTGCGGGGCGGCGCCGTCGATTTTCGAACGACCTCGCTGCAGCCACGTGGCTTCCTCGGTGCCAACGGATTCCAGTTCGACTTCGAGCATCTCGATTCGGACGAATTATGGCGCCGCGGCCGCGTGGTGGGCGCAGTCGTCAACGGTAAGCTCTACCTAATCCTATTCGACGCTGCTCGATCGCATTATTTCGGCAGCGCCGTCGGCGATTTCGAAGCGATGGCCACGTCCGCGCGGTTGCGGCGCTAAATCAGGAAATTTCTCCCACCGGAGAGATCGGGGTAGGCGATGGTTCGGTTCCCGGATGCGATGGCGACGGGACATCGATGTCCGGGGTGGTCGGCGGGTTTTCATTCGGCGCTTCGCTCGGTTGGCCCGGCGGTGAAGGCTGGCCGGGCATTGGCGGTTCGGGGGTGGTTGGCGGTTGTTGCATGACGGGCTGCTCCTTTTCGTAGGAACGCCCGCCCTATGCTGGAGGTTGCTTATCCCGGTCGCGCTTGCCCCGGAGCCTATCCTTGCTATAGGCCGCGCACCTTCGAAGGGCCCGCGCGCGCGTGGCGGAATTGGTAGACGCGGCAGGTTTAGGTCCTGTTGTCGAAAGACGTGGGGGTTCGAGTCCCTCCGTGCGCACCATTTCGCCAGGCAAGGGCGAATAAATAATTGAACGGACTGAACATTGACCATGAAAACCGTCGAGACGGAAAACCAGGGCCTCAAGCGGGCCTTCATGCTGACCATTGCCGCCAAGGACATTGAGGCGCGCGTCGACCAGGAAGTGCGCCGACTTGCGCCGCAGGTCCGCATGCCCGGCTTTCGCCCCGGTAAGGTGCCGGCCAATTTGATCCGCAAAATGCACGGCGATGAGCTCCAGCGCGATGCCTTGAGTGGGGCGGTGCAGGATGGTGTGCAGCAATTGCTCGAGGAGCAGAAATTGCGACCGGCGCTGCAGCCCGAAGTTGTGCTGGACGAGCAATATGAACCCGGCAAGGATGCTGAGGTCCGGGTCAGTCTTGAAGCGCTGCCGGATGTGCCGGCGCCGCAGATCGACGGCCTGACGCTCGAGCGATTGACGGTCGAGGTCGACGAAACCCAGGTCGATGATCAGCTCCAGACCCTGGCGAGCTCCAACAAGAGCTGGAGCGACGCGCCCAAGAAGCACCTCGCGCGGCTTGGCGATTTGGTGGTGATTGATTTCGCCGGTTCGGCCAAGGGCGAGCTGTTCGAAGGCGGCACGGGCGAGGACATGTCGGTCGAATTGGGCTCGGGCCAGTTGATCCCCGGGTTCGAGGACGGGCTGGTGGGCGCCAAGACCGGCGACAAGCGCGACGTCAAAGTGACGTTTCCCGCCGATTATCCGTCCGACAAGCTCAAGGGCGCGGCCGCGACCTTCGCCGTCACCGTGAAGGCGGTGAAGACCGCCGGCGAGGCCAAGGTTGACGAAGCCTTCGCCAAATCGCTTGGCCTCAAGGACCTCGACCAGCTGCGCGGCCTAATCCGCGACCAGCAGCAGCAGGAATTGAACGGGCTGACCCGCACACACATGAAGCGGCGACTGCTCGACCAGCTGGCCGCCAACCATGACTTCCAGGTGCCGCAATCGATGGTCGATGCCGAATATGAGAATATCCTGCAGCAGCTTCGCCACGAGGCCAGCCATGAGGCCGATCCCAAGGCTGCTTTGGCCGAAATCGACAAGGACGCCGCGGAATATCGGGATATTGCCGAGCGCCGGGTGCGCCTTGGCCTGCTGCTGTCGGAAATCGGCCAGGCCAATGGCGTCGAGGTCAACGAGCAGGAGATGAACCGGCTGATCGGGCAAGCGGCCTCGCAATATCAGGGCAAGGATCGCGAGCGCTTTATCCAATATGTCCAGCAGGAGCCGATGGCCGCTGCCCAGTTGCGGGCGCCTTTGTACGAGGACAAGGTCGTCGATTTCCTGTTTTCGAAAGCCAAGGTGAGCGAGCGCACCGCCAGCCGCGCCGAGCTCGAGGCCGATCTCGAAAGCGAAGAGGGCCACGTCCACGGTCCCGGCTGCGGCCACGACCATGTCAAGCCGGCCAAGACAGCCAAGGCCAAGAAGACGACAGCCAAGCCGGCAAAGGCCGAGGCCAAGCCCAAGCCGGCAGCCCCGGCCAAGGGTAAGGTCGTCGAAACCAAGGCCGACGCGCCAAAGTCCGCTAAGCCTGCTGCCAAAAAAACGGCCAAGGCTCCGGCCAAGAAAAAATAATTGTTATGCCGCGAAAGCGGGAATCCATTTTCGATCGCTGGGCGTAGTAAGAAGCGGTCCCCGCATTCGCCGGGATCGGGCTGTGAAGGCAATGCCATGATCGGATCTGCAAGCGAACTCGAGCTAGTCTGCAACGATTTGCATGCAGCGCTTGGCTTTCTGAGCAAGCTGGGGCTGCGGCTGGACGTCATCTATCCGGCGGATCAGCCGCACACGGCAATCCTGACCGATGGGGGCAAGACCGTTCGCCTCACGACGCACCCGGATGCGGGTCCGCCGCCTGGGGATCTACCTGCTTTCCTGCCAGAATTCTCACTCACGCCCGTTGGTGGTTCGTCCAGCGACGGCCGCGCAGGCATGCACTACCGCGACCTTATCCCGAATCGCCTCGGTGGCCATTACATCGCTTCGCACATCACCATATCAGACGGCGGCCCGGTGCCAGACTGGGTCCACTTCCATCGCGTCGCATTTCAAATGATCTATGTTCGCAAGGGCTGGGTTCGCGTCGTCTACGAGGACCAGGGCGAACCCTTCGTCTTGCGGGTTGGCGACATGGTCTTGCAGCCCAGCGAAATTCGGCACCGGGTGCTGGCGAGTTCACCGGGACTGGAAGTTATCGAAATCTCTTGTCCCGCCTTGCACGAAACATTCGCCGACCACGACATGGCCCTGCCAAACGGCCGCGACGCCGGCAGGAAGTTCAGCGGGCAGCGCTTCCTGCGGCACGTCGCGAGCGAAACGCCGTGGATTCCATCACATGGCGGCGAAGCGCAGGAGACCGGCATGGGCGATGCCACGAATGGCCTTGCCGAGGTGCGCACCCTGAGGCCAGGCCTGTCGTCGGGCTTGGCCTTCCCGCCGCACGACGGGGAATTGGTGTTCGGCGTCGTGCTCGAAGGCTCCGCTCGCCTCCACTACGGCGGCATCCATTTGCTGGGCCCGGCGGACGCTTTCGTCATTCCGCCGGGTGAACCCTGGAGCCTCAGCGACGCGTCGGAGAGCTTACGGCTCCTGCAGGTCACGACCGCCCGATCCGGCGGCAAGGAGGAATCACGGGTTGTTCTGGGCGACAACGAGGAATCCACCTTTCTTGAACTGCACGCTAGAAGACGCGGGATGCCCGCCTTCGCGGGGACGACAATGGGGGGTCAATGACCGCGCAATCTCAACCGCGCATCGCCGTTTTGCTGCCGTGCTTCAACGAAGCCGCGACCATCGCCGCGACGGTTGAGGGGTTCCGCGCCGCACTGCCGTCTGCCCAGGTTTACGTCTTCGACAACAACAGCAGCGACAGAACGCGCGAGATCGCCGCGGCCGGCGGCGCAATTGTGCGGTCTGAGCGCCAGCAAGGCAAAGGCCATGTCGTGCGCCGCATGTTCGCCGACGTCGACGCCGATGTGTACCTGATGGCGGACGGCGACCTGACCTATGATCCCAAATCCGCGCAAGCGATGGTCGACCTGCTCCTGGCCGAGCAGCTGGATATGGTGGTTGGCACCCGCAAGCATCAGGAAAAGGACGCCTATCGCGGCGGCCATGTGCTCGGGAACAAGCTGTTTACCGGCATCCTCGCCGGCCTGTTCGGCCGCAGTTTCTCGGATATTTTCTCGGGCTACCGCGTTTTTTCGCGGCGCTTTGTCAAAAGCTTCCCGGTTCTCTCGTCGGGATTCGAGATCGAGACCGAGATCAGCGTCCACGCGCTCGAATTGAGAATGCCGGTGGGCGAGGTGGAGACCGCTTACGGCGCACGCCCCGAGGGTTCGGAATCAAAGCTTTCGACCTATGGTGACGGCTGGCGGATCCTGAAGACAATCGGGACGCTTTATCGGATCGAACGGCCCGTCCTGTTTTTCGGTTTGATCGGGGCGATGCTGTTAATCGCGGCGTTGATCCTCTCCGTGCCGCTAATCCTCACTTACCTCGACACCGGCCTGGTACCGCGCGTTCCGACCGCGATCCTGATCACCGGCATGACGATTATCGCGGTTTTGTGCTTTTTTGCCGGGCTGATCCTCGACACCGTCACCCGCGGCCGCCGCGAAGTTCGCCGGCTCGCCTACCTCGCGCTTCCGGCTCCCGGAGCACCTATACTGTAGACGATTTGCATCACCCGGCAGAGATTGTGACATGTCGGAGACTCAAGGTCTTCCTCCGTAACGATCTCTGCCTTACGCTGCCCCGACTTCGCGGCGATCGTTCGCTGCGCTCACAGGGGGAAAATCTATGAAGCGGGTCGAAATCGCTCTTCGTGCCAGCGCTGCGCTGGCCGCCATCGTCGCCGGATCAACCGGCGCCCAGGCGCAAACCACGCAGCCGCCGGCAGATGTGAATCAGGTCCAGGCAGCGCCCTCGACCGACGCGACCTCCCAGGGTGAAATCGTTATCACCGGATCGCGCATTCGCCGCGATCCGCTGTCGCAGGAACAGCCGATTGTATTCATCGACCAGAAGGACATCGCCAAGACCGGCCTCAACTCGATCAACGACATCCTCCAGCGCCTGCCGAGCAGCGGCGGTGGTATTAACGGCCGCAATAACACTTCGGGCAACGTCGGCAGCCCGCCGGATGGCGGCGGCGTTGGCGCCGGTGCGGCGGAAATTGATCTGCGCTATCTCGGCTCGCGCCGCGTTCTCGTCCTCGTCGACGGCCTGCGCTTCGTCAACGGCGCGTCCGCCAGCGGCGTTCCTGGTTCAACCGATTTGAACGCCATCCCCGCGGCATCGATCGAACGGGTCGAAGTCCTGCAGGACGGCGCGTCGGCGATTTACGGGTCGGATGCGATCGCCGGTGTTGTCAATATCATCACCAAGCGCCGCCAAAAGGGCTTCGACGCATCCGCGCAGCTCGGCGAATATCTCGACGATAGTGACGGCTTCAGCCAGAATTACCAATTGAGTTGGGGCAATGGCGGCGACGGCCCTACCCAGATTGTTATCGGCGGCAATTTCGTCAAATCCAACGGCGTGCTCGCGGGCAATCGCGCCCTGTCGGCGTTCCCTCAGCCATATTCGACCACTTGCCTCGACGGTGGTTGCTCAAGCTATCCGTTGACCGGCCGGTTCGTCACGACGATCGGTGGGGATCAAACGCTAAACAAGCCGGTGCTCGGCACGCCGGTGTATCCGACTGATTTCATGCCTTTTACGACTGCTGATCGGTTTAACTACGGTCCGTTCAACTTCCTCGAAACTCCGAGCAAGCGCTACGGCATCTTTGCTAATTTGACTCAAGAAATTGGGCCGGATACCCATTTCCGGGTCAAGGCGCTGTGGAATCGACGCGAATCGAAGAATCAGGCGGCGTTTCTGCCGCTTGGGATCGGGCCCGATGTCGGCAACGGCAATCTGCTCGACACGATCACTGTGTCGGCGACCAACCCTTTCAATCCATTCGGCGTCGACCTCGTTGCTGGCTCGAATTACAGCCAGATCAAGCGCCGGGTCATCGAGGGCGGCCTTAGGCGGTACAACCAGACCGTGAATACAATTTACGGCGTGGCCACGCTGGACGGAAAGTTTGGCATCGGCAACGGCGAGTGGTTCTGGGACATCAACGGAAGTTATGGCCGCAACAGCGCCAAGCAGACTTTCCTCGGCAATATTAACGCGCAAAAACTTCAGCAGGCGCTCGGCCCGGTTGCCAGTTGCACCGGCGCCTGCGTCCCGTTCAACATCTTTGGAACGCCGGGCTCGATCACCCAGGCGATGCTCGATTTCGTCGGCTTCACCGAACATGATTCGAGCGTCCAGAAGACTTGGGACTTCACCGCCAATATTTCGGGCAATCTGATCGACCTGCCGGGTGGCCCGCTCGGGCTTGCTGCAGGCGTTGAGTACCGTGATCTAACGGGTCGCTTCGATCCGGATCCGATTGTCGCGGCCGGATTTGGCTCCGATATTCCTTCGCAGCCGACCAAGGGCAAATACAATGTCAAGGAGGCCTATGCCGAGCTTAATGCTCCGCTGCTCAAGGACCTCCCTGGCGCCGAGCTGCTTGAGCTTAATGGCGCCGTTCGCTTTTCCGACTATTCAACTTCGGGATCGACCACGACGTTCAAGGCTGGGGTTAACTACAAGCCATTCCACGATCTTCGCTTGCGCGGTTCGTGGGCCGAAGGATTCCGGGCACCGTCGATCGGCGAATTGTTTGGGTCCTTGTCGCGGTTCGACTCGGCGATCGACGATCCCTGTTCAATCCAGAGCTTGCAGGCACGCAGGTTCAATAACGACCCCGCGGTTGCCGCCAATTGCGCCGCGCAAGGCGCCCCGTTGGGCTCTAACACCGCTCCCACCGACCAGCTTTCGGTGATTACCGGCGGTAATCAAAACCTGAAGCCCGAAACATCGAAGAGCTGGGTGATCGGTGGAGTCTACAGCCCGGGCTTCATGTCGGGCTTCTCGATCGAGGCCAATTGGTACGACATCAAGATCAGGGGCGCGATCCAGGCAATCGGTGCCCAGACCACGCTGCTGCGCTGCGTTTACCAGAACGATCCGCTGGCGTGCGGCAGTGTCACGCGCTCGGGCACAGGAAACATCACGGCTATTCAAGGTACACTGCAGAATATTGCCGGGATCCATACCCGCGGCATTGATCTCAACGTCGCCTATCACACCGCCAAGGCATCGTGGGGCCAACTCGGATTGACCTGGAATAATACATTCCTGAACAAGTTCGACGTCACCACGCCGACCGATGCCGGGGTCGCGGTCGAACATCGTGCCGGTACCGAGCTGGGTAGCCCGGCGCAAGGTTATCCGCGGTGGAAGTCAATCGGCTCGATCGATTGGAACGGCAACGCCTTCGGCGCGACCCTTACTGGCCGCTATATCTCGCGCCTGACGGAAACGGGGAACGGCAACTCGCCGCTCAAAGCGACGTTCTATACAGACGGGCAGTTGCGTTGGACGCCGTCGTTCAGAATGCTTGGCGACCTCGGCTTTGCCATTGGCGTCAACAACATGTTCAACATCAAGACGCCGGGCTGCGTCAGCTGCGACATCAATAATATCGATCCGACGACATACGACACGCCGGGCCGCTATTATTACGCCCGCATTGGCGTGAAATACTAAGCCTCATCGGCTCAACAAGGGGGCGGTCCGGCGATGCCGGGCCGCCCCTTATCTTTGGGTTGGCTTGAACCTTTCCGACTTTGCCCCGATGTAGGCGTGACCAACATAAGGGACCCGCGCACCACCATGGACCATCAAGACATCGCTTCGCAGCTCGTGCCGATCGTCATCGAGCAATCCAACCGGGGCGAACGCAGCTTCGACATCTATTCGCGGCTGCTGCGCGAACGGATCATCTTCGTTACCGGCGCTGTCGAGGACCATATGGCCTCGCTGATCACCGCCCAATTGCTCTTTCTCGAGTCCGAAAACCCGAAAAAGGACGTGTTCATGTACATCACTTCGCCAGGCGGCGTGGTCACCGCCGGCCTCGCGATTCATGACACCATGCAATATATCCGCCCGAAAGTCGGCACGGTGTGCATCGGCCAGGCGGCGTCGATGGGCAGTTTCCTGCTCGCCGCCGGTGAGCCGGGGATGCGAGTCGCGCTCGCCAACAGCCGGATCATGGTTCACCAGCCGTCGGGCGGCGCCCAGGGCATGGCCGCGGACATCGAGATCCAGGCGCGCGAAATCCTGCGCATGCGCCAGCGGCTAAACGAGCTGTACGCCAAATATACCGGCCAGAAGATCGGCGACATCGAGAAAGCCATGGACCGCGACAAATTCCTTGAGGCCGACGAGGCCAAGGAATTCGGCATCATCGACGAAGTGTTCGACAAGCGGCCGGAAGGCGGCGAGGGCGACACCACCGGCGCGGCCACGATTACGCCAGTTTAGGCGACAGTCTGGGGGCAGTATGAGGATATTGATCTTTGCGGCGGCGATGGTCGCGGCTGCTCCCGCTTTCGGTCAGGCGCTCGACGTCCACGCCGGTCGGCTGATCGACCCGGCGACCGCGACCGTCCTTACCGACCAGCGCATCCGCATCGTCGATGGCAGAATCGTCTCGGTCGCGCCGTGGCGGGCAAGTGCGAATGACAGCGCTGTGGTCGACTGGTCCGGTTTCACCGTTCTGCCGGGCCTGATCGACCTGCACACCCACCTTGCTGACGGCGCGATTGAGGCCAACGCCAACGACCCGGCCGAACCGTTGAAGCATAGCGAGGCGGCAACCATCCTCGCGGGTGCCGCGGCGGCCCGGACCGAGCTGCGATCGGGCTTCACCACGGTTCGCGACGTCGGCGTCTACCGCGGGCTGACCGATGTCGCATTGCGCGATGCGATCGCAGCTGGCCAGGTTGACGGACCGCGCATGTTCGTCGCCGGCGGCTATATCACCACGCCCGGCGGCGGCGGCGAGATCGACGCGCTCGCTCCGGACATCCCGCTGCCCGAGACGTTTCGCATCGGCGTCGTCCACAATGCGTCCGAAGCGCGCGACCGGGCGCGCTATCTGCTCGACCATGGCGCCGACTTCATCAAGCTCATCGCAACCGGCGCCGTGCTCGCGCTCGGCAGCGAGCCCGGCGCGCTCGAGCTCAGCCCGGAAGAAATGCAGGCGGCGTGCGACGAAGCGAAACTGCGCGGCAGTTACTGCATTGCCCACGCCCACGGCATCGAAGGGATCAAGGCGGCGATCCGCGCCGGCGTGCGCACCGTTGAACATGCCAGCTACCTCGACGCCGAGGGGATCGCCATGGCCAAGGCCAAGGGCGTTTGGCTCGACATGGACATCTACAATGGCGATTACATCAACGACGTCGGCACCAGGCAGGGCTGGCCAGCGGAATATCTGCGTAAGAACATCGAAACCACCGACGTCCAGCGGCGCGGTTTTGCGGCCGCGGTGAAAGCCGGCGCGAAACTGACGTTCGGCACCGATGCCGGAGTTTATCCGTACGGCCTCGGAGCACGGCAGTTCGCCTACATGGTGCGCTACGGGATGACGCCGATGCAGGCGATCCAATCGGCGACCAGCGAAGCGGCCCGGGCGCTGCGCCTGGACGGCAAGGTGGGAAGCCTCGCGCCGGGCGCCTTCGGTGACCTGGTCGCGGTGCGCGGCGATCCGCTCAAGGACGTTGCGGTGCTCGAACATGTCGATGGCGTGATCAAGGATGGCCGACTGATCCGCTAAAGCACGCGTAGTTTATTTTCACAGTCATTTGTTCCCCTATTGTTCTAGCGGAACAAAGAGTATACGAATGACCGATCCACAAGGCGGGGCTTGGCCGCCGCATGGACGCATTATTTGACTGGGAGACAAGGGTCATGGCAGCGCAGCTCAAGGTGGTCGCAACGGAATCGGGCAATATGGACAGGCAGAAGGCGCTCGAAGCAGCGCTCGCGCAAATCGACCGGGCCTTCGGCAAGGGGTCGGCGATGAAGCTCGGCAGCCGCGAGAAGATGGAGATCGAAACGACCTCCACCGGCAGCCTCGGGCTCGACATCGCGCTTGGCGTCGGCGGATTGCCGCGCGGCCGGGTAATCGAGATCTACGGCCCCGAAAGCTCGGGCAAGACGACGCTCGCTTTGCACGCCATCGCCGAGGCCCAGAAATTGGGCGGCAGCGCCGCGTTCGTCGATGCCGAGCATGCGCTCGACCCGTCCTATGCCAAGAAATTGGGCGTCGACATCGATGAGCTGATCGTGTCGCAGCCCGACACCGGCGAACAAGCGCTCGAGATTGTCGACACATTGGTGCGGTCGAACGCGATCGACGTGCTGGTCATCGACTCGGTTGCGGCGCTGGTACCGCGGGCCGAGATTGAGGGCGAGATGGGCGACAGCCATGTCGGCTTGCAGGCGCGGCTGATGAGCCAGTCGCTGCGCAAGCTGACCGGGTCGATCAGCCGCTCGCGCTGCACGGTGATCTTCATCAACCAGCTGCGGATGAAGATTGGCGTGATGTACGGCAATCCGGAGACCACCACCGGCGGCAACGCGCTCAAATTCTACGCCAGCGTGCGCCTCGACATCCGCCGCATCGGCCAAATCAAGGACCGCGACGATATCGTTGGCAACGCCACCCGGGTGAAGGTGGTCAAGAACAAGGTCGCGCCGCCGTTCAAGCAGGTCGAATTCGATATCATGTACGGCGAAGGCATTTCCAAGGTTGGCGAAATTCTCGACCTCGGCGTCAAGGCCGGGCTGGTCGAGAAATCCGGCGCCTGGTTCAGCTACGATTCGATCCGCATTGGCCAGGGCCGTGAGAACGCCAAAATCTACCTCAAAGAGAACCCCGACGTTGCGCAGCGGATCGAGAATGCGATTCGCGGCCGCACCGACGAGGTCGCCGAAGCGCTGATGATCGGCGCCGACGAGCCCGAGGAAACGGGCGGCAACGACCCGATCGACGCCTAGCCGAGATCCTCGGGGATACCCGGCGGATCTTCCGGGTCGCCCGGAACGACCCGCAACCGGGCAAAGAGTTTCTTGGGCTCGGTCAGGACGATCATCGTGAAAGCGGCCACGGCACAGACGGCAACGCCGACCAGGAACGGGGTCGGCGTACCGTCGAACGCCTGGCCAATCCCAAAGCCGAGGATGGCGGCGCCCAAGGTGCTGGTGACGCCTTGGACCGATGCGGCGGTGCCAGCGATCGGCGCCATATGCTCCATCGCCAGGGTGCCAAGGTTCGACGACGTGAAGGCGAAGCAGCACATGGTGAGACTTTGCAGGATGACGAAGCTCAGCAGCGTTTCGTAACCCAGCAGCGCAATCGCCGCGTGGACCAAAGTGACCAGTGTGAACGCGGCGGCCGAGGTATGGCCGACGCGCCTGAGACCATAGCGGCCGACGACGCGCGAATTGAGCCACGAGGCGAGCGCCATCGGCGCCGCGATCGCCGCGAAGACCACGCCGATGTACCCTCCTTCGTGAAAGGCATCGAAAATGATCTGCTGGATCGAGGAAATATAGGCCACCAGGCCGGCAAAGGTGAGGGTCAGCGCAATCGTGTAGCCGCGTGATTGCCGCTCGCGCATCGTCTCGGCGATCGCGCCCGCCATGGCGCGCCAGGCGAGCGAGCGGCGATAGGCCGGGTGCAGCGTTTCGGGCAGTCGCCACGACGTCCACACCAACATGATCAGCGCGTAAACCGCGAGCACCAAGAAGATCGCGCGCCACGAGGCCACCAGCAGAATCGCTTGGCCGATGTTGGGGGCGAGCACCGGCACCAGCATGAAGACCATGAAAACGAGGCTCATGACCCGCGCCATGGCTTCGCCCTCGAACAGGTCGCGGACCATGGCGATGACCAGCACGCGCGTCACCGCGGCCGACGCGCCCATCGCCACCCGGCCCGCGATCAGCAACTCAAAGCTGCCGGCGAAAGCGCACAGCAGGCCGAACATGCCATAAAGTGTGATGCCCGCGGCCAACACCGGCTTGCGCCCGAACCGGTCGGCAAGTGGCCCCCAAATAAGCTGGGTCAACGCGAAGCCGATGAAATATGCGATCACCACCAACTGGCGGTGGTTCTCTTCAGCAACGTTGAGCGATCGGCCGATCGCCGGCAGCGCCGGGATCATCGCGTCGATGGCAAAGGCGTTCAACGCCATCAAGCCGGCGAGCATGACCGTCATTTCGCGCGTTCCGGGGCGCCGGACGCCGTCGTGGGAAGTGGATTCGAACATGGAGGCGCGACTGCTGGCGAAGCGCCGCACGACATGCAAGAGATAGCCGATGAAGACGCCACAGGCATCGGCACAGGTGCGATTGATCGGGCTGCCGACCGACAGCCATTCGTCGTTCCTGCGCGGCGCGGCCAGCGCGCCGGCGGCGATCCGCGCGGCATTATTCTCCGATCACGGCAATCCGGCCTCGGAATCGGGCCTCGAATTGGGCGCCGACATTCATCTCGACGATGCCGGCGACCTGCCGCTCGAGGAAAAGCCGGGCGATGTCGACCTGATTAGCCAAGCCGCGACAACCGCCGCGCGCGACGGCGTCGTGCCGATCTTCCTTGGCGGCGATCATATGGTCACCTTCCCGATCGTCGCCGGTCTCGCGGCAGTGCACGGCCCGCTCGGCATCCTGCATTTCGACGCGCACCCCGATCTTTACGACGACTTTGGCGGTGACCCGCTGAGTCATGCGTCGCCCTTTGCCCGGATCATGGAACGCGGCCTGGCCATCAGGCTGGTCCAGGTCGGGATCCGGACGCTCAACCAACACTGCCGCGCGCAGGCCGAACGCTTCGCCGTCGAGATGGTCGAAATGCGCGACTTTGCCCCCGACCGCGTGCCGATTCCGCCGGCCCCGCTCTACATCAGCATCGACCTCGACGCGCTCGATCCCGCGTTCGCGCCGGGCGTGTCGCACCACGAACCCGGCGGGTTGAGCGTCCGTGACATATTGTCGGTGCTGGACCGCGTGCCAGGACCGCTCGTCGGCGCCGACATCGTCGAATATAATCCATCGCGTGACATCAATGGAATGACCGCGGTGGTTGCCGCCAAACTGGTCAAGGAGCTGGCCGCGCTCGCGGCAAAGGGGGATTGATGAAGTCCATGGTTTCGCGACGACACCTGCTGCAAGGGACGGGCGCGCTCGCCGGTGCGGCCCTGTTGAGCGGCGCCGGTATCCGCGCGGCGACGGCGGCGGTCGCAGACTTGACGCTGATCCCACTGCCGCCGCCGATCGACCGCGCCGAACGCTTGCGGCGCCTCGCCAAGGCTCGCAGCCTGATGAAGCAAAACGGGATCGGCTCGATCCTCGTCGAATCCGGGCCCAGTCTTGATTATTTCACTGGCGTGCAATGGTGGCGTTCGGAGCGGCTGACCGCAGCGGTCATTCCGGCCGAAGGCGAGCCGATCATCGTTACGCCATTTTTCGAGCGGCCGTCGGTCGCTGAAAGCCTTGGTATCCCGGCAGAGATTCGGACCTGGAACGAGGACGAGGAGCCGTTGAAGCTGGTCGCCGATTTCCTGCGCGAACGCGGTATTGCCAAGCGGCCGGTCGGCTTCGAGGAGACCAACCGCTTCTTCATTCTCGATCGCTTGCTGCAGCAATTGAAAGCCGTCAACGCGGTCAACGCCAACCGGGTCGTCCGCGGCTGCCGGATGTTCAAATCGCCCGCCGAGCTCGGGTTGATGCAGGCGGCCAACGACATCATGCTGGCGTCGCTTCGTTTTGCCGGCGAGCGCACGCGCGAGGGCATGACCCCGGCCGACATCGACGCGATGATTGCGTCGGTCCACAAAACCATGGGATCGGATTACGCTGGCGGGCTGGTGCTGATCGGTGAATCTTCGGCCTATCCGCACGGATCCCATAAGCCGCAGTTGGTCAAACGCGGCGACGTTATTTTGATGGATTGCACGTCGTCGGTCCACGGCTATCAGGCTGATATCACGCGGACCTTTGTGTTCGGCGCCGACCCGACCGCCGAACAGCGTAAATTGTGGGACCAGGTCCATCGTGGTCAGCAGATCGCGATCGCGGCGGCCAAGGTCGGCGTGCCGGCGGGCAAGGTCGATGACGCGGTCCGCAAAGCCTATGAAAGCTGGGGCTATGGGCCGGGTTATCGGTTACCAGGTCTGTCACACCGCACCGGTCACGGGATCGGCATGGAAGTGCACGAGCCAGTTTATCTCGTGCATGGCGAGATGACCCCGCTGGCACCGGGCATGTGCTTCTCCGACGAGCCGGGACTCTATATTCCGGGGAAATTTGGCATCCGCCTTGAGGATTGCTGGCACATGACCGCCAGCGGCCCCAAATTCTTCACTCAGCCGCCGCCGAGCATCGACCGCCCGTTCGGTTAGAAATGGTCGTGGATCTTGCCCTTGCGCTTGACGTGCGATGGCGCGTGCGGTGGTTCGATATCGACCGGCTCCTCGGCATCCAGATTGCCTTCCCAGCGCGCGACGACGCTGGCCGCGACCGCATTGCCGACGACGTTGGTCGCCGATCGGCCCATGTCGAGGAAATGGTCGACGGCGAGGATCAGCAGCAGTCCCGCCTCGGGAATCTTGAACATCGACAGAGTGGCGGCGATTACCACCAGGCTGGCGCGCGGCACCCCGGCCATGCCCTTCGACGTGATCATCAACACCAGCAACATGGTGATTTCCTGGCCGAGGCTAAGGTCGATACCATAGGCCTGGGCGATGAAGATCGACGCGAACGTCATGTACATCATCGACCCGTCGAGATTGAACGAATAGCCCAAGGGCAGGACGAAGCTGGCAATGCGCGGCGGCACCCCGAAGCGGTCGAGCGCTTCCAGGGTACGCGGGTAAGCGGCTTCGCTCGACGCGGTCGAGAAAGCGAGCACCACGGGATCGCGGATATAGCGCACCAAATGGCGGGTCCGGGGGCCGACAATGACGAATGCCGCGCCGATCAGGATTGCCCACAGGAGCGCCAGGCCGAGATAGAAACTGCCGACGAATTTGCCGAAGGTGGCGATGATTTGTGGGCCGCGTTCGGCAATCGCTCCGGCCACCGCCGTGAACACCGCGAACGGCGCGAACCGCATCACATAATTGGTCAGCTGGAGCATCACGCTGACCAGCGATTCGACGCCGCGGACGATCGGTTTTCCCTTCTCGCCGATGGCGGTCAGCGCGACTCCGAAAAAGATCGAGAAAATGACGATCGGCAGGATCTCGTTGGTGCTCATCGCGTCGAAGATTGAGGCGGGCACCAAATGGCTGACGAAATCCTTGAGGTTGAAGGCGGCGGTCTCGACCCCGCTGGTGGCGGTTACCGGCGGCAATGGCAGGTTGAGCCCGACGCCGGGCTGGAGAAGGTTGACGAGAACCAGCCCGAGAGTGAGCGAGACGAACGTGGCGAGGATGAACCAGCCAAGCGAGCGCAAGCCGACGCGGCCTAATGCGGCGATGTCGCCCATGTGGGCGATGCCGGCGACCAAGGTCGAAAACACCAGCGGCGCAATGATCATCTTGATGAGGCGCAGGAACAGGGTGGTGACGATGCCCATATAGCCGGCGATCTCGGTCAGGCGGGCAGCGCTTTCGGGCGTGCTATCATCGATGGCGGCGTTGATCGCCCAGCCAGCGATGACGCCAAGGGCGAGCGCGAACAGAATGTACCAGGTCAGTCGCTTGTTCACGCGCGTTCCCCTTTTCGAGATGTTATTCCGAACCAAGCCGCTGGGCCGGCGCCCGTCAAGCCAGTGCGTTGCGCCAACGCTGCAAAGGGGACGGTCTCTGGCCGCCGCAGTCGTTCAGGCATAGCAAACCCGCGCGCCTGGCCCGGGCGCTTGGGGCGCTCGCCGACCGTGTTTCGTGCCTTGCCGCGGCTCGAAAATATTCTCAGGCCGGTTCGGGGATCCGCTGCTGGACGATCTTGTCGGCCAGCGTTCCGTTCAGTTCGGCGAGATGGTCGAAGTCCGCTTCATAGGTAGCAAGGCCGTGGCTCTGCGACCGCAATTCGGCTTCTAGCCCATCGAGTTCGAACTCGGGGATCAGTGCATCGACCCGGTCCCAGCCGGTCCAGCCCTCCCGCGGCACCATGCCGAGCATTTGACCGCGGCGGCTGGCGACCGCCGACGTGATGCGGCTGGTGGCGCTGGTTGGACAGACGACGGTCAGCCGTTGCACGGGTTCGAGGAGGTGCGGGCTGGCGGCGGCCAAGGCTTCGCTCATGGCGATCCTACCGGCCATGCGGAACGCCAGTTCGGAGCTGTCGACGCTATGATAGCTGCCGTCGATCAAGGTCACGGCGACATCGACCACGGGAAAGCCCAGGGGTCCCTTGTGCATCGCTTCCTTGACGCCGTGTTCGACGGCCGGGATCCATTGCCGCGGCACGGCGCCGCCGGTGATCTTGTCGTGGAACTCGAATCCGCCGCCGCGCGGCAGCGGCTTGATCTCGATGATGACGTCACCAAACTGGCCATGGCCACCCGATTGCTTCTTGTGGCGGCCCTTCTGGGTGACCGAGCGACGAATGGATTCGCGATAGCCGATGGTCGGCGGATGCGATTTTACTTCGACGCCATAGCGCCGCTTCAATCGCGCCAGCACAGTGTTCAAATGTTCGTCGTTGACGCCTTTTAGGCGCAGTTCGTGGCTGGCCTCGTCATGCTCGAGGATCAACGCACTATCCTCTTCGATCAGGCGCTGCAGGGCGCCGGCCAGGCGGACGTCGTCTTTGCGGTCGGCTGGCTCGATCGCCAGCGCGAAATTGCGCGACGGGAATTCGCTGTCGATTGGTGGCGGCAGCTTGCCCATGCCAAGCCATTCGCCGGCCTTGACGCTGTCAATCTTGGCGACCGCGACGATGTCGCCATCGCGGGCTTCGGCGACCTTCTGTGACTTGTCGCCCTGCATCCGGAACAACGCGCCGAGCCGGGCTGGTTCGCCGTTACTGCTCTTGACGTCGGAGCCCTCACCGAGGCGGCCGCCGAGCGCTCGCGCCAGCGCCAGCCGCCCCACCGACCCGCCGTGGTGGATCTTGAACACATGCAGCGATGGATCGGTCACCGACAGCCGCCGTGCGGCCGCTGCCGGGGCCGGCGCTTCGTGGCGCAGCGCCTTCAACAACCGCCGGACGCCCCACGCGCTGCTGGCAGAACCGAATAATACCGGCACGCCGAGGCTTTCGCCGGTCTCGCGCGCGAGATCCTGGAGAATGCGATCCTGGCTCGGGGCTTCGTCCATCAGCAACTGCTCGAGCAGTTCATCGTCGTGGTCGGCGAGCTGCTCCAACATGTGGGTGCGGGCTTCGGCCTCGCGTTGCTGGAGGTCGGCCGGGATCTCGATTAGCTCGCTATTCTTGCCGGGCCGGTAGTGGAAAGCGCGTTCTAGCGCGAGATCGACGAAGCCGGTCACCTTGTCGCCTTCGCGGATCGGGATCTGGCGCGCGATCAATGGCGACACGCTCATCGGCTGCAGTGCCGACAGGAGATCGCGGATGCGGCCGTGGGCCTGGTCGATGCGGTTGACGAAAATGAGATGCGGGATGCCGAGCTCGTCAAGCGTACGCAGGGCAGGGGCGGCGAGCGGCGCGCGCGCCGGATCGGGATCGACGACCAGGATCGCCATGTCGGCAAGTGCCAAAGCGCGCGCGCCGTCAGCGGCGAAACCGACCGAGCCAGGGTTGTCGATGATCGCGAATTGGTCGCCGAGATAGTCGAAATGGTAGAGGTTAAGTTCGGTCGAGCCGCCGCGCTGGCGGGCTTCGGGGCTGCTGTCGCCGGTACTGGAGCCATTGGCGGTCGCGCCCAACCGGTCGGTTGCGCCGGCCGCGAACAGCATCGCTTCGGCCAGGCTGGTCTTTCCCGCGCCAGCCGGTCCGACCAGCGCGATAACTCGAGTGCCTTTTGATTCTCCGCTTTTGGTTACAGCGCCCATGTGACTCTCCTCTCGTCCCGATGCCGGGCGCGCGAGTCGCCTGAAGGCGCACTTGGCGCGCTCTTCCAAACCACCACCGTCCGACTCTTCGCGGCGGAAGGCAAGGGGGTCGTCGATGCGAGGACGTCGCCGCGGGCTAGGCCGCGGGGAGCAGCCTTTTCTCTCCTGCCAGCCGCAGCAGTGCTGATTGCAGCTTCTCGAACGCGCGGACCTCGATCTGGCGAATTCGCTCGCGGCTGACGTCGTAGACCTGGCTCAATTCTTCCAAAGTCTTTGGCTCGTCGGTCAGGCGGCGTTCCATCAGGATATGCTTTTCGCGTTCGTTCAAGGATTCGAGCGCATCGATCAGCAAATCGTGGCGCACGCGGTTTTCCTCATCCTCGGCGAGGAGCTCATCTTGCAACGGCCCATTGTCGACCAGGAAATCCTGCCACTGGCTCTCGCCTTCGCTGTCCTTGAGCGGCGCGTTGAGCGAGGTGTCACCACCGTGGCCCATGCGCCGATTCATCGAGATGACCTCTTCCTCGGTGACGCCGAGGTCGGTCGCGATCTTGGTCACGTCGGCGGGCTTGAGGTCGCCTTCCTCGAACGCGTCGATCTGGTTCTTCATCCGGCGAAGGTTGAAGAACAGCTTCTTCTGCGCCGCCGTGGTGCCCATCTTGACCAGGCTCCACGACCGCAGGATGAATTCCTGGATCGAGGCGCGGATCCACCACATGGCGTAGGTCGCGACGCGGAAACCGCGGTCGGGCTCGAATTTCTTGACGCCCTGCATCAGGCCGATGTTGCCTTCGGAAATCAGCTCGCTGACCGGGAGGCCGTAGCCGCGGTAGCCCATGGCGATTTTGGCCACGAGCCGCAGGTGCGAATTGACCAGCTTCGCCGCCGCGTCGGTATCGCCATGCTCGCGCCAGCGTTTGGCGAGCATATACTCTTCCTCGGGCGCGAGGATCGGGAACTTCTTGATTTCACTAAGATAACGATTGAGCCCGGCCTCTCCGCCTGACGACGGGATCGAGACGATGCTCTTCTGCTGTGCCATATAGTCGCTTTCTCCCTGGGCCGGGCGCTTTCGGAAAAGCCCCTAGCGTTTCAATTCCTATACACCAAGCGCGCTGAACAGTTGCTGCATGTCCGCCGGCATGCTGCTTTCGAACGACAAGTGCCGCTTGGTGACGGGGTGAATGAACCCGAGCGTCGCCGCGTGCAGCGCTTGTCGATAAAAACCTAGCTCGTTCAATAATTTACGGTGCGCCTTGCCCGACCCGCCATAAGATGGGTCGCCGATCAATGGGTGACCGATTGACGCCATATGGACCCGAACCTGGTGGGTCCGGCCGGTTTCGAGCCGGCATTCGACCAACGCGGCATCGCGCAGCAAATCCAGCCTTTTCCAGTGCGTCACCGCGCGTTTGCCGCGCCCTTCGGCGATCACGGCCATTTTCTTGCGATTGGCGGACGAGCGGGCGAGGGCGGCGTCCACCGTCCCGCCGCTTGTCCTTGGAACACCCGACACCATCGCCAGATAGCGCCGCTCAATGCTGTGCGCGGCGAACTGCCGGGCCAGGCCTTCGTGGGCGACGTCGGTCTTGGCGACCACCAGCAGCCCGGATGTGTCCTTGTCGATCCGGTGGACGATGCCCGGCCGAGCGACACCGCCGATCCCCGACAGGCTCGCGCCGCAATGGTGGAGCAAGGCATTGACCAGCGTCCGGTCGCGATTGCCGGCCGCGGGATGGACGACCAGCCCGGCGGCCTTGTCGATGACCAGCAAATGCTCATCCTCGAACACGATCGTCAGCGGGATGTCCTGCGCTTCGTTATGCGCGGGCACTGGATCTGGCACCGCCAGATCGAATGTCTCACCGCCTTTGACCTTGGTCGCGGGGTCGCGAATCAAAGGTGTCAGGGCGCCGCTACGGATCAACGCCTTTAACCGCTCGCGCGATAGCGTCGGCACCGCCACCGCCAGCGCGCGATCGAGGCGCCAGCCTGCCTGGTCCGGCTCGAGAGTGATGTGAATAATGTGCTGCCCCCCGGCCATCTGGAATGAATATGGGTTCAATGTGAGGCGGTTCAAGCCTGATAGGCGACTGGGGCTGGCCCGAGTTTACCTTGCACCCGCCAAGCCGATGCCGCACAAAACGCCGACATGAATGCCGCCGACCTTGCCAGCCTGCTTTGCTCGCGCCTGTGCCACGACCTGATGTCGCCGGTCGGGGCGCTCAACAATGGCATCGAGCTGATGGCCGACGAGCAAGACCCGGAAATGCGCGAGAAGTGCCTCGAATTGCTCGGGGAAAGCGCCCGTGCCTCGGCCAACAAGCTCAAGTTCTTTCGTCTCGCGTTCGGCGCGGCGGGCGGGTTTGGCGACAGCATCGACACCCGCGAGGCACAAGCGGCGCTTGAGGGTGTGTTCGGGCGGGAACGGCGGATCGAGCTGGGATGGATCGTCGCGGGCGACAAATTGCCCAAAGGTGCGATCAAGTTGCTGCTCAACTTGGCGTTGCTCGCCGGCGATGCCCTGGTCCGCGGCGGGCGGCTCGACGTTGGCGCCGAATCGTCGGACGACATGCTCGAACTCGTGATCCGCGCCGAAGGCCCGCGCATTCTGCTCGATCCAACTCTTCGCGAGACCTTGCTCAATGGCCAGGCCAATGGAGCGGTCGAACCGCGCGCGGCGGGTGCTTGGTTGGCGCACAGTCTGGCCGCCGAGGCCGGTGGGTCGATCCAATTGTCTGACCCGAGCGCCGAAACGCTCTTGATCGGCGCCGCGCTCCCCCTTCAGGACTAAAAGTTCGAGGCGACCCGCAGTCAGGGCTAACGCGGCATTAACTCCTGCCCGCCATAAGCGTCGCTGAACTGCAGCTGGGAGCCTCAAGCGGCGATGGACGATCTGATTGCCGATTTCGTGGCGGAATGCCGGGAGATGCTCGAGGCTTTGGGCGGCGAAATCGTCGCCTGGGAAGCCGAGCCCGACGACCGCGCGCGCCTCGATTCCATTTTCCGCTTCGTCCACACCGTCAAAGGCAATTGCGGCTTCTTTGAATTTCCGCGGCTCGAGGCGTTGAGCCATGCCGCCGAAGATGCGCTGGCGGACGTTCGGGCCGGGCGCCGCCAGGCCGATGTGCCGCTGGTCAGCGCGGTGCTTGCGATCATCGACCGGATCGGCGAGATGGTCGCCGCGATCGATGCGGGCGAGGACATGCCTGGTGGCAGCGACGAAGCGTTGATCGAGGCGCTGGCCGAGGGCGCCGAGGGACCGGCAGCCCCGGTCGCCACGACGATCGCCGAAGCCCAGGGCAAGATTGCCGCACCGCGCACCATCCGCCTGTCGGTCGAGCTGCTCGACCGGGTGATGAGTGGTGTGTCCGACATGGTGCTGGCGCGCAACGAGCTCGCCCGCCGGCTGCGCGAATCCCCAACTGATGTCCCGATCGACGGGGCGTTTGAGCGCCTCTCCGGGATTATCGCCGAAATGCGCGATGCGATCACCCGCACCCGCATGCAGCGGATCGAAAATCTGTTTGCCGCGCTGCCACGGCTGGTCCGCGATCTGTCGGCCGAGCTTGGCAAGCAGGTGCTGGTCGATATTGAGGGCGGCGACGTCGAACTCGATCGCGAGATGATCGAAATGATCCGCGACCCCTTGACCCACATCATCCGCAACGCCGTCGATCACGGCATCGAGACCCCGGCCGAGCGATTGCAGGCTGGCAAGCGCGAGATCGGCATCCTGTGCGTGTCCGCGCGCCAGTCTGGCAACCAGATCCTGATCGACATTCAGGACGACGGGCGCGGCATCGACGGCAAGAAGCTGGTTGAGAAAGCCATTGCGGCGGGAACGCTCGACAAGACCGCCGCCGCGGACCTGCTTCCCCGCGATCAACTGGCCCTGATTTTCGAGGCCGGGCTGTCGACCGCATCCGAAGTCACGGCCATCTCTGGTCGCGGTGTCGGTATGGACGTCGTGCGCTCAAACGTCGAGCGCATCGGCGGCATCGTTGAAGTCGACAGCAAGCCAGGCGCCGGCACGCGCATGACGTTGCGAGTCCCGCTAACCTTGACCATCATTCCGGCGTTGACGGTGTCGATTGGCAGCCAGCATTTCGCCATTCCCCGGTCAGCGATCGAAGAAATCGTCCGGGCCAATGGCGCTTCAGTGAAGCTCGAAAGCATTGGCGGGGCAGGGGTGGCGACCATTCGCGGCCGGCGCGTGCCAGAAGTCGCGCTCGCCGACATCCTCGGCCTCGACAGCGCGATGAAGGATGACGAGCGCACGTTGATTTTGCTCCGTCCGGCCGGCGGCGACGTCTACGCACTCGCGGTTGACCGGATCCACGATCACGAAGAACTGGTGGTGAAACCGGCCGCCCCCGCGGTCATGGCGACCGGGCTTTATGCGGGAACGACGCTAGCTGACGATGGCAGCCCGATCTTGCTGTTCGACCCCGCTGGCCTGGCCCAGGTGGGGGGCATCAAACTGGAGGCCCAGGAACGGACCGCCCGCATTGCCGAGGGTCCAATCCTCGCCGCCGTTCCGCAAGCCACCCAGGTCATCCTGTTTCGCGGACTCGACGGTGGGCGCCGGGCACTGCGCCTATCGGTTGTCGACCGTATCGAGGAAGTACAAGCCGGGGCGATCAAGCCGGGCGCTGGTCAGCTTCGGGTCCAGCTTGGCGAATCGATTCTGCCGCTGGCCGGGGTTGGCGATTCCGAGCTGCCGACCGACAAGGTGCGCCTGTTCCGCCTCAACGACGGCAACCAAGAGGTGGCTTACTGCTTCCAGGAAGTGATCGACCTGTCGATCCTCGATCATGACCTCATCGAAGCCGACTGGCCCGGCGAAATCAGTGGTGTCACCCTGATCGACAACGAGCCCGCCGAACTGGTCGACCCGCACTGGCTGTTCGCCAATCATGCCGGCGCGGTCTCGCCCCCAACCGGCGAGCAGCCGGTATGTCGACTACCCGATGGCGACCCTTGGATGCAAAACATGCTCCGCCCGATCGTCGAGGCGGCCGGCTATCGCGTGGTCGGGGACCTCGACGAGGCCAAGGCTGATCTGGTGATCGTGTCGGCGGGCGCCAAAGTCGCCAAAAGCGGCGCCGGACGGACCATCCGGCTGCGCGCCGAGCCCGACCCTGCCGGCACCAAGGATGAGAGCATTTATCGCTACGATCGGGCGGCCTTGCTGATCGCCCTGAAATCCGCCGGTGGGGGGCGCGGTCGATGAACGAACTCCTCCTCGTCGTAACCATCGCCGGAGAGCGCGTCGCGCTGTTCGCCGATGCCGTGGAATCGGTGGTCGAGCTCGACACGCTGATCCCGGTGCCGCGCGCGGCCCCGCATGTCGCCGGGCTGTCCGCGTTGCGCAGCCGCGTGCTGACGGTGATCGACTGCATGCGTTCGCTGGAACTGGGCGCGACCGATTGCTCGGATGGTATTCGTGAAGCGGCGGTGGTCGAGCTCGACGGGCATCATTATGCGCTGATCGTCGACGCCGTCGAAGATGTCGTTGAGGCGCTGTCCGACCTGTCGCCGGTGCGCGCCGCAATGGGCGCGGGCTGGGAACGGGTTTCGACCGGCATGGTCGAAACCGAAGCTGGGCCGCTGCTGGTGGTCGATGTCGCCGGACTGATCGCTGGCGTTGAAGCCAAGGCCGCTTGAGTGGACGAGCTTAAGCTCTTCGTTACCCTTCGCCATTAAACGTGCAGCCAACAATGCGGGAAAGCGGAAAATATGAAGAGCTGTCTGATCGTCGATGACTCCAAGGTGATCCGCAAGGTCGCCCGTCACATCCTCGAAACTTTGGATTTCGAAGTTGAGGAAGCCGGCGACGGACGCGAGGCGTTGTCTCGCTGCGAAGCCAAGATGCCCGACGTGGTCCTGCTCGACTGGAACATGCCGGTGATGAGCGGCATGGAGTTCCTCAAGCTGCTGCGCCAGCGCGGCCATAGCGACCAACCCAAAGTCGTCTTTTGCACCACCGAGAACGACATGGCGCACATCCGCGCGGCACTGGAAGCCGGTGCGGACGAATATGTCATGAAGCCGTTCGACCGGGAGACGCTCCACATCAAGCTTCAGCTCGTCGGCGTCGCCTGAGCTAGTCGACGTGGAGCGGGCGCTCGCCAGATCGCGGGACCGCCAGGCAGCGCCGCGAACCCCGCATCGCCGGATCCGGATGATGATCGTCGATGATTCGATGATCGCTCGGGCCGTTTTGTCGCGCATGATCGAAAGCGACGATGATTTCGAGATCGTCGCCGTGGCCGGAACCGCCGAAGACGCCATCGAAGCGCTGCACGCGGTCAACGTCGACGTCATCCTGCTCGACCTGGAAATGCCCGGCGCCGGCGGCCTCAAATCGATTCCGCGGATCATCGCTGCCGCGGGCGGCGCGCGGATCATGATTGTTTCGTCATTAGCCGACGAAGGCGCCGAGCAAACCGTGGCCGCGCTTGCTCTGGGGGCGACGGACACGCTCCCCAAGCCTGGGACTGGCCGTTTCAACGGCCGCTTTTCCGAGATTCTGCTGCGCAAGCTTAAGGCCCTGGGCTATGCTGGCTTGCCGGCGGCGGCGATTTCACCGCGCAAGGTCGAGCCCACGGGCGCCTTGCGCGCGATGCCGGCTGATCCGATCGGCATTCTCGCGATCGGAGCTTCAACTGGTGGCATCCACGCGCTCGGCACCCTGTTCCAGAATTTGCCGAAGCAGATCGGCGTTCCGATTCTCATCACGCAGCACCTTCCGGCGCCGTTCATGGCCGTGTTTGCGCGCCAATTGGGCACCGTCGCGCAGCGCGAGACGCTGGTTGCGGAAAACGGCATGGAATTGTTGCCCGACCGGATCATCGTTGCTCCGGGCGATGCCCATCTGACCGTCGACACCTTGTGCGGATTGCGCGTCGCGCGGTTGACCCACGGACCTTGCGCGAGCGGTTGCCTGCCTTCCCTCGATCCGATGCTGGCCTCGGTTGGCGCGCTCTACGGCGCGGCCGGGCTGGGCGTTGTTTTGACCGGCATGGGCCGCGACGGTGTCGAAGGTGCTGGTCGTCTGGTCGCCTGCGGCGGCTCTGTCCTTGCGCAGGACGCGGCGAGCTGCGCCGTCTGGGGTATGCCGCGGGCGGTGCTCGAAGCTGGGCTTGCCTGTGCGGTGATGCCGCCGGACAAGATCGCCCGCCGGATTGCCTCGCTGACCCGGGAAATGCCGTGCAAGTAAGCGACGCCTCCAGCCGTATTCTCGGCAGCCTGTTGGAAGCGCGGACCGGCCAGCAGCTGACGATGAGCCGGCGGTGGCGGATTGAGACGGCGCTGGCCGCTCTCCTACGCGAACGCGGCATCGCCACTCTAGACGAGTTGATTACGATTCTGGTCATGGGTCGCGAGCCGAGCCTGACTAATCAGGTGATCGAGGCGCTGCTCAACAACGAAACCTATTTCTTCCGCGACCGAACTCCGTTTGACTTGCTGGCGGCGCACGCCTTGCCAACGCTCGCCAAGCGCCACGCGGCGAGTCGCCGGATCCGCATCTGGTCGGCCGGCTGCTCGACCGGCCAGGAAGCCTACAGCCTGGCGATGCTGTTCGCCGAAAACGCGCTGGCCTGGCATGGCTGGACCATCGACATTCTCGCCACCGATGTTTCGACGTCGGCGATCGACCGCGCCCGCAGCGGAGCCTACACGCAGTTTGAGGTCCAGCGCGGCCTTGGCATCAAGCAGATGATCCGCTGGTTCGAGGAATGCGAGGACGGCTGGCGCGCGGTTGAAGCGCTGCGCAAGCCGGTCCGATTCCAGGTCCACAATCTGCTCGAGAAACCACCCCAGCCGGGCGATTTCGACATCGTGTTGTGCCGCAATGTCTTGCTCTACTTGAGCGCGGAAAAGCGCACGCTGGCGTTCGAGCGATTGTCGTCGGCAATGGCCCCAAATGGCTGGCTGATGCTCGGCGCTGGCGAAACCGTGATCGGGCAGACCCGCAAGCTTGCCGCCGACCCCAAGGCGCGCGGCCTCTATCGCCTGGTCGACGCGCCCGTCGCGGGCGTCCAAAATACCGCCAAGCGGGCCGCCCGGGGGGCTTGACCGACGGCGCCGGCTCGTGCGCCATAGCGCGCATGGAGATGATCGACCGGCCATCACCGAACTTCGACGATCGGGCGTCGCCCGTATCGATGATCGTGCTCCACTACACCGGCATGCCCGACGCCGCCGGCGCGATCGACCGCCTGACCTCGCCCGAATCCAAGGTTTCGGCGCATTATCTGGTCGACGAAGATGGCACCGTATTTCAGCTAGTCGACGAGTCGAAACGCGCCTGGCACGCGGGTAAATCACGCTGGCGCGGCGTCGCCGACGTCAATTCCGCTAGTGTCGGCATCGAGATCGTCAATCCCGGCCATGAATTCGGTTATCGGCCGTTTCCTGACGAACAGATTGCGGCGCTGATCCCGCTGGTCTCCTCGATCAAGGAGCGCCACGCCATCGGCCGCGGCAATATCGTCGGCCATTCGGATGTTGCCCCGGCGCGCAAGGAGGATCCGGGCGAGCTGTTCCCGTGGGAAGCGTTGGCCCGACGGCGACTGGCGCTGCCCAGCCCGAGGCGCGATCTCATCGACCCGTTCTGGACCGACGCCGGTTTCCTGCTGGCGCTCGAGCGGTTCGGCTATGACGTGACCGACGCGCAAAAGGCGGTGACCGCCTTCCAGCGCCGCTTCCGCCCCGACCTCATTGACGGCATTGTCGACGGCGAGTGTCGGGCCAAGCTGCTGGCATTGTTGCTTCCGCGTCCACAATAACCCATATCCCGCTGGGCCAGAGGGCCGGGCGGCCGCGGCGGAAGCTTGCTTTCGGCGAGGAAAGTCCGGGCTCCACGGAACAACGGTGCCGGGTAACGCCCGGCGGCTCCCGCAAGGGAGTTAGGGATAGTGCCACAGAAAGCAGGCTGCCCGTCTTCGGGTGGGTAAAGGCGAAAGGGTGCGGTAAGAGCGCACCGCGCGCGCCGGCAACGGCCGCGGCACGGTAAACCCCACCGGGAGCAAGACCGAATAGGGGCGGCATATGAGCTGGTTCCGGCTCGTCGCCCGGGTTGGTCGCTGGAGGGGCGGGGTAACTCGTCCCCTAGAGGAATGGTCGCCCATCCCGCCAAAGCCCTTGGGCCCAGGAGGGTGGACAGAACCCGGCTTACAGGCCCTCTGGCACTTCTTTTTCGGGCGCTCTGGTCGAGCATCGCCCACATCTCTAGTTGAGGCTGCATGGCAGGGTATAGGAGATCCGATGACTGGGGCTTTCCGCGCTGGCGGCCGTATGGCAGCAAATCGCGGGAGGCGACCAAGGTCCGCATCTGCGACCGCGATGGCTGTCAGGCGCCCGGCGACCGGCCCGCGCCGAAGGCGCCGAACAGCAAGGAGCGCTGGTATTTCTGCGAAACCCACGCCGGCGAATATAATCGCAATTGGGACTATTTTACCGGACTCGATGCCGACCAGGCCGCCGCTCGCGAGGCCGACGAAAGCGCCGAGGCCTCGGCATTCCGCCAGGCCCAGCATTGGCAATGGGGCGGCCCCGGCGACGGCAGCCGTAGCCGGGACGAAATGCGGGCTTTGGAGGCGCTCGAACTCGATAGCGACGCCGACTTCGACAAGGTCAAGGCGGCCTACCGCCGGTTGGCCAAGGAAAACCATCCCGATTTGAGGCCGGGCGACGCCGACGCGGCCAAGCGTTTCCAGCAGGTCAAGGCCGCATTCGACGTGCTGCGCCGGGTCGAGGAGCGGCGCGAAGCCAAGCCAGCCCGCTAAGGGCCGATCATGAAGGTGCTGGCGCTATACGCGATGGGTTTGGCGGGATCGCCGACATGCGCGGTGCCGCGGGTGAAGGCGATCCGGCTGGTCAACTTGGTGCATTCGCAGCGCGCGAACACGCTTTCGCCTTTGAAGGCGGGCCGCAGATAATCGATCCGCATGTCGATCGTAGCCAGCGGAATGAATTTTCCAAGCGCGGCCCAGATCGCCGTCCCGCTGGCGGTGTCGATCAGGCTGACGATCGCGCCGGAAGCGAGGAGGCCGCTGTCGGGTACGCCCACCAGTTCCTCGCGCCAAGGCAGGCAGAGTTCGGTCCAATTGTCTCCGGAATCCTTAAATTCCATACCCAGCGCACGCCCGTGACCAATTTTGCGGGCGAGTTCGAAGAACCGCGCTGGATCAAAGCGCTCGCCTTCGGCAATTGGCGCCGGAGTGTCGCTCATGCGGCCAGCCGATGGGCGGTCTCCCGGACCAGCGCAATCATGCTTGGAATGCCTTGGGTACGGTTGGCGCTCAGCTGGCGCGACAGATCGAACGGGGCGAGCGCCGCGGCGATGTCCATGCCTGCGACCACGTTCGCCGGTCTATCCTGGACCGCGGTCAGTACCAGCGCGACAATCCCCTTGGTAATCGCGGCGTTGCTGTCGGCGAGGAAATGCAGGCGACCGTCGGCGGTCCGCTGCGGATAGACCCAGACCGACGCAGCGCACCCACGCACCTTAGTCGCGTCGGTTTTCAAGGCATCAGGCATTGGCTCAAGCTTGCGACCCAGATCGATCAGCAGTCGATAACGGTCTTCGCTGTCGAGCAGCTCATATTCGTCGAGGACGTCATCAAGGGCGGGCAGGGCGGCCATGGCGGATGGTTAGCAGCGCCACGGCTTCGCGTCATCTTGCTAGCGGTCGCGGAGTTCCTCGATCTGGCGCGACAGGCTGTTCTCCTTGTCGGTGGCGATCCGCTCGAGCACGTGGAGACGCTCCGTCAATTGCTTCACTTCATCGCGCAGCCGCGCATTATCGACCGCGCTTTGCGTATCGCCCGAGGGCAGCTCGTCGTGGCGATTGCGATAGCGATACCGCGCCTTGAAGATGCCGGTGACCATCACGATCAAGATGATGCCAAGAACGAATTCATACTGGTTCATTTGACTAGGTCCCCACTGGCGATCCGTGGAGTATCGCGCAATGCTTCGATTTGCGAGGCGGTTTGCGCCCCGCCATCGGTGACGATCTGCTCGAGCACTCGTACTCGCGCTTCGAGCTGAGCGTTGCTGGCCGCATATTGCGCCGCCTTTTCCGCGGCTAGCGACGTTTCGGCGTCGAGCTGCCTTTCCCTGAAAGAGAAAAACCTGCGGGCCATGTAGATCAGCAATATCGATGGAATTGCGACGACAATCAGCAGTCCGAAGACTTCACCAGACCCCATTATGCACGCCCTTCGTTGCCATGACCAAGCAGGTCGATTTCCCTTGCCAGTCGCGACGGCTGGTCGGTGATGACCCGCTCAACGGTTTCCAGCCGGTCCTTGATCGATCCCAGCTCGGCGCGCAGCTGGGCATTCTCGGAGCTCAGGAGCTTGATCCGCTCCATCGCGTCCTTGTCTGTGCTGGGATGCAGCGCTTGGCCCCACTTGCCGTCGAGTGGATAGCCATTCTTGATCCGCAGCCAGGTGTTAAAAGCCCAGCCCGCGACGCTCACCGCGACGATCATCGCTACGTAGGGAAGAATTGTCCCGACGAATTTGAAACTCTCGATCATATCCGGATCCATGCCGTGAATTTCCTTGCTTAGGCAGTTAGCGAAGCTGGTCGATTTCGCGGGCCAGCGAGCGGTTCTCGGTGGTGACATAGCTTTCGATGTCGGCGAGCCGGCGGTCGATGTCCTTGAACCGACCGCGGATGTCACGTGCCGTTCGGGTGGGCGAGGCGCGCACGCCTTGCCAAAATTTTTGTTCTTCACGGTCGGCGGTGGCCAATGCCTGAGGCTTATCGGGGGTAATAAAGGCGGCAATGAAATAGAAGGGGATGATGGAGCCGCTGCTCAGGAAAATCGACGCAACCATGCACACCCGCACCAGATTGATGTCGAAGCCGGTGTAATCGGCGATTCCGGCGCATACCCCGAAGAGCTTGCCGTTGCGTTTGTCGCGATAGAAGCGCGTGCGGCTCGGTGGTTGTTCGGTCACGCGTCGGGAATAGTCGCGGTCGTCGCTCATCTTACTCTCCATCTGCCAGCAGCCGCGGGGATTCCGTGCGCCCTGGCAGGCATTGTTGGCGCCAATTCGGGTTTTCGGCGGTCATGATCCGTTCGATCGAGCACAGCCGATCATCCAGACGGCGAGCGGCGTCGTGGAGCTCGTCCAGCAGTTTCTCATCGGACCCGGTCAAGGTTTTGGCCTGCTTCCACTTGGTCATATAATGGAAGATGATCCACGGGAAGGCGATGAACAGGACCGGGACAACGATCAGCGGAATCAAGACATCTTCCATAACGGCTTATTTCCCCTTTGCCGCGATCGCGGCTTTCATAGCTTCCAATTCGGCGTCGACCTTTTTGCCGGCTTTCAACTCTGCAATCTCTTCCTCAAGGCTTTTGGGGCCGGTCATGCCGAGCGCGTCGGCCCGGCCTTCGGCGAAGTCGGCGCGGCGCTCGAGCAG
>NZ_JANMCO010000048.1:0-76075 GCF_031361285.1 Sphingomonas sp.
GAGGCGGCCACCCGGACGCTTGGCCAGCGGCATTATGACGTCCAGCTGATCGGCGGCATCGCGCTTCATCGCGGCGAAATTGCCGAGATGAAGACCGGCGAAGGCAAGACGCTGGTGGCGACGCTGGCGGTCTATCTGAACGCGCTGCCCCAAAAGGGCGTCCATGTGGTGACGGTCAACGACTATCTCGCCCGCCGCGACGCCGACTGGATGGGGCAGATCTACCGCTTTCTCGGGCTGACGGTCGGGGTCATCGTCCCCAACCTCACCGACCAAGAAAGGCGCGACGCCTATAATGCCGACATCACCTATGCCACCAACAACGAGCTCGGGTTCGATTACCTCCGCGACAATATGAAATATTCGCGCGCCGAGATGGTCCAGCGGGCGTTCAATTTCGCCATTGTCGATGAGGTGGATTCGATCCTGATCGACGAAGCGCGGACGCCGCTGATCATCTCCGGCCCGACCGACGACAAGTCCGAACTGTACATGTCGGTCGACGCGCTGGTGAAGACCTTCGTCGCCGAGGATTATGAGCTCGACGAAAAGCAGAAGAGCGTCGTCCTGACCGAGGACGGGACCGAGAAGGCCGAGCGCCTGCTCGAGGATGCGGGGATTATCGAAGGCCGCAACCTCTACGCGATCGCCAACACCCAGGTCGTCCACCATTTGAACCAGGCGTTGAAGGCCAACGTCATGTTCAAGAAGGATATCGATTACATCATCAAGGACGAGAAGATCGTCATCATCGATGAATTCACCGGCCGGATGATGGACGGGCGGCGCTGGTCCGACGGATTGCACCAGGCGGTGGAAGCCAAGGAAGGGGTCAATATCGAGCCCGAGAACCAGACTTTGGCCTCGATCACCTTCCAGAATTATTTCCGCATGTACCCCAAGCTGTCGGGGATGACCGGCACGGCGCTGACCGAAGCGCCGGAATTCTTCGACATCTACCGGATGAACGTCGTGTCGATCCCGACCAACGTCGACGTGCTCAGGGTCGACGACGATGACGAGTTTTACAAGAACATCACCGACAAGTTCGCCGCCATCGCCAAGGAGATCAAGGCGCGGCAGGACAAGGGGCAGCCGGTGCTGGTCGGCACGGTGTCGATCGAGAAATCGGAAATGCTGTCGGAATTTCTGGTCAAGGAAGGCATCCAGCACGAAGTGCTCAATGCCCGCTTCCATGAAAAAGAAGCGCATATCGTCGCCCAGGCCGGCGCGATGCGGGCAGTGACCATCGCCACCAACATGGCCGGACGCGGCACCGACATCCAATTGGGCGGCAACGTCGACTTTCGCATCGAGGACGAGCTCGCCGACATGCCCGAGGGCGCCGAGCGCGATGCGGCGATCGACAAGATCAAGGCCGAAGTGGCGGAGCAGAAGCAATTGGTAATCGACGCCGGCGGGCTGTTCGTGCTCGGTACCGAGCGCCACGAGAGCCGCCGCATCGACAATCAGCTGCGCGGCCGCTCAGGGCGCCAGGGCGATCCCGGACTGTCGCGATTCTATCTGAGCCTCGACGACGATTTGCTGCGCATCTTCGGCCCGCAGACCATGTTCGCGCGGCTGATGAACAAGCAACTCGAGGACGGCGAGGCGATCATCAGCCCGTGGATCTCGAAGGCGATCGAGACCGCGCAGAAGAAGGTCGAGGCGCGCAACTACGACATCCGCAAACAGGTCGTCGAATATGATGACGTCATGAATGACCAGCGCAAGGTGATTTACGAGCAGCGCGCCGACATCATGGACGCCGACAGCGTTGGCGACATCATTGCCGAAATGCGCGCCGATACGGTGGAATCGCTGGTTGCCGTCCATTGCCCGCCCGGCACCTATCCCGAGCAATGGGATGCCGAAGGCTTGAAGGAGAGCGTCGACGCGGTCTTCGGGCTGCAGCCGCCGATCGATGGCTGGCTGGAGGAAGAAGCGCTCGAGCCCGAGCTCATCACCGCGCGGCTGCAAGGGCTCGCTGACCAGGCGATGGACGAGAAAATCAAGGACGTCGATCCGCAGCGCTGGGACGACACCGAGAAGAATATCCTGCTCCAGACCCTCGACCATTTCTGGAAGGAGCATCTGTCGACGCTGGATGCGCTGCGCACCGTCATCCACTTGCGCAGCTACGCCCAGAAAAAGCCGATCGACGAGTATAAGCAGGAGGCGTTCCTGCTGTTCGAGCGGCTGCTGATCGCCATTCGCGAAGACGTGACGCGCGTGCTGATGCGGGCGCAAGTGCAGCTTGAGGCGCCGCCGATGCCGACGCTGCCCGATTTCATCACCCAGCACCTCGACCCGTTTTCGGGCGATGACGACAGCGCCGATATCGACGCCGCAACTGGGACGATCCTGTCCAACCTGCCACCGCTCAACATTCCGCGGCCGGACATGCCGATGCCCGAAGGCGAGCTCGCCCAGGTGCCGGTCAGCCGCAACGCGCCGTGCCCATGTGGCTCTGGCCGGAAGTACAAGCATTGCCACGGGCAACTGGCCTGACCAAAAAAGCGCCGCCGGCGGTAGGCCCGGTCGATCGCACCCAGCTTCGCCGCGCCTATCGCCCCGACGAACAGCAGGTCGTGCTGGAGCGCATTGCCGAGGCGACGTTGAAACCGGTGACGCTGAGCGAAGCGACCGCGACGGCGCGGGCGCTGGTCAAAGGAGTTCGCGCCCACAAGCCGTCGGGCCTCGACGCCTTCTTGCACGCCTATGACCTCGGCAGCGACGAGGGCATTGCGCTGATGTGCCTGGCCGAAGCTTTGTTGCGGATCCCCGACGCCCACACCGCTGACGAATTGATCGCCGACAAGCTGTCGGGGCCGGACTGGGCCGAGAAGCTCGGCCAGTCGCGTTCGTCGTTCGTCAATGCCGCGACCTTTTCGCTGTTGCTGACCGGCAAGGTGCTGGAGGGCGCCAACGACCGCAGCGACAATTGGCGCAGCGTGCTCGGGCGCACCGTCGGCCGGCTGGGTGAGCCGGTCGTCCGCACCGCGGTCACTCAGGCGATGAAAATCCTCGGCCGCCAGTTCGTCTTCGGCCGGACTATCGACGAAGCCATGCGCCGCGCCGCGCCCGAGCGCGCCGCCGGGCTATCGCACAGCTTCGATATGCTTGGTGAAGCGGCCCGCACGCATGACGATGCCGCGCGCTATGCCACCGCTTATGGCGACGCGCTCGACCGCATCGCCAAGGAGGCCAAGGGCGGGGTCACCCGGTCGCCAGGCATTTCCGTCAAGCTGTCGGCGCTTCATCCACGCTACGAGTTTACCCACGCCGGGGAAGTCAAAGCGGCGATGCTGCCGGTGCTGCGCGGCCTGGCGATGAAAGCCAGTGCGGCGGACGTCCATTTCACCATCGATGCCGAGGAAGCCGATCGGCTCGAACTGTCGCTCGATATTTTTGAAGCTTTGCTCGCCGACGATGCCTTGTTTGCAAATGGCTGGACCGGGTTCGGGCTCGCCATCCAGGCCTATCAGAAACGCGCCGCGCCGTTGTGCGACTGGGTCGCGGCGGCGGCGCGGGCGCACGGCCGCAAGCTGATGGTTCGGCTGGTCAAGGGCGCCTATTGGGATACCGAGATCAAGGCGGCGCAAGTCGCGGGCCTGCCCGACTATCCCGTATTCACGCGCAAGGTCGCGACCGACGTGTCGTTCCTCGCCTGTGCCAAGAAATTGCTGGCCGCGAGCGACGTCATTTATCCGGCCTTCGCGACCCACAATGCCAATAGCGTCGGCGCCATCAAGGCGCGGGCCGGCAAGACCCCATTCGAGTTCCAGCGGCTGCACGGCATGGGCGAAGGGCTGTATGAGGAGCTGGCCAAGCTCGAGGCCGCGATCGGCGATGCCGCTACCCCGGTGCGGATTTACGCGCCGGTCGGCAGCCACAAGGAGCTGCTCGCTTATCTCGTCCGCCGCTTGCTTGAGAACGGCGCCAATTCCTCCTTCGTCAATCGGATCGCCGACGAAGAGGTGTCGCTCGACGACTTGGTCCGCGACCCGGTGACGGAACTGGCGTCGATGGAGTCCAAGCGCAACCCGGCGATCCCACTTCCCCAGCTGATCTTCGGCCAAGCCCGCCGCAACAGCGCCGGTGTCGATCTGTCCGATCCGCTGGTGCGCGAACCCTTGCTGGCGCGTCTTAAGGCGTTGGAAGCGCGCACGTGGGGCAGCGGCAAGGGCAGGGCCGTCACGTCGCCATTCGATCGCCGCATCACCGTCGGGACGGTCATCGACGTGACGGCCAAGGACATCGACCGGATGGTGCGCGCGGGCGCCGCCGCCCAGCCCGATTGGGACGCCTTGGGCGGTGAGGCACGCGCGATGCTGCTCGAGCGCGCCGCCGACCTGTTCGAGGAGCATCGCGAGGAGTTGTTCTCGCTGTGCATCCGCGAAGCGGGGAAAACGTTGATCGACGCGGTGCTCGAAGTGCGCGAGGCGGTCGACTTCCTGCGCTTTTACGCATCCGAGGCGCGGCGGCAGTTCATCCGGCCGATGCCGCTGCCAGGGCCAACCGGAGAGCATAACGAACTGCGCCTGCACGGCCGTGGCGTGTTCGCCAGCATTGCGCCGTGGAACTTCCCGCTGGCGATCTTCACCGGGCTGGTTTCCGCGCCATTGGCTGCCGGCAATGCCGTCATCGCCAAGCCGGCCGGGCAAACGCCACTGATCGGCGCGCTGGCCGTCAAGCTGATGCATCAGGCGGGTATTCCCAAGGAAATCGTCCAGCTTGCCCCGGGTTCCGGCCGGGTCGTCGGTGGAGCGCTGACGGTGCATCCTTTGCTTGCCGGCGTCGTCTTCACCGGCTCGACCGACACGGCACGGACGATCAACCGCACGCTGGCCGAGCGCGACGGGCCGATCATTCCCTTCATTGCCGAAACCGGCGGCCAGAATGCGATGATCGTCGATTCATCGGCGCTGCCGGAGCAGGTGACGCGCGATGTCCTGTCGTCGGCCTTCCAGAGCGCCGGGCAACGCTGCTCGGCGCTGCGGGTGCTGTTCATCCAGGACGATGTCGCCGACGGCATGATCGCCATGATCGGCGGCGCCATGCAGGCGCTGACCGTCGGCGACCCGCGCGACCTCACCACCGATGCCGGACCGGTGATCGATGCGGCGGCAAAGAAGTCGCTCGACGACCACCTGCAATGGCTGGACAAAAACGCGAAAAAGATCGCGCGGCTGGAGCTTCCGGTGGACGCCCAGCATGGCAGCTTTGTTGCTCCGGCGATGTATGAGATCAACTCTCTAAGCCAATTGAATGAAGAGAATTTCGGTCCCATCCTTCATGTTGTTCGGTTCGGCGCCGAAGACCTGGCCAAGGTCGTCGAGGCGATCAACGCCACCGGTTACGGACTGACGCTGGGCCTGCAGAGCCGGATCGACACGGTCCGCGATTTCGTCGAGCAGCGGGCGCGGGTCGGCAATTTCTACGTCAACCGCAACCAGATCGGCGCGGTGGTCGAAAGCCAGCCGTTTGGCGGCGAGGGCTTGAGCGGCACCGGGCCCAAGGCCGGCGGGCCTCATTATGTCGCCCGCTTCGCCACCGAGCGCGTGACCTGCATCGACACCACCGCGGCCGGCGGCAACGCGAGCCTGATGGCGGCGATCGAAGGTTGAAAAGATGGCTCCCCGGGCCTGATTCGAACAGGCGACCATTCGATTAACAGTCGAACGCTCTACCGCTGAGCTACCGGGGAACACCTCTTGCGAAGCGAAGCGGCTAAATAGCGCGCCCACCCGTGAAGGCAAGAGAGTCAGGTTGCGAATTGCTCCATCGTGATGCGTTCGTCGAGTGCGTGCTCGGGGTCGAACAGCAACGTCAGCGAGCGCTCGCGATCGAGGCGGACGTCGACTTTGGCGACTTCGCGCACTTCAAACTGGTCGGCGACCGCGGATACCGGCCGGTTGGTTGGTTCGAGGACATTGAAGCATACCACCGTATCGTCGGGCAGGATGGCGCCCGACCAGCGGCGCGGGCGAAACGGGCTGATCGGCGTCAGCGCCAGCATCTTGGCTTGCAGCGGCAGGATCGGCCCGCGCGCCGAGAGATTGTAAGCGGTCGATCCCGCCGGCGTCGCCACCAGCACTCCGTCGCAGACCAGTTCCGGCATCACGACGCGACCGTTGACCAGCACTTCGATCTTGGCCGACTGGCGGGTTTCGCGGAGGAGCGAGACTTCGTTGATCGCGGCGTGGGTGTGAACTTTGCCACCAACCGTCGTGGCGATCATCTCGAGCGGCGCGACGCGGATCGCCTTGGCGGCCGCGATGCGTTCGGCCAGCGTGTCGATCCGCCATTCGTTCATCAGGAAGCCGAAAGTGCCGCGGTTCATGCCGAACACCGGGCGCGAAGACCCGCTTTCGAGCATGTGATGCAACGTCTGGAGCATGAAACCGTCGCCGCCGAGCGCGACCAGGGTCTTGGCCTTGTCGACGTCGGCCCAGTCGTAGCGGCGGCGGAGCATGGCTTCGGCGGCCTTGGCGACGGGCGTGTCCGACGACATCAGCCCGACACCGAGGATGGCGAGGTCGCGCTTGACCTTGGCGCCAGCCGGCTGGCTTACGTTCGCGGTCAATCCTGGTTCCTCATCGGCGCGAACATAGGGTTTTTGGTGAGAGGCGTCACTGTCCCGTTGTGGGTCGGGCCGCGCAGCACGCTTCCAGCTCCCTGCGGCAGGCGTTAGCAGGAGCCATGTTCAAATGGTTCAGTGGATTTTCCAGGGGGAAGCGGGCGTCGGATCAAAGCGTTCCGACGCCCGCCACGCCCAAGCGCGATCGCACGTTGGAAGCGGTCATCGCCCATCAGCGGATTTCGCTTCTCTATCAGCCGCAAATCGACCCGGTCAGCGGCGCCATCGTCGGCGTCGAGGCCCTGGCGCGTTGGGACGGTGCGGTGTCCCCCGAAGCCTTGTTCGCGCGCGCCGCGGCGGCGGGCCTATCCGAACGCCTGTCGCGGCTGATCCAGCGCAAGGCGCTGCGCACCGCCGCGACCTGGGAAGGGGCGCTTAAGGATCTGCATCTGTCGATCAACCTGTTGCCGCAGGATCTGGCGCGGGCCGGCTATGACCAATGGCTGCTCGCGGAAATCAGGGACGCCGGCATCGATCCACGGCGAATCACGGTCGAGATTACCGAAAGCGCCCTGTTGTCGGATAGCGACGCCATTGCCGCTCGCTTGGCCGTGCTGCGCAGCGCCGGGGTACGCATCGCCGTCGACGATTTCGGCACCGGCTATGCCAGCCTGGCTTACCTCACCAGCCTGCCGCTCGACATATTGAAGATCGACCGCGGGCTGATCGCCGATATCGTCGGCGGGAAGCGCGATCGCATCGTCGTCAAGGCGATGATCGCGCTGGCCCGCGAACTCGAACTGAAGGTCGTGGTCGAAGGCGTCGAGAGCACCGAGCAACTGGTCCTGCTCGCCGACTGGGGCTGCGACCTCTACCAGGGGTTCCTGGGTGCTGGACCGCTCGACGAGACCGAGCTGACCCGCTTCGTCGCTGCATCGATGGCCGAAGCCGCCTAGGCGTTCGTCGAAAACCGCTCGCATGCGTGAAGGGCCTTGCCGCAGCGCAGCCGAGGAGGTGAGCGTATGAACAAATATTGGGTGATCGTTGGCGCGGCGTCGGCAATGCTTCTGTCGGCCTGCAACAAGGTCGCGCCGCAAGCCGCACCAAGCAAATTCTCGCAAGCCGTGCTCGATGCCGCGCTCGCCGACCCGGGCCGCAAGGCGCAGCGCGATTCAGCCGACGAACGGCGTAAACCAGGGCCGCTGATCGCGCTGGCCGGGGTCAAGCCGGGGGACAAGGTGCTCGATCTCATTCCCGGTAGCGGCTATTGGACGCGCACCCTGAGCAAGATCGTCGGGCCAGGCGGCAAGGTCTATGCGGTCTGGCCGCAGGCCTATGCGCGCGAAGCGACCGGCGATGTCGCGACGCTGACCAAACTCGCCGCCGACAAATATTACGGCAACATCGTCACCCAGGTGCAGCCGACGACCACTTTGACGGCGCCCGAGCCGCTCGATGTCGTCTGGACGTCGCAGAATTTCCACGACTATCCGGATGAATTCATGGGCAAGGGCGACCCGTCGAGCCTGGCCAAGGATGCGTTCAAGACCCTGAAACCGGGCGGCACCTTCATGGTCATCGACCATATGGCCAAGCCGGGACGCGGGCTAAGCGATACCGACACACTCCACCGGATCGAGCCGGCGGCGGTGCGCCAGATCGTCGAGGCCGTTGGCTTCAAGTTCGCGGGCGAAAGCAAAGTGCTCGAAAATCCGGCCGACCCGCTCGACATCCCGGTGTTCGACAAATCGATCCGCGGCCACACCAGCCAGTTCGCCTACAAGTTCGTCAAGCCCGCCAGCTAGACTGGCTCGAGTTCCTTGCGGGCGGCTTCGCCGGCGGCGAGGACCCGGGCGAGGCCGCGGGATAGCTGGAGGGCGCCGGCGAGCCGCGCTTCGGCGGTTGGCCAATCGCGGGCCACGCTCATCTTGCTGTCGGGGCGCAGCTTGGCCGTCCCTTTGAGGCGCTCGATGTAAGCGAGCAGCGCCGCGAGGTCGGGGAAGCCGCCCTCGGCAAAGGTCACCACGGCTCCGCGCGCGCCGATGTCGAGCTTGGCGATGCATGCCGCTCGGCAATTGAGCTTGGTTTCGACGATCTGGAGTAGATTGCCGGTTTCTTGCGGCAGGTCGCCGAAGCGGTCGATCAGCTCGGCCGCGAACTCGTCAACCGCGCGGCGGTCCTCAAGCTCACCCAAACGGCGATACAGGCCCATGCGCAGGTCAAGGTCGGGAACGTAGGTTTCGGGGATGAGGATCGGCGCGTCGATGCTGATCTGGGGCGAGAATTCCTCACGTTGGGGCACGCCGCCGGCCTTCTGCTCGATGATCGCTTCCTCGAGCATCGCCTGGTACAGTTCGAAGCCGACTTCCTTGATGTGCCCCGATTGCTCGTCGCCGAGCAAATTGCCGGCGCCACGGATGTCGAGGTCGTGGCTGGCGAGCTGGAAGCCGGCGCCGAGGCTGTCGAGATTGGCCAGCACCTGCAGGCGTTTGTCAGCGCCTTCGGTGATCGATCGGTCGGACGGTGTTGTGAGGTAAGCGTAAGCGCGCGTCTTGGCCCGACCGACGCGGCCGCGCAGCTGGTAGAGCTGGGCGAGTCCGAAGCGGTCGGCGCGGTGGACGATCAGCGTATTGGCGCTGGGAATGTCCAATCCGCTTTCGATGATGGTGGTCGACAACAGCACATCATATTTGCGGTCGTAGAAGGCGCTCATCCGCTCTTCGACCGCGGTCGCGCTCAATTGTCCGTGGGCGGTGATCGCTTTCACTTCGGGAACCTCGGCGGCGAGCCATTCCTCCATCTGCGGCAAATCGGCGACGCGCGGCACGACGAAGAAGCTCTGGCCGCCGCGATAATGTTCGCGCAGCAGCGCCTCGCGGACCACGACATGGTCCCACGGCGTGACGTAAGTGCGGATCGCCAGCCGGTCGACCGGCGGGGTCTGGATGACGGACAGGTCGCGCAAGCCCGACATCGCCATCTGAAGCGTCCGCGGGATCGGGGTCGCGGTCAGGGTCAGCACATGGACGTCGGCCTTGAGCGCTTTCAGCCGTTCCTTGTGGGCCACGCCGAAATGCTGCTCCTCGTCGACAATGACCAGGCCGAGGCGCTTGAAATCCAACGCTTTCGCCAGGATCGCATGGGTGCCGATAATGATGTCCAACTGGCCCTTGGCGAGCGACTCCTTGGTCTTTTTCATCTCGGCCGCGGGCACCAGCCGCGACAGGCGGCCGACTTCGATCGGGAAGCCCTGGAGGCGCTCGACGAACAGATCGTAATGCTGGCGGGCGAGCAAAGTGGTCGGGCAGATCAGTGCCACCTGCCGGCCCGACATGGCGGTGACGAACGCGGCGCGCATCGCCACCTCGGTCTTGCCGAAGCCGACATCGCCGCACACCAGCCGGTCCATCGGCTTGCCCGCCGCCATGTCGGCGAGCACATCCTCGATCGCCCGGTCCTGGTCGTCGGTCTCTTCATAAGGGAAGCGGTCGACGAATTGCGGGTAGGCCGAATCGGGCTCGATCACCGTGCCCTGGTGGGTGGCGCGCAGTGCGGCGGTCTTGATCAGGGTGCCGGCGATGGCGCGGATGCGTTCCTTCATCCGCGACTTGCGGCGCTGCCAGGCTTCGCCGCCGAGCCGATCGAGCGGGACGCCGTCGGACTCGCTGCCGTAGCGCGACAAGAGCTCGATATTCTCGACCGGGACGTAAAGCTTGTTGCCGCCGCCATATTCGAGCGCGACGCAATCGTGCGGCGAAGTGCCGACCTTGATCGATTGCAGCCCCAAATAGCGACCGATGCCATGGTCCGCGTGGACGATGAGGTCGCCCGGCGACAGCGTGGCCAGCTCGGACAGGAAGGCGGCGGTGCCCTTGCGGGTCTTGCGGCGGCGGACCAGCCGGTCGCCGAGCATGTCCTGCTCGGTAAGGACGGCGACCTCGGGGGCGGTGAAGCCGTGGTCGAGCGGCAGGACGAGCAGCGCGGCGGAGGCTTTGGTCGCCAATGCGTCGGGCCAACTGTCGGCGAGCTTGATCGACGTCAGGCCGTTCTCCTCGAGCAGGCCGTGGAGTCGTTCGCGCGCGCCCCGGCTGTAGCTGGCGAGGACGACTTTTCGCCCGCCTTTGCGCAGCTTGGCGACATGTTTGGCGACGGCTTCGTAGATGTTGGCCTGCTGCGCGCGCTCGGGCGCGAAGTCGCGGGCGGGTTCGACTTCGAAGGACAAAGTGCGGTCGCTGGCGGGCTCGGGGAACGGCGAAGCGAGGTGGATTGGCCGCGCCACGACCGCCGAGTCCCAGTCCTTTTTTGGCAGATAGAGGGAGCTTGGCTCAAGCGGGCGGTAGCTGCCGGGCTCGGCGGCCATAACCCGCACGCGGTTGGCGTAATAATCGGCGATGGCGTCGCGGCGGCCGTCGAGCGCGCCGTCGGCGCCGCTATCACGCAGGATCAGGTCATTATCGCCGAGATGGTCGAACAGGGTCGAAAGGCCGTCCTCGAACAAGGGCAACCAATGCTCCATGCCGGCCATCCGCCGCCCGTCCGAGACGGCCTGATAGAGGGGATCGCCGGTGGCGGTGCCGCCAAAGGTCTCACGATAGCGCGAGCGGAAGCGCGTGATGCTGTGCTCGGTCAGGAGGGCTTCGGAGGCAGGGAGCAAGGTGAAGCCTTTGGCCTGGTCGGTCGAGCGCTGGTCGGCGGGGTCGAAGCGGCGAATGCTTTCGATTTCGTCGCCGAAGAAGTCGAGCCGAAGCCCGCTCGTCTCGCCAGCCGGAAACAGGTCGATCAACGAGCCGCGGACCGCATATTCGCCGGCTTCGGCGACCGCGTCGGCACGCTGATAGCCGAGCGCGTTCAACTGGGCGACCAGGCCTTCGCGTTCGACGCGTTCGCCGGCCGTGACGGCCCGCGTCAGCTGGCGAATGCGAAATGGGGTGAGCAGGCGCTGGGTCGCGGCGTTGGCGGTGGCGACCAGCAGCTGCGGTCCGCTGTGTTTTGCTTGCAGCGCGTTCAGCGTCGCCAGTCGCTCGGCCATCACCCGGAGCGCCGGCGAGGCGCGATCGTAGGCGAGGCAATCCCACGCCGGCAGCGTCAGCACCTCGATCTCGGGCGCGAACAAAGGAACGGTGTCGGCCAGCGCGCGCATCGCGGTTTCGTCGGCGGCGATCAGGACTGCGCGGCTGCCGTTGCCGTGGGCGGCCCGGGCGAGATCGGCGGCCAGCCACGGCAGGAACCCGGTCGGGACACCGGCCAGCGTTAGCGGTTGCGTGGCGTTCAGAACGCGCTGCAAGGCCTCGCTCATCGCGGCACCCGGATGTAATCGAGGCGCTGGAGAGCAACCATCATTGGGCCTTCGAAACGCGGTGGCGGCGGCGCGGCGCCGATCGCCCAGGCCATGATATCGGCATCCTGATGATCGAGCATGGCGGCGAAATTGGTCCGGTCGTCGGCATTCCAGCCCGCGTGGTGCGCGTCGAAAAATCCGCCGATCAGCATGTCGGCTTCACGCGTGCCACGATGGCTCGCGCGCCAAGCCAAGCGCTTCAGTTCGTCGTCGGGCGGCATCGGGGCGTTCCTAGCGCGGGAATTTCGTCATTGCGAGGAGCGAAGCGACGCGGCAATCCAGCGGCAGGGGAGCTGGATTGCTTCGCTTCACTCGCAATGACGGAGGACCATGCGCCCGGAAATCCTCAACCCGCTGTTCGCCGAGGCCGACGTGCTCAAGGGCGTCGGGCCGCAGGTGAGCAAGCTGCTCAAGCGGCTCGACCTGACGCGGGTGGTCGATGTCCTGTATCATTTGCCGACCGGGTCGATCGAGCGGTTGCGCGTGCCGGCCGCGAGCGCTGCCGTCCTCGGCCGCAATATCATCGTCGATGTGACGCCGTTCGAAATCCGCGAATCCCGCTCGGGCCGCGGGCCGATGCGGGTGTTCACGTCGGATGCCGACCGCAACACGCTGTCCCTGATCTATTTCAACAATCCCGGCTGGGCCAAGCGTTGTGTACCGCTGGGCCAGCTGCGGACGATTTCCGGCAAGCTCGAGGCCTATGGCGAAGAGTGGCAGATCATTCATCCCGAGGTGACCGAACCCGGCAAGGGTCCGCCACCCGCTTTGCGAGAGCCGGTCTATCCGCTGACCGAGGGGCTGACCAACCGCCGCTTGGGCGAATTGGCCGCGTCGGCGCTGGAACGGGCGCCGGAGCTGCCCGAATGGATCGAGCCGAGCCTGGCCGCGCGCGAGAGCTGGCGGCCGTGGCGCGCGGCGCTGGCCGAGGCCCATGGCGAGCCGCAAGCGACGTCAAGCCGCCGACGGCTGGCCTATGACGAGGTCTTCGCCAATCAGCTGGCGCTGATGCTGCTGCGCCAGGATTCGCGGCGTAAGCGGGGGGTGCCGCTGGCTGGCGACGGGCGGCTGATCGACAAGTTGCGGCTGCCTTACACACTGACGGCTGCCCAACGGCGGGTGATCGATGAAATCCGCGGCGATATGGCGCAGCCGGTGCCGATGCTGCGCCTGCTTCAGGGCGACGTCGGATCGGGCAAGACGCTGGTGGCGCTGATGGCGATGCTGAGCGCGGTCGAGGCGGGGGCCCAGGCGGCGCTGCTGGCGCCGACGGAAATTCTCGCGCGGCAGCACCAAGCGACGCTGCTGGGGCAGTTGGACGCGGTCGGGGTGCGGGTCGCGATCCTCACCGGCCGCGAGAAGGGCCGGGCGCGCGAAGCCGTGTTGATGGGCCTCGCCGACGGATCGATCGACATCCTGGTCGGCACCCACGCCATTTTCCAGGAGAAGGTCGCCTACAAGAATTTGGGCGTGGTGGTAATCGACGAGCAGCATCGCTTCGGCGTGTCGCAGCGCCTGCTGCTGGCGGCCAAGGCGGAGCGGCCGCCGCTTTTGCTGGTGATGACCGCGACGCCGTTCCCGCGGACGCTGACGCTGACCCATTATGGCGAAATGGACGTCAGCCGGATCGACGAGATGCCGCCAGGCCGGACGCCGGTCGAAACGCGGGTGATCAGCGACGAGCGACTGCCCGAGGTGATCGACGGGCTTGGGCGGCATCTGGCGACCGGCGGCCAGGCGTTCTGGGTGTGCCCGTTGGTCGAGGAGAGCGACAAGAGCGACCTCGCCGCGGCCGAACAGCGGGCAGCGGTGCTGCGGCTGCGTTTCGGCGAGCGGGTCGGGCTGGTGCATGGGCGGATGAAGGGCCTTGAGAAGGATGCAGTGATGGCCGCGTTCGCCTCTGGCGAGCTGGCGGTGCTGGTCGCGACGACGGTGATCGAGGTCGGCGTTGATGTGCCCAACGCGACGCTGATGGTGGTCGAGGGTGCGGATCGGTTCGGGCTGGCCCAACTTCACCAGCTACGCGGGTGGTCGGGCGCGGGGAAGGCAAAAGCATCTGCCTGCTGGTGCGGGGTCAGACCTTGTCCGAAACCGCCCGTGCGCGGCTGGCGCTGATGCGCGAGACCAACGACGGCTTCCGCATCGCCGAGGAGGATTTGCGGTTGCGCGGGCCGGGCGAGATTCTGGGCACCAAGCAGTCGGGCGAAGTGGGTTTCCGTGTCGCGACCGCAGAGGAGGTCGCCGAACTGGCGCCGATCGCGCAGGACGATGCCCGGCTATTGCTCGACCGCGACGGCGGGCTGGCCGGCCCCCGCGGGCAGGCGGCGCGGACGTGTTTGTACCTGTTCGAGAGAGACCAGGCGGTGGGGCTGATCAGGAGCGGTTGAGCCAGGCCGTCATTGCGAGCGAAGCGCGGCAATCCAGCGTCTTTGCTTTGGCTGGATTGCCGCGTCGCCTCCGGCTCCTCGCAATGACGCCTATTTAACCAGCAACCCGTGCTTCTTTTTGCCGAGGCTGAGCTTGCCGGCGGTCGCGGGCATCGCTGGATCGGTGACGGCGACATCGCCTAGCCGCACCGCGCCTTCGGCGACCTTGCGCTTGGCCTCGCCGTTGGAGGCCGTGAAGCCGAGGCTGGTCAGCGCCTGGGCGATTGTCAGACCCTCACTGAGCTGAAGCGTCGGCAAATCGTCGCCGGCGCCGCCCTCGAAAGTTGTTTTCGCGGTGTCCGCCGCAGTCCGGGCGGCCTCCTCGCCGTGGAGCAGCGCCGTCGCCGCGGTTGCCAGCGCGACCTTGGCCTGATTGATGTCCGCGCCCTGCAGCTTCTCCAGCATGGCGATCTGGTCGAGCGGCAAATCGGTGAACAGCTTGAGGAATTTGCCGACGTCGGCATCCGCCGTATTCCGCCAGAATTGCCAGTAATCATAGGGACTCAATTGATCGGCGTTGAGCCACACCGCGCCCGACGCGGTCTTGCCCATTTTCGCGCCATCAGCGGTGGTGATCAGCGGCGTTGTCAAGCCATAGAGCTCAGCGCCATCGATGCGGCGGCCGAGATCGATGCCGTTGACGATGTTGCCCCACTGGTCGGAGCCGCCCATCTGCAGCCGGACGCCGGCGCGGCGCGATAGTTCGAGGAAGTCGTAGGCCTGCAAGATCATGTAATTGAATTCGAGGAAGGTCAGCGGCTGCTCGCGGTCGAGGCGCAGCTTGACCGAGTCGAAGGTGAGCATGCGGTTGATGGTGAAATGGCGGCCGACGTCGCGCAGGAAGGGGACGTAGGCAAGGCCGTCGAGCCAGTCGGCATTGTCGAGCAGGATGGCGTCAGTGGGACCGTCGCCGAACTTGAGCAGCATTTCGAACACCCGGCGGATGCTGGCGATGTTGGCGTTGATCTGCTCGGAAGTGAGGAGCTGGCGGGCCTCGTCTTTGCCCGACGGATCCCCGACCTTGGTCGTGCCGCCGCCCATCAGCACTACAGGTCTGTGGCCCGCCTGCTGCAGCCGGCGCAGCATCATGATCTGAACGAGGTTGCCGACGTGCAGGCTCGGCGCGGTGGCGTCGAAGCCGACGTAGGCGGCAACCACCCCTTTTTCCGCCAGGGCGTCGAGCGCCTCGGCGTCCGTCGCCTGGTGGATATAGCCGCGGGTCTCAAGCAGGCGGAGCAGGGATGATTTGTACGCGGTCATGTTAAGTCGCTTAGCGACATGCTTTGTGCGCTGCTACTACAAGCCGATGCAATTCAATCTTACGCCTCACCCAGCAACCCCGCCGAGCGGCCAGGCCTTCAAGCTTTGGGCGATCGTCGATCATATTGCCAAGCTGGGCGCGGTGGCGACGACCAACATCTGGTTCGGGGTGGGGGCGCCGGTTACCCGTTTTGCCATTCCCAAGGTGTCGGAACCGTGGCGTGCCGACGAATTGTGGCAGACGACTTGCTTTGAAGCCTTCCTTCGGGCCGCGGGTGACGAGGCGTATCGCGAGTGGAATTTCGCACCGTCGGGCAATTGGGCGGCTTATGATTTTTCGAGGCGCCGCGAAGATGTGACCCGGGCCGAGGTCGAATCGCCGCCGTACATCCGGATGGAGGATAATTTCACCTGGTGGACGGTGGGCGCAACGATCGCCGTCGAGGCCGACAAGGACTGGCACTTGGGCCTGTCCGCCGTGCTTGAGGAGACCGACGGCACCAAATCTTATTGGGCGCTTGCGCACCCGCCCGGCGACAAGCCCGATTTCCACCATCCGGATTGCTTCGTCGGCAAGCTTCCTTAGACAGCAGCCATGACCCAGTTCGGAATCGACCGGTTGCTCGCTGAGCCGGAGCTGCGCAACCCGCTCAACGGCCAGCGCATCGCTTTGCTCGCCCATCCGGCGTCGGTGACCCGCGATTTGACCCACAGCCTCGACGCGCTCGCTGCGGTTGGTCTCAACCTCACCGCCGCTTTCGGGCCGCAACATGGCCTGCGCGGCGACAAGCAGGATAATATGGTCGAAACCGAGGACTTCACCGACCCGGTCCACGGCATTCCGGTGTTCAGCCTCTATGGCGAGGCGCGCCGCCCGACCGACCAGGCGATGGCCACGTTCGACACCATCCTCATCGACCTGCAGGACCTCGGCTGCCGGATCTACACCTTCATCACCACCTTGTTGTACGTACTCGAGGCCGCGGCGGAACATGGCAAATCGGTCTGGGTGCTTGACCGTCCCAATCCCGCCGGGCGGCCCGTAGAGGGTCTGACTTTGCGGCCAGGCTGGGAGAGCTTCGTCGGCGCCGGCCCGATGCCGATGCGGCACGGGCTTACTCTCGGCGAAATGGGCCGCTGGTTCGTCGATCATTTCCAGCTCGACGTCGATTATCGGGTGATCGCCATGGACGGCTGGCGACCCGATGACGGACCCGGTTTTGGTTGGCCCAACGATCGCATCTGGATCAATCCCAGCCCCAACGCCGCCAACCTCAACATGGCGCGCTGCTATGCCGGGACGGTGATGCTCGAAGGCACGACGCTGAGCGAGGGCAGGGGCACCACCCGGCCGCTCGAATTGTTCGGCGCACCCGACATCGACGCCCGGGCGGTGATGGCGGCAATGGACCGGATCGCGCCCAAGTGGTTGGCCGGCTGCAAGCTGCGCGAAATCTTCTTCGAACCGACGTTTCACAAGCATGTCGGCACGCTGTGCCACGGTGTCCAGATCCACGCCGAGGGTCCGTTCTACGACCACAAGGCGTTCAAGCCGTGGCGGCTGCAGGCGCTGGCGTTCAAGGCGATCCGGCAGCTGTACCCGGACTATGTCCTGTGGCGCGATTTTCCTTATGAATATGAGCTCGGCAAGCTGGCCATCGACGTCATCAACGGGTCGCCCCTGCTGCGCGAATGGGTCGATGACGCCGAGGCAAGTCCAGGCGATCTCGATTCGCTGGCGTCGCTGGATGAGCAAGCGTGGCGGGATGCGGCGCCATCAGAGTAATCGGAAAAACCGGGTGCAATGTTTGAGGGAGTTGCAATAGTCTTAAAAAACGGGAGTATATCCGCGATTAACTTGCAACAATGCTATTCAATTTGCCGTATCATACATTAACCTGAGGGCCACAACTGATCGCCTTTGAACAGTGGGAGAGACAATGATGTTGCCATTTCTTTTGCTTGCTTCAATTCCTAGCGTGTTAAGTTCTGCCTTCGCGGGCGGACCCGCCTCGACCGAGCAAGTCGTCCGCCAATCGACGAATGGCGAGTTCTTGGCCGATCATTATCCTCCGCGCGCGTTGAAGCGTGGTGAGCAAGGCAAAGTCGGCTTCAAGCTAACGATCGAACCCGATGGTTCGCTCGGGAAATGCGACGTGACGGAAAGCAGCGGTTTCGCCTCGCTCGACACGGAAACCTGCGAAGTCATGGTTGCTTATGCGCACCTGAAGCCAGTCCGTGATTCCGAAGGGCGGGCGGTGCGCGCTGTCCAGCCCGGATTCATCGTCTGGAAGCTTCCGGCGGGCGTGACGACCGTGGCCAGCACGAACGCCAAGAAAATGCCGAAGCCCGATGGGCTGGTTTGCAAGCGAACCCAGACCACCGGTTCGCTCATCGCCAGGACGACTCAGTGCCTGACCCGCACCGAGTGGGCTCAGCAGGAGCGCGTCACTCGCGACGAAGTCGGGCGCATGCAAGGTGTGGGTTTCTGCGACCGAGGCGGCGGGCCGTGCCTTCCGCCCTGTCCGACCCCGGGGGCCAGTTGCTGAGCCAATTCGAACGGTGTGGTTAACGAAGAAGTAGGAGCTTGTCCGTATTCCGTGCCCAACGAATGAATGGGAGCGGGCGGTTACATGGCGACGCAGGGGATCGAGGAAGTCACTGAAAACGCGATCCGTGCGGTCGCGCGCGATTGCGGTTCGCTGTCGATGGAATGCAGCGACGTCGCCGGTTACGTCCAGGACGTCGCCGGCCGCATCGGCGACCATTTGAAGATGCTCGACGGACTCGAGGAAGTAACCACCCGCTTGCTCGCCGATCAGGCGCGCGTGTCCGATTCAACCGATGAGGCGCGGCTGCTGTCGGAACAGGCCAAGGCCAAGCTTGAGGCCGGTCGCGAAGCGATCGAGGGAACCATCGGCGGTTTCAAGGGGCTGACCGACCTGATCGTCCAGCTGGGCGAGCGCATGGCCGGCTTCGCCGACGCGATGAACCAGGTGCAAATGGTGTCGTCGACCATCGAGACCATTGCCCGCAAGACCAACATGCTGGGGTTGAATGCGACCATTGAAGCGGCCCGGGCCGGCGACGCCGGCCGCAGCTTTGCGGTGGTCGCGGCCGAAGTGAAAAAGCTTGCTCACGACACGCGCGCGGCGACCAGCAAGATCGCGCTGACGATCGGCGAGCTGACCCGCGAGGCGGGGGCGGTAACGTCAGAGATCAAGACCGGCGTCGAACGCAGCCGCGCCGCCCAGGCCGGCTTCGGCCAAATCAGCGAAACGGTTCGCGAAGTCAGCGAAATCGTCGGCATGGTCGATCGCCAGACCGAGGGCATTGCCCACTCGACCAACATGATTCAGGCCAGCGTCGATCGGGTGAAGGCCGGGCTAACCGATTTTGCCGGCGATGCCCGCGACAATGGCGACCAGCTGCTCCAGGCGCAAAAGCGGCTCAACCATCTTGAGCTTTTGTCCAACACCATGCTCGACACGCTCGCCAATTCGGGCGCCGAGATCGACGACACGCCATTCATCTCGAAAGCCCAGGAAGCGACGCGGATGATCGTCACCGCAATCGAGCGTGGCATCGATTCGGGCGAGTTCGCCCTGGAGGACGTGTTCGACCGCGATTATCAGGAAATCGAGGGCAGCAACCCGACCCAGTACGACACCCGATTCTGCGTTTTTGCCGACCGCTATGTGCAACCGGTGCTCGATCGCACCAAGGCGTCGGACGGACGCATCATCGGCTCGGCGATCGGCGACATGAACGGCTATTTGCCGACCCACCTGTCCGAACGCAGCCAGCCGCAAGGCGCCGATCCGGTGTGGAACGACGAGCATTGCCGCAACAAGCGCGTGCTGATCGACGACGTCACCCGCAATGCGCTGTTGAGCAATCGCCCGGCGACCCTGGCGACGTATCGGATGGAGCTTGGCGACAAGAACATCCCGGTCAAGAACGTGTTCGTACCGCTGTTCGTGAAGGGCCGCCGCTGGGGTAATTTCGAACTCGCTTACCGCGACGATTGAGCGACTGCCTAGCCCGCGCGGGCTTTCAAAGCTGGGCGGTCGGCACATTTAGCCTCTGTCCCATCCCACAAATGCTTGTCCGCGAACGTGACGATCCGCCATCCTTCCGCCAGGCGGTAGAGGGAATAGGTCTCGATCCCGCAGTGGCTTTTGCGGCCATTCAAATAGAAGGTGTACGGTGCCCAGACGGTCGCCACGCCGCTGCCATCCTGGAGCTCGATCGCTTTTCCAAGGCGCACGTCCCACACCCCGGCCGACAGCGTCCGCATCGAGCCCAGCAAATGGTCGCGCTCGTCGATCTGAACATCGGGACCAGTTTCTGAGCGACGCAACGTAAGCAGGCGAAACTGGGGGGCGAAAGTTTTCGACGCCTGCTCGAAATTGGCGGTCCGCCAGCCGTCGATCAGCGCGTGAACGGTCCTCATCGGCCCCGGATCATGAGCTGCCCCGGCAACGGCGGGTGCTGGGGCCACTGATCCCAAAACGGCTAGCGCCGTGGCCAATAAGGATTTCATGGCAAGTCTTCCTCCGCAACAGATCGCAAGGGTACGAGCCAAACTGGACGCGAGGACCAGCGGCTTTCGACCAATGACGGCGATTTCGACAAGCCAATGTCGATGGTTGGTTTGAAAGCTTCAGCGGTCCCAATCGTTGCGCGCGCTTGCCCTGGCTTCGAGCAAGTCGAACAAGGCGCGATGCTGGAGCAGCAATTGCTCGCCGCCAAACGCCAACGCCCGGCCGCTTGCCGGATTGTCCGAAGAAAGGTCGATGATTTCGGCCAGCGAGGATTCGTCGGGCAGCGATTGGGAGAGGGGGTCGAGCCCGGCCCGGACCGCGGCGCGATCGAGCAGGCGGCGAATCGACCACCAGTCACCGACGAGCGCGGTCGCGGCGCCAAGCGCGCAACCGGTACGTTCGGATGAGGCGAGAATTTCAAGCGCGTTACGTTGCGCCACCAGGCTCGATTCGGTCTCGGCCGCCCCGGGCGTGCTTGGCAACGGGCCAACCGTGGCGGTCAGGCGGACGAGGTATAGCCGTTCGCGTTCAAAGGCCTCGGAAGCTTGCGACAGCCACGGTCGCGCTGAACTATCGGGTGCCTGCGTCAAGGCAAGTTCGATCAGCCCGGGGTGGCGGCCGTGCAGACCGCACAGCAAATGCACCGCGTCGGCGAGGTCGCGACCCGCATGCTGGCCGGAACCTTCGACCAGAGCATGGAGATGGGGATGGCGCGCGCAGCCGCTACCGCTGACGCGAGCAAGATGCGCCTCGGCGACGCTGACGGGGTTGCGGTCAATCGACCGACTGCTCGCCATTCGCTCTTTTTCCCTTCACGGCCTGGTTGTTCGGTACCCTATTCGAGGGGACCCTAACCCAAGGGCGTAAAGAGGAGGTTTATGCCGGCGTAAGCTTTCAGAGACGGAGTTTAAGAAGCGTCCCATCGCGGCACAGTGACCGGTCCCCTGCCAGGGCGGCGAACCGTCAGGCGGCGATGTGCAATTCGTCCGCGTCGACATTGTCGGCCACTGGATGTGCAGCCTGGCCGGCGGCGGCATGCGGCGCGGCAATGGTCTGCGACTTCGGGTAAATCCAGCGCGCGACAAGCAGCGCGACGCCGAGGCCGAGATAGATGCCGACGACGACCAGCGGGTTCCACAGGATCCCCGCGGCAAACGGCACCCGCAGAAAATTGGGGTTGAAGCCGAACTCCTCGCCGATCCCCTGGCACACGCCGAACAAAGTGTCGTGACGCAGGAACACGTTGGCCCGCGGCCGGTCCTGGCTGGCTGGGTCGGCAGACTGAGAAGCGGGGAGGGTGTCTTGCATCATGAACTCCGTTGGTGCTGCGAGATGGGATGTCTCGGCGGGGATGCAAGGTATTGAGCAAGAGCCGTGCCAGATTGTGAATGTGGCACTTTTCCAGGAGGTTGGCCTCTCTCGACGCGATTTTCTTGCGAAGGATGGAGCGACCTTTCGCCGAAAGTTGGGAAATGTCGCCAAGGAAAGAGCCTGGGGAGCATCGACGTTCACAGGTAGGGGTATCTTCACACATCCACGCGAGAATGGCTGGTGGCATTCAATGCAGGTGGAAATATTTTGCGACGCTCAGCAAGCACGGCCGTCCGGCTCGCCGGCAGCCATCTCATCACCACGTGCGCGACGATGGCGGCAATCTTGCTGTTCGTCGGCCTTGGCAGCCAGATCTTGCCCCGGGCCATCGCCGGGGTCGCGTTGCCGCCCTCGGGCGGCAGCTTGCGGCTGGCCTTCATTCTCAACATTGCGATCATCCTGTTTGGATGGCGCCGGTCCAAAGACCTCAAAAACGCCATGGACGCCCATGAGCAGGCCGAGCGCGACGCGCATCGCAACGCCAATACGGACCATTCCACTGGCTTGGCCAATCGGCGCGAGCTGCTGCGTGAGCTGTCGGAAATGCGCGATTCGCGGCGTTCGGGCACCCTGCTGTTGCTCGATCTCGATCACTTCAAGCGGGTCAATGACCTCCATGGCCATTCGGTCGGCGATCAGTTGCTGCGCGCCGTTGCCGACGTGCTGCGAGAGACCGCCCCACCGGGGTCGTGCTGCGCTCGCATCGGCGGCGATGAATTCGCCATTCTCCTGGAAAGCGACGGCCGTGCCGCCGCCGAGGAGCTTGGGCAGAAGATCCTGTTCAAACTCAGCACGCCGGTGCGGATCGGCAACATCCAGGCGCAAGTTTCCTCGTCCATCGGCTTGGCGATCGTCGATCGTTCGGGCTCCGAAGAGTCCATCCTGCACAAAGCTGACGTTGGCCTTTATGCCGCCAAGGACGCCGGCCGGAATTGCCTCGCCTGGTTCGACGAGAAAATGGAGCGCGATCTCACCAGCCGGCTCAAGCTTGAGGAAGACATCAGGCGCGGCGTCGAGGCCGGCGAGTTCGTGCCGTTCTTCCAACCGCTGATCGATCTCGCCACCAAGGAGCTGGTTGGCTTTGAGGCGCTCGCCCGCTGGCGCTCGCGCAACGGTGATTTGCTCGAGCCTGAGACCTTCCTCGAAGCGGCCGAGCGGACGGGCCTCATCGGCCCCCTTTCAATGAGCGTGATGGAGCAGGCACTGAGCGATGCCCGCAACTGGCCCGGTCACCTGAAGATCGCGGTTAACGTCTCGCCGATCCAGTTCCGCGACCCGACGCTGGCGAGCCAAATTGTCAAAGTCCTGGCCAGCACCGGCTTTCCGGCCAGCCGGCTGGAGATCGAGATTACCGAAGGGTCGCTGCTCGAGGATCGGGCGCAGGTCTCGACGATCCTCAAGAGTCTCAAGAATCTCGGCATCAGCATTTCGCTGGACGATTTTGGCACCGGCTACGCCTCGCTGTCGCAACTGCACACGTTGCCGGTCGACCGGATCAAGATCGACAAGAGCTTCATCAATACGCTGGTCAAGAGCGAGCGGACCTCGGCCATCGTCCAGACCATCGCCAGCATGGGCCACAAGCTCAACGTGCCGATTACCGCCGAAGGCGTTGAATCGGAGCAGATTCGGAACGAATTGAGCAAGCTGGGCTGCTCGGAAGCGCAAGGCTGGTTGTTCGGCCGTGCCGTTTCCGCCGACACGGTTCGCTCCTTTCTGGAGATGGGCGGCGGCCAGCAGGCCACCGAGCACAATGCGGACGATTATGTCGCCAAGCCGGTTGAACCCCGCCGCCGGGGCAAGTTTGGATCGTAGCTGGTGGGCGCCAAGCGGCCGGCGTCGGCGTCATTGCCCGGCAAGAAATTCTTCGGCCCGGATGGCGAGCTCGGTGCGGCTGCTGACGCCCAGTTTCTCAAAGACCGCGTGAAGGTAGGTTTTAATTGTGCCTTCGGTGACGCCCAAACGTTCGGCGATCTCGCGATTGCGCAGGCCGGTGCGAACGAAGCCGATCAGCTGGTGCTCCCGCGGCGTCAGCGTCGCGCCGCCGCCGGCTGCCGGTGTCCTGGCCAGTTGTTTCGCCCGTTCGGTCAGCTCGGGATCGAACCAGGCGCGACCGTGACGGACGTGATCGAGACAGTCGAGCAGATAAGCGGGATCCGAATTTTTCAGGACGATTCCCTGCACCTTCAGCGATTTCGCCTCCAGCAACGCCGAATCGTCGATCGCCGCGGTCAGCAAGACGACTTTCAGCGGCGTCTTGGCCTTGCCCGCCCTGATCCGGCGGAGCACGTCCATGCCATTGCCATCGGGCATTTGCAGGTCGAGCAGCAAGATATCCGGACCCAGCCGCTCGACTTCGCGTAACGCTGCCTCGCCGGTACCGGCGGTGCCGACGATGGCGAACTCCGTGTCCCGCAGTAGCGCTTCAAGCGCCGTGCGGATCATCGGGTGATCGTCGGCGACGAGGATTTTGGTCACGCGCGCCGCCCGCCGATCGGGAGTGCGATCGAGACCTTGGTCACGCCCATGCCGCGCGCCATTTCCAGTGTCCCGCCGGCCTCATCGACCCGTTCCTTCAACGATTGCGGCATGTCTAGTCGTCTGCTGCGCGACTGGGTGGCGGTCACATCGTTGACAAACACCAGCCGCAGCTCGGCCGCCGTAGCGGCAACTTCGACGGTGACCGATTTGGAGTCGGCGTGCCGGACCGCATTGGCGACGGCTTCGCGCATCAGCTGTTGCGCATCGAGATGGAGCCGGATGGGGATCGACAGTTCCGCGGGGCGGGCCGTCACGTCGCAGGCAATATCCCATTGGCGCGCCAATCGACCGGCCAGGCCAACCAGGTCTTTGACGAGATCGTTGAACGCGACCAGTGGCCCGCTGCGCAGCGCGGTGATGACCGAGCGCAGCTCGCGCTGTTCCTGGAGCATCAGCTGCTTCAATTCATCGAGCTCAGGTTCGAACGCGCGGCCCGACGCGCTGGACCGCTTGATCGCTTCAAGGCGAAAGGCGGCACCGGCGAGAAATTGCACGATGCTGTCGTGCAAGTCGCGGGCAAGCGTCAGCCGGGACCGCGCTTCGGCGCTGTCTTCCGCCGCTGTCAGCATGGCATGGCGCTGGAGATGGACGGCGACGTCGGTCGCGATCTGTTCGCCAAGGTCGATGTGATCGGTCGATAGGCTGGGGACCCCTTCGAGGAACATCTCGCCTTCGCCGCCGTCCGAATGCACCGGGATCGCCAGGCCTTCGCCTAGGACGAGGCCGGGCGCGGACTTGGGCACAATCAGGTCGCGCACCGTGACGTCGATCAGATTGCGATCGGCATCCTTCCGGAGCGCCCGGTTGCGGCCGAAATCATACAGGAACGGCGAGGTTACCAACGCCTGCGCCATGGCGATGCCCGGCACGCTGAGTTCGGCAAGCTGGCCGTCGCGGATGACGATGCCGGTGAAATCGCCGCGCTCCAGGTTGCGCCAGACAAACATGCCGGCCGAGGCGCGGACGCCGTTCATCGCCGCCCGCAAGCCGGTTTCAAGCGGCGATTCATCGAGGCTGGGGCGCGCCAGCAGTTCCTCGTCGCGCAAATAGAAGCGCGCCCGCCACTGGTTGGCGCCGAACCAGATCAAAATCAGCGACAGAATGACGAGGTGGCCGGTGCGGACGGCGAAGCGCTGCGGTTCGAACGGGGCACCCGACTTCACCACCAGCATGCCGACGAGCAGATAGAGCACAGTGAGGAGCATCGCGGTCAGCGCGGTGACGTGCCAGCTCCAGCGGATCGCCGCCGCCAGCAGCAGGAACATGAAGAAGGTGAAATAGGGGCTGGTGTAGCCTTCGGTCAGCAGGACCAGCAGGGTGAACAGCAGGATATCGACCGCGTGCGCCGGGCCGGCCAGCTTGGCATCGAGCCACCAATTGTCCCAGGTGGCGAGGAGGAGGGCGGCGGCGAAGATGAGATAGGCGCCGAGCACCGCGAAGGTCGCCACCGGCCCATGCGTTGGCTGGCTGGAATCGAGCGCAATGGCGATCAGGAACAGCGTCGCCAGCATGAGCCGACCCAATGCGATCACGCGCCCGGACGGATGCTGAAAGCCCTTCCCCACGACGGCCTTGTTATCGCATCGGCAAGGGGCCGCACAACCGAGCGGGACGGTCGCGCCGTTTCGGCGCCAACCGGTGCCTTATAGTCACACTAACTTTCGATGACTGGGGCCGCCCGGGGGTCTTTGATATTGGCCCGGTCGTCACGTCACGTTTCAAGGGAAGGGGAGCGCAGACCCCGATTTGCGTTCCCCTTCTTTTTGCCTGGCGCAGGTCGCCGGTTTGCTTGTCGTCGATGATTGGCCCAGCCTCAGTTCGGATCGCCGCCGCTGCTGTAATAGTCGATCCGGATCCGCACCCATTCGCCGATCATCGCTTTGCCGTTCTTGCGCGGCGGCCGCACCTTGAACTGCCACGCCGCCAGCCGCACCGCCCGGGCGAGATGCGTGCCGCGCGGCGATTCGCCAAGTTCCTGGCAATTGTCGACGCGATTGTCGGGAATGGTCTGGCACGCCACCAGGCCCGAGCCTTCGGGCGCATTGGCCGGCATGTAGCCGGCCAGTTCGGCGTCGGTCGGCTTGCGCGCCCATTCGGCGGCATAGAGGATTTCGCCGTGCGGGCCGCGCCCGACTTCCTCCGAATCGCCAGCGCTGCCTGAGCCGCCCTTGGGCAGGTTGCGGATATCGCCGGCGGCCATCTCCTCGCTCGACATCTCGATCATGTCGAGCGGATGTAGCGGCGGGATCGGCGAATGGAGGCGCGGGGCCTTGGGCAGCCGCGGCGGCCGCGGCACCGGCACGGTCGGCTTGGGCTCGACCGCCGCCTTGGCCGGCTTGGCGGCGCGGTCGTCCGATTGCGGCAGCAAATCGACGGTCAATGTTTGCGACGACACCTGGGCAAAATCGGGCAGCACGCCGAGCCCGCGCATGACCAGCAGCAACAATAGATTGACCGCGATCGCCAAGGCAAAGCCGATGGCGCGGCGGCGCAGCGACGGCGCCTCGTGCGGGCGGGTCAGGCGATAGGTTCTCGAGGCCAAGGGTCGGATTAAACTTTCGGCGAGTCTTGCGGGACATTGCGGCGCGTCGGCCGCGCCTTATCCTTGGCAGGCTGAACGTCGGCTGCAAGACCTTCTGTGCGTCGCGGATCCGCAAAGGCGCGCTTAAAGTCCCTATCGTCATGCACAAGGGCGCCATTTTCGTGACTTTCGCGGCGGGCGAAGCGGGGCGATGGGGCCCGCGAAACGCAGCGAATGCAGCGATCGCGCGCGCGCGCGCGAGGGGCGATCGAGAATTTGGCGATTTGGCAAAAGCGGAGTTGGGCTCGGTCGCGCCCTTTGAGTCTGCATCGGACAGGCATCGACCAGCTTAAGCCACATTTTGGGGGCTGTAGGAAAATGGTTTTTTGCGGGGGTGGGGGGAAGAGGTCAAGAAGTAGGCAACGCCATGGGCGGCCATGACGTTGACTGGGTCGGTAATGCCGACCCGTTCCGGCTTCGAACCAGCTCTACGCGCTGCCGCCCGATTGCTGCGCAATCGCTTGGCTGCGCTCGGTGATTCGAAGGGGGAGTTGGAGACCCTGCCTGGGCCGGGGAGAGGCGAAGTCGGCAGGGTCTCCTGATGCAGTACTCGTTCCAGCGGGGCCTGGCTCTGGTCGCAACAGATGGGCCCTGCTGAGACTCGGTTTAACGGGCCGCGGTTAGCGGCGGGTGAGCGGATATGGTTTAGGGATTTTAAGGATTTTGGGGAGCCGGGTGGGCGGTGCACGGCGTCGCCATGGTCATTACCGGCATCCTGATGCTCGCGATCAGGAATGAGTGGGGCCTTGTCACCTGGTTTGCCCGCTGCCCGATGTGGAGGGCGAGGCGGAAGGCGACGCGTCGCCGTTTGTGATGCCGGACTAGCTTAGCGGCAGGGGCTATCCCTTCTCAAGATAGATGTCGCTGACGTATCCGGTGTGGCCTTCGTCGTCCTTGCAGCGTCGCCACGGGTACCCTTTGTCGTTCGGATGAGCAGTTCCGCAGCGGACCGAATTCCCGACCGATATTTTCGTGATCAGGACACCGTCTTTCGAAGGCAGCGTCCGCATGGCGACGAATCCATCTGGCGCCTTGCTCGCAATATAACGGTCGCTCGCCGCGCCGGCGGGCGCGGACGCGCCATCGCGGTTGCCAAAGAAAACAGCGGCCAGACCTGTGAGACCCGCGAGAAATGTGCCCGCAGCGGTCAAAATCCCGGGCAAGGTTCGCCAGAAACTCTCTCGTGGCGTGGTGGCTTTGTGTGCTTCGACCTCGGTCGTTTGAGGATGCTCGGCGCCCATAAACCCCCCTTTCGCGATGCGAACCGGATTTGTCGTGACCGAGCGCTCAGGTCATCGCAGATGCGGGGAGGGATATCAATGAAGACGGTGCCAGGACCCGGTGTTATTACTGATCCAAGAAGCTCCGCATCTTCCGCGAGCGGCTCGGGTGCTTGAGTTTGCGCAGCGCTTTCGCTTCGATCTGCCGGATGCGTTCGCGGGTGACGCTGAATTGCTGGCCGACCTCTTCGAGCGTGTGATCGGTGTTCATGCCGATGCCGAAGCGCATGCGCAGGACGCGTTCCTCGCGGGGGGTTAGGCTGGCGAGGACGCGGGTGACGGTTTCCTTGAGGTTCGACTGAATCGCGGCGTCGACCGGGATGACGGCGTTCTTGTCCTCGATGAAGTCGCCGAGGTGGCTGTCCTCCTCGTCGCCGATCGGGGTTTCGAGGCTGATCGGCTCCTTGGCGATTTTCATCACCTTGCGGACCTTCTCGAGCGGCATCGACAGTCGCTCGGCGAGCTCCTCGGGGGTCGGTTCGCGACCGCTTTCGTGGAGGAACTGGCGGCTGGTGCGGACCAGCTTGTTGATGGTCTCGATCATGTGGACCGGGATGCGGATGGTCCGCGCCTGATCGGCGATGCTGCGGGTGATCGCCTGGCGGATCCACCACGTCGCATAGGTCGAGAATTTGTAGCCGCGGCGATACTCGAATTTGTCGACCGCCTTCATCAGCCCGATATTGCCTTCCTGGATCAAGTCGAGGAATTGCAGGCCGCGGTTGGTGTATTTCTTGGCGATCGAGATGACCAAGCGGAGGTTGGCCTCGACCATTTCCTTCTTGGCGATGCGGGCTTCGCGCTCGGCCTTCTGGACCTGGTTGACGATGCGGCGGAATTCGCCGAGCGCCATGCCGGTGGCCTGCGAAATCTCGCCGATCTCGTTGCGAACACGCTCGACGCTGTCGGCTTCGGCAATCGCGAAGACGGCGAATTTCTTGTCGATCTTGGCGGCGCGGGCGAGCCAGCTGTCGTCCAATTCGCTGCCCATATAGCTTTCGAGGAAGGCGCGGCGGGGGACCTTGTGGCGCTCGGCGAGGCGCAGCATCTGGCCGCCGAGCGCGGTCAGGCGGCGGTTGTACGAATAGAGCTGGTCAACGAGATATTCGATCTTCGAGGCGTGGAACTGGACGCTCTCGACCTCGGCGGTGAGCTGCTCGCGCAGCTTCTGATATTTCTTCTCGTCGGCCGGCGGGTAATTGTCGCCGGTGCCGAGCGATTCCAGGCGGGCGTGCTGGAGCTTGGCGAATTTCTTGTAGAGCGAGGTGATGCTGGCGAACTTCTCGAGCGCCTGCGGCTTGAGCTGTTCCTCCATCTGGGCGAGCGACAGCGTATTGTCCTCGTCGTCGTCGTCGACCGGGCGTGGCACGTTGCGACGTTCGATGAGGTTTTCCTCATCCTCGTCGACCGCGGCCGGCTCTTCCTCGGGCTCTTCCTCTTCCTTGAAGGTGGTGCCGGCGGCGGCGGCGGTAATCTCGCCTTCCTCGCTGCCTTCCTCGGAGCCGGCGACCTGCTCGGCCGTCGGGCCCTTCGACAGCATCGCCTCAAGATCGAGAATCTCGCGCAATTGCATGCGGCCGTCGTTCAAGGCGTTCGACCATTCGATGATCGCGTTGAAGCTGATCGGGCTTTCGCACAGCCCCCAGATCATCGTGTCGCGGCCGGCCTCAATGCGCTTGGCGATGGCGATCTCGCCTTCGCGGCTGAGCAGTTCGACCGCGCCCATTTCGCGCAAATACATGCGGACCGGGTCGTCGGTGCGGTCGACCGCTTCCTTCTTGGTGGCGGCGGCCGGGCGCGGCCCGCCGTCGTCGAGCGGATCGACTTCTTCCTCGGGCTCGGGGTCCTTCTCGTCCTCATCATCGTCGGCGTCGTCGGCGGTTTCGACGATATTGACGCCCATTTCCGAGATCGCCGACATGACGTCTTCGATCTGTTCGGACGACATCTGGTCCTGGGGAAGCGCTTCGTTGAGCTCTTCATAGGTGATGACGCCGCGCTTTTTGGCGCGAGCGAGCAATTTCTTGATGGAAGCATCGTTGAGATCAATCAGCGGCGCATCGCCGCTTTCGACTGTCTCGGCTTCGGAAGGTTCGTTTTTTGCCATGGGTCCTATTTTACTGCCGCTTAGTCGGTGCCGGTTAACGACGCCAGCCGTTCCTTGACCTGCTCACGCGCGACATGCAGCCGGCGCTGGTCTTCGAAGGCCTGTTCCTCGCCAGCCATTAAACGCTCGGTGGCCTCGGCGAGTGCCGCCCCGATCTCGCCGTCGGCCGACAACGCCTCGATCGCCACCCCGAGATCGCGAACCGCAATAGCCGGCTCCGCGTCGTTGCGAGTGAAGGTAAAACCGATTCCGCCGGTGCTGCGCGCCGCTTTCAAGTCGGCGGCCGCTCCGGCTGTTTCCAATATGGTGGCGAGGCCGTCACGATCAAGCGCCGCGGTGGAGAAAGCGGCGTTGACCAGATGATCGCGCAGCCGGGCGGTGCGGGCATCGGCGATCGGCAGCGCGGCGAGCTGCTCGCAATGGGCCGACAAGGCCTCGGGATATTTCGCGAAGCCGACGATCAGGGCGCGGGCGGTGGCGCGGTCGATGCCGCCGGCGCCGATCGCCCGGGCGATGTCGCTGGCCGGGGGCTCGGCCGGCACGAACTTGCTGCCCGGACGGAACGGGCGCCTGGTGAAGGCGCGGGCCTGGCGTTGCGGGGCGATGTCGGTGTCGAAGCGATTGAGCCATTGGTCGCGGTAGAGGCGGCGCAGCGACGGGTCGGGGATCGCCTGGCTATGCTCGATCAGCCGCTGGCGCAGGCCGGCGCGGGCTTCGGGGGTGCTGAGCGGGGTCGCATCGCGCTCATGGCGCCACAGGCGCTGGTCGAGCGGTTCGGGATTGGCCAGCAGGGCTTCGAACGCATCGCGCCCGCCGCTATTCACGACATCGTCGGGGTCTTGCCCCGCCGGCAGCTCGACGAAGCGCAGCGTCCGCTCGGGACCGATGAGGGGGAGGGCGCGTAAGGCAGCGCGGACCGCGGCTTTGCGCCCCGCGCTGTCGCCGTCGAAGCACAGGATCGGCGCCGGATCGAGCCGCCACATGCGTTCCAGCTGGGCCTCGGTGACGGCGGTGCCGTTGGGCGCGACCACTTCGGATATGCCGGCGCGGCTGAGGCCGATGACGTCCATGTATCCCTCGACCACGATCAGCCGCTTGGCGGTGCGGCTGGCGGGGCCGGCGAGATCGAGATTGTAGAGCGTGCGGCCTTTGTCGAAGATCGGCGTGTCGGGGGAATTGAGATATTTGGGCTCGCCTTCCCCGAGGATGCGGCCGCCAAACGCGATGACGCGGCCGCGCGCGTCGCGGATCGGGAACATCAGCCGCCCGCGGAAGCGGTCGTAGCTGTCCTTGTCGGCTTCATCGGGTTTGATCAGCATCCCGGTTTCGATGAGCTTGTCTTCGCCCAGCGCGATCAGGGCGTGCTTGAGGCGGCTGCGGCCATTGGGGGCGAGGCCGAGGCCGAAGCGGGCGACGGTGGCGGCGTCGATCCCGCGCTTGGCGAGATAATCGCGGGCGTCGGCGCCATCGAGGCCCTGCAATTGCTCGGCGAACCAAATTTGCACCACAGCCATGACGTCAGTCAGCGTGGACGTGCGCTCGGCCTGGTCGCGGGCGCGGGGGTCGGCGGCGGGGACCTCCATCCCGGCTTTCGCCGCGAGCTCCTTGACCGCGTCCATGAACTGCATGCCGCGGGCGTCGGTCAGGAAGCGGATGGCGTCGCCGTGCGCCCCGCAGCCGAAGCAATGATAGAAGCCCTTGTCGTCGTTGACGGTGAAGCTTGGCGTCTTTTCGGGATGGAACGGGCAGCAGGCCTTATACTCGCGGCCGGCCTTGATGAGCTTGACCGACGGCGCGATCAGGCTCGACAGCAGGGTCCGGGCGCGCAGTTCGTCGAGGAAGGCGGGAGAAAGACTCACATTCGATTGCTAGACGGCGGCAAGGCTTTGCTCAACGGCTCGGGAAGGATTACTGCCGACCAGCGCCTAAACACCGGCCTTGGGTCGGCGCGGCGCGCTTGGGGAACACAATCATGAGAAACCGGGTTTGCCTGCTGGCGCTGGCCGCCGCGACCGCCAGCGTTGGCGCGTGCCAGAAAGCGGCCAATGCGCCAACGGGTCCAGCCGCGACAATGATCACCGAAGCCGAGGCGGGCAAGATTGACGACGCCGCCGAGGCCGCCTGGGCGACGATGGACGCGGCCAAGATCAAGGCGGTCTATGGCGCCAACATTGTCGGCTTCGATGGCTCGACGCCCGGCCTCGCGCATGACCGCGCGGCCTGGGACAAGCTCCAGGATGCTTTCGCGGCGAGCAAGATCGACAAGATCGTCCAGAAGGACCGCGTCATTCAAGTGCTCGATGCCGACACCTTTGTCGTCAGCGGGGTCTTTGACGTGACCAGCAGCGCGTCGCCGCAGAATGCCGTGACGTTGCGCTGCACCGACGTCTTCCAGAAGGCCGACGATGGCAGCTGGCCGGTGGCCAATGAACATTGCTCGAACACGCCGAAGGCTTGAGCAAACGAAATACGGGCGAGACGGGCGGGAGGCGACTAACCTGGCATCTCCCGTACAAATCGGCTCGCCCAAGCCGACCGCGCCATGTGAAGAATTGACAATGCAAGCAGGCGCTTGATTCTCAACGATTCATTCTTGCTGTCAAACAAGTCCATCGAAGCTACTGTGCCGCCGTTCCGGACAAGGCGGCGCAAGATCGCTGAAAGGAATTATTTGGAGGGGGATTTATATGTTGACGAAAATCAGCGGGCTCGCCCGCGCGCTTTACATTCTACTCGCAATCGTCGCCGGGTTCGTTGCCCTAGGGACGTTGAACGTGGCTTTGGTGCTGGTAGTGCTCGGCCTCGTCGCCGGCCTGTCGATGCCCGAAGGCCGGATTATCACGGCCGCCGTTGTTGCTATTGCCCTGCCGATTATCGGAACGGCACTTGGCCTGATTCCGGCGATCGGGGCGCAACTCACCGCCGTGACTGGCAATCTCCAGATGGGCGTGGCCGGTGCATTGGCCAGCGCGCTGGCGATATTCCTGTACCACCTCGTCATGGAAGGGGTGACAGGGCTCACCGGCAGCGCTTCAACCAGCACGTCCGCTTCCGCGAAAGCAGGCTAGTCGTCAGCTAGTCCGATTTTCTGCTCCGCCGCGCACCCGCGGCGGAGTTTTTTTTGCCCGAGTCTGCCCGGTTACTTCAGGACAAGGTTGACCTGACCAGCATGCTGGCGCGGGCCGGTTCGAGCGAACTCGCGTGGCGCTCTTTCACCAGCCCCATCACGCGGCCCATGTCCTTCATGTTGGCAGCGCCGGTTTCGGCGACAATCGCGGCGATCGCCGCTTTCGCTTCGTCGTCGGTCAATTGCTTGGGCAGAAAGCGTTCGATGATGACGATTTCGGCTTCCTCGGCGGCGGCGAGTTCCTCGCGGTTGCCCTGGCGGTAGAGATCGACCGATTCGCGGCGCTGCTTGAGCATTTTCTGGAGGACTTCGGTGACCATCGCGTCGTCGTCGGCGGGCGCCGTGCCGGTGCGCAATTCGATGTCGCGATTCAGAATCGCCGACTGGACCATGCGCAGCGTTTGGGTGCCGGCCTTGTCGCCGCTTTTCATCGCCGCAATCGTCGCCGCCTTGATGTCGTCGCGAATCATCCTGTTTCCGTTTCGTGCAAGCTGAAAAATCGGTCGTAGCGCGGCCCAAGCGGCTTTTACAGCGTTGACCTCGCGCCCCGCGGTCCCTAGCGACCATCGCTTAGCGACATCGTTGCAAAACCCGCTCGCGGAAAGGCTCTTCCAGCCCATGGCCGACGCACGACCCACGCCTGCGCTTCCCCCTGTGGGCGCGACCGGGTGCGTGGTGTTCGCCGATGGCCGGGTGGCGTGGGGCAAGGGCTTCGGCGCGGAAGGGCAGGCGGTCGGCGAGCTGTGCTTCAACACCGCCATGACCGGCTATCAGGAAGTGATGACTGATCCCTCCTACGCCAAGCAGGTCATCGCCTTCACCTTCCCGCACATCGGCAATGTCGGCGCCAATGACGAGGACGTTGAAGCGACCGAGGCGCACGCGCTGGGCTGCCTGGTGCGCGAAGCGGTGACGGGTCCGAGCAATTATCGCGCCGGCGAGGATTTTGCCGGCTGGATGACCAAACGCGGGCGGATCGGGATATCGGGGCTCGATACGCGGGCGTTGACCCGGCTGGTGCGGCGCGAGGGGCCGCCGACGATTGCGATCGCCCACCGCGCCGACGGCAAGTTCGATGTGGAGGCGATGCAACGGATGGCCGCGGACTGGCCGGGGCTCGAGGGCATGGATCTCGCCAGGGATGTCAGCCGGTTGCAAGTCGAGCGCTGGACCGGCGGCAAATGGGCATGGGGTGAGGGGTATGAGGTCGAATCTCCCCTTCCTGCAAGGGAGGGGCCGGGGGTGGGTGCGGAGCACAGCTCCGCGTCGGGCATTGAGCCCGCCGCTGCGCTACCCACCCCTAACCCCTCCCTAAACAGGGAGGGGAAGCCGCGACCCCATGTCGTGGCGATCGATTACGGGTCGAAGCGCAACATTTTTCGCAACCTGGTCGAGGCCGGGGCGCGGGTGACGGTGGTGCCAGCCGACGCGACCTTCGAGGAAGTGATGACGCACAAGCCCGATGGCTTCTTCCTGTCGAACGGGCCGGGCGATCCCGCCGCCACGGGGAAATATGCGGTGCCGGTGATCGCCAAAATGCTGGAAACGGGCAAGCCGCTGTTCGGGATCTGCCTCGGGCATCAATTGCTGGCGCTGGCGGTGGGCGGGCGGACGACGAAGATGTTCCAGGGCCACCGCGGCGCCAACCATCCGGTCAAGCGGCTGGCCGACGGGCGGGTCGAGATCACCAGTATGAACCACGGCTTCGCGGTCGAGCGCGAGGGGCTGCCGGACAACGCGCGGGAAACGCACGTGTCGCTGTTCGACGGCAGCAATTGCGGGTTCGAGCTCGATGACCGCCCGGCGTTCTCGGTGCAGTACCACCCCGAAGCAAGCCCGGGCCCGCAGGACAGCTTCTATTTGTTTGAGAAATTCGTAGGGATGATGCGGTGAGCGGCCGGTTTTTGGCGGTCCTTGGTCTGCTTGCCGCCCTGACAGGCTGTGACCTTTTGCGTGACGGTCTGAAACGCAATCCGCGACCGGGTGAATTGCGAGCGGATATGCGCCGCATTGCTGGTGACTGTCATGTTCCTGTTCAGTGGCTTCGCATCATTGACGAGCGAACAATGGCGTATGTGCCTGATCACGGGACGGACTTGAAACGAACGACCTGTGTTCTGACTGAGACTAGGAGTCTGCCATATAAGTTTGGACAGGCCTTCGTTGGCAACGAAGCCTACTCCGAGAACAAACAATAATGATACGTCACAAAATCAGCGTCATTGCGACCCTCAGTGCGGCGCTAAGCCTCTCCGGTTGCGCGACGGCGCGGCTGCATTCTGAGGCGGAATTGTCGGTGGCGGGGCGGGCGTGCGGCTTGTCGGAGGGCGAGCTGGTCCAGGAGACGGAATTGAAGAAAATGCTGTTCCTCTACCGCGTCGCACCGAGCCGCGAGGTGCGCTCCTGCGTGTTTCGCTGGGCCGACAAGAACCACATGCGCCTGGCGGTCATCGAAGCCGTCAACTGGCCGCAGCCATAATGCCTAAGCGCACCGACATATCCTCGATCATGATCATCGGTGCCGGGCCGATCATTATCGGCCAGGCGGCGGAGTTCGATTATTCGGGGTCGCAGGCGGTGAAAGCGCTCAAGGCCGAGGGCTATCGCGTGATCGTGGTCAATTCGAACCCGGCGACGGTGATGACCGACCCGGAATTGGCCGACGCGACCTATATCGAGCCGATTACGCCCGAAATCGTCGCCAAGATCATCGAGAAGGAGCGGGCGCTTGAGCAAGGGGGGTTCGCGTTGCTGCCGACGATGGGCGGGCAGACGGCGCTCAACACCGCGTTGGCGCTCGCCAAGGACGGGACGCTGGAGCGGTTCGGGGTCGAGCTGATCGGCGCCAATGCGGCGGCGATCGAGATGGCCGAGGATCGCTTGAAGTTCCGCGAGGCGAGGGACCGCATCGGGCTGGAAAGCCCGCGCTCGATGATTGCCCACGGCCTGGAGGAGGCGCTGGCGGCGCTGGGGACGATTGGGTTGCCGGCGATCATCCGCCCGAGCTTCACCCTGGGCGGGACCGGGGGCGGGATTGCCTATAATCGCGAGGAGTTTGAAGCGATCGTCCGCGGCGGGCTGGAAGCGTCGCCGTCCACCGAAGTGCTGATCGAGGAATCGGTGCTCGGCTGGAAAGAATATGAGATGGAAGTCGTCCGCGACCGGGCGGACAATGCGATCATCATCTGCTCGATCGAGAATATCGACCCGATGGGGGTGCATACCGGCGACAGCATCACGGTCGCGCCGGCGCTGACCCTGACCGACAAGGAATATCAACGGATGCGCAATGCATCCATCGCGGTGTTGCGAGAAATCGGTGTCGAAACAGGCGGTTCCAACGTCCAGTTCGCAGTCGATCCCAAGACCGGGCGGATGCTGGTGATCGAAATGAACCCGCGGGTGTCGCGATCGTCGGCACTGGCGTCGAAAGCCACGGGTTTCCCGATCGCCAAGGTCGCGGCGCGGCTGGCGGTGGGGTACACGCTCGACGAGATCGCCAACGATATTACCGGCGGGGCGATGCCGGCGAGCTTTGAGCCGACGATCGATTATGTGGTGACCAAGGTGCCGCGCTTCGCCTTCGAGAAATTCGCCGGGGCCGAAGCGACGCTGAGCACGTCGATGAAGTCGGTCGGCGAAGTCATGGCGATCGGGCGGTCGTTCGCCGAGAGCTTGCAAAAGGCGTTGCGCGGGCTGGAGATCGGGCTGTGCGGGTTGGACCGGGTGCGCGAGCTCGAACATGCCGACCCGGCGGCGATCGAAAGCGCGCTGGCCCGCCCGACGCCGGACCGGCTGCTGGTCGCCGCGGAAGCCTTGCGGCACGGTTTTACGGTCGAGCGGATCCATCAGATTGCCGGCTTCGACCCATGGTTCATCGAGCGGTTGCAGGAAATCGTCCGGGCCGAGGAGCAAGTGCGCGAAAAGGGGCTGCCATCGGACGCGGCGGGGATGCGGGCGCTGAAGGCGATGGGCTTTTCCGACGGGCGGCTGGGCCAGCTGGCGCTGCGGTCGGCGCATGCACCGCGCGCCATGAGCGAGAAAAGCGCGCGCGGATCGGGTGTGGTCCACGATGCCCTGAAAGCGATGACCGGCGGGGTGACCGAGGCCGAGGTTCGCGCGCATCGGTTGAAGCTGGGCGTGCGGCCAGTGTTCAAGCGGATCGACAGCTGCGCCGCCGAATTCGATGCGACGACGCCTTACCTTTACTCGACCTATGAAGCGCCGCTGTTTGCGGAAGCGGAAGACGAAGCCGAGGTCAGCGACCGCAAGAAGGTGATGATCCTCGGCGGTGGGCCCAACCGCATCGGCCAGGGGATCGAGTTCGATTATTGTTGCTGTCACGCCGCCTTCGCGCTCGGCAAGGATGGGGCCGGGTTCGAGACGATCATGGTCAATTGCAACCCGGAGACGGTCTCGACCGACCCCGACACTTCGGACCGGCTGTATTTCGAGCCGCTGACCGCCGAGGATGTGCTCGAGATCGTCCACCGCGAGCAGGAACAGGGCGAACTGATCGGCGTCATCGTGCAATTGGGCGGGCAGACGCCGCTGAAGCTCGCCGCCGAGCTGCAAGCAGCGGGGGTGACGATCCTTGGCACCAGCCCCGAATCGATCGACCTCGCCGAAGACCGCGAGAGGTTCGCCAAATTGGTCAAGAAACTCGGCCTCGCCCAGCCCGAGAATGGCATCGCGCGGAGCCGCGACGAAGCGCAGCAAGTGGCGACGCGGATCGGTTATCCGGTGCTGCTGCGGCCATCCTATGTGCTGGGCGGACGGGCCATGGAAGTCATCGACGGGCCCGAGCAGCTCGACCATTATATCGCCACCGCGGTCGCGGTTTCCGGAACCTCGCCGGTGCTGATCGACCGCTATTTGCGCGATGCGATCGAAGTTGACGTCGACGCGATCTGCGACGGCACCGACGTCGCGGTCGCCGGGGTGCTGCAGCATATCGAAGAGGCCGGGGTTCATTCGGGCGACAGCACTTGCGCCATCCCACCGTTCAGCCTGTCGCCCAAGATAATCGCCGAAATCGAGCGTCAGACGCGCGTCCTGGCGGTCGCGCTGGCGGTCAAGGGGCTGATGAACATCCAGTTCGCGGTCAAGGAGGAGCGGGTTTATCTGATCGAGGTCAATCCGCGCGCCAGCCGCACGGTGCCGTTCGTCGCCAAGGCGATCGGCCGGCAGATCGCCAAGATCGCCGCGCGGGTGATGGCCGGCGAGCCATTGTCGTCGTTCGAGCCGATTGAGCGCGACATCGGCCATATCGCGGTCAAGGCCCCGGTGTTCCCGTTCGCGCGCTTCCCCGGGACCGATCCCGTGCTTGGCCCGGAAATGAAGAGCACCGGCGAAGTCATGGGTATCGACCATGATTTCGACATTGCCTTTGGCAAAGCCTTGCTCGGTGCGGGACTGCATTTGCCCGACCGCGGCACGGCCTTTGTCTCGGTCAAAGACGCCGACAAGGACAATATCGTCCCCGCGGTCGAGAAGCTCATTGAATTGGGTTTCGCCATCATCGCCACCGGCGGCACCGCCCAGCATCTGGCGGCGCGCGGCTTGCCAGTGACCGCCGTCAACAAAGTCGCGCAGGGACGGCCGCATATCGTCGATCGTTTGCTCGATGGCGCGGTCGACCTGGTGTTCAATACCACCGAGGGTTGGCAGTCGATGAAGGACAGCCATTCGATCCGGGCGACGGCACTGGCGAGGAAGGTGCCCTATTTCACCACGGCCGCCGCCAGCCTCGCCGCCGCCCGGTCAATCGAGGCCATGCGCGGCCACGCGCTTGAAGTTGCCTCGCTTCAGTCCTATTATTCCGCTTCCATAAACTGATATTCCGCTGAAAATTCGCTCATCGAGCGCGGGCCGGTGTGGCCGCGCAGGAGCCGGGTTTTCAGAAAATAGAGAGAGGCATTTTTCAATGGCAAGCGCCGACAAAGTGCCAATGCTGGCCGAGGGCCACCGCAAGATCGACGACGAGGTTCGGCACCTCAAGATGTTCGAACGCCCCGCCATCATCGAGGCGATCGAAGTCGCCCGCGCGCATGGCGACCTGTCCGAGAACGCCGAATACCATGCCGCCAAGGAGCGCCAGGGCCAGGTCGAGGCGACCATCGCCGACCTCGAGGACCGGCTGAGCCGCGCAATGATCATCGATCCGACCACCTTGTCGGGCGACAAGGTCGTGTTCGGTGCGACGGTGACCCTGACCGACGAGGAAAAGAAGACCATCCGCTATCAATTGGTCGGCCAAACCGAAGCCGACGCCAGGGTCGGGCGGATCAGCTATAATTCGCCGCTCGGGCGGGCGCTGATCGGCCGCACAGTGCGTGAGGAGGTCGAGGTCACGACCCCGTCTGGCGAGCGCTATTACAAGATCAAGGCGATCGAATTTATCTAAGCCGTGCCGGCGGCGTTCCGGCGCCGCCTACGCGTTCGACGCCGCCGGGCTGGTATCGGCGACCGGATCCGCATCGGGCTCGAGCAGCCGATGCAGATGGACGACGACATATTTCATCTCGGCGTCGTCGACGGTGCGCTGCGCCTTGCCGCGCCAGGCTTCCTCGGCCTCGGCATAATTCTCGAACAGCCCGACCAGGTCGATCGAATCGAGGTCGATGAAGTCGAGCCCGCGCGGGTCCTTGACCTTGCCGCCGAAGACCAAATGAAGCTTGCTCATTCGTGGTCCCGGGCGGCGCTGATCGCCGCGTTGGCCGAGGTCCGCGCGGCATCGCCGGCGCCATCGAAGATCGAGCGCAGCGTCGCGGCGCCTTTCTCGCGGGTCAAGCCCAATTCGGCGAGGCGCGAGGTGCCGGCTTCTTTGGCCGCGGCGGCGGCGGCCTTGGCGGTGCCGGTGAGCCGATCCGCGGTCGGGCGCAGGAGCCGGGTTTCGCTCTTGGTGCGGGGCAGGATAGCGGCCAGCAGAGCCCCGGCGGCGAGACCGGCGGCAATGGCGATCAGCGGCGCCTCGTCGATGCCCTCATTGGCGCGGCGGCCAGCGCCGGCGACGCTGTCGCGCGCCTCGTCATAGGCGTCGATCGCGCGGCTGCGGATGCTGTCAGTGTTTTTCTCGGTCATGCGATGGTCTCCGTCGCTTTCTTGCTAATTCTGGACTTGCGTGGTCGTGTTTTGCCGGCGCTGGGCTTGTCCTTGCTGGCCTTGCGCTTGGCGTTCACGCCTTTGGCGAGCTTGCCGGCGGAGTCGATCAACGGTTTGCGGGCGAAGAACAGGGCCAGAGCAGCGACCACACCGCTGGCAATGGCCGGGCGGCTGCGGACGGCGTCGACAGCTTCCTCGGCCAGATCGGCGCCTTTTTCCTTGGCGCCTTCCCAAATGTCCCGAGCCCAGGTCTGCGGGCTGATCAGGCCGAGAAATTCATCCTGCAGTTCGCGCGCCGTCGCCATCATCCGGGCGCGCGCCCGCTCGGCCTCGATCCGCGCCGCCGCGATTGCGGGCGTGTCTTGGGTCATGGCTCGCCCCGGATCATTTGCACGGCCCGCCAGCCAAGACCGGCGGCGATGCCGGCGAAGATCGCGAACGAGGCGATGCCGGCCAACAGCGGCCCGAGCAGCGGCAGTAGTGCGAGGAACAACGCCACGGCCAGGACGGTTGCCGCCGCCTGGCTGAGGAGGAAGGCGGCCGCCAGCAGGATCGCCGGGACCTTGAGGCCGTCAGCCTTGGCGGACGCGATGGCTTTCGCGACGCCGATCTCGGCCTGGGCATAGGCCTTGCCTTCATCGACCAGCCGGCTGACGAGCTCGCCAATCGGGCGGTCGTCGTCCGGCCCAGGCCGCGGCGGATCGGCGGGTTTGAGCATCAGGCCTTGCGCTTGCCGCGCGCGCCTTTGCCGGCCTTGCCACCATCGCCGTCGTCCTTGGCGAGGCCGGTCTTGACCAGGCGGGCGACGACAAAGCCGATGATCGCCGCGCCGGCGAGCGCGATGCCCGGGCTCTGGCGGACAAATTCGCGGGTGTCGTCGATCAATTCGTCGGCATCCTTTTTCGCGAGGCTGCTGGCGGCGTCGTCGATCGCGGTCGCGGCGCGGCGGGCATAGTCGCCATAATCGGCACCGAGGCGCTCATCGAGGCCGTCCGCCGTATCACCGACCAACCTGCCGACATTGGCCAGCGCTTCGGCCGATTTTTCGAGACCCTGGCTGACCAGACCGCGAGTCTTGTCGGCGGCCTGGCTCGACAATTTTTCGCGCCCGCTGCGGATTTTGTCGAGGATGGCGTCGCGGCTGCCGCGACCGGACGACTGGCCAAGGTCGGCGACCAGCAGCACGTCGCCGCTCTCGCCGCCGGCGGACGTGGGCGTCGACGCGCCGGAAATGATCTTGTCGGTGCCTTCGGGAAGGTCGGTATTGTCGTCTTGCATGGTCTTCGCTCCTTTGCACCTTCAACCCGGACCGCCACGCCTTCGTTCCGGCAACCGGCGGCGAATGTTGCACGTCCTGACCCGCACCATATAAGCGCGGCGCACGGCGTTTTCATCACGCTTTCGCATTCATAATCAGGAAACGGGAATTTCCATGAACGCCATCGTCACCGTCCATGGCCGCCAGATCCTCGACAGCCGGGGCAACCCCACGGTCGAGGTCGATGTGACGCTGGCCGACGGCAGCCTGGGCCGCGCGGCGGTGCCCTCGGGAGCCTCGACCGGCGTGCACGAAGCGGTCGAGCTGCGCGATGGCGATACCAAGCGCTGGGGCGGCAAGGGCGTCGAGCAAGCGGTCGGCAACGTCAACGGCGAGATCGCCAAGGCGATTATGGGGCGCGAGGCCGAGGACCAGGCCGGGCTCGATGGCGCGCTGATCGCGCTCGACGGCACCGAAAATAAGGGGCGGCTGGGCGCCAATGCGATCCTCGGCGTCAGCCTGGCGACGGCCAAGGCGGCGGCGAACGCGAGCGGGATGCCGCTGTATCGCTACATCGGTGGGGCGGACGCCAATTTGCTGCCGGTGCCGATGATGAACATTTTGAATGGCGGCGCCCACGCCGACAATGGCATCGATTTTCAGGAATTCATGGTCGTGCCGGTTGACGCTGCGAGCTTCGCCGAGGCGCTGCGCTGCGGAGCGGAGATCTTCCACGCACTGAAGAGCGCGCTGCACCAGGCGGGGCTATCTACGTCGGTGGGTGATGAGGGTGGCTTCGCGCCGGCCATCCGCAACTCCACCGAAGCGCTGGATTATATTGAAAAAGCGGTGACAGCCGCGGGTTACAAGCTGGGCGGCGATGTGGTGCTGGCGCTCGATTGCGCGGCGAGCGAGTATTTCAAGGACGGCGCCTATCGGATGACAGGCGAAGGGCGGACCCTGTCGCCGGCCGAGAATGTCGATTTCCTCGCCGGGCTCGCGGCCAACTATCCGATTGCCTCGGTCGAGGATGGCATGGGCGAAGACGATATGATTGGCTGGAAGCTGCTGACCGAGCGGCTCGGATCGCGCGTCCAGCTGGTCGGCGACGATCTGTTCGTGACCAATGAGAAGCGCCTGGCGCAAGGGATCGCCGACGGCATCGCCAATTCGATCCTGATCAAGGTCAACCAGATCGGCACGCTGACCGAGACGATTGCCGCGGTCCGCCTGGCGCAGAGCGCGGGCTACACGACCATCATGTCGCACCGATCGGGCGAGACCGAGGACGCAACCATCGCCGATTTGGCGGTGGCGCTGTCGTGCGGGCAGATCAAAACCGGCAGCGCCGCGCGCTCCGACCGCACCGCCAAATACAACCAGCTGCTGCGCATTGAGGAAGAGCTCGGTGACACCGCGCGCTATGCGGGGCGCGACGCGCTGAAGGCCTATCGCCCGGCCTAGCAACGCCGCTCAGCTGCCGACCACGAATCTCGCGATCGGTAGCCAGCCCGGAGTATGATAGATCAGGGTCGCCGCGATCTGGCCGAGAAGGATCGCGGGAACGGCAATTTCATACACCCGATGCAGTCGTCCACGAGTCCACCAATCGTAAGCGCAGGCGCCGAGCATCAACAAGTTGGGCGCGGCAAAGGAATAGATGAGCGTTCCAAGCAGGCCGTCGCCGACTAGGCTGTACAGCGGGCCACTCCACCAGCGCCCATAAGCGGCACCGACAATCACCGTCGTCGCCAGCAGGATGAGGCGTTTGTGCGCGCTGGGGTTCTTGCGCGCGATGATCGCCAAGGTGGCGAGGATGGGGAAGGCGATGACGTAGTAGATCGCGATGGCGAAATAGGCTCGCTCGTCGGGCTCCTTGACCCGGAAGGTCTGGCTGTAGATCTCGGACAGAAAGGCGGTCACCGTCATCAGCGGGATGAGCGCGACGCTGATCACCCCAAGCCGCATATGAACGAGCGGCCGGCGGGCGCGGATCAGCAGAATCTGCGCGGTCAGGAGGATCATCCAGCTGCTGAACGCGACCGCGTGCATTTCGAGGATTAGGGGCGCCGGATAATCGGCGTGGCCGGTCCGCCGCAGTTCGGCGGCGGGCACGAAACCCATCAACACGCCAAGCCAGCATAAAGCGAGAAACAGCAGGAAGAAGTTGCGGTCTTGCGGGTGATAAGCGACGAAGCGCCGCCGTGGCGACGGCTTGATCGGCTCCTTCCGGGACTGCTCGGCAGGCAATTCCATTGGCATGCTCTCCCCCGCGTCGGGCGGTAACATGGGCGGCCAATTCCTCGCAAGCATGGCGCTAATCTCCAACTTCCAGGGCGAATTCATTGCGATTGAGCGCTTTTTGCTTGCCTTCATGACGTCATCGTGATTCCTTGATTGCCGATGCGGGGAACGAAGCACAATCTGGGACTGATCCGGCGGGCGGCGATGCCGGCGCTGGCGCTGATCGTGGTCGGCAATTTCGCCGGCTATGCGGTCGCCGGCCCCAACGGTTTGCTCGCCTGGGGCGGCTATCACCGCAATTTGAATGAGCGGAAGGTCGAGCTTGCACAGCTCGAACGCGACCGCGCCCAGTTGCGTCACCGCTCGGCGCTGCTCGATCCGCGCAAGGCCGACCCGGACATGGCCGACGAGCTGGTCCGCCGCGATCTCGGGCTGGTTCGCCCCGACGAAGTCATCGTCCCGCTCGATTAGTCAGCGCCCGCGGTTGCCAGTTGGCCCGCGCTTTTCCTATAGAGCCAGCCGCTTCATGCCCGATGAAAGGCCACGCCTTGGCGCGTCCCGCTAAACCCAAAACCGCGAAGTCCGCTGTGCCAGCCACCGCCCAACGCGCGCGACCGCCCGAACCCAAGCGCTTTAAGGCGTCCAAGGACGAGCTGATGGCGCTGTACAAGCAGATGCTGCTGATCCGCCGCTTCGAGGAGCGGGCGGGGCAGCTGTACGGTCTCGGCCTGATTGGCGGCTTCTGCCATTTGTACATCGGCCAGGAAGCGGTCGCGGTCGGCCTGCAGTCGGCGATGACGGTCGGCAAGGACAGCGTCATCACCGGTTACCGCGATCACGGCCACATGCTGGCGTATGGCATCGACCCCAAATTGATCATGGCCGAGCTGACCGGCCGCTTCGCCGGCATTAGCCACGGCAAGGGCGGATCGATGCATATGTTCTCGGTCGAGCATGGCTTTTACGGCGGCCACGGCATCGTCGGGGCGCAGGTCAGTCTCGGCACCGGGCTGGGCTTCAAGCATCAATATCTGGGCGATGGCGGCGTCTGCCTGACCTATTTTGGCGACGGTGCCGCCAACCAGGGCCAGGTCTATGAAAGCTTCAACATGGCCGAGCTGTGGAAGCTGCCGGTGATCTACGCCATCGAGAATAATGAATATGCGATGGGGACCAGCGTCGCGCGGTCGTCGTCGGAGCCCGATTTCTACAAGCGCGGCGAAAGCCATCGCATTCCCGGCGTCCAGGTCGATGGCATGGACGTGCTGGTGGTGCGCGGCGCGGCCGAAATGGCGCTGGAGTGGACGCGGAGCGGCAAGGGACCGATCATCCTCGAGTTCAAGACTTACCGGTACCGCGGCCATTCGATGTCCGACCCGGCGAAATATCGGACGCGCGAAGAAGTGCAGGATTATCGCGAGCATAAGGATCCGATCGACCATGCCGCCAAGGCCTTGGGAAAGCTCGGCGTTCCAGAGGATGAATTGAAGGCAATCGACAAGCAGATCAAGGACATCGTCGTTGAAGCTGCCAAGTTTGCTGAAGACGCGCCCGAGCCCGATCCCAAGGAATTGTACACCAACGTGCTGGTGGAGAGCTACTGATGCCGACGCAGCTCACCATGCCTGTTTTGTCCCCGACGATGGAGGAGGGGACATTGGCGAAGTGGCTGGTCAAGGAAGGCGATGTGGTCAAATCCGGCGATATCCTGGCCGAGATCGAAACCGACAAAGCGACGATGGAGTTCGAAGCGGTCGACGAGGGGACGATCGCCAAGATTTTGGTGCCCGAGGGCAGCGACGGCGTGAAGGTGGGGACGCCGATCGCGGTGCTGGCCAGCGAGGGCGAGGATGTCAGCGCTGCTTCGGCTGCTTCGGCACCGAAGGCCGACCCGACGCCCAAGGCCGACGAGGCTTCAAAAGCTGCGGTTCCGCTCCCGGAATCGCCGGCTCCGACACCGCATCTGATGGAAACCGCGGCGCGCGAGCTGGTCGCCGACGTCGCCCGCGCCCACGACGCGCCGGAAGTGCCGGACGGCACGCCGCTGACCAATATGACATTGCGCGAGGCGCTGCGCGACGCGATGGCCGAGGAAATGCGGCGCGACGACCGGGTGTTCGTGATGGGCGAGGAAGTCGCCGAATATCAGGGCGCTTACAAGGTGACGCAGGGCCTGCTGCAGGAATTCGGACCCCGACGCGTGATCGATACGCCGATCACCGAATATGGCTTTGCCGGGCTCGGCACCGGCGCGGCAATGGGGGGATTACGACCAATCGTCGAATTTATGACCTTCAACTTCGCCATGCAGGCGATCGACCACATCATCAATTCGGCGGCCAAGACCAATTACATGTCGGGCGGCCAGATGCGCTGCCCGATCGTGTTTCGCGGGCCCAATGGCGCCGCCGCCCGGGTCGGCGCCCAACACAGCCAGAATTACGGGCCGTGGTACGCCAGCGTGCCGGGGTTGATCGTTATCTGCCCGTACAGCGCCGCCGACGCCAAGGGGCTGCTGAAGGCCGCGATCCGCACCGACGACCCGGTCGTCTTTCTCGAGAATGAGCTGCTCTACGGCCAGCATTTCGACGTCCCCGAACTCGACGATTATGTGCTGCCGATCGGCAAGGCGCGGATCGTCCGGCCGGGCAAGGACGTGACCCTGGTCAGTTACTCGATCGGCGTCGGCGTCGCGCTAGAAGCGGCCGAGGAGTTGATGGGGCAGGGGATCAGCGCCGAAGTCATCGACCTGCGCACGCTACGCCCGCTCGACAAAGCGACGGTGCTCGAGAGTTTGAAACGCACCAACCGCCTGGTGGTGGTTGAAGAAGGCTGGCCAACCTGCTCGATTTCCTCGGAAATCATCGCGATTTGCATGAACGAAGGCTTCGACGACCTCGACGCGCCGGTGATGCGGGTAACCAATGTCGACGTGCCGCTGCCTTATGCCGCCAACCTCGAGAAACTGGCGCTGATCAAGGCCGCCGACGTGATCGCCGCGGCGAAGGCCGTCTGCTATCGCTGAACGCGCGCTCGACTTCGACCGGCAGAACGCGCTCGACCTGCTGCCGCGTTCCCTAAGGCCTGCATTCAAGGCACTTTGGCAACTCGACCTGGCCATGGCGGATGTCGTGGCGACGACCACCGAGCCAGCGCTTGGTGCTATCCGGCTCGCCTGGTGGCGTGAGCGGCTCGACGAGCTCGACAGCAATCTTTCGCCTCCGCCCGAGCCGAGGCTGGTGGCTGTTGCCGAGCAATTGTTGCCGTGCCGAGTGAGTGGCCACGAGCTTTCCGGACTGTCGGACGCATGGCGGCCTTTGCTTGCGCCGTTTCCATGGGATGACCGCGTCGCTGAGGGGTTGCGGCTGCGCGGACTCATTCTCTTTCGCGCCGGCGCCCAGCTATTGCATGGTAACCCACAGGACACCGAGGCGGCGGGGGCGTTGTGGTCGTTGGTCGATGGGGCACGCCATTGCAGCGACGTGCATTCCCGGATCTTCCTGCTGGACCAAGCCAAAGATGCAATTGCGCTGTTGCCGCGTGAACGGCCGCCGAAATCCCTGCGTCGGCTGACAGCGCTGGCTGCCGTTGCCGCTCATGACGTCCTGCGCAACAAGCCGCTCGACTTGCCGTACGCCGATAGCGGGCGGGGCATGGCCGTATTCCGCCATTATTGGAACGGAAAGCTGCCGCGCGGCTGAGACGAGAAACTTAACCTAGATTGACTCCTATCGCGGCAAAGTGCACCGCCTAACCGCCGGATCTCCTCGATTGGAGATAGCCCATGACGCGCATTTTTGCCGGGGCCGCCGCCTCTCTGCTGCTGGTAACCGGAGGTTTTCTGCTGTGGCAGGGCCGGGCCGGCGATGCCTTCATCCTTCCTGCCGCGCCGCCTGCCGGGTCGCGGCAACCGTCATTGTTCGCTAGTAATGTCGTGCCGCAAGCCCCGGAAGCGACGGCGAAAAGCCGCGAAGAGAAGCGATTTTCGCGGGTCGACAAGGACCGCGACGGGCGGATCGAAAAAGACGAGGTGTTCGCGCCGCGCCGCAAGGCGTTCGCCAAGCTCGACACCAACGGCAACGGGTCGCTGTCGTTCGAGGAATGGGCGGCGAAGTCGATCGACAAGTTCGGCGGGGCGGACGCCGATCATTCGGGCTGGCTAACCCCGACCGAATACGCGACCACCGCCCCGCCGCCGCCGAAGCATCCAATAAAGTGCGGGTGCTAGTAATTCCTCCCCATCGCAACGCGATGGGGAGGGGAACCAGCAAAGCTGGTGGAGGGGTCAATGCCGCCACCTCGTGAGAAAAATGCCGTTGTGCTCCAGGCGCGGGCGTTGCGGCGCAACATGACCTTGCCCGAGGGGCTGCTGTGGCAAGAGCTGCGCCGGCGACCCGATGGGCTGAAATATCGGCGCCAGCATCCGATCGGGCGTTGCATCGTCGACTTCTATTGCCCCGACGCAAAACTCGTCATCGAGATCGATGGCATGAGCCATGACATGGGTGATCGCCCAGATCGCGACCGACGCAGAGACATTTGGCTGGAGGGGCAGGGATTGAGCGTACTTAGGTTTGGCGCGGCTGACGTGATGAAGGATTTGGCGTCGGTGGTTACGGCGATAATTCGCGCCTGCCAGCGCTGACTACCCCTCCACCATTTCGCTTCGCTCGATGGTTCCCCTCCCCATCTGGCGATGGGGGGGAACTTCCTGCAGCCACTCGGCAAGCGCGGCGCGGGCGCGGTCGGTGTAGGCTTTCTTGCGATCGGCTTTCCTGAGGCGGCTTGCGGGCGGCGGCATCAGGCCAAAATTGATGTTCATCGGCTGGTAAGTGGCGGCGTCGGCACCGCCGGTGATGTGGGCCAGCAAGGCGCCGATCGCGGTTTCCGGGGGAGGGGGCGCGAGCGTCTCGCCAATATGCTCGGCGGCCGCGAACCGGGCGGCGATGAGGCCGATGGCGGCGCTTTCGACATAGCCTTCGCAGCCGGTGATCTGCCCGGCGAAGCGGATATTGGATTTCGATTTCAAGCGAAACTCGCTGTCCAACAGCCTGGGTGAATTGATAAACGAGTTGCGGTGGATGCCGCCAAGCCGCGCGAACTCGGCCCTTTCGAGCCCCGGGATAGTGCGGAAAATCCGCACCTGGTCGCCATGCTTCAACTTGGTCTGGAAGCCGACCATGTTCCACAGCGTGGCGAGCGCATTGTCCTGGCGCAGCTGCACCACCGCGTAGGGCCAGCGGCCGGTGCGCGGATTGTCGAGCCCGACCGGTTTCATCGGGCCGTGGCGGAGGGTCTCGGGTCCCCGCTCGGCCATGACTTCGATCGGCATGCAGCCTTCGAAATAAGGCGTGTCGCGCTCCCATTCCTTGAACTCGGTTTTTTCGCCGGCATTCAAGGCCGCGACAAACGCTTCGTACTGGGGGCGGTCCATCGGGCAGTTGATGTAATCCTTGCCACCCTTGTCCCATCTGGCGGCCATCCAGCAGATGTCCATGTCGACGCTGTCGCGGTGGACGATCGGGGCGATGGCGTCGAAGAAAACGAGGGCGTCGCTGCCGGTTTCGGCGGCGATCGATGCGGCGAGCGCCGATCCGGTGAGCGGGCCAGTGGCGATGATCGTCGGATGGTCAGGCAGTGCATCAACCCGTTCGCGCACGACCGTGATGTTCGGGTGCTGCTCAATCGCCCGCGTCACTTCTTCAGCGAAAAGGTCGCGATCCATGGCCAACGCCGATCCCGCCGGCACGCGATGCTGGTCCGCCGCGCGCATGACCAGCGAATCCAGAGCCCGCATTTCCTGGTGGAGCAGGCCGACGGCATTATGCTCGGCATCGTCGGAGCGGAAGCTGTTCGAGCACACCATCTCGGCGAGGCGGTCGGTCTCGTGCGCCGGCGTGCCGTCGCCCCCGCCGCGCATTTCGGACAGGCGCACCTTGAGCCCGGCCTCGGCCAGCTGCCACGCCGCTTCCGACCCGGCCAGCCCGCCGCCGATGATGTGAATGTCATGGGTCACGGGATTCGCTTAGCCAATAGTCACTCTTTCGTCATGCCGGACTTGATCCGGCACCCGCCTTCTCATCGATAGGCAGACCCCGGATCAAGTCCGGGGTGATGCGAAGGCTAGGCCGGCGGGGCGGCCTCGCCGACCAGGAGGTCCTCGATGGCGGAGATCGGACGGTCGGTCATTTCCTTGTTGAGCGTGAGCACGATTCGCCGCTCGACCTCCTTGTGCAATTCCTTGCGCAACACGCCGAGCGTCTTGGGCGGGGCGATGATTGCCAGCGCTTCGAAGTCGTGCCTGAGCGCGCGTTTCTTGAGCTCTTCGGCGGCATCCTTGGCCCATTGGTCTTCGGCCTGCTGATGGAAGTCGGTCTCGTCTAACGCCGGGCGCCCGTATCCGAAGCTCTGCGATATTGTCCCCGGCGCATCGCTTTTGATCTCGTGGTCCTTCAGGTCCTCGCGCTGGTCGTGGGCCTCGGTCCGCAAGTCGATTTGATTCTGGTCGCCGTGATTGCGCAGGAACATCAGTTTGCGGCCATCGGCGACGAGAACGAGCGCGTTATGGGGAAGGGCCATTTCTTTCTCCTTGGCTTGTGCAAGGAGAACGCCGGGCCGCCGACACCCGTTCCGTTACTTGTCGCTCCCCGAAGCCAGATCCTCGCCGACCTCCGCGCCTTCGTCGGGCGCCCGCTCGTCATCGCTTTCGACCTCGATTTCGTCGTCGGTTTCCTCGATCTTGGCGACGCTGACCACGCGTTCATTCTCGGCGACGCGGAAGATCGTCACGCCTTGGGTGTTGCGGCCCATGACGCGGATGTCGCCGACGGTGGTGCGGATCAGCTTGGCCTGGTCGGTGACCAGCATCAATTGCTCGCCCGGCTTGACCGGGAAGCTGGCGATGACGTTGCCGTTGCGCTCCGACGTGTCGATGTTGGTGATGCCCTGGCCGCCGCGATTGGTGCGGCGATATTCATAGGCCGAGCTGCGCTTGCCATAGCCGTTTTCGGTCACGGTCAAGATGAACTGCTCGCGCTCGGCCAGCTCCGCCACCCGATCCGACGGCAGCGAGCATTCGACATCCTCGCGCTCGCGCCACGGCGGGCATTTGAGATAGGCCTCGCGTTCCTCCTGGGTAGTGCCGACCCGGCGCAGGATCGACATCGATATGACTTCGTCGTCACCGAGCAGGCGGACGCCGCGCACACCCATCGAATCGCGCGACTGGAATTCGCGGACGTCGGTCGACTTGAAGCGGATCGCCTTGCCGTGGCGAGTGGCGAGGAACACGTCGTCGTCTTCGGTGAGCAGCTCGACGCCGATCAGCCGGTCGTTGACATTGTCCTCGTCGCCCTCGTCGCTTTCGGTTTCGCCAAAGCGCATCGACCGCTTACCGGCGGTGCGGATGCTGGTGAAGGCGTCCATGCTGTTGCGGCGGACGGTGCCGCGCGCGGTGGCGAACATGATGTGAAGCCCGCCCCATTCGGCCTCGTCCTCGGGCAAGGGCAGCACGGTCGAAATGGTTTCGCCTTCGGCCAGCGGCAGCAGATTGACCATCGGCCGGCCCTTGGCGTTGGGGCCGCCCTCGGGCAGCCGCCAGACCTTCATTCGGTAGACCTTGCCCGCCGAGGAGAAGAACAGCACCGGATTATGGGTCGAGGTGACGAACAGGTTGGTGACCGCGTCTTCATCCTTGGTCGTCATGCCCGACCGGCCCTTGCCGCCGCGCTTCTGTTCGCGAAACACGGCCAAGGGCGTGCGCTTGATGTAGCCGGTCATGGTCACCGTCACGACCATGTCCTCATGCTCGATCAGGTCCTCGTCCTCGATCCCGTCGACGGCGGCCGCGAGTTCGCTCAGGCGCGGCGTGGAGAATTCGGCGTCAACCTCGTCGAACTCTTCGCGCATTACTGCGTAGAGCCGGGCGCGGTTGCCGAGGATTTCGAGCAATTCGCCGATCGAGCCGGCCAGGCCCTCCAGTTCGTTGCCGATTTCGTCGCGGCCGAGCGCGGTCAGGCGGTGGAGGCGAAGCTCGAGGATCGCTTTGACCTGCGTTTCGGACAATCGGTAGCTGACGCCGGCCTTCTGCGGCTCGACGGCTTCGACCAGCGCGATGTAGGGGCGGATCTGCTCGCCGGGCCATTCGCGGGCGAGCAGCTTCTCGCGCGCTTCGGTCGGGCTGGCCGAACCGCGGATCAATTTTACTACCTCGTCGAGATTGGTGACCGCGACGACCAGCCCGAGCAAGATGTGGGCGCGGTCGCGGGCCTTGGCCAGCTCGTGCTTTGAGCGGCGGGTGATGACCTCTTCGCGGAAGCGGACGAAAGCCTCGATGAAGTCGCGCAGGGTCAGCGTCTCGGGCCGGCCGCCGCGGATCGCCAGCATGTTGGCCGGGAACGACGATTGCGCCGGCGTATGGCGCCACAATTGGTTGAGTACGACTTCGGGGGTTGCGTCACGCTTCAGTTCGATGACGATGCGGACGCCGTCGCGGTTGGATTCGTCGCGAATGTCGCTGACGCCCTCGATCCTTTTGTCCTTGGCCGCTTCGGCGATCTTCTCGACCAGGCCGTTCTTGCCGACCTGGAACGGGATTTCAGTGAGAATGATCGAGACCCGGTCGTTGCGGCCTTCCTCGACATGGTGGCGCGAGCGCTGCATGATCGAGCCGCGGCCGGTGGTGTAGGCGCTCCGGATGCCGGACAGGCCGAGGATGAAGGCACCAGTCGGGAAATCGGGGCCTTTGACATATTCCATCAGCCCTTCGGAGCTAATCGCAGGATCTTCGATATAGGCGCGGCAGGCGGCAAGCACTTCGCCCAGATTGTGCGGCGGGATGTTGGTCGCCATGCCAACCGCGATGCCGCCGGCGCCGTTGACCAGGATGTTGGGGAAACGCGCCGGCAGGACCTGCGGCTCGGTCTCGTTGGCGTCGTAATTGGGTTGGAAGTTGACGGTGTCCTTGTCGAGATCGCCAAGGAGGAAATTGGCCACCCGGGCGAGCCGCGCCTCGGTGTAGCGCATGGCGGCGGGCGGGTCGGGGTCCATCGAGCCGAAATTGCCCTGGCCGTCGATCAGCGGCACCCGCATCGACCAGCTTTGGGTCATCCGGGCCAAGGCGTCGTAGATCGCGGTGTCGCCGTGCGGGTGATATTTACCGATGACATCGCCGACGATGCGGGCCGATTTGCGATAGCCGCGGTTGTAGGTGAAGCCGTTTTCGTAGGCCGAATAGAGGATCCGGCGGTGGACCGGCTTGAGGCCGTCGCGCACGTCGGGCAGCGCCCGGCTGACGATGACGCTCATCGCATAATCGAGGTAGCTGGTCTTCATCTCCTCGACGATGGAGATCGGGGCGATGTCGCCTTCGCCATGGCCGCTGCCATTGCCGCCGTTATGATTGTCTTCGCGGTCCTCGACCGGCGGTTCGGTGGCCAAAAGATTATAATCCTGCGCTAGAGATAAGGAGGTACAAGGCCCGTTTTCGGGGCACAGGCGCAAGCAGCGCCACCAGGCGCGCCCCCGCCGTCAATCCACTAGCCGATCAGGACCGTCAGCGCCACCCCGCGCGCGCGTACACGCATGGCTGGCCAGCCCGCCGACGGGCCCAGTCAGAGGCAGGTTCAATTGCGGTTCACGCGGCTGGCGCCAAACGCTTGGCGACGGCCGCTTGCGGCATTATGGGCTCGCCCCAGCCTTGCCCTACTTTCGCGAATCCAGGAGAGTTTGATGAAACCCATTTTGACGATCGGTGTGCTGGCGCTCGCCACCACCGCGGTGCAAATCGGCAGTGTTGAAACGGCGAGCGCGGCGCAGACGCCGACGGCGGCGCCAGAGGCGGCGCCGGCGCCGCGCAAGATCAAGGTCTCCAAAGCCGCGATGAAGCCGATCGCCGAACTGCAGGCGGCGGTAAACGCCAATGACGTTGCCACTATCCCCGCCAAGCTCGCCGCCGCACAGGCGGTCGTCACCTCGACGGATGAAAAGCTCCTGGTCGCCCAGTTGCAGCTGAAAGTGGCGGTCGCCGCGAATGACGAAACAGCGCAGGGCGCGGCGATCGAGGCGTTGATCGCCTCGGGCGGGATCGACCAGGCCCAAACCCCGACCTTGTACGCCGCTCTGGGCAAGCTCCAGTACAAGCACAACCAGTTCGCCCCGGCGGCCTCTTCGTTCGAGCGCGCGCTGGCGATCGATCCCGCCAACACCGATGCGCTCATCCTGCTGGCGGAGACGCGAATTTCGCAGGGTCAGACCAATGTCGCGATCGGGCTGGTCCAACGAGCCGTGCAGGCCAAGACCGCGGCCGGGCAAAAAGCCGACGAGAGCTGGTACAAGCGCGTGGTCGCTTTGGCCTATAATGCCAATCTTCCCAGCGCGGTCGACCTTAGCCGGCAATGGGTTGCGGCTTATCCGACAGTCGCCAATTGGCGTGATGCCCTTCGGGTTTATCGCAAGATCGGCAATCTGGGTCCGTCCGAAACGCTCGACGCCTTGCGGCTCGCCCGGGTTACCGGGGCATTGCAAGGCGATACGGATTTTTACGCCTTTGCCGAGAACGCCGAAGGTTCGTCACCCGGCGAGGCGCGAGCAGTCTTCGACGAGGCCATCGCGGCCAAGCAGCTGGACCCGACCAAGCCGCTGTTCCGCACCGTGATCGCGACGATCAGGACCAGCAAGGTGCTGCTCCTCGCTGAACTGCCGCAACTGGCGACCGAAGCGCGCGCAGCCCCAGCGGCCAAGCTCGCGGTCAGGACCGGCGACGCTTATTATGGCTATGGCGAATATGCCAAAGCGGCCGACCTTTACCGGGCGGCGCTGAGCAAATCCGGCGCGGACGCCAATCTCATCAACCTCCATCTCGGCATGGCGCTCGCCCGGTCGGGCGACCAGGCCGGGGCCACCGCGGCGCTAAAGACGGTCGCTGGCCCGCAGGCCGAGCTGGCCAAATTCTGGCTGGTTTATCTCGCCACCCGGACCTAGTTGAACGACGACGACGACATTGGGGTGTCGGTGGTCGCCGGCACCCCTTTTTGTCTCTGGAAGCGACGCCAAAACCTTCGACCGCCGAGCATTTTGTGCCCCATCGAGTCCTGTGCCATTTCGGGATGGTTAAGCGCCTGAGCCTTACGCGCGTCCAAGGGTCCGATACACCGCGCGTCCATGCCTCGACCAAGGACGCGGAATTAACCTGTGCGCTTCGATGACCGCCTGATGACTGTGTTGGACCAACCAGCGAGCGATCCGCACGACCGTGCGGTGCGCTGGCGCCAATTGGTCGATCTGGTCGCGCGCGCCGGCGGTCAGGCCGACAATCCGCTGGTCGAGCAGGCGTTGGAGCTTATCCGAGCCGACCGGCCACAGGTCGACGATGCGTTGCGGTCGGCAGCGGCGCGGGCGGTTGCGGCCTTGCCGCTGCCTTATGAGCTGGTGGCGCTGTTCGCGATCGACAAATTGGCGGTGTCGGCGCCGATGCTGGCCGCGGCACGGCTCGAGCCCCAGGAGTGGCAAGCCCTGCTGGGCGTCGTTGACGACGAGACCCGCCAGTTCATCGCCACCCTGCATCCCGATATTCCAGCGCCTGCGCCGGTCGAACCCGCGGCAACGCCAGAACCGTTCGTCGAAGCTGGCATCGACCGCGGCCAGGCGATTCCGTCGATCAGCGATGTTGTCGCGCGCATCGAACGGCTCCGCCGAGGTCGGGTGCTGCCAGCGCCGGCATATTCGCCCGATAACCGGCAGATACCGGCTCCGACCGGCGCTCCGGTACTGTTCCGCTGGGAATGCGGGCCGTCGGGTGAAATTGCCTGGGTCGAAAGCGCGCCTCGCGGACCGTTGGTCGGACGTTCCATCGCGCGCGCAGAAGACGGTGAAGGCGTCGATGACGAGGTGGTCCGGGCCTTTGCCATGCGGGCGCCGTTTCGCGATGCGCAGCTTTCCCTGCCGGGCGAGGGGAGCCTGGCCGGCGCCTGGAAGATCAGCGGTGTCCCGGCCTTCGAACCGGCCGATGGCCGCTTCGCCGGCTATCGCGGCATCGCCCTGCGCGAAGCCAATGGGGGTTACGACCCGGCGCTCAGTGGCCAGCATCCGTTGCTGAGCGACCCCAATTCGCTGCGCGAGCTGGTCCACGAGATCAAGACGCCGCTGAACGCGATCATCGGTTTTGCCGAAATCATCGACAGTCAGCTGCTGGGCCCGGCCGATCGCCAGTATCGCACCCGCGCGGCCGAAATTGTCGCCCAGGCCAAGTTGCTCCTGTCGGCGATCGACGATCTCGATTTTGCCGCCAAGCTGCAGGCCGACCGCAACCGCCCGGGCAGCGGAACCGATCTTGCCGTGTTGCTTGAGCAGATCGCGGTGGCGATGCGGCAAGGGGCTTCGGCCAATGCGCCGCACCTCGAACTGTCGATCGAAACCCGCAAACGCCGCTGCGCCATCGAACCGGCGCTGGCGGAGCGCCTGGTGACCCGATTTTGCGATGCGATCTTCGCCGCCGCGGCAGACGGCGAGCAACTCGTCATCCACGTCGACAATCGTTCCGGCCGCTGCCTGCTGTGGGTTCGCCCGCCGCCACAGCTGGGGGCCGGGGATGGCGACCTGGGCGGGAGTTTCGGCCTGCGGCTGGTCCGCGGGCTGGCGCGGATTGCCGGCGGTGACCTGACCATCACCAAAGCGCGCATCACTTTGGCGCTGCCGGAATTGTAAGCCGCTTGCGTGGCCGGTCCCGGCACCGCTAACGCGGATGAGCCGGGCGGGGCCTGTAGCTCAACGGTAGAGCCGGCCGCTCATAACGGCTAGGTTGGGGGTTCGATTCCCTCCGGGCCCACCGGCGCATCCCAACTACGAATGTCCGGGCCGTCACGGAATGAATCCGTGACGTCGATCGATCCCGCTTCGCGGGTCGTCGGCCGGCTCTCGTTGGCTCTTCGCGCTGCTCGCAATGGCGTTGCCATTGCCACGCTGCGCTCGGCAACTCGAATGATGGTCGGGGAGACAGGATTCGAACCTGCGACCCTCTGCTCCCAAAGCAGATGCGCTACCAGGCTGCGCCACTCCCCGAACCCGGGTCCGTTAGCAGCGGTCGCCCGCTTCTTCCAACGCTAATGCTTCTTGGCGGGCTTGTCGGCGGTTTCGTTGGTCGCCGCATTGCCGGCGGCGTTGCCGTCCGCGGTGTGTTCGTCGATCTTGGACTTGATCTTGCTGCCGGTGTCCCTGACGTCGTTGGCGATGTCGCCGGCGATCTTCCCAGCCTCGGTGGCGACGACTTTGGTGCCATTCTCGACCGCGCCATTGTCGTAGCCGAGGGTGACGGCATTATTGTTCGGGTCCTTGCTCAACGAGCAGGCCGCCAGCAGCAAGACCGGGAGGATGATTGCGGTGCGCATGGTAATTCTCCTTGGGATAGCTTCAACGCCGCTTGCGGGCTTTCGGCTGCGGCTCAATCCCGCCCGATAATACCGCCAGCATCGCCGTCCACGCCGCCACGTTCTGCCGCAACGCTTCGGGGTCGATCTTGTCGAGAGTGTCGTCCGGAGTGTGGTGCAAGTCAAAATATTTGGTGCCGTCCTGGCTCAGGCCAACCGCCGACATGCCGCCTTCGATCATCGGGCCGATGTCGGAACCGTCGGCCTCGTCGAGCGGTCCAGGAACAATGCCGAGCGGCGCAAGCGCCGCCTGCAGGGCCTTGCCCTCGGCCTCGCGCGGCTTGCCGAACTTGCTGTCGACTTTCCAGATGCGGTCGGCGCCAAAATCGCTTTCGGCGATCGAGTAGTGACCTTCGCGGCCGTGGAGGTCCTGGTAGAACATGCCGCCATAGATGCCCATTTCCTCGGCGCCGAACCAGACCACACGGATGGTGCGCAGCGGTCGGCCGGCATCCATGATCCGCTTGGCGGCGGCGGCGGTGATGGCGACGCCGGCGCCATCGTCGATCGCGCCAGTGCCGAGGTCCCAGCTGTCGAGGTGGCCACCAACCATCAGGATCGGCGCCGTCGGGTCGCGTCCCGGCACTTCGGCGATGACATTGCCCGAGTCGCCCGGGCGAATTGAGGACACCAAGGTCAAGTGCATGGTCACCGGCTGGCCGCGCTTCAGGATTCGTTGCAGCTGCTCGGCGTCGGGCAGGGACAGCGCCCCGGCCGGAATCGGCGCGACGCCGGTTTCGAATATCTGGCCGCCGGCGTGCGGATTGCGGTGATGGTCGGTGCCGATCGAGCGGACGACGATGCCGATCGCACCCTTGCGGCTGGCGATGCTCGGCCCCTGGCGGCGCGGCCCGCCGAAGAAGCCATAGCCCGAGCCGTCCTGGGTTTGCGGCATGGCGTGCGACACGAAGACGATCTTGCCGCGCACGGCGGCATCGGGCGCTGCGATCAGGTCGGACAGGCTGTCGAAGCCGACGACTTCGCCGACGATGCCTTGGGCGGGCGTTGACGCACTGTTGCCGAACGCCGCCACGACCAGCTTTTGCGGGAAGGGGGCAAGGATTTCCGCCGCCTCGGCCCCACGCGTCCACACCGGCAGGGCGAACCGTTCGACGTGGACGTTGGCAAATCCCATGGCGGTCAACTTGGCGACCGCCCAGGCCCGGGCCCGTGCCTCGGCCTCGGTCCCGCCCATCCGCTGGCCGACTTCAGTCGTCAGTCCTTCGACGAGGTCCCAGGCGTAATTATCGGTGAGCGCGGCATCGCGAATGTCGGCCACCGCCTTCGGCACGGTCGGCAAATAACTTGGCTTGCCCGACGGCGCCGGGGTTGGCGTCGGCAGCGGTTGGGCGACGAGCGGAACAGCGGTCGCGAGCAGCAGCGTTGCAATCAGGGTTCGGATCATGGGAATCGCCTAAAGCAGGGGGGTGCGGGGAGTCATCGCGGCAAGAAACCAAATTGCGCCGCCATGCAATCACAGCAACCGCATCTGCGCGCCTTCCGGCGGCCGAAACAGGTCGCGGCGGAGCGGGAATTTGGCCTGGGGCAGGCCATGTTTCTTCGCCGCGATGGCAAAGCGCGTAAGGATAAGGTCGGCCCACGGACCTTGCCCTTGCATCCGGCTGAAGAAGTTGGGGTCGTTGTCGCGGCCGCCGCGCATAGCGGCGATAGTCGCCATCACCTTGGCGGCGCGGTCGGGGTAATGGTCGGCGAGCCAGGCGCGGAACAAGGGCGCGACTTCGTGCGGCAAACGCACGGGAAGGTAGAAGCCACCGGCCGCCTTGGCGCCGGCCGCGGCCTCCACGATCGCTTCCAGTTCATGATCGGTGATCTGCGGCACGACCGGGGCGATCGCGACGTAGCAGGGGACGCCGGCGGCGTTGAGCTGGCGGATGGCGTCGATGCGCTTGGCGCCGCTGGGCGCGCGCGGCTCCATCGTCCGGCTGATCCTGGGGTCGAGCGAGGTAACCGAAATGGCGACCGCGGCGATGCCGAGCTCGGCGGCGGGCTTGAGCAGGTCGAGGTCGCGCAGCACGCGGTCGGACTTGGTGGTGATGGTGAAGGGATGGCGGGTTTCCAGCAGCACCTCGAGAACCGCGCGGGTTACCCGCCAGCGTTCCTCGATCGGCTGGTAGGGATCGGTGTTGGTGCCCATGGCGATCGGCGCGCAGTCATAGCCCGGCCGCGACAGCGCCGAATGCAGCAATTGCGCGGCCTTGGGCTTGACGAACAAGCGCGATTCGAAATCCACGCCGGGCGACAGATCATGAAAGGCGTGGGTCGGCCGGGCGAAACAATAGATGCAGCCATGCTCACACCCTCGAAACACATTGATCGAGCGGTCGAAGCCGATGTCGGGCGATGTGTTGCGTGTGAGGATGGTCTTGGGGTGTTCGATGGTGACGGTGGTCTGGCGCGGGGTGATCCCGTCCAGCGCCTCAACTGAATCCAGCCAATCGCCGTCGGCCTCGCGCTCCTTCAGGTTGAAGCGCGTTGGCGTGCTGTTGCGCGTTGCTCCGCGCCCACGGATCGACTCGACCGGCATCCCTGTTCGATACGCCAATACCGGAACATATCAAGAACGAATTAGCGAACGGAAAGGTTGGTGTGGCTCGTCGGGAAGGCCGGCCAGCGATGCTGGGCGATGGCGGCCAGGGTCGGCGTCTCGGCCTTTGCCAGCCCTTGATAGACCCACAGGTTGCGGAATACCGCCGGCACATAATAACGGGTTTCCCAATAGGGAATGCTTTCGATCCACAACAAAGGATCGCCCTGGCCGGGGATCGCCGCCCAGCGTCCAACTGGCAGCGGACCAGCGTTGTAGGCGGCCATCATCCGCGGCAACTGGCCGCCGGTGGCCGGGGACCGCCGCATTGCCTCGATGAAGCTTTGGCCGAATTCCAGATTGTAGCTGGGATCGGTTAGCGTCGAGGTCGAAAAGGCCAGCCCTTGGGCGCGCGCCATGTCCCCGGCGGTGCCGGGCCGGACCTGCATCAACCCAACGGCGCCGGCGGCGCTGACGGCGTCGGTGCGAAAGGTCGATTCCTGGATGATGTGGGCAAAAGCGAGTGCCGGGTCGACTCGCCAGCCGGTCAGCGGCGTCCAGTGCGGCATCGGGTAAGCATCTTGCGGAAAAGAGATGGCGCCCGGCTGACCGTTGTGCGCCAGCCAGAATTGGGCGCCGGCGAGATCGAGGCGTCTTGCCACCTCGATCAGGCCGTGGTGCTCCGATGGTCGGCAAATCCGCGCCTGGTGGCGCAGCATCTCCTCGGCCAAAGGGCGTTCGCCGATCCTGGCCAGCTCAACCGCGCGGCGGACGTTGGGCAGGTTTTCGACATCGGCACCGGCGCCGGGCGGGCCAGCCGGCAGCCGGGTGTCCATGCCCAGCGTCTCGCGCGCCAGCAGCCCGTAAAAGCTTTCGTTGGACCGCGCCGCAGCCTTGAGCAGCGGGGCAACCGATTGCGGCCGCCGGCACATCTGTTCCGACCGCGCCGCCCAATAATAAGCGCCGGCGTTGAGCTCGCGCTCGCGGGCAATCGCGGCGACTTCGCGGAATGCGCGCGACGCCGCTTCGCAATCCGACTGACGCCATGACGCCAGACCGGAAATCCACGCCGCCTGGGTCGCCCAGTCGCCGGTTGCGCCGACGCGCCAAGTGTCGGCGACGCGGCGCGCATCGGCGTCGCGGCCGTCCGAATAATAGGCCCAGGCGACGCGTTGCCCGGCTTCCGCGCGGGCTTCGAGCGACAACAAAGGCGCGGCCTGGGTCAGGAGCAACTCGGCGTTGGCCGGATCGTCGGCCTTGACCAACGGATCGAGCGCGGCGCGCAGTTCGTCGGCGGCGGGTTCGCCCTGAACCGGCCGGGCGCGATACCGGGCCGGCGCCGAACCCAGGAACATGAGCGGTTTCCGGGGCACGATCAGGGGGCTGGTGGTGGCGCCCCGGGCGAGAGCCATTCGCGCCAATTGTTCGGCCTGCGGTAGATCGGGCGCTTCGGCGAGCAGCGCCTCAAGGCGGGCGAGGTCGACCGTTGGCGAACCGCGGGCGGTGTACAGTTCGGCCCAGGCGACCGGCGACAGGACGCTGGGCGGGAGCAAGGCGATGCCGGCGTCGGCGGACGCCCAATTGCCGCTGCGGATGGCGGCGAACACGCCGAGCCAGTCGCGCGGGATCGGAATCAGCGGCGGCGCGGGTGTGGGGCTGACCACGGGGGACTGAGGCGGCGCGATGATGATTTGCGGTGGTGGCGGCAGGGTAAATTGGGGCTTCTCGGCGGGGGCGGGCTGATCGGTGATCGGCGCCAGCGGGTCCTGGGCGAAAGCCGGGTGCGCGCACAGCAAAGCGGCACCGGCGAGCAGGTGCAACCTCAAGCGTCATCCTCCATCAGCAGCAACAGGTCACGCCAGGCGAGCGCTTTGTCCGACGGACGGTTCAACAGGAAGCGCGGGTGGAAGGTCGCGATGGCGCGCACGCCCTCGACCTTGTGAACATGGCCGCGGGCGGCGGCGAGCGGCTTGCCTAGCAACGCGCGCGATGGTGCATCGCCGAGCAACAGCAAGCGCTTCGGCTTGGCGAGCGTGACATGCTGCCGGGCGATGTCCGCACATTCGGCGAGTTCTTCGGCACCCATTCTGGCGCCCGGCGCATGGAAGCAGGCCAACGTCGCGGTATAGGCGTCCGCGGCCGGAATGCCGATGGCGGCGAGCATTTTCGCCATCAAATGCCAGGCCTCGCCGCCGATCGGCTTACCTTCGGCTGCGTCTTCCCGGGCCGGCATTTCCGCGACCAGCATCACTGGCGCGGATTCCTGGCCCTGGGGCATCACTCGCGTCGTCCCAGCGGCGGCGAGGGGCAAAGACGGCGCCGACCCCAGCCAATCGCGAAACAGATGCAGCGTCTCAAGCGCCTGGCTGACCGCCAAAGCGGAGGGCTGGCGGACATTGGGCGGCGGCGCCGCCGTCGCTTTGAGCCAGTTGCGCGGATTTTCGGCAATGGCGACATCGACACCCGCCTGCAGCCACCAGCCCAGCGTGCTGGCGGCGTCGGCCGCGCTATATCCCTGGTCTTCCCCGCTCATGCGCCACCTTCAATGTCATTGACGGCGCGGTCAAGGAATTGGCAGGGCATAAGCGGGCAAAACGCCTTGCCCGCGCGACGAAAGCCAAACCGATGACCAGCCGCGAATCAATGCAATATGATGTGGTGATCGTCGGCGCCGGCCCGGCCGGGCTCAGCGCGGCGATCCGGCTGAAGCAGCTGGCGGCCGAAGCGGGGCGGGAGGTCACCGTCTGCGTGCTCGAAAAAGGCAGCGAGGTCGGGGCGCACATCCTGTCCGGTGCCGTGCTCGATCCCAAGGCGTTGAACGAGCTGATCCCCGACTGGCAGGACAAGGGCTCACCGCTCAATGTGCCGGTGACCGAAAACCATCATTGGCTGCTGACCAAGGCCGGCAAGTGGGCGATGCCCGGGTGGATGCTGCCCCCATTCATGCACAATAAGGGCTGCTACACGCTGAGCCTGGGTAATTTCTGCCGTTGGCTGGCCGGGCAGGCGGAAGAATACGGGGTCGAGATATTCCCCGGCTTTGCCGCCGCCGAAATCCTCTATCACGACAATGGCGCGGTAAAGGGCGTGGCGACCGGCGACATGGGTATCGCCCGCGATGGCGCCCACCGCCCCGACTATCAGCCGGGCATTGAGCTCCACGCCCGCTATACCTTTTTCGCGGAAGGCGCGCGCGGCCATCTGACCAAGCGGCTGACCGACATTTTCGACTTGCGCAAGGACAGCGGACCGCAGGTTTTTGGGCTTGGTGTCAAAGAGTTGTGGGACATTCCTACGGACAAACATAAGCCAGGGCGAGTTATCCACAGCCAGGGCTGGCCGCTTACCGACGCGTGGGGCGGGGGATTTCTCTATCATCAGGAGAACGGCCAGGTCGCTTTGGGGTTCGTCGTCGCGCTGGATTATGACAACCCCTATCTGTCGCCGTTCGAGGAATTCCAGCGCTGGAAGACGCATCCGGCGATCCGCGCCGAAATCGAGGGCGGCAAGCGCGTCTCTTATGGCGCGCGGGCAATCAACGAGGGCGGCTGGCAGGCGATTCCCGAGCTGGTGTTCCCGGGCGGGGCGCTGATCGGCTGTTCGGCCGGGTTCGTCAACGTGCCACGGATCAAGGGCTCGCATACGGCGATGAAGTCGGGGATGCTGGCGGCCGAGGCGGCGTTCGCGGCGATTGGCGCCGACTGCAGCGCCGACCGGCTCGAGACTTATCCCAAAGCGCTGCGATCGAGCTGGATCGACAAGGAATTGCGCCTGGTCCGCAACGTCCAGCCGGCGGTGGCGCGGTGGGGCGGGATGCTCGGCACGCTTTATGCCGGGTTCGACATGTGGCTTGGCCAGCTGGGCTTGAGCCTGCCGTGGACGTTGCCACACCACGCCGACCACACGCGCCTGAAGCCGAAGAAAGACGCCCGACCGATTGTCTATCCCAAGGCCGACGACGTGCTGACTTTCGATCGCCTGTCATCGGTGTTCGTGTCGAATACCAATCACGAAGAAAATCAGCCGGTTCACCTGACGCTCAAGGATGCCGCGGTACCAACGCAGATCAATCTGCCGGTCTATGACGGTCCCGAGCAGCATTACTGCCCGGCGGGCGTTTACGAATTTGTCGACGGCGGCGACGGTCATCAAAAGTTGCAGATTAACGCCCAGAACTGCGTCCACTGCAAAACCTGCGACATCAAGGACCCAACGCAGAATATCAATTGGGTGACACCCGAAGGCGGAGGAGGGCCAAACTATCCCAACATGTAGATGGATCGGCCCTGCGGGGATGATCGCGGCGGCGCTGGTCGCCACCACGGCGACCGACGCCCAAGCGGCGATCTCCCCAAGCGCCGGCTTGACCTATGTCGAGGCGCGCGCGGCGGCGATGCGCGGCGACCATGATCGTGCTGCGCAGCTGCTGGCGGGATTGGCCGAGCGTACCGCTGGCGACGCGACCATCAGCCGCAAGGCGTTGGGCGAGGCGATCGGGGCCGGGGACATGCCGCTGGCGCTGCGCCTGGTGCGCCAGATCAAGCCAGCCGATTGGACCACCGATGCGCGGCTGTTGCTGATCGCCGATGCATTGCGCCGCGGGCAATCGGAGCGGGCGATGCCGTTCATCTCCGGCGCCAATGACGAAGCCAATCTGCAATTCCTCGAACCCTTGCTCAAGGCGTGGGCGGCGGTCGAACGGCGCGACCTCAATACGGCGCTGGGCACCATCGACCAGATCCCGGCCAACAGCCTGCTGGGCCCGTTCCGGGTTGAGAATCGGGCCTTCATCCTGCTCAAATTCCGCCGCGCGGCCGAGGCCGAGCCGTTCGCGCGCCAGGCCATCGCTGGCGCCGGCGGTCGCGAGAATCGGTTGCGGCTGGCACTGGCCGACGGATTCCTGGCCGCCGGCGACCAAGCGCGCGCCCAGGCGATGATCGACGGCATGGGCACCGACGGCGGCCCGGCCCGCCTGCGCATCTTGGCCGGCAAGCGGATCGGCCTGGCCATCGACGAGCCGGCCAGGGCCTATGCGGAGCTGTTGCTCGGGCTCGCCGTCGACCTCAACCGGATCAACAATCGCGCCTTGCCGATCAGCATGGTGCAAATCGCCCGCTACGCCGACCCGCGCAACGGCGCCGGTGCGGTGTTGCTGGCGCTGCTGTTGGAAAACCAGGACCAGGTCGCCGACGCGCTGGTGGTGCTGAATGCGGTACCTTTGTCCGATCCGCTCGCTCCGCAGGCGCGCGATGCCGCGGCGCGCATCCTCGTCGACCAGAAGCGGTTCGACGAAGCGCTGACCCTGGCTCGATCGACGACCACGACGCGCGACGCCACGGCCGGTGACTTCGCGCGGCTGGGCGACGTGTTGCAGTCGAGCAAGCGCTATAATGAAGCGGCGGACGCTTACGGGCGGGCGATCGGGCTGACTCGGGCGCAAGGCCGGGCGAACGACCTGTGGCCGCTGCTCCTGCTGCAATCGACCGCGCTGGAAGCGGCGGGGCGCTGGCCGGAAACCAAGCAGGCGTTGCAGGCGGCACTGGTGCTGTCCCCCGAGCAACCGCTGATTCTCAATTTCCTCGGTTATGCGAAGCTGGAGCGGGGCGAAGACCTCGATGCCGCCGAGGCGATGATCCGCAAAGCCAGCGCGCTGGCCCCCGACGATGCCTCGATCACCGATTCGCTGGGCTGGGCCTTGTTCAAGCGCGGGCGCTTTGCCGACGCCATCGCAACGCTCGAGCGCGCCGCGGCCAAGGATCCGCAGCAGTCCGAGATTCACGAGCATCTCGGCGACGCGTTGTTTTCGATCGGGCGGCGCTATGAAGCGCGGTTCGCGTGGAACGCCGCGCTGATCAGCGCCGACGATGATGTCGCGGCGCGGATCCGCTTGAAGATCGCGGCCGGCCTGACCCCAGCCACCGCCGCGCCTTGAGTCGACTTACCGAGACCGCTTACGCCAAACTGAACCTGGCGCTCCATGTCCGGGGTAAGCGCGCCGACGGTTATCACGCCATCGAGACGATCTTCGCCTTTTGCGAAGATGGCGATGCCCTGAGCGCAGAAGGGGCGGATAGCCTGTCCCTGGACGTCAGCGGGCCGTTCGCCGCGGACATACCCGATGATGACGCCAATCTGGCGATCGAAGCTGCGCGGTTGTTCAGGCTGGCTACGGACGTCAGTGCTGGCGCGAGGTTGCAGCTGATCAAGATCCTGCCGGTGGCCTCTGGAATCGGCGGCGGATCAGCCGACGCAGCAGCGGTGTTGCGCTTGCTGACAAGGATGTGGACAATTCCCGCATCGGTGGCGGTCGAGGTTGCTCCTTTGCTCGGGGCCGACGTGCCGGCGTGCCTGCTGTCGCAAAGTTGTCGTGGAGACGGCACCGGCGATCAGGTCGGACCGATCGAGCTTGGCCTTGGCGGAACCCCGGTCTTGCTCATCAACCATGGCGCCCCGCTGTCGACCAAAGCGGTGTTTGAACGGTGGGACGGCATGGATCGCGGACCGCTCGATGACTGGCGCGAGGGGCGCAACGACCTGGAGGTCGCGGCGATTTCGCTGGTGCCGGAGATTGCCGACGTGCTGCACTGGCTGCGGGGACAGGCCGGGGCCGAGGTCGTGCACATGTCTGGGAGTGGCGCGACCTGTTTTGCGCTGTTCGCTGACGAGGCCGCGCGAGATCTGGCCGCGACCCATGTTCCGCCGCCGTGGTGGCATCTGGCGACCCGATTGCGCTAGGGGGCGACATGCGCCCGATCCTCACCGCCGCCGCGATGCGCGCCGCCGAGCAGGCGGCGATCGACGACGGCACGTCGGTCGAGACACTGATGGAGCGGGCCGGGGCGGCGCTGGCCGAAGCGGCCTATCGCTTTGCCGGGCCAAAGTCGGCCCTGATCCTGTGCGGGCCGGGCAATAATGGCGGCGACGGCTATGTCGCGGCGCGACACTTACAGGGGCGCGGGGTTGTGGTTCGAGTCGCGGCGCTCGCCGACCCCAAAACGGCCGCGGCGATATGGGCACGGTCACAATGGGACGGCGAGGTCGAAACCCTGTCGCAAGACACCAAAAGCGCGTCGCTGCTGATCGACGCTTTGTTCGGAACCGGCCTTAAGCGCGGTCTCGATGATACTGTCAGTCTTTTGCTTTCCGAGCTGGTGCATGAGGCTGCAGTAGCGGTAGCCTGTGACTTGCCGAGCGGCGCCGACGCCGACAGCGGGGTCCAGCTCAGTGCGCTGCATGCGTTCGATCTCACCGTCACCTTTGGCGCGTTGAAGCCGGCGCACCTGCTCCATCCGGCGATGCACAAATGCGGCCGTGTGGTGCTCGCCGACATCGGCATCGCAGCGGATCTCGATTGGCATGAGATTGCAGCGCCGCAATTGCCGCTGCTCGACCCCGGTGGGCACAAATATTCGCGGGGGCTGGTGCACATGCTGGCCGGCAAGATGCCCGGGGCGATTGCGCTGGCGGCAACGGCGGCGGCGCGAGCGGGCGCCGGCTATGTGCGGGTGAGCACCTCGCATCCGATCAACGGCCTGCCTGCCGCCGTGGTCCAGGTCGATACCGCCGAGGTCAACGACCCGCGGATCGGTTGCCTGCTGGTCGGCCCGGGGATGGGCGAAATCCCGCAACTCATCACGCTCGCGCTGACCAGCCAGGCGCCCAAGGTGATCGATGCCGACGCCATTACGCATCTCGGCGATCCCGAGCGGCTGCGCGGCCAGGACGCGATTCTCACGCCGCACGAAGGCGAATTTACGAGCCTGTTTCCCGAGATCACCGGGTCGAAGGCGGAACGCGCACTGGAAGCGGCCGGGTTGGGCGGCGCGGTGATTGTCTTCAAGGGGCCGGATACGCTGGTTGCGTCGCCCGACGGGCGGTTGGGCTTCGCCCCGCCGGCGCCGGCGTGGCTGGCGAGCGCCGGGACGGGTGATGTCCTGGCGGGCATGATCGCGGCGATGCGGGCGCGCGGCCTGGCGCCGTTCGAGGCTGGCTGCGCCGGCGTCTGGTTGCATGGCCGCGCGGCGGAACTGGCCGGGCCGCAGATGATCGCCGACGACCTCGCTGCCGCCATTCCGCAAGCGCTCGCGTCTTTGTCATGACCGAAACCATCGTGCGCATCGCCGCGCGCGGCGAAGGCGTGACCGAGAGCGGCCGCCATTTTCCCTTCGCGGTGCCGGGCGACACGATCGCGAACGACGGCAGCATCGTTGCCGGCCCACACCACCAAGTGCCGCCGTGCCGTCACTTTCCCGCATGCGGCGGGTGCCAGCTGCAGCATGTCGATGACGCGGCGTACGGCGACTATCTGGCGGCGCGGATCGCCGGCGCCCTGGCCCAGCATGGCCTCGTAACCAAAATCCGCGAGCCGCATCTGTCGCCGCCGCGCAGCCGTCGCCGGGCCAGCCTGCGCACGCTGAAGCTGGGGCAGCGCGCCGTCATCGGTTTCAACTCCGCGCGGTCGAACCAGATCGTCGACCTGCGCGAATGCCATATCCTGCGGCCCGAGCTGTTCGCGCTGGTGGCGCCGCTCCGGGAGCTACTCGGCGCTCTGTTGAAGCCCCGGCGAGGCGGCGAAGTGCAATTGGCGATGGCCGACCAGGGCGTCGATGTGTTGCTCAAGGGCGTCGGTGTGGAAGGGCTGGCGGCGATCGAGACGCTGACCGAATTCTGCACCCAGCAACAGCTCGCCCGAATGAGCCTCGACCAAGGCCTGGGGCCGGAGGCATTTTACGAGCCGGTGCCGGTGACGGCGACCCTGTCGGGGCGGCCGGTGGCGCTGCCGATTGGCGCATTTCTGCAGGCAACCGAGGACGGCGAGGCGGTACTCGCCGCCGCGGTATGCGAGGCGGTCGGCGAGGCGACACGGACCGCCGATTTGTTCGCGGGTCTCGGCACATTTGCGCTGGCGCTGCCCGGCCAAGTCTATGCCGCCGAAGCGTCGCGCGACGCGGTCTTGGCGCTTAAGCGGGCGGCGCCGGCGATCGCCGTTGAGCATCGCGACCTCTATCGCCGTCCGCTCGACGTTGGCGAACTGGCCAATTTCGACGTCGTCGTGCTTGATCCGCCGCGGGCGGGCGCCGCCGAGCAAGTCGCTAATCTCGCGGCTTCGGCAGTGCCGCGCATCGCCTATGTCAGCTGCAACCCGGCAACCTACGCGCGTGACGCCAAGACGCTGGCCGACGGCGGCTATGCGCTCGCCTGGGTGCGGCCGGTCGGCCAGTTTCGCTGGTCGACCCACGTCGAACTGGCCGGCTGCTTCACCAAGTAAAGCGCGATGATGATCGGCACCAGCGCCGGTCCGGGCAAATGGAACAGGCCGAACGCGAACTGCAGCGGCTGCAGGCCCCACGCCAGCAAGGTCAGCAGGCGCCCGGCGGTGCCCATTGGCATCAACAGCACCATCGCCACGACCAGCGGCAAAGTGTCGTAGGACATCATGTAGGGCGTGCCGAACGCCGCGCAGGCGAGGAAGATCGCATTAGCGCGAAGGTCGTCGGCCGGGGGGCGGCGCGCAAAGGTGATCCACACCAGCACTACCGCGAGGACGGAAGCGACCGCCTGGACCGCCCCTGCCGCGGCGATCGTCAGGCCGGCCGAGCGGGCGTTGATGAACAAGGTCGCCATGTGCAGCTCGCTCAGATTTTCGGAATCGGTCAGGATCTGCGTCTGGTTGGCAATGCCGTGGTTCAAATAAGCGAACCAGACGTCGCTGCCCCAGATCAACCCGGTAATCAGGGCGAGGCCGATCCCGGTCACCGCGGCGGCGGCGATTATTTTCCAACTGCGGGTGGCGAGCAGGAGGACCGGGAAGAACAGGCCTAGCTGCGGCTTGAGAGTGAGCAAGCCGAGGGTGACGCCAGCCAGGAGCGGGCGAGTTTCGCGCCAGCGCAGCACGGCAAGCATGGCGGCGGTGACGACCAGCGCGAGCTGGCCGGAAACCAGCCCGAAGATCGCCGCCGGCGACAGCAACAGCGGGACGATATAGCGCGGATCCCGGGTCCACAGGCGAAGTCCGAAGATAAAGATGGCGATGCCGATGGCGGTCCACAGCGCCAGCGCGGGCAAATAGGCCATCAACCCGAACGGCGCGGCCAACAGCATCACGGTCGGCGGGTAGGACCAGAGTTGCTGCGGATAGCCGGGGCCGGTGATGGCGTCGGTCGCCGCCCAATAAGTTGCGAGGTCGTAATAGCGCCCCGGATTGGGTTCACCAGCGGCGCGACCGTACATCCAGAAATTGAGGAAATCGCGGCCGACAACGTGGAGCTTGCCATCGCGCGGCAGGCCATGGGTGAAATCGAGCCCGGTGACGTAAACCACGCCATAAGCGACGAACAGCACGACGGCTGCCCAGGTCAGGAGCCGCAAACGCTCGGCGGTGTCGCTCATCGCGCGGTCAGATCAACCCGCAATCGTGCGCGATCCGTGCCGCCGCGTGGATCGTCAGGCCGATCAGGCACAGCGACGCCAGGAAGAACAAAGCGAAGCGATACATCACGATGTTGACCGTCGCCTGGACGATGCTGTGGATCACGCGCAAGCCGACATAGCCCCAGGCCAGCCAATAGTTAATGCCATGTCCCATGCCCATCAGGGCGATCGTCAGCGCGATCGCGTAGAACAGCGTCGGCTGTTCCATCAAATGCATGTAATTGTGTGATTTCCACTGGACCTCGTCGGGAACGACCCCTTCGAGGTTGGCGCCGCGGCCGCCGACCAGCCCGTTGAGGCTGATCCCGGCTTTCTTCATCGCCGGCATGCGCGTCACGACCATCCACAGCATGACCACCAGCGACCACGCGACCAGCGCCACGACGGGCGCAAGAATTGGGCTATATTCCATGAATCATCTCCCCCCAGAGTGAACGCCGAGGAGTGTGCGGCAGATATCGGTCGCGCGCAATGTCATTGCGAGGAGCAAAGCAACGCGGCAATCCATGAGTCGCTGGATTGCTTCGCTCCGCTCGCAATGACGTGAAAAGCTAGTCGAACAGCGTCGCGAAGCGGCGTTTTGCGCGTTTGCGCCAGGCGCCGCGATGATACGCGTCGGATGCCAGCAGCGGCAGCACCGAGGTCGCTTCGGCGAACACCATCTGCTCCTGGGCGGTCGACACCTTGCCCCAGCTCGCCGCTTCCTGCAGCGTTGACGAAGAGCAGGCGCCATCGCGCACGTCGGCGACGGTAATCTGGACCGCATATTTGTGCACCTCGACATCCTCGTGGCCGAGGATTTCGGCGCACACCACGGTGTCCTGGGCGAAGTTCTTGGGCACGCCGCCGCCAATCATCAGCAAGCCGGTGGTGCCGGCCTTGATTTTGATGTCGGTCAGTTCGCGGAAGTCGGCGATGCTGTCGAGCGTCATATAGGGGTCGCCGCGCTTCATCGCGTCGACCTGGTGCTTGACCAGGCCGAACCCGGCGCTGCTGTCGGTGAACGCCGGGCAGAAGATCGGCACGTCATGCTCGTAAGCCAGCTTGACGAGGCTGTTGTCCTTCTTGCCGTTGGCGAGCAGCCATTTGCCCATTTCGCGGATGAAGGCGCGCGAAGAGTTAGGGCGCGGCTCCAGAGAGTCGGCGATATTGCCGATGGTGAAGTCGCAATCCTGCAGCTGCGTCTCGTCGATATAGGTGTCGTAGATGCGGTCGATCAATAGCGAGCGCAGCGTATCATCGTCAGGAATTTCATTGGCTTGGTAGTGTTTGTGGCCAAGCGCTTCGAAGAAATCCATATCGACGATGGTCGCTCCGGTGGCGACGATCGCGTCAACCATGTTGGAGCGGACGAGCTCGGCATAGAGGTCCATGCAGCCGCCGGCCGAGGTCGAGCCGGCGATCGCCAGGATGATCGAGCAATCGGGATCCTCGAGCATCGCATTGTACAGGCCGGTGGCGCGGGCGAGGTCGCGGCTGGTGAAGCTCATCTTGCTCATCGCCTCGACGATCGGGCGCGCGTCGAACTGCGTGATGTCGATATGCTCGACCGGGCTCGACAACAGAGCGGCCTTGCGGGTGTCGTTGACCTGGGGTTCGATCAGCGTTTCGGTGGTCATTATTTACTCCAAATGCAGACTGTTCCCCGGCGAAGGCCGGGGTCCAGACGGTATGCGTTGGACTGGACCCCGGCCTTCGCCGGGGTACAAATGCTACCGCTTCACGGCCTTCGAACGCTTGGCTGGTTCGGCGGCTCCGTAGAGCGAGGCCATTGGCTCGTCGCCGACGATTTCGGCGCTGTCGACCCCGAAACCGTTGAATCCCGTGCGCATCGCGCAGCCGTACGCGCCGAGCATGCCGATTTCGAGATAGTCGCCCGCGCCGACGTCACCCGGCAGCTCGAACGGCCCCGCCATATGGTCGAGATCGTCGCAGGTCGGGCCGTAGAAGCTGAATTCCATCGGCCGGACCGTCGATTTGGCGTCGCGGAGCCGCCGCACGGGATAGCGCCAGCCGAGGTGGGCGGCATCGAACAACGCCCCATAAGCACCATCGTTGATGTACAGTTCCGACCCGCGGCGCTTCTCGACGCGGACGACCAGGCTGCCATATTCGGCGCACAACGCGCGGCCGGGCTCGCACCACAGCTCCGCCGAGTAGCTGATCGGCAGCGCCTCGAAGGTTTCGTGGATGACGTCGAAATAGGCTTCGAGCGGGGGCGGCTCCATGCCCGGATAGGACGATGGAAAGCCGCCGCCGACATCGACGATATCGACCGTTACGGAGGCTTCGACGATGGCGTTGCGGACTTCGACCATCGCCTCGGAAAAGGCGGCCGAGGTCATCGCCTGGCTGCCGACGTGGAAGCAGATGCCGAGCGCGTCGGCGGCCTGGCGGGCGGCGAACAACAGCGGCTTGACGTCGCGCGGGTCGGCGCCAAACTTCGCCGCGAGGCTCAATTTGGCATGCTGCGAGCTGACCCGCAGGCGGACCAACAGGGCAAGGTCGGTCGCGGCGACGCCGTCGGTGGCGGTGGCGCGCATGATCTTGTCGAGCTCGTCGAGCGAATCGAGGCTGAACGCCCGCACGCCGTGATCGAAATAAGCCTCGGCGATCGCTTCCTCGGCTTTGACCGGATGCATAAAGCATTGCACGGCCTCGGGCAGCGTTTGCGCCACCAGCCGTACTTCGCCGATCGAGGCGACGTCGTAATGGGTGATGCCCTCATCCCACAGGATGCGGAGCAGGTCCGGCGACGGGTTGGCCTTCACCGCATAGAGCGACCGGCCGGGGAATTTCTCGACGAAAAAACGCGCCGCGCGCCGGGCAGCGTGCGGGCGAAGGAGCGTTACCGGCTGGGCCGGGCGCAACTTAGCGATATCGACACCGTTGCGGGTGCCGGACGGGGCGGTCGCTAGCCCCAGCGCGCGATGATGTTTGTACAACTCAAGGGACCTCCAACAGGTTCGTTCGACAAAAGCTGCCTTGCGGTTGGAAGTCCCATGGGGCAGCGGGAGCGCGATATATGGATGGGGGTCGGTTAAGTAAAGGTTTTTTGGGATTTGAGACGGGCGAAGCGGCCAGTCTGTCCCCGATGCGCCACAGTTTGCCGAGTCTTGCCGTGATTCCAAGAGGTTGGGTAAGTGACTGAAGTCAGCCGAAAAGATGTCCTCGAGGCCGCCGATCGTATCGTTGGGGAGGTGAAACGAACGCCATTAGTCAAGGCAAGAATTCATAAGCAGGACGTCTGGCTGAAGTGCGAGTGCCTGCAGACCGGTGGCTCGTTCAAATTGCGCGGCGCAACCAACCGGCTTTTGCAACTCGATGACGAGGAGCGGCGGCGCGGCGTGGTTGCATTCTCGTCGGGTAATCATGCGCGTGGCGTGGCCATCGCTGCCCAACGCCTCGGCATTCCGGCGACCATAGTGATGCCATCGGACGCGCCGGGGGTTAAAGTGGCAGGGACGCGGGCGGAGGGCGCGCAAATCGTCTTCTACGACCGCCGGACCGAGGACCGCGCCGCGATTGCCGCCGAACTGGCCGCCGCCACCGGCGCGACCGTGGTGCCAAGCTTCGACGATGCGATGATTATCGCTGGCCAGGGCACTGCCGGGTTGGAAATCTTCGACCAGCTGGCAGGCACAGGCGCGCCGCCGCCGAGCCGAATTGTCGTGCCGACAGGGGGTGGTGGACTGGCGTCGGGAATCGCGCTGGCCTGCCCGGACGCCGCCATCGTTTGCGTCGAGCCCGAAGGCTGGGACGACATGCGTCATTCGCTGGAGCTGGGCGAGATCGTGCCGGTCGCCAACGACGCTCCGCCAACTTTGTGCGACGCGCTGCAGACGCTGCGCGTTTCGCCGATCACGTTCGGGATTCTCACGGCGCGGGGCGTGACGGCAATGGCGGTCAGCGAACAAGAAGTCGCCGACGCAGTCCGATTCGCCTGGACCGAACACCAGCTGGTCGTCGAGCCGGGCGGTGCGATCGCTCTCGCGGCGCTGCTCGCCGGCAAGGTCGAGTTCGGCGAGGGAACGGTGGCGGTGCTGTCGGGTGGCAATATCGATCCGGCGCTGCACGCGCGGATGGTTGGCGAAGATCAGGCGGTGGACGCCCGGTAGTCGCCGGCTTCGAAATGTGGATTCGACCTTTCGACAGTGCGGGTCAATTCCTCGAGCTCGGCGGCCAGCGTCTGGAGCTCGGCGGCGAGCGCCTTGGGGTTGGTTTGCGCAATGGTCGTCGAGGCGTCGAGCAGGGTTTCGAGCATCATTGCGATGCACGGCAAGATCGTTTCCTCGATCCGGTCGAACGCCTCTTCGAGGCGCGCCTGCTGCGCTGCAGTGGCCATGTCCTTGATTTTGGACCAAGATCGTTAAGTGTTGGTGAAGGGAGATAAAGGCGTGGGTGATGTCTCTGCCGCCGCTATGGCGCTGGCGATGCTCGCCGCGTTCGCCCTGACCGCAGGCGGTGTGAAGCTCGCCCTGCATCGTGAAGATCGCACTCGCGGTGTGTTGATGATCGTCGCCGCCGTCGTGCTGGTCGGCAACGTCCTAATCTGGACGATTTAGTCTCCTCCCCTCAATTTCGAGGGGAGGGGGACCAGCGCAGCTGGTGGAGGGGCCCCTCCGTCACGCCTCCGGCGCGCCACGTCCCCTGCAATTGCAGGGGAGGAGACTTAGCGCTTCAAATCCTTGGCGAGGCGCATGTCGAGATAATCGTCGACGCTCTTCATGAGGAGGTCGAGCTCATTGGCGAAGTGGTGGTTGGCGCCGGGGATGGTGTCGTGATGGATGGTGATGTGCCGCTGGGTGCGCAGCTTGTCGACCAGCTTCTGGACCGCGCCCTGGGTGACCACTTCGTCGACCTCGCCCTGGATGATGATGCCGGATGACGGGCACGGCGCGAGGAAGCTGAAATCGAACATGTTGGCCGGCGGCGCAATTGAGATGAAGCCCTTGATCTCCGGCCGGCGCATCAGCAGCTGCATGCCGATCCACGCGCCGAAGCCGAAGCCCGCGACCCAGGTGGTTTCCGCTTCGGGGTGAATCGACTGGACCCAGTCGAGCGCCGACGCGGCGTCGGACAGTTCGCCGATGCCCTTGTCGAAGATGCCCTGGCTCTTGCCAACGCCGCGGAAGTTGAAGCGAAGCGTCGCAAAGCCGCGGCGGACAAAGGTCTGGTAGAGCAATTGCACGATCTTGTTGTTCATCGTGCCGTTGGCATTGGGATGTGGATGCAGGATCATCGCCACCGGTGCGCGGGGGCGCAGGCCAGGATGAAACCGGCCTTCGAGGCGGCCCTCGGGGCCTGGGAAAATCACTTCGGGCATGGAAAATGGGTGCTCGCGTAAGAAATCGGGTGCTTGCGCCGACGGGTGCGCCGCGGCAGCTGGTCCTATATAGGGAGCGCGCTTCAACTGGCAATCGGCAGGAAACCTTCACTTCTCATGGCTCGCGACCGGATTTATCTCGACCATGCGGCGACCACCCCGGTGCTTGCCGAGGCGCGGGCGGCGATGGCCGATGCGCTTGGCGCCTGGGCCAACCCGAGCTCGCCGCATGCCGAAGGGCGCTCCGCCCGTGCCGCGTTCGAGGCGGCGAGGGCCGCCATCGCCGGAGCGCTCGACTGGCGCCATGACGTCATCCTTACGTCGGGGGCGAGTGAAGCCATTGCAATTGTCGCGGCGCGAGCCAAGGCGGAGCGGCGGCTGATCGGTGCGACCGAGCATGAGGCAGTGGTCGCCGCGATGGGGCCCGATGCGCTACCCATTCCGGTCGATGAGCGAGGCCTCGTCGAGCTGGCCGAGCTCGAACGGGCGCTTACGGGCGCGCCGGCGCTGGTCGCGGTCCAGCAGGTCAATAACGAAACCGGCGTGATCCAGCCGATCGCGGAGGTCGCCGCGATGGTCCGGGCG
>NZ_JANMCO010000108.1:0-1704 GCF_031361285.1 Sphingomonas sp.
GGCGGGTACCCTGACCCCCGTGATTTCCCGACCCAAACAATCGCGCCTGGTATTCCGGGGTCCCCCGGACACGCCGGGCGACGACGGTTGAGGGTGTGACACAAATCCGCGATCTCGCGACGCGAAGCGCCCGAAGTTTTGCAAATCGTTCCGCCCTCCCCCTGGAGGATATGGCGCACGACGCCAGCTCAAACAAAGACCGTCATACCCCGCGAAAGTGTTTGGTCCCGGGAGATTGGATGGATGGAATCGGTGTAGAACGGGGCCTCCGTTACATTGAGGAGCGCCTTCGGTCATGGACCTAGCTCTGCACGCCAATGCGACCACAACCCCAAGGGTCAGATCCTACATCCAGCGCAGCAAGAAGCCGGTGGCACAACTGGCGGCGGAACTCGGCGTCAGCGAGACCACGATCCGTCGCTGGCGCGGCCGAACGACAGTCGGCGACCGCTCGCACCGGCCGCACAAGCTGACAACAAGCCTGTCAGCCATGGAAGAGACACTGGTTTGCGAGCTGCGAACGTCGCTGCAGTTGCCGCTCGACGATATCGTCGAGGTGATGCGACGCTGTGTGAACGACGAGCTCTCCCGCAGTGCTATCCATCGTTGCCTCCAGCGTCACGGGATCAGCCATCGCAAGAAACCTGACAAGCCAGGCGTCGGCGTCTTTGAACAGGCGACCGTCGGCTTCATTCACTTCGACCTCAAGCATCTGCCTGCCCTGGAACGCCGCAAAAGCTATGCCTTCGTCGCGATCGACCGCGCCACCCGCTATGTCTATGTCGAAATCCACCTGAAGCGCGATGCCAAGACTTCGGCCGGCTTCCTCACCCGGTTCCTGGCCCACTTCCCGTACCCGGTTCACACCATTCTGACCGACAACGGCTCCGAGTTTACCGACCGCTTTGCCGTCGATATGAAGAACAAGCCGCCGGGCAAGCCTTCCGGCAAGCACCCCTTCGATCTCATCTGCGCCAGCCACCAGATCGACCACCGGCTCACCAGACCATACCGACCGCAAACCAATGGTCTCGTCGAACGCTTCAATCGTCGTCTTGCCGAAGCAATTGGCCGCGAACCCAAGCGCGGCAGCGCCCGACGCACCTTCCCATGCCATGCCGATCGCGACGCCTTCCTCAAACGGGTTGTTGCCGACTACAATCGTACCCGTCTCAAATGCCTCGGCTACGTCGCTCCGCTGGAAGCTCTCGCCAATCTCCCGGGACCAAACACCTGCGCAGGGTCGACGCGGGCCTCGATCGCGGTTTTGTCCCAGATCGAGCCGACGCCGGGAGCTGACATGGCCGCCCAGGCCGTCCCTGTGGATTGCGGCACGCTGCCGCCGTTGGCGGCCTTTTCCGACAACAGCTCCGACATCGTCTGGGGCTGCCGGGTGATGGTCATGTCGGCGCCGATCCTTGTATCCCAGAACGGCGACAAAGGCTGCTTCACCGAAACGGCGGAGCCATTCGACCTGTCCTTCGACGACCACGACATTTCGCCGGCGCCGCCGGATTGCGCTGAAAACCGCGCCTTCGAGGCTGGATTGGCCAGGGTGGAAGCATCGACATTGAGCTGGCTCCAGTCGAGCTCCAGATTTTCCGGATCGATGTCGCTGGCGTTGGCGGCGGTGATATCCGTTGCCTCGGCGTTTTCGTCGGCCGGCAGGGCCTGCGCGCCCGCCTGCAGCACGGAGGCCGCGCC
>NZ_JANMCO010000123.1:0-90751 GCF_031361285.1 Sphingomonas sp.
ACCCCCGACAAGATCCGCTTCGCCGATTACCCGATCGCCAGCGTGCCGCCAGGCAGCTTCCGCAGCCTCGCCGAGCTGCTGCCCGCGGGCAAGCGCCGGGTCGCGTTGCGGCCAATGCTGGTCAACGAACCAATCCTCGCCAGCAAGATTAGCGGCGAAGGCCAGGGCGCGTCGGTCGCGTCGCTGCTACCCGACGGCATGCGCGCCGCCGCCGTTCGCCTCAACGACGTGTCCGGGGTCGCCGGCTTCGTCCAGCCCAATGATTCCGTCGATGTCCTGATTACCCACCAGGCGCCGGGTGGCGACGCCCAGCTGACCGATGTTCTGCTGCAGAACATCCGCGTCATTGCCACCGATCAGGACGCCAAGGGCGCCGACGGCAAGCCGGTCCTGGCCAAGACCGCGACGCTCGAGGTCAATCCGATCGACGCCCAGAAACTCGCGCTCGGCCAGCAGGTCGGCCAGCTGAGCCTGGTGCTGCGCAAGCCCGGTGAAGATCAGAACGGCCCGACCGCCCGGACGGTCAGCCTCGCCGACCTGCGCTTCAGCCTGTACGGCGGCGGGACCGGCGGGCGCTATCCGCAGACGACGATGGCGAGCCGGGCGACCGGTGGCGGTTTGGACGGAGCGATGGCGGGCGCGATGTATGGCGCGGCGGATCGCATCAATGCCGCCAACAACCAGGGCGCGCGACGCCCAGCGCCGCGGCGCACGGCGCCGGCCAAACCGACCGGGCCGGTGTTCCGACAGCCGCCAACCAACAGCATCCAGGTCATTCGGGGGACCGAGGGCAGCAATTACGAGGTGGGGAACTATGGCTCGTAACATGTACGGCAGGCTCGCGCTTAGCGTTGCGGCCCTGGCCCTGGCGAGCGCGGCCGCGCCCGCCGCCGCCCAATCGAGCGGGATCAGCGTCGCCGACGAAGTGCACGCTGGCGAAGTCGCGGTGCCGGTCAACAAAAGCCAGGTAATCCGGTCGGATCGGCCCTACGCCAAGGCGCTGATCGGCAATCCCGACATCGCCGACATCCTGCCGCTGACCAACCAGTCGCTGTACGTGCTCGGCAAGAAAATGGGGACGACCAGCCTGACCCTCTATGATCGCAGCAATATATTGCTGGCGGTGGTCGATGTGGTGGTGGGTCCGGACGTCACCTCGCTCAAGCGCCAGCTGTCGGAATTGATGCCGACCGATGATGTTGGGGCCCGGATTTCGAACGATTCCATCGTTCTCGAAGGCATCGTCGCTAACGCCCCGGCGGCGGACCGCGCGGTGCAGATCGCCGAAACCTACGCCCCGGGCAAGGTCGTCAATTTGCTGTCGATCGGCTCGGCCCAGCAAGTCATGCTCGAAGTCCGCTTTTCCGAAGTGAAGCGTTCGGCACTGAAACAGCTGGGTGTCAGCTGGTTCTTAGGCAGTGACGGCGGCGCGCTCAAGGGTGCGATCGGCGGCGGCGCCAGCCTGTCGCCCGGCGTGCCGATTACATCCACCATCGGTGGCGTGACGACAACGGTTCCCGGGAAATCCGTCCTCGCTCTGGGTTCGATCACCAATAGTTTCGGCATCGTTTCGCGCGCATTCCGGGCGCTGGGCACGAACTTTGATGTCACGCTCGACGCGCTCGAGCGCAAGGGCGCGATCACGACGCTGGCCGAGCCGACCCTCGTCGCGCTGTCCGGCGAAACCGCCAGCTTCCTCGCCGGCGGCGAATTCCCGGTGCCGGTGGTGCAAAATTCCGGCGGCGGTGGCGGCAGCGGTGGCGGCAACAATGGCGCCTTCACGGTCGAATGGAAACCGTTCGGCGTCAGCCTGGCGTTCACACCAACGGTCCTGGCCGACGGCGTCATCAATTTGGTCGTCGCGCCGGAAGTCAGCTCGATCGACCCAACCGCCTCGATCGTCATCAACAATTTGACCATTCCTGGGTTGCAGACACGGCGCGCCAAAACCACCATTGAGCTCCGCGATGGCGAAAGCTTTGCGCTGGCCGGCCTGTTGCGCCGCGATTTCCAGGACACCATTCGCCAGCTGCCATTCCTCGGCTCGCTGCCGATCATCGGCACGTTGTTCCGCTCGACCAACTTCCAGAAGGAAGAGACCGAGCTGGTGATCATCGTCACCCCGCACCTAGTGCGGCCGGTGCGATCCGCAAACCTGCGCGCGCCGACCGACCGCGTCGGGCCGCCCAACGAAGCCGACCTGTTCCTCAACGGACGCACCGATACCGGCGTGCCGCCGTCGTCGGCGCCATTCGTCACCCAGCCGCGCGCACCTGCGCCCGGTCCGGGCGGCAGCGCGCAACGCCAGCCGATCGGATTTGAGAAGGATTATGGCCATGAGCTCTAAGTTGCTGATCGCCACGCCGCTGGTAGCAATACTATTGAGTGGTTGCCTGACGAACATGAACCAGAACCCGATTTCACCCGATCCATCGTTCGGCGAATCGACGAAGTATAATGCCGCGGTCCAAGTCATCGATCCGGATCCGGTCTATGCCGCTAACGGCTCTCAGCCCGGAGACAGCGGCGCCAAGGGCGCGGCGGCTGTCAAACGGTATCGGACAGACGCGGTTAAGCAGGTCGAGGTCATGAGTACCTCCTCGAGCGCCGGCGGCTCCTCCGGTCCACGATAAGGAAGATGGGCGATGAAGCGGTCGGTAAGGAGCCTATCCCAGAACACTGAGGGTGCTGTCGCCGCCACGGTCGGACTCTCGCTCTTCGCGCTGGTTGCCGTCGGCGGGATCGCCTTTGACTATGCCCGCCTGGCCGGCCTCGACACCGAGCTGCAAAATGCCGCTGACCAGGCTGCTCTTGCCGCGGCGAGCCAATTGGATGGGGAGTCTGGGTCCTGTGGTCGGGCTGTCGAGGCGGCACGTTCGCTTTTGAACAATCAAACGTTGTTCGCCAATGATGCCGGCGGTCTGGGCGTAACCGTCGCCGCCTCGGCTGTGTGCGTGTCAGACACTGTGATTCAGGATGACTCCGCTGCCAGCGTTCGTTTCTTTCAAGATAAAGCAGGCGCGGTGCCTGCCACAACCAACGGAGAAGCGAAATTCGTTGAGGTCACGGTCAATAGCCGGAAGGCCAATTTTGCCCTGACCCCGGTCGTTGGAGCGCTAACTTCCGGAGACTTGAGCGCCAAGGCCCGGGCCGGTCTCGGTACGGCGTTATGCAAGGTTCCGCCGCTGATGATCTGCCCTCCCACTGGCGCGGCAGTCGATTGGGACACACTGAAGGGGCACGGAATCAGGGCAGTTTCGAATAGCGGGTCCAACTGGGCACCGGGTGATTTCGGCTATGTTGGTCCCTCGGATTCCAATTCGACTCAGATTGGCCTGGCATTCCAGAACCCAGTTTTCCAATGCCAGCTGATCGGCAGTACGCAACCAGTCAGCTCGGGCGCGCCGACGCCTGCCATCGTCGCGATCAACACGCGGTTCGATATTTACGATATGAGTGGCGGCGGTGGAGTTGCCCTCGCCCCCTGCCTGGGCAGTGCCTGCCCGCCAGCGCTCAACGTCACCAAGGATCTCGTCCGGCAGACTGGCGGCGGTCAGTGCGGTATCAAGAACGGCCACGCCAACAACATTAACAACGAGGGTTGGCACCTGATTGCCACTGCGGCGAACCGTTTTTCGCCACGGGTAAAGAATGCGGCTGACACAGCGATGACACAGATCGATGCGAACGGTGTAATTGACGCTATGGGCCTCCCCCGAGACGATTGCCATTATACCAGCTATGGCTCGTCATGTGGAACCAATAGCCGTTTCGGCGATGGCGTTTGGGCCCGAGGCGACTATTTCAATAAATATCATAGCGGCCGCATCCCTGCCAATGCCGCGACGATGACCCGGTATGAAACCTATTTGTGGGAAATTGCGAACGGCTATTTCCCGACAGGGGCGGCAGGGGTCGATAATCAGCAAGCTCGCCCAGTGTGCAACACCACCGTGCCCGATCCGTCGCGCGACCGCCGCGTACTCCAAGTCGCGGTCGGCTCGAACTGCGGCGACCTTCGTGGGACATCGACCCCGGTCCAGGTCGGCAGCTATGTCAACATGTTCCTGGTTGAACCCGGGACAACGGGGCGCGGTAATGGCGATAGCGGGAACGAGATCTATCTTGAGGTCATCGGGAGCGTGGACCCCGGCGGGGCCGCACCGCAGCTTGTGCGCCGCGACGTGCCTTATCTTGTGAGATGACAAAATTGCGTGCCAGAGTTTGGTCGGATCGACGCGGCGCCGCGGCTGCCGAGATGGCCTTGGTCACGCCGCTGCTTGTCATTCTCATGTTTGGCTCCCTCGAGATCGGGAAGTTTTTTTGGGACGAAAATGTGGTGGTCAAAGCCGCGCGCGACGGTGCCCGCTATGCATCGCGCCAGAGTTTTGCTTCCATGCCCTGCGGCGGCCCCGCGACAAATGAAAATCAAATCAAGAATGTCGTAAGATTCGGGAAACCCGTTGTGACGGTCGCTGACCTGCCCTTGCTATATTATTGGACAAACCCGGCCACAATAACCGTTACAATTGACTGTTATGCCAATGCCGGTGTGAATGGCGCGCGTGTTTATGACGGCCTGTATACTGCTCGTGCAACTGTACCGCGGGTATTTGTGACGGCGTCCGTACCTTATAGCCCTCTAGTTGGCGCGATCGGGTTTCAGAGCACTGGCTTGTCCCTCAACGCGACAAGCCAAGCGACGGTTTTTGGCTTGTGATGGCGCGTTTCGCTATCTTCGCCCGAAACGACGAGGGGGCCTCTGCGGTCGAGTTCGCGATGGTTCTGCCATTGCTGCTGCTATTCCTGTTGGGCACCATTGATGTGGGTCGGTACATGTGGACCCTTAATCGGGCCGAAAAAGCCACCCAAATGGGCGTCCGATACGCTATTGTCAGCGATCCTGTCGCAAACGTCATTAACACTGATTTCGTCAGTAGTTACAGCATTCCCGGAGGCGACGCGGTGCCCACCGCCACATTCGATAGCGCCGTCTGTAACAACACAGGTAGTTGCACCGTAACCGGGGCCGCAAGCGGCGTATCCGGGCGAAACGCAGCCGCATTCCAATACATCGTGACCTGGATGCAGAACATGTATCCGGAAATTCAGTCGTCAAATGTTTGGGTGACTTACCAAAATGTCGGTCTGGGCTATTCCGGCGATCCGACAGGCCCCGACGTGTCCCCGCTAACGACAGTCGAACTCAGGAATTTGACGTTTAAGCCGCTGATTCTGTTTGGCGGAACAATAAATCTGCCAGTTGTCAAAGCATCTCTGACGCTCGAGGATGGCGAATGCTCGACCACCGGAGACTGCGGAAGTTCGAATTAGGAAGGCGCCATGTTTGATCAACGAAACTTCAACGACACGATTGCGCGCCCATCCGCGAAAGCAAAAGCGTCGTTCCCGGTGGCGTTTCAAGCGATTGAACTTCCATCGCCCCGCAGGTCACCAGTGCTGCGTGGACGCCGGCGGACGGATCCGGAACCGTGGCGAACTGGGATGATCGATTTGCCAAACCCGTATCGTCCCGAAGTGGCACCGGTGGGAATGGTCCGGTTGACTGACATGGCATTTCAGTCACTTACGAGAACGCTTGGGCCAAGCTCGAGCACGGTAAGTGAAACGAGGAACGGGTAAGCGGGAATGTCTGTGATCAATCCTAACGAAACCGGGAAGAGTTGGCGTACCCACCGGCGTGAGGTGGCCGTCCATTTGTATTTGACCGGTGCGCACGGCGATGCCGCCGAACTGGTCGGCGCGCGCATCGCGGGTTTCCCGCTGGCGCTCAGCCTGCTGGCCGAGACGGACTGGATCGATCCCGAAGACGTGGCGCTTGCCGCGGCCGCGGTCATTCAAGTCGATCGCGACTCCCCCGCGTCCGTCAAGCGCTTTCAGAAACTTGCCGCGGCGACAAAGACCCCGCTGATCGCCGCGGCCTTTGAACCGCCGCTTGCGTTCGTTCGATCGCTGGTACGAGCCGGCGCCCACGATGTTGTGCCGTTGCCGCTCGATGTCGAGGATCTGGAGGCCTCGCTGGCCCCCATCCGGGACGCGCTTGCCATCGAAAGTCATGCGAGGGCTGCGATCGGCAAGCAGGTCAGCGTGATCAAGAGTGTCGGGGGCGTCGGCGCAACCGCATTACTCAGCCAACTTGCCATCCAATTCGCGCAGAAGGAGGCGGTCGCCGGGCGCGAAGTGTGCTTGCTCGATCTGGACGTCCAGTTCGGCGATGCCGCCTTCCAGCTTGGTCTGCGGCCGAAGCTGTCACTCAGCGACTTGCTGGATGCCGGTTCGCGGCTCGACGGGGACCTGCTCCGCGCAACCACCGTCGTCCATCCGAGCGGCTTGCATGTCATTTCGTCGCCAACCGACATGATGCCGCTTGAAGCTCTTTCCAGCGAGCAGCTGATCGACATCGTTGACCTCGCGGCCCGCGAGTTTGGCACGGTCTTCGTCGAACTGCCGACCAATTGGACGAATTGGTCACTATCGGTTCTGGCGAGATCAGACCTGGTACTCTTGATCACCGAGCTCAGCGTGACCAGCCTCAACCGCTCGCGCCGGCAGCTCGACTTGATTGCCAGCCAGGATCTCGCTGCATTGGATTTGCGCATTGTCGTCAACCGCTTTGAGAAGGGCCTTTTTAAATCGATCAAGCCGGCGGACGTGCGTCAGGCACTTGGACGCGACGTCGGTTATACGATTGCCAATGACCATGCCGTGATGTCCGCGGCGGTCGAACAAGGGGTGCCGATCAGCGCCATCAAGCGGAGAAGCAGCGTCGGCAAGGATATCGAATCGCTCGACGCCGGTATCGCTGCTGCGCTCGGGCTGGATCGCTAACCATGTGGCAAGTTAAAAAATCCGCGCGAGGCGCAACGCGAGAGACCACGGCCCCGCGCACGCTCGAAGAGCATCGGCTGGTCACGACGGGAGATGCCGGGGCCTTCGCCAAGCGTGACACTCACACTGACCTCAAGGTGGAGTTGCACCAGCGCTTGCTCGACCTGATCAACCTGTCGGCGCTCGACAAAATGTCCCGCGAACAGATTCAGGCGGAAGTTGGCGACATCGTCCACGAAGAGCTGACGAAGCAGAATCAGGCGCTCAACCAGGCGGAACGCAAGCAACTGGTCGGCGACGTCCTCGACGAGCTCCTCGGCCTTGGACCGTTGGAGCCGTTGCTCAAAGATCCGACCATCACCGACATCCTGGTCAACGGGCACGCTCACGTCTTCGTCGAACGCTACGGCGTCCTCGAGCCGACCCCGGTGCGGTTCAAGGACGAGCGGCACTTGCTGCGCATCATCCAGAAGATTGTTTCCGCGGTTGGCCGCAGGATCGACGAATCGGCACCGATGGTCGATGCCAGACTGGCCGACGGAAGCCGGGTCAACGCGGTCGTTCCGCCATTGTCGATTGACGGCTCACTGCTGTCGATCCGCAAGTTCGCGCGCGTACCGATTAGCATGGACCGTCTGATCGAAATTGGCAGCGTGCCCGCGCAAGTAGCCGAAGTGCTGCAGGCGGTTGTCGGGTCCCGGCGCAATGTGCTCATTTCGGGGGGCACCGGCTCCGGTAAGACGACGATGCTGAATGCGATGTCGGCGTTTATCGACGGGCGCGAGCGCATCGTGACAATCGAGGATTCAGCGGAACTTCAGCTGCAGCAGCGGCACGTCGTGCGCCTGGAAACGCGCCCGCCCAATATCGAAGGGAAGGGCGAGATTCTGCAGCGCGACCTGGTCAAGAACGCGCTGCGCATGCGGCCCGATCGGATTATCGTCGGCGAAGTTCGCGCCGGCGAAGCGTTCGACATGCTGCAAGCGATGAACACGGGCCATGACGGGTCCATGACGACGGTCCACGCCAATACCGCGCGCGATGCGCTGTCACGCGTCGAGCAAATGATCGGCATGAGCGGCATCGACATTCCGCCGCGGTCGGCGCGTGCGCAAATCGCATCGGCGGTCAACGTCGTGATCCAGGTCGGCCGCCTCGCCGACGGACGGCGCAAGTTGCTCAGCCTGTCCGAGTTGACCGGGATGGAAGGCGATGTGGTGACGATGCAGGATATCTTCCGCTATCGGCAAACCGGCGTTTCCGCCGACGGCCAGATTCTGGGGCGCTTCGAGGCGACTGGCATTCGCCCCCGCTTCCTCGATCATGTCGAAACGCACGGACTGACGCTGTCGTCCGAGCTATTCCGGCCCGACTCAAAGTTCGAGCAATGAGCGATAGCTGGCTCAAGGCCCTCATCCTCGCCTGCATCTTTGGGGCGGTCGTGTTAGCCATTGAGTCGATCGTCGGCTGGCTCGCGAGCAGCCGGTCCGAAGGCAAAGCGATCAATCTGAGGCTCAAGTTGATCGGCCAGGGCCGTACGCACGGCGAGGCGCTCAACTTGCTGCGCCGCGCCGACAGCGATCTGCCGACATGGCTCCCGCCAATCCTCGCCGGAACGGCCGGCAAGTTTGAGCGCATGCTGATGGCCGCTCAAATTACCATGCCGACCGGACGTTTGATGCTGTTCGTTCTGCTTGGCCCAATCGTCCTCTTCTTCGTGATCTTGATGATCATGGCGGCGACAGGTGTGCCGATTGCCTTTGGCCGTCTGTTTTTGATCGCAACGTTCAGCGGGCTATTGGGCGCGGCCATTCCGCTCATGGTGTTGCAGTTCAAAGCCAACCGGACGCGCAAGAAGATGCAGGAACAGTTTCCTGTCGCGGTTGATGTATTCGTGCGTGGCTTGCGCGCCGGGCACCCGATTGCCGCCGCCTTAGACCTGTTGACCGAGGAAATGGCCGATCCCATCGGCAGTCAGTTCGGCATTGTCGTCGACGAAGTGACCTACGGTGCAGATCTTCGCGATGCGTTGCAGGCGATGGCCAATCGCTGGGACCTCGATGATATGCGCATGTTCGTCGTTTCGCTTTCGGTGCAAAACGAGACGGGGGGAAACCTCGCAGAAATTCTCGAAAATCTCTCGACGGTAATCCGCGAAAGAGCATCGATGATGATGAAGGTTCGGGCCTTGTCGAGCGAAGGGCGAATGACCGCGATCATGTTGACGGGCTTGCCGATTTTCGCCTTCACCACGCTATTCATAGCCAATCCGGCCTTTTATCTCGATGTTTCGGACGATCCCGCCTTCCTGCCCGGATTCATCGGACTGATCCTACTCTACATCATCGGTTTCGTGAGTATCCGGCGCTTGGTCGATTTGAAGGTATAGCGATATGTTTGGGCTGATAGCCGAGAATGCCTTCCTGAGAAGGCTGCTGTTGTTAGCTCTTTTCGCTTTGGTTGCGGCGATCGTCTATTTCGTTGCAACTGGTGTCGCCGTAAGGCAGCTGGCGCGTCGCCGCCTGGTTGAAGACGGGCCTCAAGTGGCGGTGGCACGAAGTGCCGGCACATTGCGCACCGACCAATCCCAAAGCACCTGGCTGAAGCTGGTTAACGCCATCGAGAAGTCGGGCCTGTCGCTGGTCGACACGAAGGACAAGGCGCTGCGGCAGCGGTTGATCGCGGCCGGTTATACCGCACCCTATGGGCCGCGGCTGTATACGCTGACGCGGATTGGACTGGTTGTGGTGTTGCCGGTCATGTTGCTCGGGCTCTACCGGGTGATGGGCTCATCGCCGAGCCTGACGAAACTTTACATCACTTTGTCCATTGCCGCCGCGCTTGGCCTCTACCTCCCCAGCATCTTCATTCGCGCTCGCGCCGACCGCCGCCAGCGCGAGATCATCAACGGATTTCCTGATGCGCTCGATCTGATGCTCGTCTGCGTCGAGGCAGGCCTCGGCCTGGAAGCGGCGTTCGCCCGCGTCGGCCAGGAAATGACGAATTCGCATCCCCGCCTCGCCGAACAGCTGGGCGCGGTGGTGCTGGAATTGCGCGCCGGCCGCAGTCGCGAGGATGCTTTGCGACGGATGGCCGACCGTGCTGGCGCGGACGAGATCCGCGCCTTCGCCACGCTGCTGATTCAATCAACCAAGCTCGGCTCGTCAGTCGCGCAGACGATGCGAATCTATGCTACAGAAATGCGCGAGCGTCGCCGCATGCGGGCCGAAGAAAAGGCCCATCGGCTGCCGGTACTGCTTTCCATTCCGCTGGTTGCTTGCATGTTGCCGGTAATGATCGGCGTATTGATGCTGCCAGCGGCGATCCGCGTGATTCGGCAGGTCATGCCGGCGCTTAATGGGGGAGGATAAAATGAACCGGGGGGGCAAAATCATTGGCACGGCGGCGATGCTTTCAGTCGCTGCCTGCGGTGGTCAACAAGGCAAGCTTGAAATCCGCCCGATCAAGGCGCCGTTGGCTGCCGGTTCCAAGGCAGTGCCATTCCGGATCGCCGAAGCACGGGGACAACTCGCCCTGGGCAATGTCGCGCTGGCGCTTGAAGCTTTCCGCATGGCGTTGCGCGAAGATCCTGAAAGCATCGACGCCATGGCCGGCGTCGGCGCTTGTTATGATCAGATGGCGCGTTTCGACCTTTCCCGACGCAATTACGAAGCCGCGTTGGCGATTGCGCCCGGCAACACGCAAGTGCTGACCGCCCTCGCCGGTTCCCTGGACATGCAAGGCCGCGCAATCGAAGCCGCTTCGGTGCGCCAGGAAGTCAAAGACCGAATTGCGCTCGCCGCGCAGGATTCCGCGCCACCGCCGGTGCCAGCCACGGTTTTGGCCACAGCGCCCGCGCCAATTGTGCCAGTTGGTCCGGCAATCCGCCCGGTCCCTGCCCCGCAATTTGCCGCGGCAAGCCAGCCAATCCCGACACCTGCGGTGCCGACGGTTCCAGCCCGGGTCGTTCAGGTTGCCGCAATAGCCAAAATCACACCGGTGATACCGGCGGCCAAGCCGGCGATCGGTCGTTCAGTGACGGTCATTCTACCGCCGGCGCGACCAATGGCCGCCGCGCCGATGCCTGTGTCAACTGCGAAACCGTCAACAGCGGTTGCCATGGTTCCGGCTCAGGTCGAACGCGCAACTTTGCAACCGGTCGCTGCCGTCGAAACCGCGGCAAAATCGTCGCCGTCCAATAAGGTGACACAGCCCTTGCCGGCGGCGATACCGGTGCAGGTCGCGGTCGAAAGCGCCGTGATCAAGGCCCGCGTCGAACGCGACATGGCGAAACTCAACGAGAGGGTGACGTCTGGCCCGAGGATTGAGCGCCTGTCGCTACGGGAGGTTGAGCTGGTTACCGCCACCGCGCCGCAGTGGCACGCGCTGACGGTTGGTCGCACCCAGCGGAGCGCGACCGTCAGGTTCATTCCGCTTCGTCAGGCTGCATTGCGTCCCGCCGGCGTGCGCGTTCTGAATGCCGCCCGGGTTGATCGGCTGGCCGCGCGCACCCGCATATATTTGGCGGATCGCGGCTGGCGCGCGGTCTCGATTGGCGATGCGCCGGCGGTCCGGATGCGCAGCATAATTCTATATCCGGCCAACCGACGCCGCGTCGCAGAGCGGCTTTCCGTGCAATTCGGATTTGCCATTGCACAGCGCGCCGGCGCCCGTCAGGTGACGATTTTGCTCGGCCGTGACGCGGCGCGCGACTCCGCGCTCCGGGCAAGGACCTGATGCCGCTATTGCTGTTGGCAGCGGCGGTGGTTGCCGTAATTTCTCCGCCGCCTGCCGTGCCTTTGAACGAAGCCGCGCACGCCATTGAGGCCGGACGGCTTGACCAGGCGCGGATCATGATCGGCGACGCGGTCAAGGCCGGTGCGACGGGCGACGCGATCGACCGACTACTCGCCGATCTCGATTTTGAGTCGGGCGACTTTCAATCCGCGCTCGTCCGTTATGGACTGCTGCTCGGCAAACACAGCGGGGACCTGGGGTTGGCTGAGCATGCCGGGATTGCCGCGGTCCACACTGGCGACATAGCTCGCGCCGCGATCCTGCTGGAACGGGCGACGACCTCACCCACCGCGTCCTGGCGGGCGTGGAATGCCCGGGGCGTCGCAGCTGACTTCCGCAGCGATTGGACCGTCGCGGACCTGTCCTATTCCAAGGCGCTGGCGCTGAATCCCGGTCGCGCCGAGACCGTCAATAATCTAGGATGGTCGTTATTGTTGCGCGGTCGCTGGGCGGAAGCTGCCGAGCAACTTGAGAAAGCGGCGACGCTCGATCCAAAGAACGCCCGGATCGCCAACAACCTTGATCTTGCGCAAGCCGCAGCGACCCAGGACCTGCCGCAAAGACGGACGGCCGAAAACGACAGTGACTGGTCGGCGCGGCTCAACGACGCGGGCGTAATGGCCCGGTTTCGCGGCGACCAGAAGCGCGCGATTGCCGCGTTCGCGCAGGCCATTGAAGCGCGTAGCCAATGGTACGAACGCGCCGCGAACAATCTGGCGCTGTCGCAAGCCGGTAGCGCGCCGACCGCGCAATGAGATTAGCCGCCGAGGCGCCACTGTGGCTGGCCCTGATCTTAGCGTTGCTGCTCGTCGCCGCGGCGATCGAAGATGCCGTGCGATTGCGCATCTCGAACATCATTTGCATCCTGATCCTCGGCGCGGCTTTCGTCGCCATTGCCGTCGCTGGGCCACAATCTGCATTGTGGCAGAACATCGTCGTGTTCGGCGCGCTATTAGGCATGGGAACATTGCTTTTCGCATCGGGAAAGCTGGGCGGCGGCGACGTCAAATTGCTCGCGTCGGCCGGGCTTTGGTTTGATATCCGAAGCGGCGTCGTGATGCTGACTTCGGTATTGCTCGCCGGTGGCGTGCTCGCACTGGTGATCCTGGGACTGCGCATGTTCAACTGGAGCGACGCCGCAATTGCTCGCGTTCGGTTGCTCAAGCCGAAGGGCGGCATACCTTATGGCGTGGCAATCGCGTCCGGCGTCCTGTTGGCGACCGCCATGCTGCGCGGGTGACACCCCCTTCTCAAGTTGCGTAAATTATCGCGGGTGGCCTTTGGAATCCCGCCTCGATTCCGGTGACGGGCTTGTAGCGAAATGCATGGCCTCTATTAGATTGTCCCCAGGAGGCGACCGAATGGCGGATGTTAAGCTGCGCAACGTAAGCAAGGCGTTCGGGACAACTCCCGTGCTGCGCAACATTGATCTCAGCGTCAAGGACGGCGAATTTCTGGTTCTAGTCGGACCCTCGGGCTGCGGAAAATCAACGCTCCTCAGGAGCATCGCCGGGCTCGATGAAGTCGATTCGGGCGACATATTCATTGGTGGCGAGCGCATGAACGGCGTTCCGCCAGCCAAGCGCGGCATCGCCATGGTGTTTCAGTCCTATGCGCTTTATCCGCACATGACGTTGCACGAAAACATGGCGTTCGGGTTGAAGCTGGCCGGGAAGACCCGTTCGGAAATCGACACAGCGGTTGCGGCGGCGGCGGACCTGCTCGACATTCGTCACTTGCTCGACCGCAAGCCCAAGACACTGTCGGGCGGACAGCGGCAACGGGTTGCAATCGGTCGGGCGATTGTTCGCCAGCCATCTGTTTTCCTGTTCGATGAACCGCTGTCCAATCTCGATGCCGCGCTTCGGGTCCGCATGCGCTATGAATTCGCCCGGCTGCACAAGCGGCTGAAGACGACGACGATCTACGTCACCCATGACCAGGTCGAGGCGATGACGCTGGCCGACCGCATTGCCATTCTCGACCGCGGCGAAATTCACCAACTGGGCACCGCCGAGGAGCTCTATCAGCGTCCGGCCAGCAAGTTTGTCGCCGGGTTCGTCGGGTCGCCGCAAATGAACTTCATCGAGGCGAAGCTCGACCGCGGCGGCAACGATACAGCCCGCGTCAAGTTGCGCGACGAATCGATGATCGAAGCGGCGGTGAATGTCGGCTCCCACAAGGTTGGCGACTCGGTAACGCTTGGCGTTCGCCCCGAGCATTTGGTGCGCATAGAAAAGGACGGGCTGCCGGCGACAGTGGCGCTGATCGAATGGTTGGGTAACATGCAGTTTGCTTACGTCACCACCGCAGTTTCGGACGAGCCACTGATCATGCAGCTTCCTGCCGGACAAAAACTCGACGAAGGGCAGGCCATAATGATTGGCGCGCAACCGCGGGATTGCCACCTCTTCGACAGCAACGGCCACGCCTTTGCGCGCGTCGCGAACTCGCCGGATTCCATGGCCGCCTAAGGCACGGCAAACCTTTGAAAATGAGTCGCTTGCAGTATTTGATCGAGGTGACTAGGTTGCGAATGTAACCGTTTACACAAAAACCACATAGATCAGATCGGGACCAATCCTTTGGTCATTGCCCGCGCCCTCGCAACCGACCGAAAGCCGTGCTGAAAGGCGTCACCATTCGTGACGTGGCGCGAGCCGCGGACGTTTCGGTGGCAACGGTGTCGCGCGCGCTTAACGGCATCGAAAAAGTCGCCAGTCCGACTCGCGACCATGTTCTCAAGATTGTCGACGAACTCGACTATGTTCCGCACAGCGGCGCGCGGTCGCTATCGTCACAGCGCACAGACACGATCGGCGTGTTATTGCCCGATCTGCACGGCGAGTTCTTCTCCGAATTGATTCGCGGCATCGACCTTGCCGCCCGGGCGCGCGGACTGCACCTTTTGCTTTCGAGTTCGCACGGCGATCCAGCCGAAGCCGCGGCCGCCCTGCGAGCGATGCGCAGCCGAGTCGATTCGATCATCATGATGTCGCTTAACGCCGGCAATGACGCGGTTGTCCCGGCCGCCCCCGCTGGCGTGCCCCTGGTATTGCTGGGCGGCAACCGCCGCAGCGCCGGCCACGCATCGTTCGTCATCGACAATTACGCCGGTGCCTTTGCCATTACCGAGCACCTCGCCAGCGACGGCAAACGGAGCGTCGCCTTTGTTGCCGGTCCGGCCGACAATATCGAAGCCAAGGAACGGCTCCGCGGCTATCGCGCGGCCCTCAAGCGCGCCACCGTCGCCTTTCCCGAATGGATCGTGCAGGGTGACTTTGGCGAGGAATCGGGCCGCGAAGCGGCGCGAACGCTTACCGCCGCGGGCCCGCCCGACGCGATTTTCTGTGCCAATGACATGATGGCGATCGGCTGCCTCGAAGGCTTGCGCGATACCGGCATTACGGTGCCCGGCGATGTCGCCTTGGCCGGTTTCGATGACATCCCAATCACCCGCTACGTCAATCCACCGCTGACCACCGCCGCGGTGCCGATTGCCGAAATGGGGCGCCAGGCGCTTGAGTGCTGCGCGGACCTCATTGCCGGGCGCAAACCCGAACTGCAACACATTTTCAAGCCAGTACTCGTCATCCGAGCGTCATCAGCCGCGAGAAGCTGAGCCGCGACCACAGATTCAACAGGGGAATTATCATGACCAAATCACACTCAAACCGAGGCATCGGCCGCAACCAGATGCTGCGTTCGCTGTTGCTCGGTGTATCATGCATAACGATGATCACGGCCGTGGCAGTCCCGGCGTCGGCGCAGACGATCACCGCCGCGATTAGCGGGCAGGTACGAGATGCGCAGGGGGCGGCAGTGCCCAATGCCAATGTGACGGCGGTCAACGAAGGCACCAATCAGTCGATTACAACGAAGGCGGATACCAGCGGCAACTATACGCTCTCCGGATTGCGGCCGGGAGCCTATACGATCTCGACCGAGATCGCTGGAGCTGCGGTCACCGATCATGTGACGGTTGAAATCGGGCAGGCCGCCACGCTCGACCTTGCTCCGGCCGCAGCGGTTGCCGAGGGACAGCCGCCGGCGCCTGCCGCCGAAGGCGAGATTGTCGTCACCGGCCGGCGCTTGGTCGAAACGCGGACCAGCGAAGTCGCCACCAACGTCAGCCAGCAACAGATCCGCCGACTGCCGCAGGGCGATCGCAACTTCCTTGCGTTCACCCAGCTCGCGCCGGGCGTGAAATATAACGACAGCGAGACCAATCGCGGCTTCCAAAGCGGTGCGTCGACGCCCGCGGCGGTCAACGTCTTCATCGACGGCGTCAACCTCAAGAACACTGTTCTCGACCAAGGCGTTGCCGGCCAGCAGGACAGCCGCGGCAACCCGTTCGCCCAGCTTGCAGTGCAGGAATTCCGCGTCCTCACGCAGAACTTCAAGGCCGAATATGAACAGGCAGGAGCAGCGATTGTGACGTCGGTTACTAAGTCAGGAACCAACCAGTTCCACGGCGATGCGTTCGTGTCCTACACCGACAAGCATTTGATGGAGGCGAATGTCTTCGACAAGCGCGCTGGCCGACCCAAGCCCGCCTTCAAGCGCATTCAATATGGCCTCGACCTTGGCGGTCCGATCATCAGGGACAAATTGTTCTTCTTCGGCGCTTACGAAGGCAACGACCAGGACCGCGCCAGCACGGTCACGCCGGGGCCTGTGCCCCCGGGCGCGAATCTGGGAATTGATCCACAACAATTTGCTGGCAATTTCATCAGCCCGTTCCGCGGCGACCTGTTCTTCGGAAAACTGACATTAATCCCCGATGACAAGAGCACCTTCGACGTATCATTCAGCCGCCGAAAAGAAACCGACATTGGAGGCTTCGGCTGCAATACCGACTGCCATAACAGCTACGAGGTCGCCGAAAATAAGAAGAACACCGTCGATACTTACCTCGCAAAATGGACTTATCGTGCCGACAATTTCCTCAATGAGGCGTCAATCGATTACCTCAATTTCAACTACAATCCGACGTCTCTCAATCCAGATAGCCCAACCTTTCAATACGACAACATCATCACCTTTGGCGGCAAGGACGGCACCCAGGATATCAAGCAGCGCGGGCTCACCTTCCGTGACGATTTGACGATTCCCAATGTCGAGATGTGGGGCACGCATACGTTCAAGGTCGGTATCAAATATTCACGCCAGAAATATGACTTCGTCAAAGTTTTTGAACTCCAGCCAAAGTATATTTTCCGTGGCCCCGATTTCAGCTTTCCCCAACAGGCCTTTCTGGGCCTGGGCGACCCTAATCTGAAGGCCAACAACAATATTTTTGGGATCTTCGCCCAGGACGACTGGGATGTGACCGACAAGCTGCAGCTCAATCTCGGGATTCGCTGGGACCGCGAAAGTAACATGTTCAACAACAAATATGTGACGCCCGCCAATGCAGCGGCAGCGCTCAGAGCGCAGACACCAACTGCCTATTTCAATCCCGAGGATTACATCACCGACGGCAGCAACCGGCCAGTGTACAACATGATCCAGCCGCGTATCGGTTTCAGCTATGACCTCCACGATGACCAGCGGACCGTCATCTTCGGCGGCTTCGGGCGCTATTTCGATCGCAACGTGTTCAACAACACACTCGATGAGAAATACCGGTCGCAATACATCATCGGCCGGTTCGAATTTTCGTCAGATGGATCGCTGCGCAACGGCAGCCCGACGGTGCTTTGGAATCCTGCCTATCTGACCCGCGATGGACTGATCGCGCTGCAGGCGACCGCGCTCACCGGCCAACCCGAACTGTTCGCGGTCAAAAATAATGCCAAGCCGCCTCGTACGGACCAATTCAGCTTGGGCGTGAGACAGAAGTTTGGAAGCTCCTGGAGCGCATCGGTAACGGGGAGCTATATCAGAGGCAAAAATGGTTACACGCATCTGTTCGCCACACGCCAAAACGGCGGGATAGGTGATTGTTGTGACACAACGGCCGCGAGAGCGTTTGGCTACTCGAACGTGCTGATCGGCTTCGACGGGTTGGATACGCGCTACAAGGCGCTCTATGTGACTTTAGACAGGGCCTATACACCCGCCTCCGGCTGGGGCCTTAATATCGCCTACACGCTGCAAAAAGCGGAGAAGAATGGCAATGACCTGTTCAGCCTCGATAAGCCGACTCCCGACGATTACGGATTCCGCAACAATCCAGGAATTGAGCGACACTCCCTTGTCATCTCGGGCCTGCTCGACCTTCCGTGGGGGGTGAAATTCTCGACACTTACCAAGTTGGGCAGCGGCCAGGCCTTCTCGGTTGAGGACCGCAACACCGCACCCTATTTCGATATCAACACTCTGCATGTCACCTCGGCATTCCCGAAGAAAAACTGCCTTGGCCTATTTGCCCGTTGTGAAGTCGATGTAACGGCGGAAAAAGAGTTCCGTCTGTTCGGCACTCATACAGCGTCGTTCGCAATCGACGTGTTCAACCTGTTCAACAACAAGAACTACGCCTCGTTCAACGGCTTCAAGTGCTGCCAAATCGATCCGAACGTGTTCAGTTTTGGCAAGCCCAACTCATTGCTCACGCTGCCCCGCCGAGTGCAGTTCCGCGCCGCTTACCGTTTCTAACCTCCACCGCCCGCGCTTGACCGGTAGGCAAGCGCGGGCGTTACTCCTGGGGGTAGACGGGCGGACAGTTTGATTACGAGACGACAATTCGGCGGTTATACGGCGGCGTTGGGCGCGGCGGCGATGTCCGGCTGCGTTTCCGCGCAGGTTCCGGCAGCAGGGGCCTTCGACCTCGGCGACCTTGAGCGGCGGACGTTCAACTGGTTCTGGGAAACCGGCAACCCGGCCAACGGCCTGGTTCCGGATCGCTGGCCAACCAAGAGCTTCAGCTCGATTGCGGCGGTCGGTTTCGGATTGACCGCCTACCCGATTGGCGCCGAGCGCGGCTGGATCAGTCGGGCCCAAGCGCGCGGGCGGACGCTGGCGTCGTTGCGCTTCTTCGCCAACGCGCCAATGGGCCCGGAAGCCGTCGGCCGGACCGGGTACAAGGGCTTCTTCTACCACTTCATCGACATTGATGAAGGACGGCGGTTCCAAACCACCGAGCTATCGTCGATCGATACCACTTTACTGCTCGGCGGCGTTCTCTTCGCGGCCCAATATTTTGACCGCCCGGACGCCGACGAAGTGGAAATCCGGCGGCTCGCCGCGCGGCTTAATGACGCGGTCGACTGGCGCTGGATGTTCGGGCGCGGACCGTTCGTATCGATGGGCTGGAAACCGGAGGACGGCTTCATCTCCAGCCAGTGGGATCGCTATAATGAGGCAACTTTGCTCTATTTGCTCGCGCTGGGCAGCCCGACCTTCCCGATCAAGCCTAACATCTGGACTCGCTACACCGGCAATTTCGACCTGAACTGGGGCGGCAATTGGGGGCCAAAACACATCCAGTTTCCGCCGCTGTTCGGGCACCAGTACAGCCACGTCTGGGTCGACTTCAAAGGCATCGCCGACCCGTGGCTGCGGGCCAAGGGCATCGACCTGTTCGAGAACAGTCGCCGCGCAACCATCGCCCAGCGCAATTATGCGATCGCCAACCCGGGGCGCTGGCGTGGCTATGACGGCGATGTCTGGGGCATGACGGCCTGCGACGGGCCGGGCGACTTCAAACACAGCCTGGACGGTCGCACGCGCGAATTCTTCAGTTACTCGGCGCGCGGGCCGGGCGACCGCGACGACGGCACGCTGGCCCCGACCGCGGCGGCGGGGTCGATCGCCTTCGCACCCAATCTCGTACTGCCCGTGCTGGCGGCGATGAAGGCGCGTTACGGCTCGGCGATTTACGGCCGTTACGGATTCTTCGACAGTTTTAACCCGACACTGGCCGATCCGGCACTGGCCGAATTGATCCGCGAAGGCGCAATCGTGCCTGGTGTTGCCTGGGTCGACGACGACATCCTCGGCATCGACCAGGGACCGATCGTGGCAATGATCGCCAATTATCGCGACGGTTTGGTCTGGCGGCGGATGCGCACGTCGGCACCCATCGTCGCGGGCTTGCGCACAGCCGGATTTTCCGGCGGCTGGCTCGGATGAAGCTGGCACGGCGGACATTCGTCGCCGGCCTGGCGGCGCTGCCGTTGGTCGGGGGATGCGCGCGCCGACCGAGCGGCACGCTGGAATTCTGGGCCATGGGCGCGGAGGCCGAAAACCTGCCAACGCTTCTCGCGACATTGCGTGGCCTGCCAAAAATCCAGGTGCAGCCGCTGCCGTGGACCGCCGCGCACGAGAAATTGCTCACCAGTTTTGCCGGCGATTCGCTGCCTGACCTCGGCCAGGTCGGCAATAGCTGGATTGCCGAACTGGCGGCGATCGACGCGATCCTGCCGGTGCCGCCCGCGCTGATCGCGTTGACGCACGGCCAGTTCCCGGCGGTGGTCGACACCAATCGCATCGGCGGCCGGTTGATGGCGCTACCCTGGTACGTCGACACCAGGCTGCAATTCTATCGCCGCGACCTGTTCGCCCGCGCCGGCTTTGCCGCGCCGCCGCCCAAGTGGGGGGACTGGAAACAGGCGCTGCACAAGGTTAAAGCCGTGGCCGGTCCGGGCAATTATGCGGTGCTGATGCCGCTCAACGAATCCGAGCATCTCACTGGCATCGCGCTGTCAGCGGGCGCCAGCCTACTCAACGCCGAGGGCACACGGGGTGCCTTTGCCGCACCCGAATTTCGCGAGGCGCTGGCTTTCTACAAATCGCTCTACGATGAGCGCCTTGCCCCGGTGGCGTCCTCGACCCAGATCAGCAACGTCTGGAATGAATTCTCGCGGGGCTATTTCAGCGTCTATCCATCGGGACCCTGGACCATCGGCGACATGAAAAAACGCCTGCCGCCCAACATGCAGCACAGTTGGGCCACCGCGCCTTTCCCGGGTCCGCACGGGACCGGCAGCAGCACGCCTGGCGGATCGAGCCTGGTGGTCTACAAATCGGCGCGCGACCCGACTGCAGCGTGGAACCTGATCGCACAACTGCTGGCACCCGCGACCCAACAGACGTTGCAGGGTCTGACCGGTGATCTGCCGCCGACCCGCTCGGTGTGGACGGCAACGGGCCTGATCGCCGACCCGATCACCGACGCCTTTGCGACCCAACTCGATTTTGCCCGCGCGCTGCCCAAGGTGCCCGAGTGGGAGCGGATCGTCACCGAGATGCAGAATGTCGCCGAACTGGTCGTGCGCGGCCGAACAACTATTGGTGATGGTGCCCGCGAAATGGACAAGCGCGCCGACCGCTTGCTCGAAAAGCGCCGGTGGATGATCGACCAGGGGCGTGGGTCGTGAAGGATTTGGGCGCATGAGCGAGCCCACGGTCCGCGCCGAGGCTCGTGCCGGCTGGGCGATGACGGCACCAGCGCTTGCCGCCATCGGCCTGTTCTTCGTCGTCCCGGCAGTAGCCTCGCTGGCCTTGAGCTTCACCGACTTCGACATTTATGCGCTCGCCGACCTCGCCAATTTGCGCTTCATCGGCTTCGAGAATTACCAGCGGTTGCTGACCAATCCGCTGTTCTGGCAGGCGATGCGCAATACCCTGTGGTTTGTGGTGCTCGGCGTGCCGCTGATCGTCTCGCTTTCGCTCGCCGCGGCGCTGCTGGTGCACGCCAAGACGCTACGCTGGAAACCACTGTGGCGCGTGGCATTGTTCGCGCCGTTCGTGACCACATTGGTGGCGACCGCGCTGGTGTGGAATTATCTGCTGCATACCCGCTACGGCCTGATCAACTATGCATTGGGCTGGGTCGGAATCGCACCGGTCGACTGGCTCGGTAACCCGCACACCGCGCTGCCCGCGATCCTGTTGTTCGTCGCGTGGAAAACCTTCGGGTACAACATGATCATCTTCCTCGCTGCGCTGCAGGCGGTCAACGCCGACCTGATCGACGCGGCGCGGGTCGACGGTGCCGGCGCCTGGGTCCGCTTCCGGCACGTCACCTTGCCGGCGATCGCGCCAACCATGCTGCTGGTCGCGATCCTGACCGTCGCCGGCATGTTCCAATTGTTCGCCGAACCCTATGTCATGACCCAGGGCGGCCCGGCCAAGTCGACCGTCACCGTGCTCTATTTCATGTTCGAAGAGGGGTTCAAATGGTGGAACCTCGGCTCGGGCGCGGCGGTCGCATTCATTCTCTTCCTGTGCATCTTCGTCACCACGTTGATCCAGATGCACATCGCCCGGCGCAGCGGGGCGGTGTGATGGCCTGGCTCCAGCGCAATGGCCTGACTTTGCTCGCCGCATTGGTGGCGTTGGTGGTGCTGTTGCCGCTGGCGTGGATGGTCTCGGTCAGTTTCATGCCACCGGGCAGCGCGGGGCAATTTCCGCCGACACTCATTCCCAAACGCCCAACCCTGGCCAATTACCAGACTCTGTTCGGCACCTATGGTGTCGGCCGCTACCTTGCCAACAGCTTCCTCGTGTCGTGCCTGGCGACGGCGTTGGCGCTGATGTTCACCGTGCCGGCCGGCTATGCCTTCGCCAAGTTGCGCTTCACCGGCCGCAATGCAATCTTTCAGGCGCTGGTCGGCGCGCTGGTAGTGCCGGGGCAAATTGGCATGCTGCCGCTGTTCCTCGAGCTGAAGGCGATGGGGCTGGTCAACAGCTATGGCGGGGTCCTGGTGCCGTGGCTCGCCAACATCTTCGGTATTTTCCTGGTGCGCCAATTCTGCCTGTCGATCCCGACCGAGATGATCGAGGCGGCGCGGGTCGACGGGGCCAGCGAATGGATGATCTTTCGGCGGATTGTCCTGCCGATTCTGAAGCCGGTGCTCGTCACGCTGGCGCTGTTCGTGTTCCTCGGCAGCTGGAATGACTTCATGTGGCCGCTGATCGTGCTGGCCGACCAGGACCTCTACACGCTGCCGGTGGCCTTGGCGGCGCTCAGTCGCGAACATGTCCAGGACAATGAGCTGATGATGGCCGGATCGGTCGTGACGGTGCTCCCGGTGCTAGTGCTGTTCCTAGTCCTCCAGCGTCATTACCTCGACGGCCTGCTCGCCGGGAGCGTCAAGGGGTGAGACGGCTTGCGGTATTGCTAGTGCTGGTGGTGCTATCCGCGGCACCGGCGCCGATCCTGGTCGATCCGATGGACGACGCCGCGGCCTGGCCGGCGAAAGGATCGGACAGCGTCGCTGCATCGAGTGCCGCGAACAACGGCGCGGTCGAATTGCGCTACGATTTCGGAGAGGTGTCGGGCTATGGCTATATGCGCCGAGCGGTCGATGTCGCGCTGCCGGGTAATTACGAAATTCGGTTCAAAATCAAAGGTATGGGTGGGCGCAACGACCTGCAGCTGAAGCTGACTGACGGCGACAACGTGTGGTGGAAGGTGTGGCGCAATTTCCGCCCGCCGGAGCAGTGGCAGCAAGTCGTTGTTCCGGCGGGGGAAATCGTGTTTGCCTGGGGTCCGGCGGAGGACAAAACCCTAAGCCATGCGGACGGGATCGAGTTCGTTATTGCCCGCAATCGCGACGGCGGCGCCGGGCGCATCTCGGTCGATGATTTGCAGATCATTCCGCTGCCGGGCATTCCAGCCGTGGCGCGGCAGGAGACATCGGCCGACGACGCGATTGCGGCGCTGGCCAAAGCGAGCCCGCGCGGCGGCTATCCGCGGGCGTTCATCGGTGAGCAGCCCTATTGGACGCTGGCGGGCAGCGACGGCGGCAAGGTCGCCGCGCTGATCAGCGAAGACGCCGCCATCGAGCCGGCCAAGGGCAGCTTCTCGATCGAACCATTGGTGGTCGACGGTGGCAAGCGGTACGATTGGGCAACCGTCGAGGAAAGCCACTCGCTCGCCGACGGCAGACTGCCGATCCCGACGGTGACCTGGATTGCGCCCGGCTTTCGTCTCGATACGACGCTGCTCGCCGACAGCGCCGGCCGCGCAGTGCTGGCCGGTTACCAATTGACCAATATCGCAGGGCGACGCCGCGAGATCGAGGTGCGGCTCGGGATTCGCCCGTGGCAGGTCAACCCGCCGGCGCAATTCCTTGCCCAGCAAGGCGGGGCCAGCCCGATTGCGCGGATCGTCCGGGACGGCGCCGGGTTAGCCATCACCCAGCCGCAAACCGAGGGCGATCCGCCGGTGACCCGCGTGGTGCTTGCCAGCCGCCCGACCACTGCCATGACGATCGGCACGCTGCCGGGCCAAGACATGGCCACCGCCGACCTCGTGTACCGTCTCGACCTGGCGCCGGGAGCGAGCGAGCGGATCGTCCTGACGATGCACAGCGCCAACGCCGCCGCTCCGTCGTGGGATAGCGCCTTGGCCGCGACCAAGGCGCATTGGCGCGACATGCTGGGCCGCGTGAAGCTGCGCGTTCCGCCGGCCAAGCGGGCGGTCGCCGACACGCTCGCGACGGCCTTCTCGCACATTCTCACCAGCCGCGACGGGCCGATGCTCAAGCCCGGCACGCGCAGCTACGACCGCGCCTGGATCCGTGATGGCGCGATGATGTCCGAAGCCCTGCTGCGCATGGGCCGCGCCGACGTCGCCCGCAGCTTCGCCGACTGGTACCGGCCGAACCAGTTCAAAAGCGGCAAAATCCCGTGCTGCGTCGATTTTCGCGGCGCCGATCCGGTGCCCGAGAATGACAGCCACGGCGAATATATTTTCCTGATCGGCGAACTTTATCGCTTCACCGGCGACCGCGCCGCGCTCAACCGCGACTGGCCATCGGTGCTCGCCGCAACACGCTATATGGACCAGCTTCGCCTGAGCGAGCAAACACCGGCCAACCTCAGCCCGGACCGCCGAATGCTCTACGGATTGATGCCGCCGTCGATCAGCCACGAAGGCTATTCGGCCAAGGCCCAGTATAGCTTGTGGGACGATTTCTGGGCCCTGCGGGGCTATCGCGACGCGGCTGACATCGCGCAGACCCTGGGCAAACCTGAAGCCGCCAACATCGCCGCATCGCGCGACCAATTCGCCACCGACCTCCATGCCGCGATCCTCGTCGCGCGCGATCATTGGAAGATTGCTTTCATCCCTGGCGCCACGAGCCTCGGCGATTTCGACGCGACCTCGACGACCATCGCCCTCGACCCCGGCAACGAACAGGCCAGACTGGACCCCAAGATGCTGGCCGCAACCTTCGAGCGTTACTGGCGCGAGTTCCAGACTCGCGCCGCCGGGTCACGCGAGTGGAAGGATTATACGCCCTACGAAACGCGGACGATCGGCAGCTTCGTGCGTCTGGGCTGGCACGACCGGATCGATCCCCTGCTCGCTTTCTTCATGGCCGACCGACGCCCGGCAGCGTGGAACCAATGGGCCGAAGTGGTCGGCCGTGACCAACGCGAAATCCGCTTCATCGGCGATATGCCCCACGCCTGGGTCGCGTCCGATTTCGTTCGCGGCGTGCTCGACATGTTCGCCTGGGAGCGGCGCGACGAGCGCGCCCTGGTGCTCGGCGGCGGCTTGTCGGCGGCTTGGCTGACCGGCGATGGATCGAGCATAGTAGGCTTGGCGACGGCCTATGGTCGGCTCGATTTCGCGATGCGCGGCAACGGCAATCGTCTCGTCGCGACAATAAATGGCGCGGCTCACCCGCCGGGCGGCTTCGTGCTCGCCTGGCCATTCGAGAGCAATCCGCGACCCGCGCGGATTGATGGCCGAGCCGTGCCGTGGCGCAACAAGATGTTGACCTTTAACGCGACTGGCAAACCGATCCGGATCGAGGTCGGGCGATGAACAAGGACAAGGAATGACCAAATTTCCCGACGGATTCCTGTGGGGTGCCTCGACGGCCGCCTATCAGATCGAAGGTTCGCCGCTGGCCGACGGCGCCGGGCCGAGCATCTGGCACCGCTTCGTCCATACCCCCGGCCTGACCGCGGACGGCGACACCGGCGACATCGCCTGCGACCATTATAATCGTTATCGGGACGATGTGGCGCTGATGAAGGCGCTGGGGCTGCAGGCGTATCGGTTCAGTATCAGCTGGAGCCGCGTTTTTCCCGAAGGAACAGGGGCGATCAACGCGGCTGGCCTCGATTTCTATGACCGACTGGTGGACGCGCTGCTGGCAGCGGGCATCCAGCCGCTGCCGACGCTGTACCATTGGGACTTGCCGGCGGCGCTCGACGATCGCGGCGGCTGGCTCAATCCGGAGATTGCGCACTGGTTCGCCGATTATGGCGAGGCCATGTTCCGCAAGCTCGACGGGCGCGTCAAACGCTGGGCAACCCTCAACGAGCCATGGGTGGTAACCGATGGCGGCTATCTCCACGGAGCGCTGGCGCCCGGGCACAGGAATCTATTCGAGACGCCGATCGCATCGCGCAATCTGATGCTAGCGCACGGCGCCGCGGTCCAACGCTATCGCGCAGTCGGCAACCATGAGATCGGGCTGGTCGTGAACCTCGAGCCCAAATTTCCGGCCACGGATTCAGACGCGGACCGTGCGGCCGCAAACCGATCCGATGCCTATATGAACCGCCAGTATCTCGACCCCGCGTTTGGCCTCGGCTGCCCGTCGGAAATGGCCGAGATATTCGGGCCAGCGTGGCGTGACTGGACCGCTGACGAACTGGCTCTGGCAGCGCAGCCGATCGACTGGCTGGGGGTCAATTATTACACGCGCGGCGTCATGAAGCATGACGACGCCAAGGCGCCCGTATGCGCGGATTATGTGCGCCAACCCCACGCCACATACACCGAGACGTCGTGGGAAGTTTTCGAACAGGGGCTGACCGATATCCTGGTGTGGGTGAAGGATCGCTACGGCGACGTGCCGCTGTACATCACCGAAAACGGCTCGGCCTTTTACGATCCGCCGACGGCAAATGATGGACGCGTCGAAGATCCGCTGCGGGTGGATTATCTCAAGCGACACCTGCGCGCGGTTCGCGCCGCGATCGCCACGGGTGTCGACGTCCGCGGCTATATGACCTGGTCGCTGTTCGACAATCTGGAATGGTCGTTGGGCTATTCGAAGCGGTTCGGCATCGTCCACGTCGATTTCGCCAGTCAGGAACGCACCCCAAAGGACAGCGCGCGATATTATACGCACGTCATCGCCAGCAACGGCGGGGTGCTCGATGACCCGCCACCCCCACACATTCGCCCTGTGGCGGAATGAACGCTAAGGCCCAGTACGATGCCCGATAAGGTTTCGACCCTGCTTCTGTTCGGCGCGACGGGCGACCTGGCCCGCCGCATGCTGCTGCCATCGCTCTACGGGCTCGATTCGGACGGATTGCTGCCCGACGATTTGCGGATCATCGGAACGGCGCGGACCGAGCTCGACGACGACGCCTTTCGCGGCCGCGCCCGCGAGGCGCTCGAGACCTATCTGCCGGCGGGTTTTGCCCAAACCGACGTCGTTGAGCGCTTCCTCAAGCGCCTGAGCTATGTCGCGCTCGATGCCACCCAGCCCGCGTCCTTTGCGAAGCTGACGCAAACCATCGGCGATATTAATCGCGGGGTGGCGATCTTCCTGTCGACGGCGCCGTCCTTGTTCAGCCCGACGATCGCCGGGTTGGAGGCCGCGGGGCTGACCTCGGCGCGGGTGCGGATGGCGCTCGAGAAGCCGCTCGGGTCCGACCTTATTTCCAGCCGCGAGATCAACGATTCGGTCGCCGCCGCTTTTCCCGAAGAGCGGACGTTCCGCATCGACCATTATCTGGGCAAGGAAACGGTCCAGAATTTGCTGGCGTTGCGCTTCGCCAATTTGATGTTCGAGCCGCTGTGGAACAGTTCGCACATCGATCATGTCCAGATCAGCGTCGCCGAAACCGTCGGGCTGGAAGGCCGCGGCGATTATTATGACGGTGCCGGCGCTTTGCGCGACATGGTCCAGAACCACATGCTGCAGTTGCTGGCACTGGTGGCGATGGAACCGCCGACCAATTTCGACGCGACCGGCGTGCGCGACGAAAAGGTCAAGATCCTGCGCTCACTGCGGCCGATCAAGGCCGAGGATATCGACACCCATTGCGTCACCGGCCAATTCACCCGCGGCGCGATCGATGGCGAAACGGTCCCGGGCTACATCGAGGAATTGGGCCGCGACAGCACGACCGAAACCTTCGTCGCGGTGAAGGCGCACGTCGACAATTGGCGTTGGGCGGGCGTGCCATTCTACCTCCGCACCGGCAAGCGAATGCCCAAGCGGCACACCGAAATCTTCATTCAGTTCAAATCCGTGCCCTATTCGATCTTTGCCGCGCGCGGGGCCAGGACGCAGCCCAACAAGCTGATCATCGGTCTGCAACCGGAAGAGACCATCCGCTTGTTGGTGATGGCCAAGACGCCCGGCCTTGACCGCGACGGCATCCGGTTGCGCGAAGTGCCGCTCGACCTTGGCCTGGCCAACGCGTTCGCCGACCGACGGCGGCGGATTGCCTATGAACGGCTGCTGCTCGATTTGATCGAGGGCGACCCGACCCTGTTCGTGCGGCGTGACGAGGTCGAAGCGCAATGGGCGTGGATCGACGGCATCCGCGCCGCCTGGTCCGCCGCGGGGGTCGCGCCAAAATCTTATGCGGCGGGAACGTGGGGACCGTCGGCGGCCATTGCGCTGACCGAACGCGACGGCGTCAGCTGGCATGAATAAGGGCCACGCATGACCACGCATACCACCGTCGCCAGAGTCACCGACCGGATCATCGAGCGGTCGAAGCCGACGCGCTTGCGCTATCTCCAGCACATTGCCGACGAGGCCGAACGCGGCATGGACCGGCCGCGGCTATCGTGCGGCAATTTCGCCCATGGCTTTGCCGCCGCCGGCGAGGACAAGGACAGCATTCGCGGCTTGCGCGGGCCCAACATCGGCATCGTCACCGCTTACAACGACATGCTATCGGCGCATCAGCCGTACGGGCGCTATCCCGAGCAGATCAAGATTTTCGCGCGCGAAGTCGGGGCAACGGCGCAGGTCGCCGGCGGCGTGCCCGCGATGTGCGACGGCGTGACCCAAGGGCAGCCGGGCATGGACCTGTCGCTGTTCAGCCGCGACGTGATCGCCATGGGGACCGCGATCGCCTTGAGCCACGGCATGTTCGACGGCGCGGCGCTGCTCGGCATTTGCGACAAAATCGTGCCGGGACTTCTGATCGGGGCGCTGCGCTTGGGGCATTTGCCGACCCTGCTGATCCCCGGCGGGCCGATGCCGTCGGGCCTCGCCAATCGCGAGAAGCAGCGCATCCGCCAGCTGTTCGCCGAGGGCAAGGCGACACGCGAGGAGCTGCTCGCCGCCGAAGCCGCTTCCTACCATGGCCCCGGCACGTGCACCTTCTACGGCACCGCCAACACCAACCAGATGATGATGGAGCTGATGGGGCTGCACGTGCCCAATGCGGCGTTCGTCAATCCCAACACGCCGTTGCGCCAGGCGCTGACACGGGCCGCGGTGCATCGACTGGCGGCGCTGTCCGCCGCCAAGGCGCGGCCACTCGGTCACGTCATCGACGAAAAAGCGATCGTCAACGCCGCCGTCGGGCTGCTGGCAACCGGCGGCTCGACCAATCACGCGATCCACTTGCCGGCAATCGCGCGGGCCGCGGGCATCTTGATTGACTGGGAGGATCTCGACGCACTGTCGGACGCGGTGCCGCTGATCGCGCGCATCTACCCCAACGGCGCGCGCGATGTGAACGACTTCCAGCACGCCGGCGGCATGGCGTTCGTCATTTCCACCTTGTTGAGCGAGGGCCTGGTTCACGCTGACACGATGACCGCCGGCGCCGACGATCTGAGTGCCTACACCGCCACGCCCGAGCTCGATGGCGACGCCTTGGTGTGGCGAGAAACCGCGACCAGCCGCGACCTCGACATGCTGCGGCCGGTGGGCGACCCGTTCCGCGCCGACGGCGGGATGAAGCTGGTCACCGGCAATCTTGGCCGGGCGATCTTCAAGACTAGCTCTGTCGCCGAAGATCGCTGGACCATCGAAGCGCCGGCGCGTTGCTTTTCCGACCAGGACCAGGTGCTCGCGGCATTCAAGGCCGGTGAGCTCGACCGCGACGTCGCCGTCGTCGTCCGCTTCCAGGGCCCGCGCGCCAATGGCATGCCCGAACTGCACAAGCTGACCCCGGCGCTCGGCGTCGTCCAGGACCGCGGCCACCGCGTCGCGCTGATCACCGACGGGCGCATGTCGGGCGCGAGCGGCAAGATCCCCGCCGCGATCCACGTCTCGCCCGAAGCCTTGCCCGACGGCCCGCTGGCGCGGCTGCGCGACGGCGACATGATCCGACTGTGCGGGCGGAGCGGCCGCCTCGACGCGGTCGGCGTCGACCTTGGCGCGCGCGACTCCGCGCCCCACCCCGCTCCGCCGATCGGCACCGGGCGCGAGCTGTTCGCGCTGCTGCGGCGCCATTGCGATCATGCCGAAAGCGGCGCGTCGGCGATGCTCGCCGCAATGGACGCCGAACTGCCATGAGGACCATCGTCACCGCCGACATCGGTGGCACCCACGCCCGCTTCGCGCTGGCCGAGATCGGGGGCGGCCAGGTCGTTGCGCTGGGCGAACCAGTGACGCTGAGGACCGCCGACCATGCCAGTTTCCAATTGGCCTGGCAGGAGTTCGGACGCCGCGCCGGAATCGCCCTTCCCAATGAGCTGGCAATCGCCTTTGCCGGGCCGGTCGACGGCGACGTCCTGAAGCTAACCAACAATCCGTGGATGATCCGGCCGTATGTGATGAAGGAGCGGCTGGGGGTCGAGCGGTTCATCATCGTCAACGATTTCGGTGCCGTCGGCCACGCCGTCGCAACGCTTGGCGACGAACATTTTCGCCACTTGTGCGGCCCCGATTATGCCCTTCCCGACGACGGCGTCATTTCAATCGTCGGCCCGGGCACCGGCCTGGGCGTGGCGGCGCTGCTCAGGAAGGCCGGCAGCTATGAAGTCATCGAAACCGAGGGCGGTCACCTCGATTTCGCTCCGCTTGAGGCACTGGAGGACAAGATCCTCAAGCAATTGCGGCGCAAGTTCCGCCGCGTGTCGGTTGAGCGCGTCGCATCCGGCCAGGGCCTGCGCAACCTCTACGAGGCGCTTGGCGCAATCGAGAAACGCGACCTGGCGTTCCACGATGACGCGGACCTGTGGCCCGCCGCGCTCGATGGCAGCGACAGCCTGGCGAGCGCGGCGCTCGACCGCTTGTGCCTGACATTGGGCGCGGTCGCCGGCGACATGGCGCTGGCCCACGGGGCATCGGCGGTGGTGATCGCCGGGGGCGTCGGGCTGCGCCTTGCCGACCATCTGCCGCAATCGGGGTTCCGCGACCGGTTCATTGCCAAGGGCCGATTCGAACGGCGCATGGATGACATGCCGGTCAGGTTGATCACCTATCCGCAGCCCGGGCTGTTCGGGGCGGCCGCCGCTTTCGCGCGGGAATATCCATGACCATCGACGCGATCATGCGCACCGCGCCGGTCATCCCGGTGCTGGTGCTCGATGGGTCGGTCAACCCGGCCGAGCTGGCCGCAACGCTGGTCAAGGCGGGACTTCGCGTCATTGAGGTCACCTTGCGCACGCCACTGGCGCTGGACGCAATCCGGGCGATGTCGGAGATTCCCGGCGCCATTGTCGGTGCCGGGACGGTGCTCGACGCCGGCCAATTCAAGCAAGCGGTGGAAGCCGGCTCACGCTTCATCGTCTCACCCGGCCTGACGCCTTCGCTCGCCGACGCAGCGCGGGTTGCCGACGTCCCGTTCCTGCCTGGCGTGGCGACCGCCGGTGATATCATGCGCGGCCTTGACCTGGGCCTCGACCATTTCAAATTCTTCCCGGCCGAAAGCTCGGGCGGTATTCCCGCGTTGCAGGCCCTGTCCGGCCCGTTTGGCGGCGTCCGATTTTGCCCGACTGGCGGAATTACCGCGGATAGCGCGCCCCACTGGCTCGCGCTGGACAGCGTGCTGTGTGTCGGCGGCAGCTGGCTGCTCAAAACCGGCGAATCCGACCTGGCGCTTGTCGCCCAACGCGCGCGCCAGGCGGCGACCCTCGGGTCAGGACGCTAGACGCTGGCGGAGAGGGTGGGATTCGAACCCACGGTAGGCTTGCGCCCACGCCGCATTTCGAGTGCGGTGCTTTCGACCACTCAGCCACCTCTCCGCGGGTCCGGATGCTGGCCGGGCAAGCCGGCTTTCGGTCGGACGCGGCCTCTAGCAGCGCCCATCAGCCTTGCCTAGCGGCCAAGGTCCACTAGATTGCAGCCATGTCCACAGTTGAACGGTCCAGCCCCGTGCCCGCCAACCCCCTCGCGATGCCCTTGGCGCGCTTTGCGATCGGCGAAGTCGTGCGCCACCGCCTGCTCGATTTCCGCGGCGTCATTTTCGACGTCGATCCCGAGTTCGCCAATAGCCAGGAATGGTATGAGGCGATCCCCGAAGCGATGCGGCCGCCCAAGGACCAGCCGTTCTACCACTTGCTCGCCGAGAACAGCGAGGCGAGCTACGTTGCCTACGTCAGCCAGCAGAATTTGGTTGCCGATGACACCGACGAGCCGATCGATCACCCGGCGATCGGGTCGCTGTTCGACCGTTTCGACGAAGGCCGCTATTTGCTCCGCCGCGAGCACCGCCACTAACCCCTTCAGGTTGACAGGCCCAAGCCCCTGCCATAGGCGGCACGGTTTCCGCGCGACCTTTGGTGCCTTGGCGCTGACAAGCGCGTGGAAGCTAGATTCTGAAGAGAAGAGAAGAGCCAATGTTCGCAGTCGTGCGCACGGGCGGCAAGCAATATCGCGTTGCCCTGGGAGACAAGATCGTCGTCGAGAAGATGGCCGGTGAAGCCGGCCAGCGGATCGACATCACCGACGTCCTGCTGGCCGGCGAAGGCTCCGAGCTAGAGTCGGTCAAGGGGCTGATTGTCGGCGCCGAAATCATCGCCCAGGCCAAGGCCGACAAGGTGACGGTGTTCAAGAAGCGCCGCCGCCACAATTACCGCCGCAAGAAAGGCCATCGCCAGCAGCATACGATCCTGCGGATCGTCGCGATTGGTGACCATAAGCATGTCCCGAGCAAGGTCGAGGGGGCCGAGAAGAAAGCCGCCGCCCCGAAGGCTGAAAAGCCGGCCAAGGCCGCCCCTGCTCCCGAGGCCAAGGCAGCGAGCGATTCGGCCGCCAAGCCCAAGGTCGAGCCGCCCAAGGCCAAGGCCGCCGCGCCCAAGCAGGCTGCTCCGGCCAAGGCTGCTCCGGCCAAAGCCGCCGCCAAGCCAGCTGCGGCCAAGGCCGCAGCCAAGGCGTCGACAAAGAATGCTGCACCTGCTAAGGGCGCCGCGAAGAAATTAACGAAACCGAAATCAACTAAAGCGAAGTAGTTCACGATGGCACATAAAAAGGCAGGCGGCAGTTCACGCAACGGCCGCGACAGTCAAAGCAAGCGCCTCGGCGTCAAATTGTTCGGCGGCCAGGCGGCCCGCGCCGGCAATATTATCGTGCGCCAACGCGGCACGCGCTGGCACCCCGGCGACAACGTCGGCATCGGCAAGGATCACACCTTGTTCGCATTGACCGACGGCGCGGTCACCTTCCGAGACGGCAAGCTTGGACGCAAATTTGTCCATATTATGCCGGCGGAGGCGAACACATAGGAACAGTCGATCACGGGCTGTTCCCTCAAGGGGGCGGCCCGGACGAGATCCACCAGACCAGGATCAAAGCCACAAGGGAGAAGAGGGAAGCCCCCTCTCCTCCCTTTTCTTTTGTCTTCTCCCGAAACTGTCACGGAGGCCCGCTACAGGCCTTCCGCGCAAGGAGAGGGACGATGTTCGCGAGAACTGCAAGACTGCTGCTCCGGCCCGGCTGGGCGGAAGACGCGCCGGCCCTCGCCGCCGCGATCGGCGACGAGCGGATCGTCCGCAACCTCGCCACCGCGCCCTGGCCATACCGCCTTCGCGATGCCGAGGCGTTTCTTGCCCAGCCGCGCGACCCGCTGCTGCCGACGTTCCTGATCTTCGAACGCACGGATGCGGACCCCCAGCTGCTCGGCTCGTGCGGGCTCGGGAGACGGCCATCGGGCGGGGTCGAGCTGGGCTATTGGATCGCCCGCCGGCATTGGGGCCGCGGGGTTGCGACCGAGGCGGCACACGCGCTGCTCGACATCGCCCGCACGCTACGGCTACCGCGGCTGCAGGCCTCGCACTTTCTCGACAATCCGGCGTCCGGCCGGGTGCTCGAGAAGCTGGGCTTCGAGCCGATCGGGATCACCGCGCCACGGCTGAGTTACGCGCGCGGTGAGGATGCCCCGGCAAGGCTATTTCGGCTCGAACTCGCGAACGAAGGCGCCGAGCAACTGGAGGAGTCGATCGCCGCTTAGGCGCGGGGAGTCGATCGCCGCTTAGGCGCGGGCCCGGCGAACTTGCCGGGCGGGCGCCGCAATCGCCACTGCGCTCGCCTCGTAATGGCGCAGAAGTTCACGATCGTCGTGGTTCCACGGGTGGAAGCCCGGCAGGAAGAAGCTCGCCCACGCGCCGGCGATCTTGCGGAACATGCCGGGCCTGGCCCACAGGTACCACAGCAGCTGGGCCCACGCCCGTGCGCCCTCGACCCCGTCCTGGCGCATCAGTTCGAGCGCCCCGGCGGTACGGTCGACAAGGAAGTTGCGGGTGATGAACAGCATCACCTTCGCCTTAACCTTCCAGCGCTTGAAGCGCGGCCAGGTTCGGGTCGCGTGGAGCCAGGTGTCGTAGGCAACGCCCTTATGCTCGATCTCCTCGCACGCATGCCATCGCCACAGCGCCACCGTCTCCTCTTCGCCGCCGGCGAGGTGACGCGGGTTGGCAAGCAATTGATGGGCGAGGATGGCGGTGAAATGCTCGAGCGCCATGGTCGCGGCCAGGCTGACGATCGGCGGCTTCGATTTGGTCATGGCGAGCCGCTCGTCGACGCGATTCTGGAGCTTCGACAGATCGTAGCCGGCATCGGCGGCGCGGCGATTGAACGCCAAATGCTCGCGGCTGTGGATCACTTCCTGGGTGGTGAACGCCTTGATCTCTTCCGCCAGTTTGGGCAGCGCGCCGTCGCGAAAGGCGCGCACGCTGTCGACGAAGAACGCCTCGCCGGTCGGAAAGGTCGCCGACAGCGCATTGTAGATTGCGGTCGCGGCAACGCCGCCGCCGTGCCACAAGCGGGTCGGCCCGTCGGCGCGGCCAAAGCGGCGGTCGCGGGGCGTGATCGTGAGGTCGGCCGGAGTCGGTGCGGTAGCGGTTGTCATACATCCGGAGTAGATTAACTTACACTGATGTCAATAGTCCGCGAACGCCTCAGCCAGGGAGCGAGCCGGTTGGCCGCAATCGACGCCGCGCGCCACTTGCTGATCGACGAGGGACCGCAGGCGGTCACCCTCAAGGCCGTGGCGGCAAGGATCGGCAAGACGCACGCCAATTTGCTCCACCATTTCGGCTCGGCCGCCGGACTCCAGGCCGCGCTCGCCCGGGCGATCGCCGAACAGGTCACCGCCAGCATCGGCGAAGCGGTCGAGCTGGCTCGGCGCGGCGAAGCCGATTCGCGCGAGATCGTCGACCGGACCTTCGATGCATTCGGCAAGGAAGGGGCCGGTGCGTTGGCGGCGTGGATGATCCTGTCGGGCAACACGGACGCATTGAACCCGATCCTCGGCGCGATCCGTGCCCTGGTCGACCAGCTGAGCGTCGCGCACGAGGACCATAAGGTCCCCGAATCGACCTTGTCGCTGGTCCTTGCCGCGCTTGGCGATTCGCTGCTCGGCGAGCCGATCGCAGTGGCACTCGGCCTGCCCCGCGAAGCATCGCGCGAGATCGCCGCGCACGCCCTGCGTTCGCATATGGAATCGATGCACCCCAAGGCGGACAACCAGCGGCACTGAGGTGGCAATCCGCCGCCGGCCCGCCTAACTGCGCCCCATGCACTTCCTCGACCAGGCCAAGATTTTCATTCGCTCCGGCGCGGGCGGGCCGGGAGCAGTCGGCTTCCGGCGCGAAAAATACATCGAATATGGCGGCCCCGACGGCGGCGAAGGCGGTAAGGGCGGCGACATCATCTTCGAAGCGGTGCCGGGGCTGAATACGTTGATCGACTTTCGCTACACCCAGCATTTCCGCGCGCCGCGCGGCAAGGGCGGCGCGGGCTCCAACCGCACCGGCGGCGGCGGCGACGACCTCGTCATCAAGGTTCCGGTCGGCACGCAGGTGCTGGCCGACGACGAGGAGCGGACCTTGCTCGCCGATTTGACCCAAGTCGGGCAAACCATCCGCTTCCTCAAGGGCGGCGACGGCGGTCGCGGCAACGCCAGCTACAAGACCTCGACCAACCGGGCGCCGCGCCAGCACGGCTCGGGCTGGCCGGGCGAGGAAATGTGGGTGTGGCTGCGCCTGAAACTGCTCGCCGACGTCGGCCTCGTCGGCCTGCCCAACGCCGGCAAATCGACCTTCCTCAATGCCACCACCAACGCCGCCGCCAAGGTCGGCGATTATCCGTTCACGACCCTGCGCCCGCAGCTGGGCGTCGTACGCCACAAGGGGCGCGAGTTCGTTTTGGCCGACATTCCCGGGCTGATCGAAGGCGCGGCCGAAGGGGCCGGCGTCGGTGATCGCTTCCTCGGCCATGTCGAGCGCTGCCGCCTGCTGCTGCACCTGGTCGACGCCGCCGGCGACAACCCCGCCGAGGCGTGGCGCGTGGTGCGCGGCGAGCTGGACGCGTACGGCGCCGACCTGGCTGACAAGCCCGAAATCGTCGCGCTGAGCCGCGCCGATTTGGTCGAGGACAAACCCTTGGCCAAGGTCAAGAAGGCGGTCGACAAGGCCAGCGGCAGCGACGCGATCGCGATTTCCGCGCCGACCGGCATGGGCATCGAGGCCCTGCTCGACGCGATCGTCGAGCGGCTTGGCAATGTCCCTGAGCAACAGACCAGCGACGCGCTGGCCGACGAACGGCCATGGTCGCCGCTTTGAAGCTGGCGATCACCGGCGGCACCGGCTTCGTCGGATCGCGGTTGATCGACGCGGCGATTGAAGCGGGGCACACGGTCAAGGCGTTGACCCGGCGGCCGCAGGAAGCGCGATCCTCGCTCGATTGGGTGAGCGGCTCGCTGGCCGATCGTGGCGCCCTCGAAGCGCTCGTCAACGGTGCCGACGCGGTCATCCACGTCGCGGGGGTGATCAACGCACCCGATGTGGCCAGATTTGAAGCCGGCAACGTTACCGGCACGCTGGCGACGCTGGCCGCCGCGACCGCTGGCGGGGTGAAGCGCTTCGTCCATGTCTCGTCGCTGGCGGCGCGCGAGCCGCAATTGTCGCTCTACGGCGCGTCCAAGGCGAGGTCCGAGACGCTGGTCGAACGGTCGGGGCTGGATTGGGCAATCGTCCGCCCGCCGGCGGTCTATGGACCAGGCGACAAGGAGACGCTCGAGCTGTTCAGGATGGCCAAGCTCGGCGTCGTGTTGCTGCCCCCCAAGGGCCGCCTGTCGCTGGTCCATGTCGATGATTTGGCCAGCCTGCTGCTCGCGCTGGCCGCGCCGGCCGCGCCACGCGGGCAGATATTCGAACCCGACGATGGTCACGGCGGCTGGAGCCACAAAGAGCTGGCCGCAGCGTTAGGCACCGCCGTCGGCCGGCGCGGTATCAGCCTGTCAGTTCCCGCCGGCCTGCTGAAGCTCGCCGCCCGCGCCGATCGGCTGCTGCGCGGCGACACAGCCAAATTAACCCCCGACCGCGCCGCTTACTTCTCCCACCCCGATTGGGTGGCCGATCCGGCGAGGGCGACGCCGCCTGAACTCTGGCAACCTCAAATTCCGACCAGCGAAGGCCTCGCCGCCACCGCCGCCTGGTACGCGGAACTGGGCTGGCTATGAGTCGCCCGACGACCGCCGCAATCGCGCCCCATTGCGTTGCGAAAGCCGTGGGCCAGCCCTAGACGGACCGCCATATGATTGACCGAGACGACATCGCCACCAAGATCGACGCGCTGATCGAGCCGTTCAACAAGAAGGGCGTCGCGGTGACCGCAGCGACGCGCTTCGCGCAGGATCTCGAATGGGACAGTTTGACGGTGATGGACTTCGTCGCCTCCGTCGAGGACGAGTTCGACATCTTGATCAGCATGAACCGCGCCGCCGAGATCGAAACCGTCGAACAATTGATCGACGCCGTCGGCCAGCTCCAGGGCGAGCGGTGAGCGACCTCTTTTCGAAGTTCGACCCGATCATCCAGCAGCGCGAGAGCCTGCTCGCAGCCGGGATGACCGACCCCTTCAACCTGGTCATGGAGAAGGTCGAAAGCCCGACCGTCGCAATCTGCAACGGCAAGCGCACGATCCTGCTCGGCACGTACAATTACATGGGCATGACCTTCGACCCCGACGTCATCGCGGCCGGCAAAAAGGCGCTCGACGAATTTGGGTCGGGGACCACCGGCAGCCGGGTGCTCAACGGCACCTATTCGGGGCACCGGGCTTGCGAGGAGGCGCTCAAGGACTTTTACGCGATGGACCATGCGATGGTCTTTTCGACCGGCTACCAGGCCAATCTCGGGATCATTTCAACGCTCGCCGGCAAGGAAGATTACATCGTCCTCGACATCGACAGCCATGCGTCGATCTACGACGGCTGCGCGCTCGGCAACGCCCAGATCGTGCCGTTCCGCCACAACGACATCGAAGCGATGGAAAAACGGCTCAAACGCATCCCCGAGGGCGCCGGCAAGCTGGTCGTGCTGGAAGGCGTCTATTCGATGCTCGGCGACGTCGCGCCGCTGGCCGAGATGGTCCGCGTGGCCAAGGACAATGGCGCCATGGTGCTGGTCGACGAAGCGCATTCGATGGGCTTCATCGGCGAACACGGGCGTGGCGTCGCCGAAGCCCAGGGCGTCATCGACGATGTCGATTTCATCATCGGCACCTTCTCGAAGTCGGTCGGGACGGTCGGCGGTTTTTGCGTTTCGAACCATCCCAAGTTCGAAATCCTGCGGCTGTGTGCCGGCCGTATGTGTTCACCGCCTCGCTGCCGCCGTCGGTGGTCGCGACCGCGGCGACCTCGATCCGCAAGCTGATGCACACGGCCGACAAGCGCGCCCATCTGTGGGAAAACTCCAAGCGCCTGCATGCCGGGCTCAAGCAATTGGGGTTCAAACTTGGCACCGACGAGCCGCAGGCGGCGATCATCGCGGTGCTGATGCCCGATCTCGCAGCCGGGGCGGCGATGTGGGAAGCGCTGTTGAACGAAGGTCTCTACGTCAATCTCGCGCGACCGCCGGCGACGCCGGCCAACATGACGCTCCTGCGCTGTTCGCTGTGCTCCGAGCACAGCAGCGAGCAGGTCGGCGAGATCCTTGGCATGTTCGCTGCTGCCGGACGTGCGACGGGCTGCATAAGTTAGGGCAAAGCCGCCTTTCCCGTGACTCGATACAGGTCTAAGGTGGTTGGATGACGCCATCGGGGGACGAACAGCACTTCGACTGGCGCCGCGGCGGTGCGGCGGCGGGCGGCTTGATTGCGGCCCTGGTCCTCCTCACCATGGTGGTCTTGGTAGCTTTGTCCAATGGCTCGCGCGAACGGGCGCTGGCAGCTGAACGCCGGGCGTATAATGTTGCTTTGGTCGTGCGCAGCGTCGATTCCAGCATGTCGCGATCGGAAGCCGCACTCGGCCGCTTTGTCCTCGATGAGGAAGTACGCACCAGCGGCAATATTTATTATAGCCAATGGCGTCTCGCCGGCCGCCAGATCAGCGAGCTCGAACGGCTGGTGCGCAACAGCCCCGATCAGCGGCGGCGCGTCGCCGAGCTCCAGCAGCTCTATTCACAGCGCGACGCCGAGCTGGCGTTGGCGGCGCGCGCCGCGGCCGCCAAGCAGGGCCAGGGCGGCACCTCTTATTATTACCTAGCCGGAAAGTCGCCGACGGGACCGGCGGTGATTGGCAAGCTCGACGAAATCGCGGCCAGCGAACGCCAATCGCTGAGCGCTCGCATTACCCAAAGCCAGATTTTTTCGGCCCAGGCCGACCGGCTGACCGATTTCCTCAGCTGGCTCGGCCTGATCGTTGGCGCGGGCGCGATCTTCCTGGGGATGGTGGCCGTCCAGGCCCTGCGCCAGAATGCCGCCGCTCGCCGCCAAGCCGAATCCCAGTCCGAGCGCGCCGAGGCTCTCGAACAAGCGGTGACCGAACGCACCCAGGAGTTGCAGACCGCCAACGAGGCCTTGCGCGCCGAAGCGGTCGAGCGCCAACTCGCCGAAGCGCAGTTGCGGCAGGTGCAGAAGATGGAAGCGGTGGGCCAACTCACCGGCGGCATCGCCCACGATTTCAACAACATGCTGGCGGTGGTGGTCGGAGGCATCGACCTCGCCCGCCGCCGCTTGAATGGGCCCAAGCGCGAAGTGATGAGCCACCTCACCAATGCGATGGAGGGCGCGACGCGTGCCGCGGCCCTGACCCGGCGCCTGCTGTCGTTCGCCCGTTCCGAACCGCTGCTCCCCGAAAAGCTCGATAGCGGTTCGCTCGTCGCCGGCATGTCGGACCTGCTCGATCGCACGCTGGGCGAGCGGATCCAGGTCGAGGTCGACCTCGCCGCCGACACCTGGCCGACCTACGCCGACCCGCATCAGCTGGAGAATGCGATCGTCAATCTGGCGGTCAACGCGCGCGACGCGATGGACGGCACCGGGATGATGCGAATCAGCACGTCGAACGTAACGCTTCAGGCCAATGAGGTCGGCGATGTCCAGCCCGGCGAATATGTCCGGATCAGCGTCAGCGACACCGGTTGCGGCATGACCGAGGAAGTGATCGAGCGGGCGTTCGAGCCATTCTTCACCACCAAGCCGGTCGGCAAGGGCACCGGGCTGGGCCTGAGCCAGATCTTTGGTTTCGCCCACCAGTCGGGCGGCGAAGTCGGGATTGAAAGCCAGCTCGAGAGGGGCACTACGGTTTCCATCTATTTACCGCGCAGCGAGTCCGCCACCGCGCCGGTCCGGCTGCACCCCACGGTCCAGCGGACCGAGGACGAAGCGCACGTCCCGGGCGCGCGGATCTTGCTGGTCGAGGACGATCCGCGCGTCCGCTCGGCGACCGTCGATGCCCTCGAGGATCTGAACTATGAGCCGATCGCCTGTGCGAGCGGCGCCGAAGCCATCAAGCTGTTCGAGGAGCAGCAATTCGACCTGGTGGTCAGCGATGTCATTATGCCAGAAATGACCGGCCCCGAGTTAATTCGGCATTTGAAAGCCACCCACGACGATTTCGCGGTGTTGTTCGTCACGGGCTATGTCGGCGACGGCGAGACCGACCACCTTGTCGGCTATGAGTTGTTGCGCAAACCGTTCACCGTCGGCGCGCTGGCCAATGCCATCTCGTCGGCGCTGTCGCGGCCGACTAGCGCACCGCTCCGGACTTCAGGAGGCGCGGTAAGAGGCTGATCGCGGCCAGCAAGGGCCAGCGCCGCTGCCACGGCTTGATCACGATCTGCGTGCCGGCGTGGCGGTTGATCTTCCAGGCGATGTAATCAACGCCGCCGGCGAAGGTCGCGCTGGCCTTGGCCAGGCGAACTACCGACAGCGCTTTTCCCTCCAGCCGCCGTCGCGCCCAGCTCCCACTGCCAGCGCCAGCGGACACTGCCGCTATCGCTGGACGCGAAAAGCGCTGGTAGCGCTTGGGGTCGGCATCGACGACCGATCCGGCCCGCCCGGTCCGCTCGGCGCGCAGCTCCGCCGAATAGGTCAAGGCAAAGGCCCGACGCCACCAATCGAGCGGCGCTTCGCCATCGACGCGGCCCGCTGCGGCCAGCAGCGTCGGTGCGGCGCGGGCAATCGCGTCGATCGCCATTTGTTGCGCACGCTCATTGGCCGACCACACCAGCCGCGACGGTTGCGCGAACCGCGCCCACACCGAAACGCTGCGCGTCTCCGGCCCGTTGAGCCGGTGGAAATCCGCTTCGCTGAGCACGGCATATTTCGCGGTCAGGCCGGTTGTTTCGAAATAAAAGACGTTGGGTGGAATCCAACGGTTGGCGACGCTGAGCCAGCGGCGGTCGTAGGCGGCGCGGTAGTCGGACACGATCAGGTAAAAATCGAGCATCAGCCCGTCGAGCTGCATTTCGCGCAAGCATGAGCCGTAAAATAGCACTGCCCGCGAAGCGCTACCGTGCTTGGCGGCGATGGCGGCAGCCAGCGTCGACACCCGGGAATCGACGGGCGTCGCAAGTTCCGCCGCAACCAGCTGTTCAAGGTCGTCCATTGGCCGTCGTCTTAGCGCTCAGGCGGCAATACGGACGAACGATAAGGGATTTGCCAGCTTGAGGAAGATCGGGCGGCCGATTTCCGCCCGGAAGGTCTCGCCATCGAGGATCACCTTCGAGCTTTCGCCCTCGATGCTGATCTCGTCGCTTTGTTCGAAATGGACGCCGCGCATTTTCGAATGGCCGAGCTTGCCGGCCAAGGTCGCGAAGAAGGCCCGCAGCATCGACGCCGGTCGCTCTTCGATCGCCAGCAGCTTCAACGCGCCCCTCTTGCGACCAGCAAGCTCACCGGACATTAGGACTTTGTCGAGCGTCGTTACCGCCAGCAGCGAAAACCGCCCCGAAAGACTTTGGCTATTGCGCCAGGACACCGCGACCAGGCTTGGGTTGGGCGGCAGGAAGCTTGCCTTGAGCCGGAGCAGCAATTGCGCGAGCATCGCCAGAGCGGTGATTGCGTGGCTAACCCCGTTCGGAAGCCCAAGCGGATAAATCTTTTCGCGGCAGTAGAGCATGGTGTCGGCGAGGCCGGCGCCGCCGAGGAACATGCCGATCACCGGCATCTGCTCGCCCGCCCCGCAACGCAGCGCGATCAGCTCGCGCGCCACGATGTGCGGGCTGAGATCGGCCTGCGCGATCTCCATCAATTTCTCGAGCGCAATAATGGGGTCGCCCTGCGAGCCGAGGTCGAGCGCGATGAGGTTGGTCTTGCCGCTGGGCAGCACGGCGACCGGCGGCGGCTCCGTCCCGAAATGGCCGCCGTTGTAGAGCTCGGTCAGCGCCGCCTGGACGGTGCCGTCGCCGCCGTTGATGATCAGCATCTTGGGGCGCACCCGGGCAATCGTTTCGAGCGCGGAGCCAACCTGGTCGGCCTTCTCCACCTCGTAATGGAAGATGTCCGGATGCTCGGCGCAAAAGGCGCGGATCCGCGGCAGCTGCGCCAGATTCCCGGTCGACTTCGGATTTGACAGCAAGGCGATCCGGGTGCGCGCCATCAGCCGTTCACTGAACCAATCGGACCGCCGCGGCCGGTTTGCAGCAAGACCATCGCCGCCGGCGCGGACGCAGGCGCGACGTCAAGCCAGGGACCAATCGGCAGAAACGATTTCGACATGCTTTTACCAAACGTTTGTTCTACGCCCACTGTGACGGTGCGGCTTCGCCGGGAAGGGTAGAGCCGCCCGTATTGCAATCTCGGCTCGCTTTGCGGCCAAATCATGGTGTTGGGACGACCAAAACTTGGGCCGCGTGTCTTTAATCGACCGCTATCTGGCGCGGACCATCGCAGTTCCGCTGCTCGGCACGCTGATTCTCGCTGCGATGTTGCTGGTGCTCGACAAGATGCTGCGGTTGTTCGATTTCGTCGTCACCGCCGGGGGTCCAGTCAGCGTCGTCTGGCGCATGCTGGCCAATTTGCTGCCCGAATATTTTTCGCTCGGCATCCCGATCGGGCTGATGCTCGGCATCTTGCTGGCTTTTCGCAAGCTCGCTTTGTCGTCCGAACTCGATGCATTGCGCGGCATCGGCATTGGCTTCGGGCGGCTCCTCCGCGTCCCCTATGTTTACGCTACCGCGCTCATGCTGCTCAATCTTGCCATCGTCGGCTACATCGAGCCCTATTCGCGCTATCGCTATGAAGGCCTGCGGTTCGACTTGCGGTCCGGGGCGCTCGGCGCATCAATCAAGGTCGGGGAATTCAATCGCCTCGGCAAACGGCTGACACTGCGGATCGACAGCAGCGAGGACAAAGGCACCAAGTTGGGGGGCATTTTTGTCCAGGTCGACGACCGTTCGGGGACTTCGGTGGCGGCGACCGCCGATACGGGGCGGTTCCTGTCGACCGATGACCCCGACACCATCCTGTTCCGGCTCGGCAAGGGACGCCTGATCCAGCAATCGCCCAAATTTGCGGCGCCGCGAACATTATCGTTCAACAGCTATGATTTGCCGATCAACCTGCCGGCGGTCGACCGTTTTCGAAGCCGCGGGCACGCGCATGAAGAACTGACGCTCAACGAGCTGGTCCGCGAAGTTTACGGCGGCGGTACCGGCGGCAAGGATCGCCTCGCCGCCGAAGCCAATCTCCATTTCCGCTTGGTCGAGGTCGTCATGATGATGATGCTGCCGTTGCTGGCGGTGGCCCTCGCCGTGCCGCCCAAGCGAAGCTCCTCGTCGCTCGGGATCTTCGTCGGCATCGTGATCCTGGTCGCTTATCACAAGGTCAACCAATATGCGGAGCAGGCCGGCGCCCAGGGGCGGATCGAACCGATTATCGCCTTGTGGGTGCCGCTGATCCTGATCTCCAGCATGATCTGGTGGATGTATCATGTGCTCGCGCACAAACCGGGCGGCCAGCCGATCGGCGCGCTTGAGCGCGCGTTCGCCAAGATCGGTGGTGCCGTGCGATCGCTGTTGCCCCAGGCGCAGCGAGCATGATCAACCTGCGCTTTTTCCCGTCGAAGCGGATCGCCTTCTACACCGTCAAGCTGTTCCTGACCCGCAGCCTGGCGGTGCTGGTATCGCTGGTCCTTATCCTGATGACCCTTGACCTGCTCGGCGAATCGGGCAAGATTCTGGCCGTCCCGGGCAATGGCGATGCCCAATTGTGGCAATATGTTGCGCTGCGCATCCCGCTGCTCGTGTCGCGGTTCATGCCCTTTTCGGTATTGCTCGGCACGTTGATCGCCTTTGCCAGCCTCAACCAGCACAGCGAGGTCGTCGCGATGAAGGCCGCGGGCATGTCGGCGCACCAAATCCTCGCCCCACTGATCGTTGCCAGCCTTGGCATTGCTGCCGTCGCTTTTGCCTTCAACGAAACGGTGGTGGTCAAAGCGGCGCGGACGGTCACCGCCTGGAGCGACAATGACTATCGGCCGATTCCGCCAGCCAGCGACCTGTTGTCCAACGTCTGGGTGCTGGCCGGCGACGACCTGGTGCGAGCCCGACACGTGGTCGGACAGGGCAATCAGCTGCGGGCTACTGGACTCACCCTTTATGATCGCGAGGGCGGCACCTTGCGCCAAGTGATCGACGCCGAGCGCGCCCGGCCGGCGGGCAATGCCTGGCTGCTCGAAAATGTGCGGATCTATGACACGACCATGAACCTGATGGTCCGCAAGCGGCAAATGTTCGCGCTGCAAGGGGTGGAGCCGGACCGCCTGACGCTTGCCAAGGTCGATCCCGAACAGCTCGATTTCTTCACCCTGCGGGACAGAATCGGACAGCTGGAACGGGCAGGCCGGCAGGCCGACGAAGCCCGCGCCGGAATGTGGCACAAGATTTCTGGGCCGCTGTCGACGCTGCTGATGCCATTGCTGGCGGCGGTCGCCGCGTTCGGCCTCGCCCGGTCGGGCCAGGTGCTGCTGCGGGCGACTGTTGGCATGGCTCTCGGCTTTGCCTATTTCGTCGCCGACAATTTCAGCCTGGCGATGGGTAATGTCGGCGCCTATCCGCCGCTCCTCGCCGCCTGGGCACCGTTCATCCTGTTCCTGTTGATCGGCGAAACCGTCCTGGTCCGCTCGGAAGAATAGAACTCAGCGGCCCCAACTGCTCCTGGCCAGCCGCACCATCAGCGGCGTCAGGCCGCGGTGGCTCGAATGGTGGTAGATCGAGGCGGGGTCGAGCTTGGCGCAGATGCGGCGGTGAGCCTCGCCGAGCGCGTGATACGGCAGCCCGGGAAGCAAATGATGCAGCCCGTGATAGCGCAGGCCCACCGGCGCCCATAGAGCCGGCAAAGTCGCCGGCGGCGGCACGTTGACGCTGTCGAGATATTGGGCGGTGACGGTCATCGGCTCGCCGTCATTCTCCCACAGATGCGCGACCAGGGTCCGCACTTGATTGAGGAACATCACGCCCGATGCAACGCCGATGAAAATGGCGAAAACGCGCAGCGGAATGACGCCAGTCGTAACCATCGCCAGCAACGCCATTGCCCAGACGCTAGTGGCGGTTTCCTGCCAGCGCCATTGGCGGGCAAGCTCCCCTTCGGCCGGGCTGCGGCGGAACGCCGGATTGATTTGCAGCCCCGAATAACGCGCGACGACGAGCGCCCGAAGCCGGGGAAAAAGCAGCGACAGCGGCGCCAGCACCGCAAACCGCACCAGCAAGGCGACCGGCGCCAGCAGCGATGCGACCAGGAATATCGGCAGGGTGGACGGCTTCATCAGGGCCAGCGGCAGATATTCGGGGTCGTTGGCGGTGCCATAATAGGTCTTGGCGTGGTGCTGATTGTGGACCCCTTCATACATGAACGAGGGGACCAGCAGCGGCACGCCGACGAGGAGGTTCCACACCAGCCGGAAGCCACGGATCGCGCCCTGCTTGATGTGGGTCAGTTCGTGAATGAAACTGCCCGCGCGGTAGAGGGCGAGAACGGCAATGACGCCGGCCAGAATTGCGACCAGCGATGACGGTGCGAGCATCGCTGTGAACAGCGCGACGTAGCCGAAGAGCGCCGAACCAATCATGTCGGCCCAATAGATGGTCGCGCGCGGGACGTTGAGATCGCGGGTCAAGTCGGCGGCGGTGCGCAACATCGCCTTGTCGTCCGCCACCGGCGCACGGCTGGGCTGTCCGATCGCGTCGGAAGTGCCGCTGGCGGCTCGTTCAAGGATTGCCATGTCGCGCATAAGTGCCCGTGAAAGCTGGACCGAGATAATGGCGCCATCATGGCCTTGCAATGAACCAGGGGATCGCATGGCTGGCGCTGGAGGGCATGACGCGCTAGCCGAAGGCATGCCGAGTCCCCCGCCAACCGTTCGCCCTGTCGCTTCCAAAGCCGATCGCAATCGCTTCGTCGATTTCGCCTGGGAGGTCTATCAGGACGACCCGGCGTGGGTGCCGCCGTTAAAGGACGAAGTCCACGGCCTGCTCGATCCCAAGAAAAACCCGTGGTTCCAACATGCGCGGGCCGAATTATGGCTGGCCGAGCGCGATGGGCGCGTCGTCGGGCGGATCAGCGCGCAGGTCGACGATCTGGTCCAGACGCATATGGGTCAGGGCACCGGCCAATGGGGCATGTTCGAAGCGCTCGATGGGGAAACCGCGGCGGCGCTGATTGCAGCGGCAGAAAAATGGCTGCGTGGTCAGGGCATGACCCGCGCGCTGGGGCCGATCAGCCTGTCGATCTGGGACGAACCGGGGCTCGAAATCGAAGGCTTTACGCAGCCCCCAACGGTGATGATGGGTCATCATAAGCCCGCGTACCAAGGCTGGATCAATGCTGCCGGCTATATCAAGGCCAAGGATTTGCTGACCTATGAGGTCAACATCGAACATTGGGACGACCCGATGATCGACCGCCTGATCGCCATGGGCGAGCGCAATCCCAGCATAGTCATTCGCAAGGTCGACAAGTCGCAGTTCAACGATGAAGCGCGGCTGATCCTCAATCTGCTAAACGACGCTTGGTCGGCCAATTGGGGCTATGTCCCGCTGACCGAGGCCGAGATCGCCTACGCCGGCAAGAAATTGAAACCGATTATCTACGCGGATTTGGTTCGGATCGCGGAATATCATGGCGAGCCGGTAGCGTTCATGATCACTTTGCCCGACATCAACGAAATGATCGCCGATTTGAACGGCAGTTTGTTCCCGTTCGGCTGGGCGAAACTGCTGTGGCGGCTCCGCAATCCGAGGACGCGCCGGGCGCGGGTGCCGCTGATGGGCGTGGCGAAGAAGCTGCACGGGACGCGCATGGCCAGCCAATTGGCGTTCATGCTGATCGAGTTCACGCGCCGCGATTGTGTCGGCAAATTCGGCATCAAGATCGGCGAGTTCGGCTGGATCCTCGAAGACAATAAGGGGATGCTGTCGATCGCCCAATTGCCGGGCGCCAAAGTCAACCACCGCTACCGGATTTACGAAAAGGCTTTGGCTTAGACCAACTCGACCCAGGCTGGGGCGTGGTCGCTGGCTTTCTCCTGGTCCCGCGCCCATTTGTCGACGCCGGCGCCGCGCAAGCGGTCGGCGGCCTCGGGCGAGCACAGCAGATGGTCAATGCGAAAGCCGGCATCGCGCTGCCAGCAGCCCGCCGTATAATCCCAGAAGGTGTAGAGCTTGTCTTCGCCGGGGTGCAGCGCCCGGAGCGCGTCGGTCCAGCCCTGGTGGACAATAGTGCGATAAGCCGCGCGGGTCTCGGGCTGCAGTAGGGCATCGTGCCGCGTCGCCTTGGCCGAGAAGACGTCGCGGTCCTCCGGCACGACGTTCCAGTCACCGGCGAGCACCGTCGGCCGCTCTTCGGCCAAGAGCACGCGTGCATGGCTGCCGAGCCGCTCCATCCACTTCAATTTATAGTCGAATTTCTCGGTCCCGACGGGGTTGCCGTTGGGCAAATAGAGCGAAGCGACGACATAGTCCCCGACCTCGGCCTCAATGTAGCGGCTGTGGCTGTCGTCGGGGTCGCCGGGTAGCCCGACGCGGCGTAACTTGGGCGCGTCACCGCGAGCAAGAATGGCGACGCCGTTGAAGCCTTTTTGGCCGTGCCACACGGCGCCGTAACCGGCCGCCTCAATATCGGCGATCGGCAGCGATTCATCGGCGCATTTCAGTTCCTGGAGGCAGACGATGTCGGGCTTTTCGCGCTCAAGCCATTCGAGCAGCCGCGGCAGCCGCGCCCGGATGCCATTCACGTTGTAAGTCGCGTGCCTCACTTCAGACGGAAAAGCTCGAGCCGCAGCCGCAGCCCGAGGCCGCGTTGGGGTTGGTCACCTTGAAGGCCGCGCCGCCAAGGTCTTCGACGTAATCGACGGCTGAGCCGCGCACCAGGTCGAGGCTGATCGGATCGACGACCAGCGTGACACCGCCGGTTTCCGCGATCGTGTCATCGGCTTCCGCCGCGTCGGCGAGCTCGAATTTGTAGGTAAAGCCGGCGCATCCGCCACCGTCGACCGCGAGGCGGAGAATGGCCGGCTTCGACTGGCGCGCAGCGATGGCCGCAACCCGTGTCGCGGCGTTCTGGGTCAGGATGATTTGCGGCTCGTCCATGCGAACGAGATAGGGATGAGGCGCCCTGGCGGCAACCTTAGCGGCGCGCGCCGCCGGTTGGGCCACCCAGCGCGATCTGCTCCATCGGCGCGGCGTTGGCCTTGCGTTGCATTGCGACCAGATAGTCGGTCGCCTTCATAAACGGCACCGGATTGACCGGGCGACCGTCGATCCGCACTTCATAATGAAGGTGGCAGCCGGTCGAACGGCCGGTCGAGCCCATCCGGCCAATTTGCTGACCGCGAGTGATGTGGTCGCCGGGGTTCACGAGAATGGCCGACATGTGGCCGTAGCGCGTGGCGATGCCGCGACCGTGGTCGAGTTCAACCAGATTGCCGTAACCACCCGAATTCCAGCCGGCGCGCATCACCGTGCCATCGGCTGTCGCGTACACCGGAGTCCCCATGGGGCCGGCCAAATCGATGCCAGGATGCATCGCCGCGCCAGCATGAAACGGATCCGAACGAACGCCAAAGCCGCTGGTGAAAGCGGCGGTCTGCACCGGCTTGTCGGACGGAATCGCAATCGCTCCGTCCTGCAGGGTCTCGAGCTTCTTCCAGCTGGAGAATAATTGCTTGAAGGTCGGGTCAGCCCGGCCAACCGCTTCGAACGGGCCACCAACCGCGGCGACGCGCGACGGCGTCAGGCCGAGCTTTTTGAGTTCGGCAGCGGTGGTCTGATAGCGAACGTCGAGCGCCCGGGCGATCAACGCCGCCTGCGCCATTTGCGCGTCCTCGACACGGGCGAGCGGACCAACGCCCGAGGCACGACCACCGGCGGTAGCGGCGGCGATTGCCGCGTCGTCGACATTTTTGCCGGTGATGATCGCTTCGATCAGCGCCTGGCGTTGCTCGATCTTCTGGGCACGAGCTTCGGTCGCGTCGCTCAATGAGAGCGTCTGCGGGCCCGACACGATCATGCGCGCGGCAGCGTAGCCGGACCACGCAACCAACGTCATCATGATGACAAAGAAAAAGGCCTGGACGGGCGCGGACAGGCGGAAACGGCGCAGCTTGGTACCGTCGTGGATGAACAGGTCGCGATCCCGGAAGAAGGAGAGTGCGGGCGTTGCGGCCAGTGTTTGCGCCATCGTGTCTTCGCTCCAAATCCATAGCGAGCGCGCAAAAAACGCGTTCGTAAGTCCACCGATTAGAGGAGCTCCCCAGCCCCACTGCCATCGCACCGATTTGCCCACCCGTGCTGGCGAAGTTGAACCTGGCCCGCCCGGGTTAACGATATCAACCATATGTTCCGCTTGTCGGGATGAACCGTCCGCTCCCTGCGGTGAACCGATGTATTGGCGCCGGAACGAAGTGCAATTGGGCCGCGAATTCGCATCGGCGTCGGGCGGAGCGAATCTTTCACGCTCCTTCGAGCTTGTCATTTGGTGGTTCTGCCGTAGGGCTGTCGGCGGGCCACGCCGTCCCAACGCGGCGCGAGCTCTCTGTGAGGAGAGTGTTTTGATTGATCGTCCTGCCGCGCTTCCGGCGCGTCCTTTCTTTTCTTCGGGTCCCTGCGCCAAGCCGCCCGGCTGGTCGGCGGACCGGCTCGACACGCGCTCGCTCGGCCGATCGCACCGCTCGGCGCTGTGCAAGGCACGGTTGCAAGACGCGATCGACCGCACGCATGCTCTGCTGAAGCTTCCGGCCGACTACCGGCTGGGGATCGTCCCCGCCTCCGATACCGGGGCGATGGAGTTGGCGTTGTGGTCGCTGCTCGGCCCGCGCGCCGTGACCATGCTCAGCTGGGAAAGCTTCGGCGCCGGCTGGGTTACCGACGTCATCAAGCAGCTCAAACTCGACGCCGAAGTGCGGACCGCGGACTATGGCGAGATCGCGGACCTGGCCGGGATCGATCCCGCCAACGACATCGTCTTCACCTGGAACGGCACCACCAGCGGGGTGCGCTTGCCCGACGCCGACTGGATCGCCGCTGACCGCACCGGGCTTGCCATCTGCGACGCAACGTCGGCGGCCTTTGCGCAAGACGTCGACTGGGCGAAGATCGATGTCGGCACCTTCAGTTGGCAAAAAGCACTGGGCGGCGAAGGCGGCCACGGCATGATCGTCCTGTCGCCGAGCGCGGTCGAGCGGCTCGAGAGCCAGGCGGCCCCCCGGCCGCTGCCTAAAATCTTCCGGCTGACCAAAAGCGGCTCACTGATCGACGGTATTTTCAAGGGCGAGACGATCAACACGCCCTCGATGCTGGCGGTCGAAGACTGGCTGTTCGCGCTCGGCTGGGCCGAGCAGACCGGCGGCTTACAAGCGCTAATCGCGCGCGCCGACGCCAACGCCGCGGCGCTCGATCTCTGGGTGCAGCAAGCCGACTGGATCGAGCATCTCGCGCAGGATCCGGCCATCCGATCCAACACCTCGGTATGCCTCCAGTTCGCTGACCGTGCCGACGGGCAAGCGAACGCCGCGCGGCAGAAAGCGATCGTCAAGTTGCTCGAAGCCGAGCAAGCGGCGTTCGACATTGGCGCTTATCGCGACGCGCCGCCGGGCCTCCGCATCTGGTGCGGCGCGACCGTCGACACCACCGACATTGAAGCTTTGGGGCCCTGGCTCGACTGGGCTTGGGAGCAAACACAATGAGCGATCAGGTACGCGTCCTTATCTCCGATCAGATGGACCCCAAGGCCGCGGCAATTTTCCGCGAGCGCGGTATCCACGTCGACGAAATCTCCGGCCAGACGCCCGAGGAACTGGCGGCGATCATCGGCGACTACGACGGTCTTGCCCTGCGTTCCTCCACCAAGGTCACCAAGGCCTTGCTGGGGGGGACGTCACGCCTGAAAGTCGTTGGCCGGGCCGGTATCGGGGTCGACAATGTCGATATTGCCGCCGCCACCGCGCGGGGCGTGGTGGTAATGAACACGCCGTTCGGCAATTCGATTACCACCGCCGAGCACGCCATCGCGCTGATGTTCGCGCTGGCCCGCCAATTGCCCGAGGCCGATGCGTCGACCCAGGCCGGCAAGTGGGAGAAAAACCGTTTCATGGGGGTCGAAGTCACCGGCAAGACGCTGGGTCTGATCGGGGCCGGCAACATCGGCTCGATCGTCGCCGCGCGGGCGCTCGGCCTCAAAATGAAGGTTGCGGCGTTCGACCCGTTCCTCACCCCGGAGCGCGCGGTTGAGCTCGGCATCGAGAAAGTCGAACTCGACGAACTGCTCCGCCGGGCCGATTTTATCACGCTCCACACGCCGCTGACCGATCAAACGCGCGGCATCCTCGGCCGCGAGGCGCTGGCCAAGACCAAAGCAGGCGTGCGCATCATCAATTGTGCTCGTGGCGGACTGATCGATGAAGCGGCGCTTAAGGATGGCCTCGATTCCGGCCATATCGCCGGGGCCGCGCTCGACGTGTTCGAATCCGAGCCGGCCAAGGATTCGCCGTTGTTCGGCACACCGGGATTTATCTCGACGCCGCATCTCGGCGCCTCGACCAGCGAAGCGCAGGTCAATGTCGCGATCCAGATCGCCGAACAAATGAGCGACTATCTACTGCTTGGCGGGATTACCAATGCGGTCAACATGCCGTCCTTGTCGGCCGCGGAAGCACCGCGCCTGAAGCCATATATGGCATTGGCGGAAAAGCTTGGGCGGTTGGTCGGGCAGATCGTCGGCACCGGGGTCCGCTCGATCGACGTGGAGGTTGAGGGCGCCGCCGCCGAATTGAACATTAAGCCGATCACCGGCGCCGTACTGGCCGGGCTGATGGGCACTTATTCGGACACCGTGAACATGGTCAACGCGCCTTTCCTGGCCCGCGAACGTGGATTGGATGTGCGCGAGATCCGCCACGACCGTGAGGGCGATTATCACACCTTGCTCGCGGTCACCGTTGGCACCAGCGAGGGCAAGCGGCGGGTCGCCGGTACATTATTCGGCAACCGTGCGCCGCGGCTGGTCGATATCTTCGGCGTGCCGGTCGAAGCCGAACTCACCGGCCAGATGATCTACATCGTCAACACCGACGAGCCCGGCTTCATCGGCGCCCTGGGCACCGCGCTGGGCGAAGCCAAAGTCAACATCGCCACCTTTAACCTCGGCCGCCGGGAAACCGGTGGCGAAGCGGTCGCTTTGGTCTCGGTCGACGACCCGATCACGCCCGAATTGACCAAAGCATTGTGTCGCTTGCCAGGGGTCCGCGACGTCGTTCCGTTAAGTTTTTAATATCCTCGATTACGCGCCGCCCGGGTCCGTTTTACGCCGGATTTGAGCGAACAAATTCCAATGTTTGATTGACTCCAGTTAACTTCGCGTTCACCATTTCCCATTGGGCTTTTTGCAGGGGGATATGCACCGTGGCCACCAACGTTTCCAACAACAACAAATATATGATCTCCGTTGCAGCGGTCGCGCTGGTTGCGGTTGGTGCTTATGGCTTGGGGCGCGTCTATCCGCCGCTCGGTCCGACATCGGGCACGATCACGCCGGCGAGTCGCTATGTTTCCAGCCAGGTTGGCGAGGGCGACGTAACCCTGGGCGACACCGGGGTTCCTCTGCTGATGCAAACCGACGCCTTCGAGGTCATGACCAAGGACGCCAATTTCCGCGTCCTCGCGCGCGACCCGGGCTTTGCCGCCTTGGCTCAGAACCCGGCGGCGATGGCGGCAATGGCCGCCAATCCGGCGGCTTTCGCCCAACTGGCCAAGAATCCGGCGGCGTTCACCGCGACCCTGCAAGCCGCTTCGGCGGTTTCGGCCGCTTCGCAGGCTAGCGCTTCGCAAGCGGCGGCGCTCGGCGTGATGGCCTTCAACGCCAAGTCGTTCGCTAACCTTGGCCAGAATCCGGCGGCTTTCTCCGCGATGGCGGCCAATCCGGCGGCGTTCGCGGCGCTGTCCAATCATCCGGCGGCGTTCGCGGCGATGGCCGGCAACCCGGCTGCGTTTAGCGCCTACGGGAGCAATCTCGCGGCCTTCAAAGCTGCGGCTCTGAACGGATCGAATGCGGCGATGGCCGGCAATGCCAAAGCGTTTAATGCGCTCGCCAATGATGCCAAAGCGATGGCGGCGCTCAATCTCGCAGCGTTCGCGGCACTGACCCAAAACGCCAAGGCTTTCCAGGCACTCACCGCCAACAGCGCGGCGATGCAAGGCAATGCCAAAGCCATCGCCTCGATGGCGCAGAATCAGGCTGCTTTTGCGTCCCTGGCGAAAAACCCGGCGTCCCTCGCCAGCGCTATAGGCGCGGCGGCGAACCTCAATGCCCAGTTGGGCAGCGCCAAGATGATGAATGCCGCCGCGGTGCAAGCGCTGGCCGTCAACTCCAAAGCCTATGCGAATCTGGCCCAGAACCCTGCGGCGTTCGCAGCGATGGCAGGCAATCCGGTGGCGTTCGCGGCGCTGTCCAGTCATCCCGCGGCGTTCGCGGCAATGGCCGGGAATCCAAGCGCGTTCAGTGCTTATGGAAGCAATCTCGCGGCCTTCAAGGCTGCGGCTCTGAGCGGGTCCAATCCGGCGATGGCGGGCAATGCCAAGGCGTTCAATGCGCTCGCCAATGACGCAAAAGCGATGGCATCGCTCAATTCCGCTGCCTTCGCGTCGCTGTCCCAGAACGCCGCCGCGTTCCAGGCGCTGACGGCCAATAGCGCGGCGATGCAAAGCAACTTCAAGGCGGTTGCGGCGATGGCGCAAAATCAAGCTGCCTTTGCTTCTCTCGCCCAGAATTCCGCTGCCCTGTCGAAAGCGGCCATGGCGGCCCAGTCGTTCAACTCTGCCGCCGCGGCGTCGGCCCTGAGCTCGCAAGGCAAAATGAATGCGCAAATGGCCGCGTCGATGAACGCCAACCCGGCGGCGTTCGCCGCCATGTCCGCCAATCCGGCGGCGTTCGCGGCCTTGGCCCAGAACCCGAGCGCGATGGCGGCCTTCTCCCGCAACTCGGCAGCGTTTGCCAAGCTTGGCCAAAATGCGTCGTTCATGGCGCTAGCGTCCAATCCGTCGTTCGCCGCGGCCATGCGGACCGACGGTTTCGCGAAGGCGATCCAAGCGAACTGACGTGATTGGCCGGCGGGCCGCCTGGGGGGTGCATGACGGCTAAATGGCGGCGGCCAGGTACGGCCGCATCCGGCGTAATGGCCGTGCTGTTGTGGAGCACGGCAACGGCCGCGCTGGCGCAAGAGCAGACCGACCCGCCGCCGCCCCCGCCGGATACGACGACCGTTGTCGAGCCGACCGCCACGCCCGAAACCGCGTCGACCAAGGATGCCCCACAACCCCAGTCGCCCGGTGAGCCCGCGCCGGCACCGGCCGACGAAGGACCCAAGCACGTCCCGCCCGATGCTTCGGGCATCGACCTGACCACGTTGGAGACGAAGAACCTCTCCTTGCTCTATTTCGACCCGGTGCAAACCTATCTGACGCCGTACATCGCCCGCAGTTTTGAAAACGCGCTCGCCTTCCACATGAAGAAGTTCAACTGGACGCCGTGGGAGCGGACCACGCTGCTGCTCAAGGACTTTGGCGACTATGGCAATGCGGGCGCGCGATCGGTGCCGAATAACGCCATTCTGCTCGACGTCGCGCCGCTGTCGGTGTCGATGGAGACGTTCACTCCGGGCGAACGATTCTTCACCATGACCAACCATGAAATTGCCCATGTGGCGACCATGGACGTGTGGAACCGGCACGACGCGGGTTGGCGCAATTTCCTGCAAGGCAAGCCGCCGCCGATCCAGGAGCATCCGGAATCGATCCTGTACAGTTACCTGGCGACACCGCGAACCAATGTGCCGCGCTGGTATTTGGAAGGCAGCGCCGTGTTCTTCGAGACGTGGATGGCGGGCGGCCTGGGGCGCGGCCAGGGCGCCTATGATGATATGGTGTTCCGGGCCAAGGTCCGCGACGGCGACAAATTCTATTCGCCGCTGGGGCTCGAATCCGAAGGCACCGCGATCGACTTCCAGGTCGGGGTCAACGACTATCTCTATGGCACCCGCTTCTTCTCTTTTCTCGCGCTTACTTACGGGCCCGAGCGAACGGTCGACTGGCTGCGGCGCGGCGACGGCAGCGCGGGGTTCTACGCCAGCCAGTTCCGCCGCGTGTTCGGCAAGCCGCTCAATACGGTGTGGAACGATTGGATTGCCTTCGAGAAGGATTTTCAGAAGGCGAACCTCGCCAAGCTGTCGCAATATCCGCTGACCGAAACGGTGCCGCTCAGCCGGCAGGGGCTGGGCTCGATTTCGCGCGGCTACGTCGACAGCAAGACCAACAGTCTGGTCGCCGCCTTTCGCTATCCCGGCACGATCGGCTTCGTCGGCATGCTCGACCTGGCCACCGGCCATCTGCGCAAGCTGCAAGAAATCAAGGGCATGATGCTCTACAAGGTGACCAGTCTCGCCTTCGACGAGAGTTCCCGGACGGTCTATTATACCGAAGATAATTACGCCTTCCGCGACCTCATCGCGGTCAATGTCGATACCGGCAAGAAGCGCATGCTGCTTCGCGACGCACGGATCGGCGACATGGTGGTCAACCCCGCCGACAAGTCGATCTGGGGCATCCGTCACCAGAACGGCTTCGCCACGATCGTTCGCATTCCGCAGCCCTATGCGGGCTTCAACCAGATGCACACGTTCAAATATGGCGAAGTGCCGTTCGACCTCGACATTTCGCCCGACGGCAAGCTCATCTCGGCCTCGTTCGGCGAAATCAACGGCACCCAGTCGATGCGGGTTTGGAACACCGACGCGCTGCAGTCGGGAGCCGGCACAGAGCAGGTCGCGCGGCTCGACCTGCCGCCAGCGACGCCCGAAGGATTCGTCTTCACTCCTGACGGCAAGGCGCTAGTCGGCACCGCTTATTATACCGGCGTGTCAAACGTCTTTCGCTTCGACATTGCGACCCAGAAATATGACGTCGTCAGCAATGCTTCGACCGGCTTCTTCCGGCCGACGCCGCAGGCCGACGGCTCGCTGATCGTCTACGATTATTCCGGGCAAGGGCTGCGGCCGGTGCGCATCCAGCCGAAAGTCCAACAGGATCTGGGCACCGTGGAATTTCTCGGCACGAAGGTCATCGCCGCCCATCCCGAGCTCAAGCAATGGGGGGTTGGCTCACCGGCCAAGATCCCCCTCGACCAATTGATTACCGAGCGCGGCAAATATCGTCCGACGGAGCGGATGAAGCTCGCCGCGGCTTACCCGATGCTGCAAGGTTACCAGAAGCAGCTGTCACCCGGTTATTACATCCACTTCGAAGACCCGCTGGAGTTTCACCAGCTGAGCGCAACGTTGAGCGTGTCGCCGTTCGGCAAGATGCGGACCCGGGACCGGCTCCACGCCGAAATCGACTATAAGACGCTCAACTGGGAGCTTCGGTACCGCCACAACGCCGCCGATTTCTATGACTTGTTGGGACCGGTCGAGCGCAGCCGACGCGGCGACATATTGAGCGCTGCCTACAACAAGACAACGATCTACGATCCGCCGCGCCAGCTCGACTTGTTCGGGTCGGCCACCGCCTATTTTGGGCTCGATCGCCTGCCCGGGGCGCAGAATGTCGCCAGCCCCAAGAACATCTTCTCGCTCGAGGCCGGCGCCCGCTACACCAACACCCGCAAGTCATTGGGCGGCGTCGATCATGAGAAAGGCATCGCCTGGCGAACGATCGCCAACCTCGACGCGGCGCAAGGCGAGCTATTCCCCAAACTCAGCGCCGGCGTCGATTATGGCGTCCCGCTGCCGGTCGCCAACATGTCGGCGTGGATTTACGCCCATGGCGGGCTCGGCTGGGGCGATCGGCTGAACCCGTTGGCGAGTTTCTACTTCGGCTCGTTCCGCAACAACTACGTCGATAACCGCCCCGAGAAACGATATCGCGAAGTCGAGAGCTTCCCCGGGTTTTCGATCGACGAGATCGCCGCGCGCCGTTTCGGCAAGGTGACCGGTGAAATCAACTTGCCCCCGATTCGCTTCGCCGAGATCGGCACCCCGGCATTTTACTTAAGTTATGTCCGGCCGGCGGTGTTCACCGGCGTGCTGGCGACCCAGTCACCGGACGGCCGGTCGCACCGCTACGTCAATTTGGGCGCCCAGCTCGACTTCAACTTCAATGTCGCGCTGCGCTTGCCGATGGTGTTATCGATCGGCGCCGCCGGCGGCTGGGCCGATGGCGACTATCGCAAGACAGAACTGCTCGCTTCCTTAAAAATCATGTAGTCAGGCAAGCGATGGGAACTGCCGACATCATCGACTGGTCAATCGCGCTGGTACCAGTGCTGTTGCTGACCGCCGTGTTCATCTGGCTGGATGTGTTCAAGCTGATGAGCTGGTGGGAAACGCTTGGCCTACTGTTGATGGGCGGTGTTGCCGCCGCCGCCGCTTACCCGCTGAGCGGCGTCTTTCTCGATACCTTGCCGATCGGCTTCAACCTTTACAGCCGCTTCGTCGCGCCGTGGATCGAGGAGGCGCTGAAGGCGATCGTGATCATCAGCCTGTTCCGGTTCAACCGCATCGGCTTCAAGCTTGACGCCGTTATTTCCGGCTTTGCCGTCGGCGCCGGTTTCTCGGTCGTCGAGAACATTCTCTATCTGATGCGCTTTGCCGACCTCCCACCGGCGGTATGGATGGTGCGCGGTTTGGGCACCGCGGTAATGCACGGCACGACGCTGGCGATCATGGCCGCCATCGCCCACGAACTTTCCGAGCGCGAAACGCGCGCCGCCGCCAGCGAATATGACTTCAACCCGTTGTGGTTTGTCCCCGGGCTCCTCGCTGCGATTGCCATCCACACATTATTCAACCAGTTCCCAAACCAACCGATGCTGGCCATGTTGGGCACCGTGATCATCGCGCCGCTGGCGCTGATGGCCATCTTCCGCTTCGGCGCCGGCGAGGCCCAGCAATGGCTGACGGTCGAGCGCGACGCCCACCGCGCCATGCTCGATACGCTAAGCGCGGGGCGGTTTCCCGGCGATCCTGGTGGCCAACGCATTGCCGCCCTCGCCGCCCGCTCCGGTGCCGAAACCGGTGAGCGCATTCGCGAATATTGGGAAGTCCTGACGCGCCTCGTGCTGACCTCGGAAGAGACCTTGCTGCAGCAATCGGCGGATGCCGACCGGGTCGAGGCGGACATCGGCGCCAGCTTCACCCGCCTCGCCCAACTGAAGCGCGACCTTGGCCGCAGCACCTTGACGGCGCTGACCCCGCTACTGCCATTCAGCCGCAACGATTATTGGGAACTGTCGGAATTGCGCGAGCGCCTGAAAGGTACGGCGCTCCCTAAGACCTAGACGCATTGCCGCCCGGCCCGTAGGAGCGCGCGGGGCCGATCAGCACACAGGAAATCAACTTGGGCAACGTTACGGTCATCGGCGCGCAGTGGGGCGATGAAGGCAAGGGCAAAATCGTCGACTGGCTCGCCAGCCGCGCCGATATGGTGGTGCGCTTCCAGGGCGGCCACAATGCCGGCCATACGCTGGTAGTCGGCGACCAGACCTATAAATTGTCCTTGCTCCCGTCGGGCATCGTCCGCGGCACGCCGTCGGTGATTGGCAACGGCGTGGTGCTCGACCCGTGGGCGCTAAAGGCCGAGGTCGAGCGGGTCGCCGGCCAGGGAATATCCATCACGCCCGACGTGCTGATGATCGCCGAGACCTGCCCGCTGATCCTGCCGATCCACCGCGATCTCGACGCACTGCGCGAGGATGCGTCGGGCGCCGGCAAGATCGGCACGACGCGGCGCGGCATCGGTCCGGCCTATGAGGACAAGGTCGGGCGGCGCGCGATCCGGGTGTGCGATCTCGCCCACCTCGACGATCTCGAACCGCAGCTCGATCGGCTGTGCGCTCACCACGACGCGCTGCGGGCGGGTTTCAACGAACCCCCAGTCGACCGTGAGCGACTGCGCCGCGACCTCGCCGCGATCGCCGATTTTGTGCTACCGTTCGCCCGCCCGGTGTGGCGCGACCTCGACGTCGCGCTACGCGGCAACAAGCGCATCCTGTTCGAGGGCGCTCAGGGCGTGCTGCTCGATGTCGACCACGGCACCTATCCATTCGTCACCTCGTCAAACACGGTCGCCGGGACCACTGGCGCGGGTAGCGGCATCGGCCCGTCGGGGGCCGGCTTCGTGCTCGGCATCGCCAAGGCCTATACGACGCGGGTGGGTTCGGGGCCCTTTCCAACCGAACTCGAAGATGAAATCGGACAGCGCTTGGGCGAGCGTGGGCACGAATTTGGCACGGTAACCGGCCGCCGGCGGCGCTGCGGTTGGTTCGACGCGGTGCTGGTGCGACAAGCGGTCGCGGTTTCCGGCATTACCGGCATTGCACTCACCAAACTCGACGTGCTCGACGAGTTCGACAGCGTGCGGATCTGTACCAGCTATCGAATCGACGGCGAGGATTACGACTATCTGCCGCCGCACGCCTTTGACCAGGCGCGGGTCGAACCGGTCTATGAAGAGATTCCGGGCTGGCCCGGATCAACCCGGGGGGCGCGCAGCTGGGCCGACTTGCCGGCGCGGGCGATCGATTATATCCGCCGGATCGAGGAGCTGATCCGCTGTCCGGTGGCCTTGGTTTCGACCAGCCCAGAGCGCGACGACACGATCCTCGTCCGCGACCCGTTCGAGGGCTAGAGCCGGACCGAGAAGCCTTCGACCGCTTCGGGGTCGACGACCTCGATGGTGAAGTCCTCGACATGAGCGCCGGCCGGCCCTTGGCGCATTCGCTCGATCATCTGGGCGACCGCTGCCTCGTCGCCGGCGAGATGGGCTTCAACCGAGCCGTCGCGGGCATTGTGTACCCAGCCGGCGACGCCCAGCGCGCGGGCCTGGTTGACCGTCCACTGGCGAAGAAAAACCCCCTGCACGCGCCCGTACAAACGGACCTTGCGACCAACCGGGTCGGCCACGCTAGACCGTGGCGATGTCGGGGGCGTCCTCGGCCTTCATACCCACGACATTATAGCCGGCATCAACATGATGGATTTCGCCAGTGACGCCGCTGGCGAGGTCGGACAGCAGATAGAGCGCGGCGCCGCCGACATCTTCGATCGTAACGTTGCGGCGCAGTGGCGAATTATATTCGTTCCACTTCATGATGTAGCGGAAGTCGCCAATGCCGCTGGCCGCCAGCGTCTTGATTGGGCCGGCCGAAATGGCATTGACCCGGATGCCTTCGGGTCCGAGGTCCATGGCGAGATATTTGACACTGGTTTCGAGCGCCGCCTTGGCCACCCCCATGACATTGTAATGCGGAATGACTTTTTCGGCGCCGTAATAAGTCAGCGTCAGCATCGAACCGCCTCTGTCCATCATCGCCCGCGCCCGCTGGGCGACCGCGACGAAGCTGTAAACCGAGATGTTCATGGTCAGCAGGAAATTGTCGAGGGTCGTATCGACGAACTTGCCGCGCAGCTCATTCTTGTCCGAAAAGCCGATCGCGTGGACCAGGAAATCGAGCTTGTCCCATTTCTTGCGCAGGCCGGCGAACGCCTTGTCGAGGGCGCCGTTGCTGCTGACGTCGCAATCGATGAGGAGGTCGGACCCGAGCTGCTCGGCCAGCGGGCGGACTCGCTTCTCCAGCGAATCGCCTTGGTAGGAGAAGGCCAGCTCAGCGCCCTGTTCGCCCAAGGCTTTGGCAATGCCCCAGGCCAGCGATCGATCATTCGCCAGGCCCATGATCAGCCCGCGCTTGCCCTGCATCAGTCCGCCCGCAGCCTTGGTCAAAACTGTGGCTCCCCTGTTACCAGTTCCGGAACCACATCCTCGCCGGGCTGCGGTTCTTCGACTTTGAGCTCGTCCTTGAACGGCCCGCTGTAGATTTCACCCTTTAGCGCCGTCGCGCCGCTTTCCGCTAGGGCAGCGTTCAATTCCGCCCCGGTGACGACGCCCAATCCAATGACGAAGAAGAACAATAAGGTAATCATCACGCCGGCAAGGCTGCCATAGGTCAAGCTGTAGCCGCCGATCAGGCCGATCGCCTGGGGCAGCAGCCAGACCGTCACCAGCCACCAGGTGGTGATCAGCAAGGCGCCGGGCCATTTTCTGCACCCCTGCTTGCGGTAGCGGGCGGGCGTCAACGCGAAAAACAGAACGTAGAAGGTGAAGAACATCATCGCCGCCGGCACCGCCTGGAAGGTGCCAAGCGTACTGCCGACTTCGGCGGAAATCGGCAGCAATTGTTCGATCGCGCGCTGCAGCGAGCTCAGCATCACGGTGAACGCGAAGGCAAACATCAGGATCACCACCGAAGCGAAGATGATGGCAATCGACGCCAGGCGATATTCCCAGAACGGCGCGCAGAATTTGACGCCATAAGCGCGGCGCAAGATGTCGCGGATGGTCTCGATGAAGCTCGCCGCGGTCCACAGGCCAACCAGCGCGCCGAACCATAGCAAGGGCCCGGTGCGCGCGGTCAACACTTCCTGGACCGGGCCGCGCAAAGTCCCGGCCACACCCGGCGGCAGCTTGGCAAGGAACGTTGCCACGGTCAGCGCGCCATCCTCCGTGCGGCCGAGGAGATGCGCCATGGCCGCGGCGAGGATGAAGAATGGGAACATCGCCAGCAGTGCGAGATAGGCGAGATTGCCGGCGTGAATGAAGCCGTCGTTATAGACCCCAATGAGGACGCGTTTGAGCACTTCCAGCGCGTGGGCGCGGGGCTTGAGCTTGACGACGACGTCATGGCCGAACGCCGCTTCCATACTGGCCAGCCGCTTGCGCCGGGCTTCCGGTGATTGGGGGGAGATGTCCTTCATGGTTCGGTCTGGTTAAACCCCCAGCGCCGCGCGCGGGTTGCGGTCGTCGGTCCAGCCCTTGGCAAATTCCTCGAGCTCGGCGTTGGCCGGCGGCAGATCGACATCGACCGTAACCAGCTGATCACCGCGCTTGCCATTCTTGTCGGTGAACCCTCGCCCCTTCAAACGCAGGACCCGGCCCGACGTCGTGCCTTTGGCGATGGTCAGCATCACCGGCCCTTCCGGCGTCGGCACCTTCACTTTGGCACCGAGCACTGCTTCGTTGAGCGTCACTGGCAAGGTCAGGCGGATCTGGTGGCCGTCGCGGGAGAAAAAGGAATGTGGCGCGATCGATATGGTGACGATCGCATCGCCATGGCCGGCCGGGCCAGCCTCGCCTTTGCCAGTCAGCCGGATGCGCGTGCCATCTTCGAGCCCCTTGGGCAGCTGGAGGTCGATAGACTTGCCGTCGGCCAGCGTGATCCGTTGCGGCGCGAGGATCGCGGCGTCGATAAACGGAACCTTTAATCGATAGGCGACGTCAGCGCCCTTTTGCGGCGCGCGGCCGCGCTGGCGAAATCCGCCGGGGCCGCCTGGCCGCCGTCCCCGAGCCGAATTGGCGGCGCCGAACAGGCCTTCGAACAGGTCGCTCAGATCGGCCGTTTCGCCCGACGCGAAGCCACCCGGGAAACCTTCGAACCCGCCGCCCGGATTGCCTTGCCCCGGGCGCGGGCCGGCGCCGCCGCCGGTCGAATAGCCGCCGAAGCCAGCCCCGAACGGCATCTTGGGATTGCCGTCCTCGTCGATCTCGCCGCGGTCATAGCGCGCACGCTTGTCCTTGTCGGACAGTAAATCGTAGGCGGAAGTCACCTGGGAAAAGCGCTCGGCCGCCTTGGGATTGTCCTTGTTGCGGTCGGGGTGGAGCTGCTTGGCGAGGCTGCGGTAGGCCTTTTTGACCTCCTCCTCGCTCGCGCCGCGCTTGATCCCGAGCCGTTGGTAAAGGTCCATGGCTTCCCCATGCCGTATCGAATGCGATGTTTCCAGATGGGTTGCGGCGCGGCTTGGTCCAAGCCTAAGCGGACCTGATAATGACTAGCGACCCCCTGGCCCTGTTCGAAGAGTGGTTCGCGCAAGCGCAAGCCAGCGAACCCAACGATCCCGAAGCGATGGCGCTGGCGACCGCCGACGTGGCCGGCAATCCGTCGGTACGAATGGTGCTGCTGAAGGGCCACGGCCCTGACGGTTTCGTATTCTACACCAACGCCGGCAGCCGTAAGGGCCACGAACTCGCCGCCAATCCCAATGTCGCCTTGCTGTTCCACTGGAAGGCGCTGCGCCGCCAGGTCCGGATCGAAGGCTTGGCAGAGCCTGTGCTCGGCGCCGAGGCCGATGCCTATTTTGCAACCCGCTCTCGGGATTCGCAGATCGGTGCCTGGGCGTCGGACCAATCGCAGTTGCTCGATCATCGTGAGACCCTGGAAGCCCGTTTTGCTGAGCTAGCCAAGCGGTTCGAAGGTCAGCCAGTGCCGCGTCCACCACATTGGAAGGGCCGCCGGGTGGTCCCGTCACATATGGAGTTCTGGAGCGACGGCGCCCACCGGCTCCACGAACGGCGGCTATTCGTGCGGACTGAAGACGGCTGGGCCGAAGGGTTGTTGTACCCGTGACCCGGGCGTTGGATGCCCTGCGGGGCAAGCTGTCGACGCGCGCGGCGCTGGCCAGCGTGGCGCTCGCGCTGACTCTGCTGATCGCCAAGAGTTGGGCAGCGTGGGCAACCGACTCGACGGCAATGCTCGGCAGCCTCGCCGACACGGCGCTCGACCTTGTGGCGAGCCTCGCCACGCTGGCAGGAGTGCGGATCGCCGCCCAGCCGGCCGATCACGACCATCGCTTCGGCCACGGCAAGGCCGAAGCTTTGGTCGCGCTTGGCCAGGTGGTGCTGATCGCCGTTTCCGCGATCGGCATCGCCTGGCGCGCGATCGACCGGCTGATCCATGGCGGCACAACGGCGGAGATGGGGATCGGCATCGGCGTTTCCTTGTTTGCAATCGCCGCGACATTCGCGCTGCTCGCTTTTCAAAAGCGGGTGATCGCCAGCACCGGATCGATCGCGATCCGGACCGACAACGTCCATTACAAGTCCGACCTGATGCTCAATTCGGCGGTGATCGCGGCGCTGCTGCTCGACCAGTGGCTGGGCATAAGCGGCGCCGACGCGGCGTTCGGCATCGCTATCGCGCTGTGGCTGTTGTTTGGCGCCTGGCGCGCGTCGGGCGAAGCGGTCAACCAGCTGATGGACCGCGAATGGCCCGAACAGGAGCGCGCGACGTTCCTCGCCGCCGCGGCCGAATATCCCGAGCTTGCCGGCCTGCATGATCTGCGCACACGAACCAGTGGCACGCATCATTTCGCCCAGTTCCACGTCTGGGTGCCAGCCGACTGGACGGTGCGCGAAGCCCATGATTGCATGGACAATATCGAAGAGCAGCTTCAGCAGCGCTTTCCGGGGACCGAGATCCTCATCCACCTCGACCCCGAAGGCCACACCGACCGCGAAACCATGCTGTCATCGGATTTGACTGAGAGTTCAGGGTGACAAGTGCAATCGATGGGGGGGTTGGAATAAGCCGATGGATATCGTCTCTTTGCTTGGGCTGGAATGGCTCTACGACAAGGTTGAGGGCCGCTTCGGCCAAGTGGCGGCCTGGCTCGTCACCATCGTCTTAACGGTCGCGGTTCTGGGTGCGATCGTCGCAGTGCTGATGGCTGTTCTTTAGCGACCATGCCCTAAGATTAAGCGGCCACCTTCGCGTCCGCGGCCTCCGTTTCGGCGATCCAGCCGCCGCCGAGCAAGCGCGAGCCATCATAGCAAACCGCGGCCTGGCCGGGCGCGACGCCATATTCGGGACGATCGAGGCAGACTCGATCGCCGTCGATCTCGGCGCGGACCGGCGGCGCCAGCGAGCGCACCTTGACGCTGACCGAACGCTGCTCCTCGCCGATCCAGTTCCAATCCTCGACGCGCATGGCTTCAACCGCAAGCGCGTGGCGCGGACCAACGATGAGCCGCCGGGTGTCGGGCTCGATCCGCACGACATAGAGCGGCTCGGACTGGCCGCCGACATCGACGCCGCGCCGCTGGCCAACGGTGAAGTGGACGACGCCGCGGTGCTGCCCCAGGACTCGCCCCTCAAGGTCGACGATGTCGCCGGGCGCCGCGGTTTCGGGGCGAAGCTTTTTCACCAGGCTGGCATAGTCGCCGTCGGGGACGAAACAGATGTCCTGGCTGTCGGGCTTGGCCGCGACGGACAGCCCGGCTTCTTCCGCCAACCGGCGAACCTCGCTTTTGGCCAAACCGCCGAGCGGGAAACGCAGGAAGTCGAGCTGCTCGCGCGTCGTGCCGTAGAGAAAATAGCTCTGGTCGCGGTGCGGATCGGCACCTTTGTGGAGTTCGGCCTGTCCATTGCGGACCAGCCTTCGCACATAATGGCCAGTGGCTAAGCAATCGGCGTCAAGCTCACGCGCGAAGGCGATCAGGTCGGTGAACTTCACGCCCTGGTTGCACAGGCTGCACGGCACTGGCGTCCGCCCGAGCGCATATTCATTGGCGAAGAGGTCGATGACGCCGGTCCTGAAACGGCTGGCATAGTCGAGCACATAATGGGCAAAGCCGAGCCGGTCGGCGACCGTCCTGGCATCGTAGATATCCTGACCCGCGCAGCATGATCCCGATCGCTTGGCCGCTTCACCATGATCGTAAAGCTGGAGCGTCACGCCAATCACTTCCGCCCCGCTTTGTGCCGCGAGTGCAGCGACAACCGAGCTGTCGACGCCGCCCGACATGGCGACGACAATTCGCGCATCCGCCGCTGGGCGTCCAAGATCGAAGCTGATCGGCATGGCGGCTCTTTACCCGAAGTTCACCCATCATCGCTAGACGGGAAGACGGTTGGCGACGTTCGCGCCGGGGAGAGGCTTCAATTGTCACGTTTCGAAGGCGATATTTCAGCGGCCGGCGCTGCTTCGTTGAGCACTGCCGAACTGTTGAACCTGCTTAGCGCCAGCGCGGGCCTGACCAGCCGCGAGCGCCAGGCAGCGATCGCCTGCTACCTCTCGGCCAGCGAAGGCTGGGATGAGGCCCAGAAAACCCTGCGCGGCGCGTTCGCCAGCGACGCCACCGAAGGCGCCGAAGTGGCAGACGTTAAGCCAAATAAGCGCGCCGTTAACCAGCACAATTCAGAATATCTTCAATGGCCGGCGCTTAAGCCTGCTGCCAGCGACAATGATTAAGCAGGTTTGATCACAGATGCTTGAGAACCAGAAGTTTCGGCCAGCCCAGGTCATCGGCCCACTCGGTGAGCCGCTGACGCTAGACAGTTTGCCGCCGCCCATGACGACCCGTTGGGTCGTGCGCCGTAAGGCCGAAGTCGTGGCCGCGGTTTCCGGCGGGCTGCTGACGGTCGATGAGGCCTGCGAGCGCTATACACTGAGCCTTGAGGAATTCACCGGCTGGCAGCGCGCGGTTGATCGCAGCGGCATGCCCGGCCTGCGCGTCACCCGGATCAAGCATTATCGCGACGTTTACGAGCGCCAGCAGCGCTACTGAAGAATTCTCAGTTACGGATATCAATCGAACGAGAGTTTTCCACTGTTTTTGGCCGTCCCATTTAACCATACCCTAGACACAGCCCTCGGATTCCGGAACAAGACTCGTGCATCACGCGTCTTGATGCCGGAAGGCTGCCGCGTAGCGATTGGCGGTCACGAAACAGGAGGGATTGCTCATGGGTTTCATCATTTGGCTGATCGTTGGTGGTGTCGTCGGCTGGCTCGCCAGTCTGGTTATGCGAACTGACGGCCAACAAGGCATCATCTTGAACATCGTTGTCGGCATCGTCGGCGCGGTTATTGCCGGTCTCATTCTTGGCGGTGGCAACATCAACAATTCGGACCCGCTCGATCTCACCAACATGCTTTATTCTCTGCTCGGTGCGATCATTCTTCTGGCAGTGGTCAACCTGGTTCGCCGGGGTTCCGTCCGCTAAGTCGCGACTGAATCGACCATATCGAAGGCCGCGCGGTATCCGCCGCGTGGCCTTTTTCTTTGTTTATTGCAGCTCGAACGTCATCGCCAGCGTCACTTGGAGCTGCTGCTCACCCGGATCAATCTTGGTCGATGCATCCGCCGACTGCGCGCGCATTTCCATCGCCCTAGGTGGCGGAGCGGAATAGCCGCCACTTTCGCTGACCGAGAGCAAGCGGACGACCCGCATGCCCAATGCGCGCGCATATAATTCGGCGCGGGCGCGGCCGGCCGTCGCCGCCTTGGCCCGCGCTTCGTCGAGCGCCGCCTCGGGATGATCGATGCTCAGATTGGGACCGTTGATCTGGTTGGCGCCCTCACTGACTAGCGCATCGAGGATTTGACCGCTGTTGCGGATGTCGCGGAAACGGATGTTGACCTGGTTCGACGCGGTGTAACCGGTGAGCTTGGGCGGCAAGTTGTTCTCGTAACGATATTCCGGGTTGAGACTGATGGTCGACGTCTGAATATCTCGATCCGCAATACCCGCACTCTTCAGCGCCGCACGAACGCGCTCCATGCGACTGGCATTTTGTTGAATGGCGGCGCTTGCGGTTACCGAGCGGGTCACGACTCCGGCCGAAATGGTCGCCAAGTCGGGCACGCGCGTGACCTCGCCGGTCGCGGTTATATCTAGCTTGGTGCCGGAAATCGGCTGCGCGAAAGTTGCCGTCACTTGCGCGGAGCCGGAGGCGGGAATGGCCAAGGCGCCCAGCGCCAAAGCCAATAGGAATCGCTGTTTCATCGAATCAATCCTCTAGTTCAACTTGCCGGCGGACCTTGACGAGGTGCCATGGCTGTTCCCTGAACGGTAGTGAAACGACTTTGCGCTAGCGGCGACGAGTGACGATCAGGCGGTAAATCAACAGGATAATGAAGGCGCCAACGACTGCCGCGACGAAGCCGGCGCCGTCGCCTGGCTTGTACCAGCCGATCGCGCGACCGAGGAAGCCGGCAACAAGCGCGCCGGCAATGCCGAGCAGGATTGTGACAATGCAGCCACCCGGATCGCGCCCTGGCATCAGCAGTTTGGCGACACCGCCGGCCAGAAGGCCGATGACAATCCAGCCGATAATCCCGTAATTCTCCATCATCGTGCTTTCCCTTTCGTGGCGACCACCCCACATTGGCGGCGTCGAATTTAGTACATGCGCCAACGCGCCTTCGCGGAGCAAGTGCCGCCGTTGGTAGAAAAACCGTGGCAAAAGCAAGCCGGCCATCCTGAGGTTGCGGTCGGTGAGTTATTGCGGTAATACAGCTGCGGCACATCAAGGCCGTGGGATTCGCGATCAGGGCTAGAGATTTGAACATGAATCGGGAAACGGGGTTTCATTCGTCCGACACGCTGCTCGTGGTCGACGGCGCGCGCCGCAAGCGCATGTGGATCATCGGTGTCGCCGTGGCCGCCCTGGTAGTGGTCGCGTTCGCGCTGATGATGATGATGCGCAGCAGCAAGGAAAGCGCCGCCGCGGCCGAGGCCGCCAATAGCAAGGGCCAGGTTCCTACCGTCACGGTGATCGTCCCCGGCCGCAGCCAGGTTGCCCGCCTCGTCACCGCCAGCGGCGCCCTGGCGGCGCAACGCGATCAGCCGATCGGTATTGCCGGCGAAGGCGGATTGGTCACGCGCGTGTTGGTCGATGCCGGCAATTGGGTCCGCGAAGGCCAAGTACTAGCGACCGTCGACCGCTCGGTGCAGAGCCAGGAAGCGGCCCAGCTCGGCGCCCAGATTCAGGTCGCGCGGGCCGATGCCGCGCTGGCCGCGAACGAGCTTGAACGCGCCCAGGCACTGGTTTCCCGCGGGTTCGTTTCCAAGGCCGATCTCGATCGCAAGCGTGCCGCCCGAGACGCAGCGGCGGCACGGGTCCGCGTCGCCCAGGCTCAGTTCGGGGCGAGTCGCGCCCGCGTCGGCCGCCTCGACATCCGGGCGCCCGCCAGCGGCCTGATCCTCGCCCGTTCGGTCGAAGTCGGCCAGGTCGTCGGCGCCGGTGCCGGCGCGCTGTTCCGGCTGGCCGCTGGGGGCGCGATGGAGATGCGCGCGCAGATTCCGCAACAGGACATCGCCACGCTTCGGGTGGGCATGCCCGCCAGCGTCACCCCGATCGGGCTTGATCGCACATTTGCAGGCACGGTACGGCTCGTCTCGCCGGTGATCGATCCGCAGTCGCGCCAGGGCGAAGTTCGCATTGCCGTGGCCTACGATCCGGCGATCCGGCCGGGCGGTTTTGCCGAAGCGCGGATCAGCAGCGGCACGACAACCGCGCCTCTGCTGCCGCAGAGCGCCGTGCTGAGCGACGAGCAAGGCAATTATGTCTACGTTATCAACACCAAGAACGAAGTCGAACGACGCCCAATCAAGATTGGGGCGGTCGACGATTCGGGAGTGACAATCATCGAAGGGCTGAGCGGCCAGGAAGCGGTTGTTCTGTCAGCCGGCCCGTTCCTCAACCCCGGCCAGAAGATCTCACCAAAACGTCAAGCCGCACCCTGACCTTCCGGCATGAACAGAAGAGCTAAAACCGCATGAACTTTCGCAACATCTCTTCGTGGTGCATCCGCAACCCGGTCTTTCCAATCGTGTTGTTTGTCGGGCTGATGCTTGCCGGCCTGATCGCGTTCTCCCGGATGCAGGTCAACAACGCGCCAGATATCGATTTCCCGGCAGCGATCGTCTCGGTCTCGCAGCCTGGCGCCGCACCGAACGAGATGGAAACGCAGGTCACGCAGCGCGTCGAATCGGCGATTCGCGGGATCACCGGCGTCGACGAGATCAACAGCACCATTAGCGAAGGCAACAGTTCAACCTTCGTATCCTTCGCGCTCGGCACGCCGACGGACCGGGCGGTGAACGACGTCCGAAATGCGATTTCGCAGATTCGCGGCAGTCTTCCCGACGGCATCGTTGAGCCTCAGATCACCCGCGTCGACGCCGAGGACGAGCCGATCATGGTCATGTCCGCGCAAACCGCCGACATGACCCTTGAGCAACTCAGCTGGTACATCGACAACACGATCGCCAAGCGCCTCCTGGGCGTCGAAGGCATTGCGGCGGTCCAGCGTGGCGGCGGAGTCGATCGCACGATTCGCGTTATCCTCGATCCGGCGGCGCTCCAGGCGCAGGGTATTACCGCCGCGCAAGTCAATCAGCAGCTTCGCCAGAGCAACATGAACGGCGCTGGCGGCCGAGCCGAAATCGCCGGTTCCGAACAGTCGGTTCGAGTGCTCGGCAATGCCCCGGACGCCTACCAGCTTTCACAGACGCAGATTTCGTTGCCGGGTGGCCGATTCGTGAGGCTCGTGGACCTTGGCCAGGTGAAGGATAGCAACTCCGAGCAGCGCTCGATCACCAAGATGAACGGCCACCAGGTCGTCACCTTTTACGTCCAGCGCGCCAAAGGTTCGTCCGCGGTGACGGACTACACCGCCGGAATGGCCGAGCTAAAGAAGCTCGAGAAGGAGAATCCGAAGGTTCGCTTCACGGAGATCGTCAACCGGATCGACTATACCAAGGCCCAATATACATCGGCGATGGAAGGACTGATCATCGGCGCCGTCCTCGCGGTGTTCGTCGTGTTCCTCTTCCTCCGGGATATCCGCGCAACGCTGATTTCCGCGCTGGCAATCCCGCTGTCGGCGATCCCTGCCTTCGCATTCATGAGCATGATGGGCATCACCATGAACTTCATGTCGACAATGGCCATGGGGTTGGTTGCCGGCGTTCTGGTCGATGACGCGATCGTCGAGATCGAGAACATCGTGCGACATATGCGCATGGGCAAATCCGCCTATCAGGCGTCGGTCGACGCCGCCGACGAGATCGGTCTTGCCGTCCTGGCCACCACCATGGCGATCGTCGCGGTGTTCCTGCCCGTCGCGCTGATGCCCGGCATCGCCGGTCAATATTTCAAGGCGTTCGGCTTCACCATCGTCCTGTCGGTGTTGATGAGCCTGCTCGTCGCGCGCATGATCACGCCGCTCGTCGCCGCCTATTTCCTGCGCTCGCACGGCGTCCAGCCGCACGCGGCGTTCAAATGGATGGACGTCTACCTCAAGGTGCTCAACTGGAGCCTCGACACGTCCAAGGCGAATAAGCTGCTGGCAAGGCTGCCGAAGCCAGCGCGGAAGGCCGGTTATTATGTCCTTGGCGGGCTGCTGGTGCTGCTCATCGTTGGCACCTTCGGGGCCGGAACCGCCGGCGCGATGAAGCTGCTTGGCACGCTGGGATGGAACGGAGCGATCATGTTCGTGATCGCGCTGCTGGTCGGTGGCGTTATTGCTTACGGCGCCGGCAAATTGATCGGATTCCTGGTCCAGATGGTCGGCGGTCATTTCGCCGATTGGCAAGCGACGATGGCGGCGCGTTGGAATGCGCGACTGCACGACCACCGCGTGACCATGGTCGGCGGCGGTATCGCCACGCTCCTGTTTAGCATCGTCCTCTTCGGCACGTTGCCGCTATCATTCTTCCCGCCGGAGAATGACGACTTTGCGCGGGTCAACATCACTTTGGCGCCAGGATCTACGATCAAGCAGACCGAGGTTGTGGTCGACAACGTCGCGAAGATCATTGGCAGAGATCCGAGTGTTGAGCGGGTATTCGAACGGGTCAATGTCGGCAATGGCCGGGTTAGCATTGTCCTCAAGAAAGACCGCAAGCTCACCAGCACCGAATGGCAGCGGTCGCTGTCGCCAACCCTGGCCGAAATTCCGGATGCGCGCGTCAGCTTCGAAAGTCAGAACGGCGGCGGGCCGGACCGGGATTCACGCGACATCATGCTGTACCTTGGCGGCGATAATCCGGATCAGTTGACCAAGGTCGCCAACCAGCTTGTCAAGGAAATGGCCACGGTACCAGGGCTTCGGGCGCCGCGGGTTGGAAGCAACCTCGCGCAGCCGGAAATCACCATCAAGCCGCGGTTCGATCTCGCCGCGGATCTTGGTGTCACCACCGCGGCGTTGAGCCAGACCATCCGCATCGCAACGCTTGGCGACATCGAGCAGAACAGCGCCAAATTCTCGCTATCCGACCGGCAAGTCCCGATAACCGTGTCGCTTTCCGAGAATGCTCGTCGCGACATTCAGACTCTGGAAAACCTGCCAGTCCCGACATCGTCCGGCGGCTCCGTGCCGCTAAAATCAGTGGCCGCTATCGGCTTTGGTGCTGGGCCAACGGCGATCAACCGATCCAATCAGCTTCGCCGGCTGTCGGTCGGAGCGGATTTCGCCCCGGGCGTCGTCGAAGGGGACGTGTCGGCGAAGGTCAATCAACTGCCGACGATGAAAAACCTGCCGCAGGGCATCCAGAAGATGAACCTGGGGAACCAGAAATGGCAGGCGGAGCTGTTGGTCAACTTCGGTATCGCCCTCGTCTCGGGCGTGCTGTTGGTATTCGCAGTGCTCGTCCTCCTCTACCGCCGCTTCCTCGCGCCGTTCGTGAACATGGGATCGCTACTGCTCGCGCCGCTCGGCGCGGCGGCGGCGCTCCACATCGCCAACCAGCCGGTGTCGCTGTTCGTGCTTATCGGCATCCTGATGCTGTTCGGAATCGTCGCCAAGAATTCGATTTTGCTGGTCGATTTCGCGGTCGAGATGATGAACCACGGCATGCCCAAGAACGCGGCGATCTGGGAAGCTGGGCACAAGCGCGCTCAACCAATCGTCATGACGACCGTGGCGATGGTGGCCGGCATGTTGCCGACCGCGATTTCGATCAGCGGTGACAATAGCTGGCGCGCCCCAATGGGCATCACGGTGATCGGCGGGCTGATCTTCTCGACCATCCTGACACTGCTCCTGGTGCCCGCCTACTTCTCGATCGCGATCTCGGTCGAAGCGCGGGTCGCCCGCTTGTTCAACCGGTTCGTCGGCGAAGACGCGCATCGCGGTAGCGACCCCGTCCCGGCGGAGTGATTTCACTTATCGACGCCGCTATGGCGATGCGATGACCTCAACCGCACGCAATCGGTTCAACCCGTCACAGCCTGGCGCAGCGGGCATGAAGGCGGCCGCTACCGGCCTGTTGGTGGTCATGGCGGTGGTGTTCGTCGCCGCTCGCGCGTTCGAACCCGGCTACCCCCAGCTGGGCTGGGTCAAGGCGTTCGCTGAGGCCGCCATGGTCGGCGGGCTGGCCGACTGGTTCGCGGTAACGGCCCTGTTCCGCCACCCGCTCGGCCTGCCGATCCCGCACACCGCCATCATCCCGCGCAACAAGGACCGCATCGGCGAAGCACTTGCATCGTTCCTCAAGGAAAATTTCCTGATCGCTTCGGTGGTGGCGCGGCGCATGCGCCACATCGACCTCGCCGGCGCCGCCGGCCGCTTCCTGCGCGCGCCCGAAGGCGAAGGCACCCGCATCCGCCATGGCGCGTCGCGGCTGATCGCCGACATTTTCGAAGGATTGGACGACGAACGGCTGGGCGGGATCATCAAAAGCGCGATTTCGTCGCGGCTCAAGACCATGGATGTTTCGCCGGTGCTTGGCCACGCTTTGGCATCGGCGATCAACGAAGACCGCCACGTGCCGATGCTCGAAGCCGCGATCCGTTGGTCCGCTCGCGTGCTAGATTCGAACGAAAGCCTGATCCGCGAAATGGTTCGCAAGCGCACCAGCTGGATCCTCAAGCTCGCCGGGATCGACACCAAGCTCGCCGATTCGATCATGGACGGGTTGCGCAAGCTGACGGTCGAAATGTCGACCGACCCCGCCCACCCGGTACGCCAGAAGATCGAGGAGGCGCTGGCGCAGCTCGCCAACGATCTTCAGACCAAGCCCGAAACGCGCGAGCGGGTCGAGGCTCTCAAGGATGAATTGCTCGCCAACCGGTCGATCAGCCTGTGGCTCGACACGTTGTGGCAGAAGGGGCGCGAGGCGATCATCCGCGCCGCCCGCAACCCCGATACGGCGATGGCCGGCAAATTGGGCGACGTGCTCAAATCGATGGGAACCACACTCGAAGGCGACCCGCGCATCCGCGGCGCGATCAACCAGTTCGCCCGCCGCGCCGTCGCCGGCCTGGCCGCGAGCTACGGCAGCTCGATCGTCAAGCTGGTGTCGGAAACGGTGCGCGGCTGGGACGCCCGGACGATCACCGCCCGGCTGGAAAGCGCGGTCGGCCGCGACCTCCAGTACATCCGCATCAACGGTACTTTGGTCGGCGGCCTGGTCGGGGTGATCCTATACGGGCTGGACCGGCTCTAGATCGCCTCCCCTTTCCTTCAGGGGAGGGGAAAATCAGCCGCTCGTCCGCCGCTCGATAGTGGCGCCGACGGCGGAGAGTTTCTCCTCAAGCCGCTCGTAGCCGCGGTCGAGGTGGTAGACGCGCAGCACTTCGGTTTCCGCGTCGGCGGCCAGCCCGGCCAGCACCAGGCTCATCGACGCGCGCAAGTCGGTCGCCATCACAGCGGCGCCGGTCAAGCCTTCGACGCCGTGAACCAAGGCCGAGCGACCGCGGACCTCGATATTGGCGCCCATCCGGCGCAGTTCGGGAACGTGCATATAGCGGTTCTCGAAGATCGTTTCCTCGAGGAAGCTTTCACCCTCGGCGAGGCTAAGCATGGCCATGAACTGCGCCTGCATGTCGGTTGGAAAGCCCGGGAACGGGGCGGTAGACAGCGCCAGCGGTTTCAGTTTCCCGTCGGCGCTGACCTTGATGCCCTTGTCGTGGAATTCGACGATCAGCCCGGCGTGGGCGAGCGCGTTGGTGATCGCCAGCATGTCGTCGGGCCGGGCGCCGATGAGGTCGATCGAGCCGCCGGTGATCCCGGCCGCGCAGGCATAGCTGCCGGCTTCGATGCGGTCGGGCATGACTTCGTAGGCGGTGCCGTGGAGCCCCTCGACTCCATCGATAATCAAATGGCCCGAGCCGATGCCCTCGATCTGGCCGCCCATCGCCACCAGCAAGTTGCACAGATCGACGATTTCCGGTTCGCGCGCGGCATTGAACAATTGGCTGCGGCCCTTGGCCAGGACAGCGGCCATCAGCGCGTTCTCGGTCGCCCCGACCGACACCACCGGAAAGCTGAAGTCGCCGCCGGCGAGACGGCCCTTGGGCGCCGACGCCTTCACATAGCCGGCGGCGTGCTCGATGTCCGCGCCCAGCGCTTCGAGCGCTTGCAAGTGGAGGTCGATCGGGCGGTCGCCAATCGCACAGCCGCCGGGCAGCGAAACCGTCGCCTCGCCGGCCCGTGCCAGCATCGGCCCCAGAACCAGGATCGACGCGCGCATCTTGCGGACCATGTCATAGGGCGCAATGGTCGAAGCGATTTCGGCCGCCTGGAGCGTCATCCTGCGGCCGATCTCGCCCTTCTTGACGCCTTCGATCATCGTCGAGACGCCAAGCTGGTTGAGCAAGTGGCCGAAGCTGTCGACATCGGCCAATCGAGGCAGATTGCCCAGCGTCAGCTTCTCGTCGGTCAGAAGCGCGCAGGGCAGCAGTGTCAGCGCCGCGTTCTTGGCCCCGGAAATGGGTATCTTACCTTCGAGGCGCTGGCCGCCCTTGATCCAGATGCTGTCCACCGCCGCGGCCTAGGTCGAACTCCCCTCCCTTTCAAGGGAGGGGTTGGGGGTGGGTGCGAGCGGTCAGCGAGCCTTGGGAAGTCATCGATCGAACGGCATCGAGCCGCACGATCGATTCCCCGCCCCTAGCCCCTCCCCTTAAGGAGAGGGGAAGGTTACGCCTTCTCCAGCGTGCACTGTAGCGGGTGCTGATTCTCGCGGGCGAAATCGATCACCTGGGTGACCTTGGTTTCGGCCACTTCGTAGGTAAACACGCCGCAAATCGCGAGTCCCTGCTGATGCACCTGGAGCATCACCCGGGTCGCGTCTTCGATACTCATCGCAAAGAAGCTCTGCAGAACCAGAACGACGAACTCCATCGGCGTATAGTCGGCGTTGAGCATCAGCACCGTGTAATTGGACGGTTTTTTGGTCCGCGGGCGCGTCTTCGTAGCGACGCCGGTCTCGATATCATCGAGGCCGTCGTCATTTCCGGGCTCGTTGGCCATCATTGTCCAGCGCATGCTCATCCTGACCCATGAATATGGCAACCGCTTAACATGCTGCAAGCCACAGCAGGCAAAGCGGACATGAAAAAGGCGGCCGCCCTTGGGGAAGGGCGGCCGCCGGCATTACCTGACTTCAGGAGGGGAGGGTGTCAGGCAACGATAGTGTTGATGCGCTCGGCATTGGCGGTCGCGCGATTCGACAGCGGCTGGAACGCCTTGCCGGCGAGCTTGACCATCGATTCGGTCATGCGCGAGGTCTCGGCGACCATGCGGTCGAACGATGTGCGGGCAAGCTCGCTCTGAAGCTGCACGAACTCGGTCGGCGACTTGGCTTCGGCGAGCGAACGGATCGCGTCGGCGGCCTGCTCGGCGCCCTCACGGGTGCGGGCAACGGCGTCCTGGCCGATCGAGCGTGCGCCTTCGGCGGCCACGCGGCCGGCCTCGACGATTGCTTCGACGTTGGCGCGGGCGAGCTCAGTCAGTTCCTGAGCAACCTTCTGCGACTTCTTGGCGACTTCCTGGCCGCGCTCACCGGTCTGGGTGAACATCGCCTGGAAGGGCGAATTGCCGGTGAAAGCATTGAAGCCTTCGAACATGTTGGTGGGCGTGAAGTTCATGGTTGGGATCCTTGGGTTGAAAGCGGCCGCGGCGGGCTTACGAGCCGCAGTGCTGGTGGTACGAACAGTCTTGGCGCGACGGCTCTTGCGAGCGGCGATGGCCGACTTGGCGGTCTTGGTAACGCGCTTGGCGACCCGCTTGGTGCGGCGAGCAGTCGCCCGCTTGGCAATCTTGGCGGTCTTGGTCGTCTCGGCGACAACCTGCTTGGCGGTATCGGTGACGGCCTTGACGACCTTCGCAGGTGCATCAACGGCGGCGTCGGACTGAATCTGGGTTTGTGTGGTCATGGTCATTTCCTCTATATGCTGCAGTGCACAATAAGCATTGCGCTGCGGCATTTCAAGCGAAAAATGGTGCAGTGCAACATTTGACCGCTTGACGGCCACGGCTCACCCGAAGCAAGAGCGGTCATGGACCTGCCGATCGACGAACAATCCGGGCGCCGCCGCCGTGGCCTGCTGATCGTGCTGTCGTCGCCGTCGGGGGCCGGCAAGTCGACGATTTCGCGAATGCTGCTCGAATCCGACTCGACCATCACCATGTCGATCAGCGCCACGACTCGCCCGATCCGGCCCGGCGAGCAGGATGATGTCGATTATCACTTCGTCAGCGATGCCAAGTTCGATGCGATGATCGCCGCCGGCGATTTCGTTGAATGGGCACCAGTGTTCGGCCACCGCTATGGCACGCCCAAGGTGCCGGTGAAGGACGCATTGCGGGACGGCCGCGACATTTTGTTCGACATCGATTGGCAAGGCACCCAGCAGCTCCATTCGGCGATGGGCGAGGATTTGGTCCGGATCTTCCTGTTGCCGCCGTCGTTAGCCGAGCTCGAGCGGCGCCTGCACCAGCGCGGTACCGACAGCGGCGAAGTCATCGGCGATCGCATGTCGCGCGCGGCCGGCGAAATCAGCCACTGGGCCGAATATGATTATGTCCTGGTCAACAGTGAGACCGAATCCTGTCTCGCCGATGTCCGGGCAATCGTTGCCGCCGAACGGCTGAAGCGGTCTCGACAGGCGGGGCTGGTAACCTTCGTCCGCGACCTGGTTGGGACTCGCGGCGCCGCTTAGGCGAGCAGCGCCAGGAACCGGGCAGCCGCAAGAAAATCCGAATGCCGATTGGCCAGCGCCGTCTCGGCTTCGGCGTCTGAACCCCACTTCTCGATCTGCCAGCGCTCGTCGATGCTGACCGCATGCCACGCCTGCTCGGGCGTCAGCGCGCTCTCGAGCACGGCCAGTGCAGCGATCAGCGAACCGCCGATCGTCACCAGCGGCGACAGGCCGGCGAGATGGAATGGATCGAGCTCGCCGACGGCATGGGCCAACCGGTCGACCGTCGCCTGCGGCTGATCGACGTGGACGATGCCGGTCGTGGTGGAGAAATCGACATCATAGCGCCGCCGCGCCCAGGCGAGCAGTGCATCCCAGCTGTCTTTTTGCCAGCCGACCAAAGTCTCGGGGCCCTCGGCGCGATAGCAAGCGAGATCGCCTTGCGCATATTGGCCCAGGTGAGCGGCGAACGTGGCGCGATCGGGCTCGATGCGATCGATCGCGGCATTGGCCAGGCCAGTAAGCGGCATCGCGCGGGGCCTGATCGTTGTCTCGGCATTCGACCACTCGCGCGCGACCGCTAGACCGAGCGCTTCTGTGGGAACCGCGAGCATCGCTCGCCCCGGGGTGCGCAATGGCTTGGAATCGAGCTCGACGCCCCATCCCTTCCCTACCGGTACCGTCCGCGCGACTTTCCAGAAACGCTTCACCGCCAGATCCGCTTCACTGGACGTCCTCGCGCTCCCATAGTTTCTTGAGGAAACGCGGCGCGAACACGGCGTCAATCAGCCCGCCGACAGCAACAATCAGGCCGACCGCTGGCCAGCCGCCTTCGCGTAACAGGCCGGTGTAGGCGATCGCGACCCCGAGGAAGATCAAGGCCAGCCCCGCCAAGCGTAGTAAGGCAAAAAGGTGAAAGCGGCGCTTCCAGATGGCTTCGTCATCCATAGAGTTTTTCCTTGGCCCGTTCGATCACAGCGAGGGCGTCGAGCGGGTGATCGGCGACCGCCGCCGCGCCGGCGTCGAGCAATTCATGCGCGTCATGATAGCCCCAACCGGCGCCGATCCCCGTCGCGCCAGCCGCGCGGGCCATGCCCATGTCAAAGGACGTATCGCCAATGACCACGGTCATCTCCGGCCTGGCGCCGGCGTCGGCCATCGCCTGCAGCACCATCGAAGGATGCGGCTTTGACGGGTGCAAATCCGCGGTTTGCAGCGAGATGAAGCGCCGCGTGAGCCCGTGATTTTCAAGACAATATTGGAGGCCGCGCGCCGACTTGCCGGTGGCGACGGCGAGCCGCCAGCCGTCCGCTTCGAGGGCGTCGAGCAATTCCACGATACCGTCGAACAAGGGCTCTTCGACCCGGCCTTCGGCGCGGGCGGCGAAGAATTTGGCCTTGTAGGTCTCGGTCAGTCGCGCATGCACGTCGCCGCTGGCTTCGGGGATCAGCGCCGCCATCGCTTCAATCAGGCTGAGGCCAATCACCCGGCGGCTCTCGTTGAGCGGGGGCACGGCCAGGCCATGTTCGGCAAAGGCTTCCGTGACCGCCGCGTAAATCGTTGCACTGCTATCGACCAAAGTCCCGTCGCAATCGAAAATCGCGAGGCGGTTCACGTCTTTTTGCCTCGACCAGTCGACCCCCGCGCCGGCTTGGCGCCACCGCGGCTACGCCGCTCGCCCTTGCGCTCGCGGCGACGGGACTTGGCGGCGGCGGCTTCGCGGCGCTGCTTGACCTCCAGCGACTTGGCCGGATCAGGGCGGTCGAGCGGCAGCATGTCGCCGGCCATCGGCTCGAAACCCAGTGTCGCGAGCGTTTCGGCGAAATGCGGCGGGACCTCGGCGGTGACATCGATCGCTTTGCCGTCGGGTGAGTCGATGCGGATACGGCGGGCATGCAGGTGAAGCTTGCGGCTGATCCCGCCGGTCAGAAACGCTTCCGGTCCGCCATATTTGGCATCGCCGACGATCGGATGACCGATCGCCGCCATATGCGCGCGCAGCTGGTGGGTACGGCCGGTCAGCGGCTGCAATTCGACCCAGGCCGTGCGGTTGCCGGCGCGCTCGATCACCCGCCAGCGGGTCTTGGCCGGCTGCCCCGCCTCTTCGCTGACGTGCATCTTCTCGCCGCCGGTGCCGGGCTGTTTGGCCAGCGGCAGGTCGATCAGGCCTTCCTCGAGGCTCGGTACGCCGACGATCAGCGCCCAATAGACTTTGCGCGCGGTGCGCCCGGCGAACGCCTTGGCGAAATGGCCGGCGGCCCGCGCCGTCCGCGCCACCAGCAGCGCGCCCGAAGTGTCCTTGTCGAGCCGGTGGACCAGCTTGGGGCGCGCGCCCGCATCGTCGGCAAGCCCGTCTAGCAGCCGGTCGAGATGGTGATGGGTCTTGGTGCCGCCCTGCGTCGCGAGGCCCGGCGGCTTGGCGAGCACGAACGCGTACGGGTCCTGGTAGATCACCATCTCGCGAACCAGTTCGATTTCTTCTGGGGTCAGCAGTTCGATCTTGCGTTGTGGCCGCGGCGCGCTCGCCGGCGCGGCTTCGGGTGGCGGCAGGCGGATTTGTTGCCCGGCTTCAATCCGGTCGCCCGGCGTGGCGCGCTTGCCGTCGAGGCGTAACTGGCCGGTGCGGGCCCAGCGCGAGACGATGTTGAAACTGACGTCGGGTAGGTTGCGCTTGAACCAGCGGTCGAGGCGGATGCCGTCATCGTCCTCGGTGATGGTAAAGGTGCGCGGGTCGGCCATGGCCGCGCGCTTAGCTTCTGTGTCGCCAATAGTCGAACGCCTGGCGCTGCAGGTTGTCGATCAGCCGTCGCGCCAGCGGGCCTTCCCACGGACCGGCATAATTATGGCTGGACGCCCCGCCGTCGACCCACCAGCCTTGGCCGGGCATGCCGTCCGACTGCCGCACGACCAGCACCGCAAGCTCGGGTTCGCCGCGCTCCGCGCCATCGCGATCGACCGCGCCCAGCACTTTGCACAGCGCCCGCATCTTGGGCCGGGAGAAAGCGTGGCCCAGCTGGTTTAACAGTTCGGAGTAAGTAATCGATTCGCCGGCGGCCGCCGCGGCGAGCAAGTGCGCGCGAACTTCCGCGGGGTCGGCGAGCCGTCCCGCCGCACTCATTTTGGTTGGTCGGCGACCGGGGTCAGTTCGAACACATCGAGCTTCGACGTGCTTTGCGGCCAGGGAATCACCAGCCGCCAGCGGAACGGGGCAATGCGTTCGAACACGCCGGCCATGTCGCGCTTGGGATCGTCGCCATAGGCCAGCGGCTGCTGCTGGTCGCCGAGCGCCAGACTGCCAAGGTAGATCAGACGGTCTGGCTGGTCGTCTTCCCACAATCGCCCCGCCGGTCGCTGGCTGCCAGTCTGTTTGACGATGGTCAGCAAATCATCTTCGACCTGGACGTAGCAGAAGAACGGTTTGAAGCGCTCGAACGCCACGGCCTTCGCATTGGCTTTGCCGAGCTTGATCAGGCGGCAATTATAGCTCCCAGGCGTTGGCGCCGGGCGCGGCAGCGCACCGCGCGGATCGAGCAACACCCCTTCTCTTCGAATATCTCCGGCAAAGCCCGGCTTGGCCTCGGCCAGCGCTTGCTGCCAAGCCAGTCCAAGCCGCGAGATCCGAGTCTCGTCGGCCGTCGTGGCGATTTGCGTCCAGGCTTCAGACTTAGGCGGGGGTTCAACCACCACCGTTGCGCCCGTCCGTTGCACCGGTTTGGGCTGCATGGCGCACCCGGACGTGATGGCGACGAAGCCCAACAGGCAAGCGATTCGCAGGAAGGATGACAGCAATTGCACGGGCATCGGACCTTATTACGAAACGCGACGGTGCAAAGTGACAGGCTGCGCCCCTGGTTTCAACCAACGCCCCGTTCAGCATGAGCTTTCACTTCGCGCTGAGCGCGGCTAGGCGCGCGTCGAATGAACGCCGCCGCCACTCGAGCCCAGCCGCATCCGGAAGCCCGGCGCGGTTTTGCGTTCGGCGTCGCCGCCTACAGCCTGTGGGGCGTCCTGCCGATCTACTTCAAGGCGCTGACCGCAGTTGGGGCCGTCGACATCGTCGCCCATCGCATTGTCTGGTCGCTGCCGTTTCTTGCGCTGCTATTGTTCGTCAGCCGCGGCTGGAGCCAAATTCGGCAAGCCATCCGGCGCCGTCGAACGCTGCTGCTCCTGCTATCGACCGCGACGCTGATCGGCATCAACTGGCTGCTCTATGTCTACGCCGTGACCAGCGGTCACATCCTCGCCGCGAGCCTCGGTTATTATCTCAACCCACTAGCCAACGTCCTGCTGGGGAGATTTATCCTCAAGGAGCGCCTGTCCTCGCTACAGTGGGTCGCCATCGCCATCGCTGCCGCCGGCATTCTTGCCCTCGCCGTCGGTGCGCTTGGCCAGCTGTGGATCAGCCTCACTTTATGCGTCAGCTTCGCCACCTACGGCCTGCTGCGCAAGATTGCCCTGGTCGACGCGGTCGCCGGGCTCGGCATTGAAACCGCATTGCTGTTCCCGCTGGCGATCGGTTGGCTGGCCTGGCGCTTCGCGGTCGGTGCACCGCTACTCGGTAGCACAACCAGCGACACGACGCTCCTGATCGCTGCCGGCGTGGTTTCGACGACGCCGCTGTTGCTGTTCACCGCCGCCGCGCGGCGCTTGCCTTATTCGACGCTTGGGATGCTGCAATTCCTCGCTCCGACGCTGCAATTCCTGTGCGCGGTGTGGCTTTATGGCGAACCGTTCGGCCGCGCCCATGCGATTGCCTTCGGGGCGATTTGGGCAGCGCTGGCGCTATACCTGGTCGAATTGATCCGCGCGCCGCGTGCGTCCCAGGCACCGCAAGCACCGGAATGAGGGAACCGTAACGCCCTTGCCGCATTGCTAGCGGCATGAAACGCATGCTTCTTGTCAGCGCCGCGGCGCTGCTATTCGCCGGGTGCGACACAATGCTGCCCGGCCAATCCTATCCGTCCGGCCAGCCCTATCCGCCCGCCTATCCCGGCGACGCCTACCCGCCTGCCCCGTATCCGCCGGGTCCAGGTTATCCCGCGCCCAACCCTTATCCGCCGGCCGGCTATCCGCCGGGGCCGCAACTAAGCTGTCCGGTAACGTCCTCGCGGGACTGGACGGCACGGGTCGATATGACGTCTGGTCCAGGCGTGGCGCCGACCCTGATCGTGACTGGCAAAGTGATAACGCGAACCGGGGGCTATCAAGTCACCTTCGATCGAACCTTGCAGGTCCGCAAGACCTATCCAGCTCAAGCCTTCGCGACGGTGATCGTTTATCCGCCGTCGGGCGACGCTGGCCAGGCCCCGGTTACCCACGACCTTCGCGGCGAATGGCCGCTGCGGCAGCCGATCAGGACGGTGGAAATTCGCTGCGGCAATGAAACGCTGGCGAACATCACGCCTGTGGCAACCGCCCGTTAGCTGCTAAGCAACGCGTCATGCTCAACCTCGCCTCGCTGATCATCGGTGTCGTCGCCCTCATTTTCGCGGTGGTCGCCTTCCTGCCCCTACTCGGCTGGGCGAACTGGTTGATCATTCCATTGGCGGTAATCGGCGCCGCCGTCGGCATGGCCTCGCGCGGGACGGCGGGGCGCAACCTCAACCTGTTCGTGATCGTCGTTGGCATCGTCCGGCTTATGCTCGGCGGTGGAATCTTCTAGCGCTCCTTGACGTAGCGGCCGGGGGCGTCCTCGATGGCCTTGCGTTTTCCCTTGCCGGGAACCCGCGCGCCCTTGGCCGCGACGCTCTTCGGATCCTGCTCCTTGAGCCACGCCAGCCAGTCCGGCCACCAGCTGCCCTTATGCTCGGTGGCGCCGTCGACGAATGACTCCAGCGTGCCGGCCGGTTTGTCATTGACCCAATATTGATACTTGCCCGCGGCAGGCGGGTTGACCACGCCGGCGATGTGGCCCGACCCGGCAAGCACGAAGCGCTTGTCGCCGGTGAAGTGGTTCATAATTTTCCACACGCTTTGCGGCGGCGCGATATGGTCTTCGCGGCCGGCCTGGATGTAGCTTGGCGTCGCCACCTTACCGAGGTCGATCGGCGTCCCCGCGACGCTGATCCCGCCTTTCTCGACCAGCTTGTTTCCCTGGTATAGCGTTTCGAGATAGTTGCGGTGCCAGCCGGCCGGCAGATTGGTGGTGTCGCTGTTCCAGTGCAGCAGGTCGAACGGCGGCGGCTCCTCGCCCAGCAAATAATTGTTGACCACATAGCTCCAAATGAGATCGCGGCCGCGCAGCAGGTTGAAGGTCGCGGCCATGTAGCGGCCGTCGAGGAAGCCCTTGTCGGTGGTCAATTGCTCAAGCAGCCCCATGACTTCGGGGCCGAGAAACATCTTCAAATCGCCGGCTTCGGCGAAATCGACCTGGGCGGTGAAGAAGGTCGCCGATTTGACCTTGGCCGCCTCGCCCTTGGCGGCGAGGTAAGCGAGCGTCGCGGCGAGCGTCGTGCCGGCGACGCAATAGCCGATGGCGTGGACTTGTCCGACGCCGAGAATGTCGCGGATAGCGTCGATCGCGTCGATCTGCCCGCCCAGCACATAATCGTCGATCGACACGTCGGCGATGCTTTCGTCGGCCGATTTCCAGCTGACCATGAACAGTGACAGGCCCTGATCCACGCACCATTTGACGAAGCTTTTTTCGGGGTTGAGGTCGAGAATGTAGAAGCGGTTGATCCACGGCGGGAACACGACCAACGGGGTTGCCAGCACCGTATCGGTAGTCGGCGTGTACTGGATCAGCTGGTACAACGGTGTTTCGTGGATGACCTTGCCCGGCGTCGTCGCGAGGTTCCGGCCAACTTCGAATGCGCCTAGCTTGCTCTGGGTCATCTGCCCGGCGGCGATGTCCTTGAGCATGTTGGCGAGGCCCTTGAGCAAATTCTCGCCGCGGGTTTCGATCGTCCGCTTCAGAACCTGCGGATTGGTCAGCGCGAAATTGGACGGGCTCATCGCATCGACGAAATTCCTGGCCGCGAACTTCAGTTTGTGACGGGTTTCGTCGTCGACATTCTCGATCTCGTCGACCGACCCGAGCATCCGGTCCGACAGCGCGAGATAGGTCTGGCGAATGGTGTCGAATAGCGGGTTGTCGCGCCACTCGGGCGCGGCGAAGCGGCGATCCTTCACCTCGGCCTTGGCGGGATCGACGCCGAGCATATGACCCCAGGCTTCCAGACCCTTGGCCCACGCCTGGGCGCCGGCGGTCATCAGGGCCATCGGGTCCTGGGTCATTCCTGCTTCGGCGCCAGTTCCGCCGGGCATGCTGAAGCCGAACGCACTCGGGCTGGCCATACCGGGCATCGCGTCCCAGCCGGCGAACGGCTGGCTCTTGCTGCTGCTGCTGTCGAGGCTGTCGGCCCAGGCCTGCATCAGCATTTGCTGGGCGCGGCCCATCACCAGCGTCCAATGCTGCCAATCCTCGAGGCTTGGCATGCCGGCCGCACCGGCTTTTGTTTCTTCGGTCATGCCCTTCCCTTTACGCGTCATTGCGAACGAAGCGAAGCAATCCAGCGCAATCCTGGATTGCTTCGCCGCGGCACTCCTCGCAAAAGACGGCCAATGGGCCTGACACCAATCCACGGTACGCTCGAGCTGCTCGATTATTTCGGTATCCTGGTGTTCGCCGTATCGGGCGCGCTGCTCGCCGCCGAGAAACGCCAGACGCTCGTCACCTTCATCTTCTTCGCGGTTGTCACCGGGGTTGGCGGCGGCACCATCCGCGACCTGTTGATCGGCGCCCCGGTGTTCTGGGTCCATACCAATTGGACCTTGCTGCTGTGCATTTTCGCCGCGCTCGGCGTGTGGCTGACGTCGCAGCAGAAATGGAGGGGCCGCGCTTTGGCCTGGTTCGATGCCGCCGGGCTTGCCGCTTATGCCACGTTCGGCGCGGCCAAGTCCTTGAGCTTCGGCATCGCGCCGGTCCCCGCCTTCGCCATGGGCGTCATGACCGCTTGTGCTGGCGGCATCATCCGTGACGTTCTGGCCGACGAGCCATCGATCCTGATGAAGCCCGAACTTTACGTCACCGCCGCCGCTCTGTCTGCCGGCTTGTTCGTCGCTTTGGTCCTGCTCGGGGCCTCCGGCATATTGGCCGCAATCATCGCCGCCGCGGCCGGATTCGCCCTGCGCGGCGCCGCAATCCACAGGGGCTGGTCGCTGCCTGCCTACAACGGTTGAGCCGCCCTTTCGCACTGCAGCATAATCTCTATGAATGGCGCGATGGACGAGACTTTCTACCGCATCCGGCGCCTGCCGCCCTACGTCTTCGCCGAGGTCAACGCGATGAAGGCGGCGGCGCGCGCGCGTGGTGAGGACATCATCGATCTCGGCATGGGCAACCCCGACGGCGCCCCGCCGGCCCATGTCATCGCCAAGCTCGCCGAAGTCGCGGCCAAGCCCAACGCTCATCGCTATTCGGCGAGCCGCGGCATCCCCGGCTTAAGGAAGGCGCAGGCGGCCTATTACCAGCGACGGTTTGGCGTCTCCGTCGATCCCGATACGGAAGTGATCGTCACGCTGGGCAGCAAGGAGGGCCTCGCCAACCTCGCCCAGGCGATCACGGCGCCCGGCGACGTCGTTCTGGCGCCCAACCCGAGCTACCCGATCCACAGCTTCGGCTTCATCATCGCCGGCGCCGCGGTGCGCTCGATCCCCGCCGCGCCTGGCGAAGACTTTTTCCGCCGGCTCGAAATGGCAATGCGCTACACCGTCCCGCGGCCCAAGGTGCTGGTGATCGGCTATCCGTCCAACCCGACCGCCTACGTCGCCGATTTGGCTTTTTACGAGCGATTGGTCGTTTATGCCCGCGAGCACGACCTGATCGTCATCTCCGACCTCGCTTATGCCGAAATCTACTTCGGCGACGTGCCGACCCCGTCGATCCTCCAGGTCGAGGGCGCCAAGGAGGTCGCGGTCGAGTTTACGTCAATGTCCAAGACTTATTCGATGGCCGGTTGGCGGATCGGCTTTGCGGTCGGCAACGCGCGGCTGATCGAGGCGCTGGCGCGGGTCAAATCCTATCTCGATTATGGCGCCTTCACCCCCATCCAGGCGGCCGCGACCGCCGCGCTCAATGGCCCGCAGGAAATCGTCGCCTATAACCGAGCGCTCTACAAAAAGCGCCGCGACGTGCTGGTCGAATGTTTCGGCCGCGCCGGCTGGGACATCCCGGTGCCGCAAGCATCGATGTTCGCCTGGGCGCCGATTCCGGAGGCGTTCCGCGAGCTCGGGTCGATGGCGTTCGCCAAGCGATTGCTCACCGAAGCGCAAGTCGCGGTCGCGCCAGGTGTCGGCTTCGGCGAGGAAGGCGAGGGTTTCGTCCGCATCGCCCTGGTCGAGAATGAGCAACGCCTGCGCCAAGCCGCGCGCGGCGTGAAGCGGATGCTGGCCAAGAGCTGACAAGCCGCATGGTTGCCGGCGCGAGACTTTGCTACACTGCGGCCGGTGACCGCCATCGATCAAACCCGCACCACCGACGACAATCGCTCGCGGTGGATCAGCGCGGCGGGCGTGGCGATGATTGTGCTCAGCGCCGGCGCCGCGCTGCTGCCGGTCGAAAAAGGCATATCCAGCTCGGTCGTCGGCGTGTTGCTGCTGCTCGCCGGCCTGATCGAGCTTGCCGCCGGGCGGATACGCCGCGAAACCCGCTACCTCGCCATCCTGGCCGGGGCCGTCACGGTCCTCGCCGGCTTGCTGTTCCTCCTCAATAGCGAATCGAAATTCTTCCCGACCGTCAACATCGTCATCGGCTGGCTGGCCTTGCGGAGCATCATCCTGGGCGTCAAAAGTCGCCGCGTTCACGGCTCCGTCCGGACCTGGACTAGCGTCGCGGCGGCGACCGATTGCCTGCTCGCTCTGGTCCTGATCGTCGGCCTGTCACTGTCCAGCGTGGTCGTCCTGCTGTTCGGTCCGACCCCGGCCGTCGTCGCCAGCTTCGCCTGGATCGTCGCGCTGAGTTTCGTCGCCACCGGCCTGTTGTTGCTTGAGGTTGCGAGCTGCGAGCGCGGCGGGCTGGACGGCTAGATCCGCGCGACCGCGCATGTTCCTAGCTATCGACCCCAAGGACGTCCGGCGCGACTAGAGGCCTTTCGCCTGTCGCGCGCGCTCCTGCGGGGTCAGTCGCAGAAACCGGGCCGCGTTGTTGTAAAGAATGTCGCGCTTTTGCCGCGCGGTTAGGAATGGTGCGTCCTCGATCACTTTGACCGAACGCTCGATCACTACTGGCCATACCATCTGGTCCGACCCGAACATCACGCGGTTGGCGAACCCCGCTTCGACGATCCGCTGAAGAAAGCGATAAAAGGCGGCGCGCGGTTGGGTAAAAACGATCACGCCGGTGTCCACATGAACCTGCGGATGAGCGTAAAGCAGGGCCAGTAGGTCGTCGACCATCGGATAACCGGCGTGCATGATATCGACGCGAAGGTGCGGGTGCCGAACCAGCACCTCTTCCATAGACAGCGCGCTGTGCATCCGCGCGCGATATCCGCTGGCACCCATGTAGATGACTCCAAACGGACCCGGGCCGACGTGAATGGCGACCGGAATATCGAGCCGCTCGGCAAGTGCCCAATAGGGTTCGAGCCGGGGGTCAGTGGGTTCGATACCTTCGTATTGGGTGGTGAGTTCACCGATCACGTCGAGCGCCCCGGCCGCATGCAGCCGCTCCAGGTCGCCGATCGAAATGTGGTCACTAATGCCGAACGACAAGCCCGGAATGAAGCGGCCGGGCGCCGCCTCGCGCCAGGTCGCAACCCGCGCCGCGGTTCCCGACAACACGCCGTAGATGTTGCGCCGCCTCATGGCCGCGATCGACTGGTTCATCACTTCGACGTCGGTCTTCGGTGACCACACCGGGTTAGGACATTTGGGATGCTTCAGCCGGGCCATGAACGCTTCGGAGTAAGGATGGCGCTGATCCCACGCCGGAAATTCCACGAACGGCGTACACATCCCCATCGGTGGAGGCCCCTGCGGGTCGGCGGCGAGCGCGTGCATGTGGACATCGAGCACCGGCAGCGGCGGTGCCGCTTTTGCAGTCCCGCTTATCACCATCAGCACAGCGGCAACCCAAATTCGCATCGGCTTGCCCTCCTCGGCCCGAGTAGACCGCCCCGCGGACGCCTCGACAAGCCTGTTTCGGCTGCCTATCGCTCAGCCGTCAATCAAGGAGCGCTTTCTCCCATGTCGAACCGGCACGTTACCGCCTCGTCCGTCCTCGACCGTGTGCTGGTGCTGGAGATGGTGCGGGTGACCGAGGCGGCGGCGATCGCGGCCGCGAAGCTGATCGGGCGTGGCGACGAGAAAGCGGCGGATCATGCGGCGGTCGAAGCGATGCGGGCGGCATTGAACGAACTGCCGATGGACGGCACGGTAGTGATCGGCGAGGGCGAGCGCGACGAAGCGCCGATGCTGTTCATCGGCGAGCGGGTCGGCAGCGCGCAGGGCTCCGGCCCCAAGATCGACATCGCGCTCGACCCACTGGAAGGCACGACTATCACCGCCAAGGGTGGCCCCAACGCGCTCGCCGTGCTGGCCATCGCCGAGCAGGGATGCCTGCTCAATGCGCCCGACGTCTACATGGACAAATTGGCCATCGGTCCCGGCTATGCCGCGGGGACGATCGACCTTGCTCGAAGCCCGTCCGACAACATCCGCTCGGTTGCCAAGGCGAAAGGCGTCGACCCGTCGGAGATCAACGTCTGCGTGCTCGACCGGTCGCGCCACGCCGAGCTGATCGCCGAATTGCGCGCCTTAAGCTGCGGCATCCAGCTGATCCCCGACGGCGATGTCGCAGGCGTAATCGCCGTGGCCAACCCGGAGACCGGGATCGACGTCTATATGGGCACCGGCGGGGCGCCAGAGGGGGTGCTTGCCGCCGCCGCCTTGCGCTGCGTCGGCGGTCAGATTCAGGGCCGGCTGCTGTTCCGCAACGACGACGAAATCGCCCGCGCCCGCCGTTGGGGGATCGACGATCTCGACCGCATCTACGCGCTCGAAGACATGGCCAAGGGCGACTGCATCTTCGCCGCCACCGGGGTCACCGACGGTTCGCTGCTCGCCGGTGTCCATGTCCGCAAGGCTTGCGTGACCACCGAGAGCATCGTGATGCGCGCCAGCTCGGGCACCGTGCGCCGCGTGACCGCCGAACATCATCGCTAGCTCTGGACCCGCGCTCGCCCGGGGCTACAATCCTCAGGTGAATTTCGCACTGAACGTCGAACGGTCGGTCAGCGGCCAGCCGTGGCGCTGGCGCCGCTCCGGGACCGAGCCAGGATTGGCGCCCGATGCGCTGATCGACGAATTGCTGCAGTCCCGCGGCGTCGAGCGCGACGACCTCGCCCGCCACCGCCTGCCGACCATCCGCGACTTCCTCCCCGACCCGTCGGTCTTCCAGGACATGGACAAGGGGGCCAAGCGCCTCGCGGACGCGGTCGAGGCGGGCGAGGCCATCGCCATCTTCGGCGATTACGACGTTGACGGCGCGACTAGCGCGGCGCTG
>NZ_JANMCO010000126.1:0-3430 GCF_031361285.1 Sphingomonas sp.
GCGCTTTGCGATCGGCGAAGTGGTTCGCCACCGCCTGCTCGATTTCCGCGGCGTGATCTTCGACGTCGATCCGGAGTTCGCCAACAGCGAGGAATGGTACGACGCGATCCCGGAAGGCATGCGGCCGTCCAAGGACCAGCCGTTCTACCATCTGCTCGCCGAGAACATGGAGTCGAGCTACGTCGCCTACGTCAGCCAGCAGAATCTGATCCCCGATGACAGCGACGAGCCGATCGACCACCCGGCGATCGGATCGCTGTTCGACCGCTTCGACGAGGGCCGCTATTTGCTGCGGCGCGAACACCGCCACTAGGATGCAATCCTAGAAGGTGACCCCGAAGCGGCCGTAGACGAAGCGGCCGTTGAACCCGAACGGCGAGAAGTTCGAGTACGAGATATATATCTGGTTCGCCGGGTAGACGCCGCCGATCGACGCCGGCCGCAGGCCGAACGGCGAGCGATCGGGATAGATGTCGAAGATGTTGTTGGCGCCAAGCGCGAGCTCGAGCCGGCCGCCGGCCTTGAAGCGAAGTTCGAGATCCGAGATCCACTTGCGCCCGAGGAAGATGTCGTCCGGCCCGTGGGCGGTGAGGCTGAGCGCGTTGGGCGCCAGCGGCGCCGCCGCGCCTGGCGACACGACCTTGCCATAGCGCGTGGTCCGGGCGGTCAGGCCGAAATGACCGATGTCGCCATCCGCGCTGAGCACGATCTTGTCGCGCGGCTGGCCTTCGGTGAAGCGAATACCCTCGACGCGGCCGAACAGGACGAGGCCCGGGATGGTGGCGAGCGGGCCAAGTGCGGCGTTGCGCTTGTCGATCCTGGTCTTGTTGTAATTATAGGCCGCGGTCAGCGTCCAATCGCCCAGTCCGCCCCCACGCAAGCGGTAGGCGCCAACGATATCGACGCCGCGAGTGGTGGTGTCGAGGCCGTTGATGAAGAAGCGCGCCGCCGCGACTTGCGGGAAGCCGCTCGCCGCGAGGAGCGCCGTGACCGCGCTCTGCACCGACGCGATGTTCCCGGTGCCGCCGGTGCCAAGCGTCTCGGTGAGGACGATGCGGTCCTTGATCTTGATGCTGTAGAAATCGGCGGTGAGCGTCAGGCCCCGCAGCGGATTGGCGGTCGCGCCGAGGCTGAGGTTGACCGACTTTTCGGGTTTCAGGTCCCGCGATCCAATGGCGCGCGCGGCCGGCGAGCCGACCGCCAGCGTCGCGATATCGACCGGCACGCCGCCAATGAAGTTGGTCGACGTCGTGGTGAAGAATTGCTGGTGTAGCGACGGAGCGCGGAAGCCGTTCGAAATCGAGCCGCGCACCGCGTAGCCATGGATGGGCTCCCAGCGGGCGGCGAACTTGCCGTTCCAGGTCGAGCCGAAGTCGGAGAAATTCTCGTAGCGGCCGGCGAGCGTCGTCGTCAGCCCTTCGATCGGGTCGGTGTCGAGCTCGGCATAAGCGGCCCAGCTGTGGCGGCTTTCGTCGGTCGCGCTGTTGGCCGGGATGCCAGGGAAGCCCTGGGCGCCGGCGCCGGCGGCGCGGCCCGGGAAGCTGCAGATGCCGGTCGCAACGGCGAATACGCCCTGCAGCGTCGCGCAATTGACGGCCGTGGTCACAACCGCCGGCTGGAACAGGGGGCCGATGGCGTAGGACTGGAACTCGCCGGGGCGGATCTTGAAGTTCTCGTTGCGATATTCGCCGCCGAACGCGACCGACAGCGGCTTGGCGAAGCCGACCCCATATTCCCTCGCGAGATCGAGGTTGGCGACGGTCTGTCCGTAGCGCAGGCCACCGGCGTCGAACGAACTCTGGCTGGCCGTACCGAACGAGGTGTTGAGGGTGTCGTTGATCTGATAGTCGAAGCTGTCGTGGCCATGGCCAATCGACAGGTCGGTCTTCCAGCTCATGAGTTCGCCGCGGACGCCGATGGTGCCCGCATAGTCCTTGAGCGTGGTCGCGATCAGCGGCAGGAAGCCGTTCGGCGTCAGCGGCACGAAATTGGCGTTGTTCGGCACCTGGTTGGGAAGCAGCGCGCCGAAATCACGATTGGCCGAATTGTTCTCCTGCCGCCAGTTGGCCGCGCTCTCGGAGTTGCGATGGCCGTAGGAGCCAAAGCCATAGAGTTCCCAGCCAGGGCTCAAGTCGTAGCCGGTGTTGACGAAGAAATTATAGTCGCGCGACTTGGGATCGCCCAACCGGAACTGGAGGCGGGTGAAGGTGACTTCGCGCGGGTCGAACGGTCCAACCGTTGCCGGGATGTAGTTGGGCCGGAGATCGAAGCCGTTGCGGACGGTAATCTCTTTGTAGCGATATTCCGCGGTCAGGTTGATGAAACCCTGCGAGCCGAGCGGCAAACCGAGATTGACTCCGGACGAGATCTGGATCCCGTCGCGCGCCTTGCGGTCGCCATCGCTGTTGGCGAGGAAGTAGCGACTGTCGGCCGGGTCGAGGATGGGCTGGCCGCCGGCGGTGGTCTGCAGGCCGGTGATGTTGGCGACATCGTTGACGGTCGTGATGTACTTTCCATAGGTGACGCTGGCGCGGCCGCCGTGGCTGGCCGTCTTCAATTGGACGTTGATCACGCCGGCGATCGCATCGGAGCCGTATTGCGAGGAAGCGCCGTCGCGCAGCACTTCGATGCGGCTGATGGCGAGGCTGGAACGAGGTTGAGGTCCACGGCGGCGGCGCCGCGGCCGACCGTGCCGTTGATGTTGAGCAGCGCCGAGACGTGGCGGCGCTTACCGTTGATCAGGACCAGCGTCTGGTCCGGGCTTAGGCCCCGGAGCGTTGCCGGGCGGAGCGCGTCGGAACCGTCGGCAATCGACGGCTGCGGGAAGTTGAACGACGGCACCAGCTGGTTGAGGATCTTGTTGGTCTCGGTGAGCCCGGTGTTGGTCAGCTCACTGCCGCCGATGACGTCGATCGGCACCGGGCTGTCGGCCACGGTGCGGTCGGTACGACGGGTGCCGGTGACGATGATCGTGCTCTCGTCGGGGGTGTCGGAGCCGGCGGTCGCGGCCGGCGCGACGGGCGGGTTTTGCTGGGCTTGAGCCGGCTGAGCGAGCGCCAACGGCGAGATCGTGGCGAGAATCAAGGTGCGGATGGCGAATTTGGACATGGCGACGACCCCCTGGCCAGGCGATCGTAAGCGCGGAGTCGCGATCCGGCGCCTGGATTGTCACAACAATGTCGCAAAGCGCGGCACTGGCAAGAGCCATCTCCTTGAAACGAAGGATTGAATTGAATTGTGGTGCCGATACCACAGCGCTCGCGGAGGCGCTTCAGGTTGACAGGTCATGGCCCCTGCCATAGGCGGCACGCTTTCCACGCGACCTTGGGTGCCTTGGCGCTGACGAGCGCGTGGAAGCCAGATTCTGAAGAGAAGAGAAGAGCCAATGTTCGCAGTCGTGCGCACGGGCGGCAAGCAATATCGCGTTGCC
>NZ_JANMCO010000128.1:0-28152 GCF_031361285.1 Sphingomonas sp.
GATGCCGCCGATGTCATAGCTTGCCCATGGCGTGTTTCGTCAAGCCGAGTTAGGCGCACCCGATGACTTCTGCTTCTGACAGCGCAGAGACTCAAACGCAGCGAGAGGCGCTTGCTGGAAAAGCGCTATTTCTTTTCCTTGTCCTCGGCCTGCCACTGGGCCTCGCCGGCGCGCCGCGGATTTTCAACGATGGCGATGTCAGCTGGCATGTCGCCGCCGGGCAGTGGATCGTGGCGCACCGATCGCTCCCCGTCACCGACCCGTTCTCCTTCACCGCGGCGGGTCGGCCGTGGGTGCCGATCGAGTGGCTGTCGGAAGTGATCTACGCGACCGTTTATGGCCTTGCCGGTTTTGCCGGGCTGGCGACCGTGGTGGCGGCGGCGTTGATGGCGCTGCACGCGATTCTGTTCCTGCATCTGCGGCGATATGTCGGGCCGCTGGCGCTGGCCGCGCTGTTCATCGGGCTCGATTTGGTGCTGGGGCCGTTCATCCTCGCCCGCCCGCATGTGCTGGTGTGGCCGCTATTGGCGGGGTGGACCGTGCTGTTGCTCCGCGCGGCCGAAGCGGCACGCGCGCCGCCGTTGTGGGGGGCGCTGATCGTGCTGGTGTGGACCAACCTGCACGGCAGCTTTCCGCTGGCGATCCCGATCGGCGCCGCGATCGCGTTCGACGCTTTGCGGGCGGTGAAGTGGGCGACGTTGCGGCAGTGGACGGTGTTCGCGCTGGTCAGCGGGCTCGCCATGCTGCTGAATGCGAATGGGGCGGAAGGTTTGCTTCATCCTTTGCGGGTGATGGGCATGGGGACGCTGCCGCTGATCCAGGAATGGCAGGCGAGCAGTCCGTCGTCGACGCCTTTATTCTATGTCGTGCTGTTGCTTGGGCTGGGGGCCTTGTTGTGGCGCCGGGTACGGGTGCCGATCGGGCGGCTGGTGCTCCTGCTCGTGCTGCTGGTGATGGCCTTCGCCCAGATGCGTAGTCAGGCGTGGTTGGTGATCGTCGCCGCGGCCGCGATCCCGCCTTTGCTCGGCGGCAAGGCGGTTGAGAGGGGCGGCTTTGCATTACTCGGGCTGGCGGCGATCCCGTTCTTGGCGCTGCGCCTGGCGTTGCCGATTACGCCGATTGAGAACGCCGCCAATCCCCGCCACCTGATCGCCGCGGTGCCGCCGGAGCTGCGCTCGCAGCCGGTGCTCAACGGCTATACCTTTGGCGGGCCGCTGATCCTCGCCGGGATTAGGCCTTACATCGACGGCCGCGCCGACATGTACGGGGATGCGTTCTTCACCGACTATAACCAGATCACGCAGGGCGACATCGCGCGATTCAACCGCGCGGTCGACCGCTATGATATCCGCTGGACGATGCTGCCGCCGGGCAATGCGGCCCTGATCAAAGCGCTCGACGCCTCGCCCCGCTGGCGGCGCCTCTATGCCGACCGGATCGGGATCATTCACGTTCGCAAGTGACTGACGGCGCCATAGCAACCGCATGCGCGATCACGGCGTTGATGGGCTGCGATGTACCGGACCGACCTTAATAGCCGCGACAAGAGCGGGGCGATCGCGGCGGTGATCGCGATTCACGTCGGGCTGGCGTTCGCGTTGCTGCACATGTCGGGGACCGTTGATTTTGCCCATCCCGAGCGGGCGCTTGAGGTGTTCGACCTTACCGAAGTCAAGCCACCGCCACCGCCACCGCCGCCAGTCCAGAAGGCCGCGTCGAAGCAAAAACCGAAAGCGAAGGCCGGTACGTCATCGCCCAAGAACATCAAGAGCGAAGCGACGCCGGTGGTCGCGCCCAAACCAAGGATCGTGGTGCCAGCGCCGCCGACAATCGCGGCCAGTCAAACCCCGCGGCAGGGCGCGGCCCCGACCCAGGGCGCATCGAATGTGCGCGGCCCGGGCACCGGGGCCGGCGGCGTTGGGGCGGGCACTGGCAGCGGCGGCGCGGGCAGCGGACCCGGAGGCGGCGGCGATGGTGGTTACGTCGAAGGGCCGCGGTTGCTGACGCCGGTGCTTACGGGTCGCGATTTCGCGCCCGGCATGCTCGATATGTGGCCGCGCGGCGCGCAGGTCTTCATGCGCTTCCGGATCGACGCCAGTGGCCGGATCATCCAATGCTTCGTCGATCGGGGAACCGGGAATCCGGCGATCGATGGGGAGCTATGCCGGCTCACCCAGCAGCGATTTCGCTACCGCCCAGCCTACAACAGAAATGGCCAGGCGGTTGCGGGTTGGGCCGGATATCGGCAAACGCCGCCAAACTGACTGGAAAAGGGCGCAGAGCCGATGATCGAAGCTGAATGGTGGGACTATGACAGCATCGAGGAGATGGCCGACGCGGTCGCCGGCGACGTCGGCTTCATCGTCGAAAGCGCACTGGATGCCCGCGATTCGGCGCTGATCGCGCTGCCGGGCGGGGCGACGCCGAAGCCGATCTATCCCAAGATCGCCGCCCGCAGCCTGGCGTGGAAGCGGGTGACGATCATTCCGACCGACGACCGGTTGGCGCCGATGGACAGCGAGCTCAGCAACATCCGCGCCATTGCCCAGGCGTTCCTGCCGGTCGGCGCGCGGGTGTTTCCGATCGCGACGACGATCGACGACTATCGCCTGGCCGGGGGCGCCGCCGATGCCCGGCTGCAGGATTTGTCATGGCCGCCCGACCTCGTCTGGCTCGGCATGGGCAAAGATGGACATACCGCCTCGATCTTCGCCGGCCCCGACCTGCAGGATGCGCTGGAGGCGCCCAAGACCCGGCGCGCCGTCGGGGTGATGCCCGATCCGATGCCCACGGATGCGCCGGTGGCGCGGGTGACACTGACCCGCGCGTCGATCCTCGCCGCCCGAACGCTGCTGATCACCATCACCGGCGCCGAGAAGCGCGCGCTGCTCGAGCAAGCGATCAAGGACGGGCACAGCTCGCAACTGCCGATCGGCAAGGTGCTGGCCGAAGCCGAACAGCCGATCGACATCCACTGGGCGCCGTAGCTTCGCGACGGATCGGGATTTGCGCGCCGAGCCTCCTCCGCCGCTTGACTGACTCGGACGGCTCTGCCTCAATCAAAACATGTCGGTCGACGCCATCCGGAAGCACCTGGCCGAAGCGCAGCGCGCGAGTCTAGCGGGCTTGCGCGACCAGGCGCGAAGCCATTTCGAAGCCGTGCTCGCGATTGATGACGAGGAGCCCACAGCCCGCAATTGGCTCGGGGCCGACGCCATGGCGCGGACGGACGCAGCCACGGCCACCATGCATTTCGAAATCGCGTGCAAGCGCGAGCCTGGCGAAGGGTCGCACTGGATCAATCTGGCGACGGCCCACCGGAACCTCGACGATGCGAATCGCGAACAAGAGGCGCTCGAGCAGGCGCTCGCGATCGATCAAACCGACCTTCTCGCCCTGATCCGCATTGCCGAGCTTCACGAACGGTTGGGGGAGGAGACGCCGGCGGCCGAACGCTGGAGCGCCGTCCTTGCACTCTCCCGCAGCATCAATGACCCGTCGCCCGAGTTTGCCGCGATCCTCGGTCATGCAAAGCAATTCGTCGGAGAGCAGCAACAGAATCTGGTGGATGCCGTTGAAAAGGCGCTGGCCGGCGAATTGGGCGAGGCCAGTACCCGGGACCGGCGACGAATGCGGAGGGCTGCCGATGCCTGGCTTGGAAGGCGGCCAATCTACACCAACCATTGCGAAGGCCTGCATTACCCATTTCTGCCGGCGGACGAATTCTTTGGGGCCGAGCATTTTCCCTGGCTTGGCGAGCTCGAAGCCGCCACCACGACCATCGTCGCCGAACTGGAGACGATCCTTGCGGACGCACAGGCGGAACTGACGCCTTACATTTCGCTGCCGCCCGGAGTGCCGGCAAGCAAATGGTCGGGACTGGACAAATCGCTAGACTGGGGCGCCTTCCATTTGTGGAAGGAAGGCGAGCGCTTCGATGACGCTTGTGCTCGCGCGCCGCGGACTGCAGCCTTGGTCGAATCACTTCCCATCTGCTACATCGAAGGCCGAGCACCTAACGTTTTCTTCTCGATCCTAAAGGCAGGCAAGCACATCCCGGCGCACACCGGGGTGACCAATGTGCGCAGCGTCGTCCACTTGCCATTGATCGTTCCCGAGGGATGTGCGTTCCGGGTCGGCGGGGAGACCCGCAGCTGGGTCCAGGGCCGGGCGTTCGCCTTCGACGACACGATTGAGCATGAAGCTTGGAACCGCAGCGAACGTGACCGCGCGGTCCTGATCATCGACGTGTGGAACCCGTATCTCAGTGACCATGAGCGAGCCATGATCTGTCGCCTATACGGAGCGGCCGACGTGCAGCGCGGCTAGGCGGCAGCAACCTCCTACTCACGCTTCGTCATGCCGGACGTTCGTCTCCGCTCTCCAAGCGAATTTGACTCCAATGTCTGCTTTGGGTCGTAGGCATGAGAATAGGATGCCCCGCTAACACTCCTCGAGCGGCTTGCCGCGCGTCTCCTTGAGGAACAGCAAAGCGCAAACCACCGACAAAGCGGTGAAGAACAAAGGGTACCATAGCGCCGCATAGATATTGCCGGTGATCGCGACCAGCGCGAAGCCGGTGACCGGCAGGAAGCCGCCGACCCAGCCGGTGCCCAAATGATAGGGCAGCGACATCGCGGTGTAGCGAATGCGGGTCGGGAACATCTCGACCAGCGCCGCCGCTTGCGGCCCGTACAGCGCGGTCGCGGCGACGACGAACAGCAGCAGGACCGCAATCAGCAACGGCATGTTCGCCGAAGCCGGGTCCGCGGTCTTGGGGTAGCCGTTGGCTGCCAGTACGGCGCCGATGCGTGTCCCCGTCTCGGTCTTGAGCGCCTTGAGTTCGGGGCCGGGCAAGCCATCGCCGCTGCTCACCGCCACCATTTCCCGCCCGACGAACACCCGCGTGCGGTCGTCTGGCGAAAATTTCGTCCGGTAGGATATGCCCTTGGCCGCGAGTGCGCTTTTGGCGATGTCGCAGGCGCTGGAGAATTTGGCGGTGCCGATCGGGTCGAACTGGACGGCGCAGTTCGCGAGGTTGGTCGAGACGGTCACCGGGGTTGCCCGATGAGCGGCCACCAGCGCCGGGTTGGCGGCCTGGGCGATCAAATGGAATCCGGGGAAGTACAGCGCCAGCGCGAGCAGCATTCCGCCGACCATCACCGGCTTGCGGCCGACGCGGTCGCTCAGCCAGCCGAAGAACACGTAGAGCGGCGCGCTGACCAAAGTCATGATGATCAGCAGCAGGTTTACGGTTGGCTCGGGCACGCCCAGCGAGCGGCCGAGGAACACCTGCATGTAGAAGAAGGTCGCGTACCAAACCGCGCCTTGCGCACACATGATGGCGAAGAAAGCGACCAGCACGCGATGGAGGTTGTCACGTTGACCAAAGGCTTCGCGCAACGGCGCCTTGGTGACCTGGCCGTCTTCCTTGAGCTTCTTGAACGCCGGGCTTTCCGCCAGCTTCGCCCGCATCCAGACCGAAATTCCGAGCAGGACGAGCGACATCAGGAACGGCACCCGCCAGCCCCAGGCGGCGAACGCCTCCTCGCCGATCCAGGTACGCGTCGCCAGAATCACCAGCAACGCCGCCAGCAGTCCGAACGACGCCGACGACTGGATCCATCCGGTGGCCGCGCCGCGCTTGTCGTTGGGCGCATGTTCGGCGACGTAGATCGCCGCCCCGCCATATTCGCCGCCGAGCGCAATGCCCTGCAGGATGCGCAAGAAGATCAGCAGCGCCGGCGCCACGGCGCCGGCGCTGGCGTAGGTCGGGAGCAGGCCGATGGCGAAGGTCGCCGCGCCCATCAGGCTGACCGTGACCAGGAAGGCGCCCTTGCGCCCGAGGCGGTCGCCGACGACCCCGAAGATGATCGCGCCCAAGGGCCGGAACGCGAAGCCGGCGGCGAATAGCCCAAGTGCCGCGATCAGCGCCGCGGTCGGGTCCAGCCCGGCGAAGAACACCTTCGATATAGTCGTGGCGAGCGACCCGAAGATAAAGAAATCATACCACTCGAACGCGGTCCCGGCCGACGACGCGATAATCACCCGCGCCATCGACCAGGGTTTGTGTTCAGCCGTCATTGCTTACTCCCTCGCTGCCCAACGGATAGCAGCGCTGATGCGTCAGTCCAGCTTGCGAATGGTCTCGTCGAGCCGGGCGACGCGCACACCGAATTTCTTGACGACCAGCTGGTTGAGCACGGTGCGGCGGTCGCGCTGCAGGGCTAGCCGCTGATCGACCACCATCCCGTTCTTCATCCGGTAGTGGATCGTCGCGCGCGGTCCGGCGACAACGAAGTCGACCGGCCCGGCGACGTCGGTCAGCGATCCGCGATAACCGCTATGACCATCGGAGCGAAACAGCCAGCGCCGGCGCCGCGAAGGCTTGCCGTTTTCGCGGATGGCCTGGTCGAGGATCAGGCCGCCGTGCCCATCGCTGCGCCCGATGCTGTCGACGTGGACCCTGACCGCTGGGCTGAGGACCTTTTGCAGAGTCGCTTCGCCGTGCGTGTGCCCGGTGAAAAAGGCGACCGGATCGAAGCGCGCCGCAGGGTCGGCGGGCAGCGGGCTTGAAGGCGCGCAGCCGGCGAGCACCAGCGCCGCGCCGGCAATCTTTAGTCTCATTTTCGGCCAGCGAGCAGCGCGTCGACCACTGCGGGGTCAGCAAGCGTCGACGTGTCTCCAAACTGGGTTTCCCCCTCGGCGATTTTCCTCAAGATGCGACGCATGATCTTGCCCGACCGCGTCTTGGGCAAAGCGGGCGTGAACTGGATCCGCTCGGGCGTGGCCAAAGCGCCGATGTCCTTGCGCACCAGCTGACCCAATTCCTTGCGCAATGCGTCGCTGCCTTCCTCGTTGGCGTTGAGAGTCACGAAGGCGTAGATTGCCTGGCCTTTGATGTCGTGGGGGAAGCCGACCACCGCCGCCTCGGCGACCAGCGCGTGCTCGACCAGCGCGCTTTCGACTTCAGCGGTGCCGATGCGGTGGCCGGAAACGTTGATGACGTCGTCAACCCGGCCAGTGATCCAGTAATAGCCGTCCTCGTCGCGGCGGCAGCCATCGCCGGTGAAATAGAGGCCGGGATAGGCCTTGAAATAGGTCTCGAAGAAGCGGGCATGGTCGTCCCAGACGGTGCGCATCTGGCCGGGCCATGAGGCCGCGATGCACAGATTGCCGCTGGCGGGGCCGTCGAGGACATGGTGTGCGGCGTCGACCAGCACCGGCTTGACGCCGGGCAACGGCTTGGTCGCGGAACCCGGCTTCATCGCCGTCGCGCCGGGGAAGGGGGAGATGAGGATGCCGCCGGTCTCGGTCTGCCACCAGGTATCGACCACCGGGCAGCGGCCGCCGCCGACCACACGCCAATACCAGTCCCAAGCCTCGGGATTGATCGGTTCGCCGACCGTGCCGAGCAGACGAATTGAACTGCGGCGGTGGCGCGTCACCCATTCGTCGCCTTCACGCATCAAGGCACGGATCGCGGTGGGCGCGGTGTAGAAGATGGTCACGCCGAGCCGGTCAACAGTATCCCAAAAGCGGCCGAAATCGGGATAATTGGGAACCCCGTCGAACATCACGCTGGTCGCGCCGTTCATCAGCGGGCCGTAGACGACGTAAGTGTGGCCCGTGATCCAGCCAACGTCGGCGGTGCACCAGAAAATGTCATCGTCGCGCGCGTCGAAAATCCAGTCGAACGTCGCCGCTGTCCACACCGCATAGCCGCCGGTGGTGTGGACCACGCCCTTGGGCTGTCCGGTCGACCCCGACGTGTAGAGGATGAACAAAGGATCCTCGGCGTTCATCACCTCCGGCTCGCAGTCGGTCGGAAGTCCGTCGCGCACCGCCGAGTAGGAGACGTCGCGGCCGTCTTTCATCGGCACGTCGGCGCCGGTTCGGGTGATGACGATGACGCTGGCCACGTCGCGCTTCGCGAGCGCCGCATCGACGTTGCGCTTGAGCGGGATATGCTTGCCACCGCGCAAGCCCTCGTCAGCCGTGATCACCGCGCAGGCGTCGCAGTCGGCGATACGGCCGGCGAGGCTGTCGGGCGAGAAACCGCCGAACACTACCGAGTGGATCGCGCCAATCCGCGCGCAGGCGAGCATCGCCGCGGCTGCTTCGGGGATCATCGGCAAATAGATCATGACGCGGTCGCCGCGCCCAATGCCGCGCTGTTTCAAGAGGTTCGCCATGCGGCAGGTTTCGGCGTGCAGTTCGCGATAGGTGAGGGTGCGACCGTCGCCGGGCTCGTCGGCCTCGAAGATCAAGGCGGTGCGGTCACCACGGGTCGCGAGGTGGCGGTCGAGGCAGCTGACCGACAGGTTCAATTCGCCGTCGGCGTACCAGCGGATGCGGAAGTCAGACTCGTCGAACGACCAGTCGCCTGCCTGTTCGGGGAATCGAGCCCAGTCGAGCCGCCGCGCCTGGTCGAGCCAGAATGCGTCCGTGTCCTGGTCCGCCCGCCGGTGCATTTCCGCCAGCTCTTCGGGGCCGATTTTCGCCCGGAAATCTGGCGGAACCGGATGCACCGCTGCGCTCATAGGCCTTGGGCCATGTCGATCACGAAGCGATAACGCACGTCATTCTTGAGCAGCCGTTCATAAGCCGTGTTGACCTCGTCCATGCGGATCATTTCGCAGTCCGGGTAAATGCCGAGCTCGGCGCAGAAATCGAGCATCTCCTGGGTCTCGGGAATGCCGCCGATGGCCGATCCGCCGACCGCCCGGTTCCACCAGATGATGTTAAAGCCGGTAAAGCCGGGCATCGGCGTCAGCGCGCCGACGATCACCATCCGCCCCGACCGCCCGAGCAGATTGAGGTACGGATCGATCTCGTGGCTCACGGGAATCGTGTTCAGGATGAAGTCGAAGCGGGTCGCGGCCGCCTTCATCGCCGCCGCGTCGGTGGAAACGATCACGTCGTGCGCGCCGAGTTTGCGGGCGTCCTCGCCCTTTTCGGGCGTGGTCGTGATCATCGTCACATGCGCGCCCATCGCCGCGGCCAGCTTGACCCCCATGTGGCCGAGGCCGCCAAGACCAATGACGCCGACCTTGGTGCCGGTCCCGATCTGATATTGGCGCAGCGGCGAGTAAGTCGTGATCCCGGCGCACAGCAGAGGCGCAACGCGCGCCGCGTCCATGCCCTTGGGCACCTTCAGGACGAAATGATCGCGGATGACAATATGGTCGGTGTAGCCGCCCTTGGAGATTGTCCCGTCGTGGCGGTCGGGGCTGTTGTAGGTCTGGACGCAGCCTTCGCGGCAAAACACTTCCCACCCCTCGAGGCACTGGTCGCAGACCATGCAGCTGTCGACCATGCAGCCGACCGCCACCGTGTCGCCAACCTGGTGGCGCGTGACCTCGCTGCCGACCGCGGTAACGGTGCCGACGATTTCGTGGCCAGGGATCACGGGATAGCGTGTCCCGCCCCAATCGTTGCGGCAGGTGTGAAGGTCGCTGTGGCAGATGCCGGCGAAAGTGATCTTGATCGCCACGTCATCGGGACGAAGGTCGCGGCGCTCGAATTCCATCGGTCGAAGCGGCTGGTCGGGTGCGTCCGTGCCCCATCCCGTGGCTGGCGTTGGCATGTTCGTGATCTCCTAAAATCTAGCGGGCGCGGTCGAGAATCCTTTGCGCCTGGATAAGGTGCGGGCGGTCGACCATCCGGCCACCGACCGAAAGAACTCCGGCGTCTGGTGCTGCGTCGAACGCCGCTACGATCGCCTTGGCGTGGGCGATTTCGTCCCTGGACGGGCTGAAGGCCGTGTTGATGATCGCCACTTGATCGGGATGGATCGCGAGCTTGCCGGTGAAACCCTCGCGCGCCGCCGCTTCGGCTTCAGCGCGCAAGCCCTTGTCATCTTTGAAATCGGCGAAAATCCCGTCGACCGGCTGCACGCCGGCTGCGACCGCGCCGGCTAGGCACAGCGAGCGCGCCAATTTGTAGGTCAGGCTCAATTCGCCGTCTGCATCATATTTCGACGATGCGCCGAGCGTTGCCGACAAGTCCTCGGCGCCCCAGCTCATCGCCGCCAGCGGTGACTTTGGGTCGCGGTAGGACAGCATGCCGAACAGGCTCGCCGGCGTTTCGGTGACGATCGCGTGGACCGGCAAATTGCCGGTGCGGTGGGCGAGCTGGGCGACATCGGCGCCGCCTTCCGCCTTGGGCAGCACGACGCCTTCGAAGTCAGCTGAGGCAAACAATCCCAGGTCCGCTTTGATATGCTCGCTGCCCAGCGGGTTGATGCGCACCCACCATTGCGGTCCGCCGGTCCGGGCGGGAAGCGCCTTTAAGATATTGCGCGCGTCCGCTTTGTGAGCTGGGGCAACGCTGTCTTCGAGGTCAAAAATCACGGCGTCGGCGTCGCTGGCGATCGCGCGCGCGATCATCTTCTCGCTGTCGGCGGGGACGAATAGCCAGCTACGCGGTTCGGTCATTGCGACTTTTTCAGGATGAGCGCGGTGCGCGTGCATTCGCACACCAGTTCATCGCGCTGGTTGAAGCTGCGGTGCGTCCAGGTGACGACGCCGGCATTGGGCCGCGATTTGCTTGTCCGCAGCGCGGTGCACTCGGTCTCGCTGCGCAGCGTATCGCCGGCGAACACGGGGTTGGGGAAGACCAATTTGTCGTAGCCGAGATTGGCGACGAGCGTGCCGAGCGTGGTGTCGGCGACGCTAACCCCGACCATCAGGCCGAATGTGTAAATGGAGTTGACCAGCGGTTTGCCGAATTCGGATTTGGCGGCGAGTTCGTGGTCGAGGTGCAGGGGCTGCGGGTTATGCGTCAGCGCCGAGATCAGCACATTGTCGGTCTCGGTGACGGTTCGGGTGATCTCGTGGGCGACGCGGTCGCCGACCTGCCACCCGTCATAATATCGTCCTGGCATGGTGGCGTCCTAAGCGGTTGTGGCCGCGCGCGCCAGAAGCAGTTCGGCGACGCCTTCGGTCAATGCCTCCTGGTCGAGCCGATAGGCGGCGTAGAGTTCGGGCAGGCTGCCGGTCTGGCCAAACCGGTCGACTCCCAGCGGCGCGACCCGCTGGCCAAGCACGCCGCCAAGCCACGACAGCGAGGCGGGGGCGGCGTCGGCGATGGTCACCAAGCCGGCGCCGGGAGCCAGCGCGGACAGCAGGGTCTCAACGTGACTCGGCTCGCGCTTGCCGCCCCAGCGTGCCGCCTGTGCGTTCGTCCAGCCGCGATGGAGCAAATTGGGCGAGGTCACGCTGAGCAGCCCGAGCCCAGGAACATCCCCGCGAAGCTCGTCCCACGCGGCGAGCGCTTCGGGCATCACCGCGCCCATCGCGACAATTGCCGCTTCGGCATCGGGTCCGGGCGGGCGAAGCCAATAGGCCCCCTGCAGCGCGCCTTGGCGCCAGCCGTAATCCGCGCGCTCGACTTGCGCCACCGACCGCGTCGACAAACGGAAATAGCTCGACTCGCCGGCTGGATCGTCGATCAGGCGGAACGCCTCCTCCATCATCGCCGCTAATTCGTCGGCGAACGCCGGCTCATAATGCCTCAGGCCGGGCTGGCCGAGCGCGATCAACGGCGGGTTGATCGACTGGTGCGCGCCGCCCTCGGGTCCCAAGGTGATCCCGCTCGGTGTCGCGACGAGGATGAAGCGCGCATCCTGGTAGCAGGCGTAGTTCAACGCATCGAGGCCGCGGGCGATGAACGGATCGTACAGCGTGCCGACCGGGACCAAGCGCGTGCCGAACAGGTCGCCGGCCAAACCCGCCGCCGCCAACATCAGGAAAAGATTGTTCTCGGCGATGCCCAGTTCGATGTGCTGGCCCTGGTTTGTCGCCGCCCATTTTTGTGCTGACGCAATTTTTGCCTTGGCGAAAACGTCCGCCATTTCCCGCCTGCGGAACAAACCGCGTTGATTGACCCACGCGCCGAGGTTGGTCGAGACGGTGACATCGGGCGACGTGGTGACGATGCGGTCGGCCAAGGGTCCGCCAGCCTTGGACAGGTCAAGCAGGATGCGGCCGAATGCGGCCTGGGTCGATTGCTCCTCGCCGGCCGGCGTCGGGATGTGCGGCACGTCGATCGTGCCGAACGATCGCAACTGTTTTTCGCGGGCCGTGTGACTATGGTCGATCAGCGCTTCGACCGCCGGTCGCGCATTGTCGCCGATACCCTCCAGTGGCTCCCACTCGCGCCCCTCGGTCACGCCCATGGCTTCGCGCAGTGCCGCCATCTGGGTTGGGTTCATCAGCCCCGAATGATTGTCCTTGTGGCCGGCGAACGGTAGCCCGTAGCCCTTGATCGTCCACGCAATGAACAGGGTCGGGACATCGTCGTCTGCGCTGGCGAACGCATCGACCAGGCAATCCATGCAATGGCCGCCAAGGTCAGTGAACAGCGCCGCCAGCCCAGCATCGTCATGCGCCTTAAGGAACGTCGCCGCGGCCTTGCCGAGATCGGTCTCGATCCGCGTCCGCCACGCCGCGCCGCCCTGGTAATGAAGCGCCGACAGATCGGCATTGGGCAAGTTTTCAAGCCACGCCTTAATCTTCGGATGAGCATCGAGCGCGGCCTGCAGCCGTTTGCCCCAGCGCAATTCGATCACCCGCCAGCCGCAGCTTTTGAAGATTTCGTCGAAGCGCTCGAACATGCGGTCGGCGCTGGTCGCATCGAGGCTCTGGCGATTGTAGTCGACGATCCACCAGCAATTGCGGATGTCGTGCTTGGCCGCCTCGATCAGCGCTTCGTAGATATTGCCTTCGTCGAGCTCGGCGTCGCCCATCAGCGCCACGAAGCGGCCGCGGTCAGCGTCGTCGAGCCAGCCGTGGGCGGTGAGATAATCCTGAATCAGGCTTGCGAAAGCGGTGATCGCGACCCCGAGCCCGACCGATCCGGTGGAGAAATCGACCGGGATTTTATCCTTGGTCCGGCTCGGATAGCTTTGCATGCCGCCGAAGCCGCGGAAATTCTCAACCTGCTCGCGCGTCTGCGACCCGAGCAGATAATGGATCGCGTGCAGCACCGGCCCGGCGTGCGGCTTGACCGCAACCTGGTCGTTCGGCCCCAGCGCGTGGAAATAGAGCGCCGCCATGATCGCCGTCATCGATGTGCAGCTCGCCTGGTGCCCGCCGACCTTGAGGCCATCGGGCGACGGGCGGATGTGGTTGGCGTGATGGATGGTCCACGCCGACAGCCACCGCAGCCGCTCCTCGAGCAGCTTCAGCGCGGCGATGTCGGGCGTGGAGGCGGGCTTGAGCATCACCACGCCCTAGCGTCACGATCCGCGAGCGTCACTCAAATGTCCGCAAGGGGTGGAAAGCGGACGCCGCTATATGGTCCGCAACCAGCTTTTGTGGCAGGCCCGCCGCAAGGGGGCGCCATGTGCTTTTCAGCGACGGCAAGTTTCACGGCTGGAGCGGTCCTGTTAGGCATCGGCACGCTGACCCTGCGGCGAGCTGATCGGGTCGCCGAGCTACCTTACGCGTCAATCCCAGCGCTGTTTGGCCTTCAACAACTTGTCGAGGGAGGTCTGTGGCTCTCGTTTGCCGACGGGGCGCCTCACCTCAACTCAATATTGACCCACGTCTATTCGTTGTTCTCACACGTCCTATGGCCGATATTCGTGCCGATTGCGGTTCTGCTGCTTGAAGCGGTGCCCTGGCGCCGCAAGGCGCTCAAGGCGCTTGCCATCGCTGGATCGCTGTCCGGGATTTACCTCCTGTATTTCTGGGCGATGGACCCGACCACCTCGAAGATTATCGGGCATCATATCTTCTATGATTCACCGCACTTCTACATTGGGCCCATTCTCGTTCTTTATGTGCTGGGAACGTGCGTCAGCTCGCTTCTGTCGAGCCACGCCGCGGTGCGATGGTTCGGGGCCGCCACATTGGCTTCGTTCATTGCCGCTTATGCCTTTTCGTTCTGGTTTATCTCGGTCTGGTGCTTCTTCGCGGCGATCATGAGCGCAACCATCTGGCTCTATTTCCGCCAGCATCCTGCGATACGGGCATCCGCAAGCGAAGTTTGCGCGGGCGCTTGATCGCTTCACTTATGGTATGACGCTTTCACCGAGCGCGCCGATTGAGAGCTTCGCCGGCAACGGGAGGCATTTCATGTCCACCACGACAAGTGAAACGAACGGTTCAAGCGGGAGGGCGAACGTGCTTCGCTTTGCCCTGACCGGAGCCTTGGCGGCAGGCGTTTTCTACGTGATTTGCTGGCTGGGTGCGTTCCTGCCCATCGGTCCGGCTACCCATATGTATATCGCGCTATTCACGAGCGCTGAAATCACTTCCAGCCTCGCCTTGGTTCAAGGGCTGTGCTGGTCGTTTGGGTTCGGCTTGATCGCGGGATCGCTCATTGCTTTCATTTACAACTTGCTGGCGCCCTTCGACCGCCGTTGAAGGCGGCTAATGCATAAAGGCGCCACGCTCGTGAATGTCCGCAATGGGTAGAAAGCGGACATTGCCGACCTCGCTCGTTATTCAGCGTTACGCGCCTCGTCGAACCGCTCCTGCGCGGCGCGGATGCAGGCGATGTGCTCGATCGCCCATTCGCCGAGCGCCTTGACCGGTTCGCGTAACGAACGCCCGAGTTCGGTCAACTCGTAGTCGACCCGCGGCGGGATGGTTGGCGTGACCGTGCGGGTGACGAGCCCGTCGCGTTCGAGCCCGCGCAGCGACAGCGTCAGCATGCGCTGCGAAATGCCGTCGATGGCGCGCTTGAGCTCGGAAAAGCGCTGCGGCCCGTTGGACAGCATCATGACGATCATCATGCTCCATTTGTCGCCGACGCGATTGAGCACCGGCGCGACGTTGCGGCAACCGGCGCTGTGCAGGCCGCCGGGCGCCGATGAGGCGGTCACATTCCTGTGAGGCCCTTGTTGGGAAGCGGTCACATTCCTGTGACTGGGTAACAAATTTATGCCGTCTTGCAGGGTTTCCATGCGTGGTTATTTAAAGTGTCCCGGTAACAAATCAATACCAAGGACCAGACAATGACCATCCTCAAGATCGACAGCAGCATCACCGGCGACGCCAGCGTCAGCCGGATTCTCACGCGGCGGATCGTCGACCAGCTTCGGGCGGCCGATCCCGGTGCCGACGTTATTGCCCGCGACCTCGCCAGCGAGCCGTTGCCGCACCTGACGCTCGACGCATTTGCCGACACGTCGACCATCGAAGAGTTCCTCGCCGCCGACGCGGTGGTGATCGGCGCGCCGATGTACAATTTCTCCTTGCCGAGCCAGCTGAAGGCGTGGATCGATCGCATCCTCGTTGCCGGGAGAACATTTCGATATTCAGCCGATGGTCCCGAAGGCCTGGCCGGCGGCAAGCGCGTAATTATCGCCGTTTCGCGGGGCGGATTTTACGACGACGCCAACGCGCTCGAACATGTCGAGACCTATTTGAACGGTGTCTTTGGCTTTATCGGCATCACACCCGAATTCGTCCACGCGGACGGGATTAACTATGGCCCCGAGCAGCGCGAAGCGGGCATCGCCAACGGCCTGCTCGAAGTGGAGCGCCTCGCCGCCTGAGCTAAAAGCGGGTCGTTAGCTGCAATCCGTAGGTACGCGGTTCGCCGGGGATAAAGGTGGCCATGCCAAGCGCATCCCCGGTGTTGCCCGCGTCTTTGATATACTTCTTGTTCAGCACATTATCGGCGAAGGCTTCGATGCGGAACGTGCTGCCGCTAAGGGTGTAGCCGAGCCGCGCGCTGACCAAAGCGAAGCCCTTTTGCAATTCGTCCTGGACAGTGTCGGGGACGATCTTGCCGCGGGCGACGGTCTGCAGCTCCGGACGGTCGTTGTCATTGTCGAAGAATACCTTCGATTGATAAGTCACGGCCGGCGTGAAATCGATCCGGCCGCCGGGCGCGCCGGTGGTGAATGTGCCACCGGCGGAAAATGTATGATCCGGCGACAGGCGGAATCGATTGCCTTTGAACACGCCCGATTTGAAGCGGGCATGGTTGAACGCATAATTGGCGAACAGCTTCAGCGCGGGGCCTACCGAATAGCGAGCCTGGCCTTCGAAGCCGTAGCTATCGGCCTTGCCGGCATTGCTGGTCACAAAGGTCGTGCCGATCTGTTCGGTCGTTTGGAAGTTCTTGTATTTGTAATAGAATAATGCGCCGTCGAGGTAGAGGCGGCGATCTAGCGCGGTGGTCTTCGCGCCGATCTCGAAACTGTCGACGCTCTCCGAATCAGCGACCACGAACCGGGCGTCGGCCCCGGGCAGCTCGGGAGGCAATGCGTTGAGCACTTCCGGCCGCCGACCGCGCGCGTAGATCGCATAAATGCTGCTGTCGGGCGTCGGCTGATAGCGCGCGAACCCGCGCCAGGTGAAGCCATTGTCCTTGAAGCTCTGGTTGATCCGCGCGTTGCCCGGCGTGGCCTGGAAGGTAAGCCCGAAAATCGGCACCGGATAGAAAATCGACGGTGGGATGGTGGCTGCTCCCGGCACTGCGAGCGCGTTCAGTAGCAGGGTGCGAAACGGTTCCGGTTGGCTCAACGCGCCGAGGAAGCCGCCGAGGATTGACCGGCCGTTCTGCACCTCGGCCTGGACACCCGACGTCTTGTCATCGTGGGTCCAGCGAAGTCCGGCGCCGACCTCGAACTGCGGCGACACCTTGAAGCTGACGTCGCCGAAAATGTCGAACGCGTCGGTTTTCGAGAAGCTGGTTTGCTCCTCGTCATGCGCCGCCTTGAGGTTGGCGGCGATGCCGTTCGCTATCGCCCCGGGCAGCAGATAGCTGAATGAACCGGCGACTCCCTGGAGGAGCAGGCTGGTGAACCCCGGATTTCCAATCAGGGCCATGGGCGCAGGGTCGCTCGCCGGCCGGCCGGGAATAAATCCACCGCCGTTGAGCGCGCCGGCGATCTGGGCCAGCGCAGCCCGTTCGTCGAACTGGGCGGGGGTTCGGTCGGACCCTTTTTCATGAAAAAAACTGGTCCCGACAAACGCCGTAACTGGGCCGCCGTCGTTCCAGGTCAGCCGCAGCTCCTGGCTGAATTGCTTGCTTCGGGCGTCGTCGGCGGCGGTGATGACGGGCAGCGACGTGCCGTCGGCGTCGAGCACTTCGAGCGCGTGGAATTGACGGTAAGCGGTGATCGAGTTGAGCGTGAAGGCGTCATTGAGCTCGGCTTTCATCAGGCCGGTGACGCCCCAGACGGTCCGTTTGAGACCGAGGTCACGACCGCCGTCGAAATTGTCTCCGGCGACGAGCGCCGCGCCGTCGTGGATTCCAGTTCCGCCGAGGACTTCGCCGGTGACCGGATCCGTCGGGCGAAATGCCAGCGACTTGAACGCGGTGCCGTTGGGCGTGTCCTTTTGGTAATTGCCGATGACGTCGAACGTGATCCGCTCGGACGGGCGGACTCGCAGGCTAGCGCGGACCGCGCCGGTCTTGACCGATTGGAAGTCCCCGCCGCCCAGCAAATTTTTGACCGTGCCGTCGCGCTGTTTGTACCGCCCGGCGATGCGAATAGCGGCGTTCTCGCCGAGCGGCGCGTTGATCATCGCCTCCCCCAGCATGTAATCGAAATTGCCATATTCGGCGCGGGCCATCCCGGACGTCTGGGTGAGATCGGGCTTGGCCTGGACGATGTTGATCGCGCCAATCAGCGCCCCGCGGCCATAAAGGGTTGATTGCGGCCCCTTCGAAACTTCGACGCGTTCGACGTCGAAAAGCTCGACATAAGCCCCGCGCGGCTTGGAAATGGAAACGCCGTCCTGGTAAATCGAGATGCGGGGCTCGAAAAAGGCATCGGCTGAATCGCTGGTCACGCCGCGAATGTTGATTGCCGCATTGTTGGGCGACTGGTTCTGGACAGCGAGGCCGGGCGTATAGCGCGCCAGATCTTCGAATTCCTGCACGCCGAGCTGATCGAGTGCTTTGCCGGTGAAAGCAGTAACCGCGAACGGTACCTCGATCAGGCGTTGCTCGCGCAGCTGGGCAGTGACGACGATCGTCTCATCCTCGCCCCGAGTGCTTTCTGGTACGGATTGCACCGCGGGCGGGTCGCCTGGCGTAGATTGCGGGTCCTGAGCCCAAGCGGGAGCCGACAGAGAAAGCGCCAGCGCGCTGCCGGCGTGGAAAGTTATCTTGTTCATTATGCCCCCCGTTTGGAAAACCCCAATCGCAGAGCAGGATGACGGGCTGATGTCAGTCCGTCGAGTCAGGAAATTTGCTAAGTGGAAACGAGCCGCAGCGGATTCTCGATCGGGGCTCCAGGCCGCGCCTCGTCGCAACTGTTTTTTCGACGTAAGAAAGACAGCTATAGGCTGAGCTGTCCGCGCATCATTTCGACGCAGGTGCCGCCAATAAGAACCGCGCCCGGCTTGCCGCGTCGCTTTTCAACCGTCACCTCAATGCGGCTCGGCCGGCCCATTTCAACGCCCTGGTCGATGGTGAACGAAAGTTCGCCGTCGCTGTCGGGGGCGAGGCTGGCGAGATAGGCGCCGAGCGCTCCCGCTGCGCTGCCGGTCGCGGGGTCTTCGGGAATGTTGCTCAGCGGCGCGAACATGCGCGCGCGCAGCTTGAACGGATTGCCGTCGAGGCGGACGTAAAGGAATAATGGGAAGTGGTCGTCTGCACTATGATAACGCTGGTCGGCCTCGACAAAGGCGCTGCCGTCGGGGCGGGCTAGCGCGAGGTCCGCCAGCGATCCGAGCTCAGCCACCGCGAACGGCAGGCCGACCGAGACGAAAACCGGGTCATGGTGGGCGCTGACAATCGCATCGGGGGCCAGCGACGCACACGCGGCGACGATCGCCAGGTCGACCGCCTCGCCGATCTCGAGTGGACGGGGTGCGGTGATGCTGGCGGAAATGCGCTCACCCTCGCGGCGGATTTGGCAGTCAACGACCCCCGCCTTTTCCGAAAAGCGGAAATGGTCGCCGACCGGCTGGCCGAACAGGTCGTCCAGGCGCGCAACGTGGAACGCCGTGCCGACATGGGGGTGGCCGGCGAACGGCAGCTCTTCGACCGGCGTGAAGATGCGCACCGTCGCCAGGTAATCGCTCCCGTCGGGCGGGGGCAGCACGAAGGTCGTTTCCGAATAATTGAACTCGGCCGCGATGCGCTGCATCGTCGCGCCGTCGAGGCCGCGAGCGTCGGGGATAATCGCCAGCGGATTGCCGCCGAATGCCTGGTCGGTGAACACGTCGAGCGTGACGTAATCGAGGGTCGGCATGGGCGTCAGCTCAGCAGGCGCAGCGGGTTTTCGATCAGGACCTTCAGCGCCTGCATGAAATTGGCCGCATCCCAGCCGTCGACGACGCGATGATCGCAGCTGAGCGACAGGTTCATCCGTTTGCGGATCTCGATCTCGCCGTCGACGACCACCACTTTTTCCTCGACCTTGTTGACGGCGACAATGGCGACTTCGGGCCGGTTGATCACCGGGGTCGAGGCGATGCCACCCATCGGCCCCAGGCTCGACAAAGTGATCGACGAGCCCGACAGTTCTTCGCGCGCCGCCTTGCCCGATCGCGCCGCTTCGGCGAGGCGCAATATTTCGGATGCCAGCTGCCACACGCTCTTCGATTGCGCATCGCGGATCACCGGCACCATCAGCCCGTTTGGCGTCTGCGTCGCCATGCCGAGGTTAAGCGCGCCGTGACGAGTGATGACATTGGCGTCGTCATCATAGGTCGCGTTGAGCATTGGCCAGTCGGGCAATGCCTTGGCCATGGCGGTGATCAGGAACGGTAGCACCGTCAGCTTGGGATTGTCGCCGCGGTCGCGGTTCATCATCGCCCGCGTGTCCTCTAGGTCGGTGACGTCGAATTCTTCGACCAGCGTGAAGTGCGGAATGCGGCGTTTCGCTTCCTGCATATTCTCGGCGATCTTGCGCCTGAGGCCGACTACCTTAATCGTCTCGTCCGCGCGAACCGCCGCGCCGCGCCCCGAGACGCTGCCGCCGTTGTAAAGAAGGTAAGCGTCGAGGTCCGAATGGCGGACGCGGTCGCCAGCGGTTTTCACTTCGCCGAGGTCGATACCAAGATCGCGCGCCCGCTGCCGCACGGCCGGCGAGGCGAGGGCATGGCCTTTGGCGGCTCGCTTTTCGACTTCGGCCTTTGGTTTCGGCTCGGCACGAACAGGCTCTTGCGGTTTCTCAACTCCGGAGACCGGGAGTTTCTGGCCCATGCTTGGCACGGCCTCGACCAGCTCCTGGCGTTCCTCGACCAGGCCATCGGTGAACGGAACTTTGTCCATGCGCGCTGGCGGCGGCGCATCTGCCGCGTCGCTGTCGGTTTCGATCACCGCCAGCACCGAGCCGATCGCCAGCATGTCACCGACCTCGCCAGCCAGTTCGACAACCTTGCCGGCGACCGGGGTTTCCATCTCGACCGTCGCCTTGTCGGTCATCATGTCGGCGAGCTGCTGGTCTTCCTCGACCCGGTCGCCAATCTTGACGTGCCAGGCGACGATCTCGGCCTCGGCAATGCCTTCGCCGATGTCGGGCAGCTTGAATTCGTAGCGGGCCATCAGTCTGCCATCACCTTTTCCAGCGCGCGTTTCATCCGTTTCGGGCCGGGGAAATAGGCCCATTCGTAGCTATGTGGATAGGGAGTGTCCCAGCCGGTGACGCGCTCGACCGGGCTTTCGAGATGGTAGAAACAGCGTTCCTGGACCAACGCGGCGAGCTCGGCGCCAAAGCCCGAGGTGCGCGGGGCTTCCTGGGCGACGAGGCAGCGGCCGGTCTTGGCGACCGAAGCTTCGATCGTTTCGATATCGAGCGGGACCAGCGTGCGCAGGTCAATCACCTCGGCATCCACGCCCTGATCTTCGACCGCGGCCAAAGCGACATGGACCATGGTGCCGTAAGCAAGAATGGTCAGCGCTTCGCCCTTGCGGACCACCGCCGCCTTGCCCAGCGGGACCGTATAGTGGCCTTCGGGCACTTCGCTCGCGGGGTGCTTGGCCCACGGCGTCACGGGGCGGTCATGGTGGCCATCGAATGGGCCGTTGTAGATCCGCTTGGGCTCGAAGAACATCACCGGGTCGGGGTCCTCGATCGCCGCGATCAGCAGGCCCTTGGCGTCGTACGGTGTCGACGGGATTACGACCTTGAGACCGGCGATGTGGGTGAACAGGCTCTCAGGGCTTTGGCTGTGGGTCTGACCGCCGAAAATGCCGCCGCCATAGGGCGAGCGGATGACCATCGGCATCGGCCATTCGCCGGCGGTGCGATAGCGCATCTTGGCGACTTCGCTGACGATCTGGTCGTAGCCCGGGTAAATGTAATCGGCGAACTGGATTTCGATTACCGGCTTCAGCCCATAAGCGGCCATGCCAACCGCGGCGGCGACGATGCCGCCTTCGGAAATTGGCGCATCAAACACACGGTTGCTGCCGAACTCGCGCTGCAGGCCTTCGGTGGCACGGAACACGCCGCCGAAAAAGCCGATGTCTTCACCGAACACGACGATGTCGGGGTCGCGGGTCATCATCACTTTCTGGGCGCTGTTGATCGCCTGGATCATGTTCATATTGGCCACAGCGCTATTCCGCCTTGCTTTCGGCGATGGCGGCGTCGCGCTGTTCGGCGATGTGCCACGGCATGTCGGCGTAGACGTCTTCGAACATGCTGCCGATATTGTCCTTGCCCTGCTGGGGCAGAATGCCGAGCTTTTCTGCTTCCTTCTGGGCGGCGCGGACGGTCGCATCCAGCTCGACCGCCATCGCCACATGGCGCTCTTCGTCCCACTCGCCAAGCGCGATGAGGTGCGCTTTCAGCCGGTCGATCGGATCGCCCAGCGGCCACGCCTTGGCTTCGTTGACCGGGCGATATCCGGACGGATCGTCGGACGTCGAATGGCCCTCGGCGCGGTAGGTGTAGAATTCGATCAGCGTCGGCCCGTTATTGGACCGGGCGCGGTTGCCCGCCCAGCGTACCGCGGCGTAGACCGCGAGCGCGTCATTGCCGTCGACCCGCAAGCCGGCAATGCCGTAGCCCATTGCCCGCTGGGCGAAGGTGGCGCGCTCAGCGCCGGCAATGCCGGAGAAGCTCGAAATCGCCCACTGATTGTTGACCACCGCCAGCACCACTGGCGCATTATAGACGGTGGCGAAGGTCAAAGCGGAATGGAAGTCGCCCTCGGCCGTGGCGCCATCGCCGATCCAGCCCATGGCGATGCGGCTGTCGCCTTTGATCGCCGACGCCATCGCCCAGCCGACCGCCTGCGGAAATTGGGTGCCGAGATTGCCCGAGATCGAGAAGAAACCGTGCGCCTTGTCCGAATACATGATCGGCAGCTGGCGGCCCTGCAGCTTGTCGCCTTTGTTCGAGTAAATCTGGCACATCATGTCGGTGAGCGGGTAGCCGCGCGCCACCAGCAGGCCTTGCTGGCGGTAGCTGGGGAAGTGCATGTCCTCGCGGTCGAGAGCGGTAGCGGCGGCCACGGCGATCGCCTCTTCGCCGGTGCATTTCATGTAGAAGCTGGTCTTGCCCTGCCGTTGGGCGCGGTACATCCGGTCGTCGAATACCCGCACCGTGACCATGTCGCGCAGCATCTTGCGCAGCGTGTCGGAATCGAGCTTCGGGTCCCACGGACCGACCGCGCGATGCTGGTCGTCGAGCACGCGCACCAAATGGGTGGTCAGCGCAAAGGTATCGGCCGGCGCCGCCGCGACATCCGGCCGCGCGGCGTCGCCGGCAGCGGGAATCTTGAGCGACGAGAAATCCGGCGTGTCCCCCGGGCGGAATGGTGGCTCGGGCACGTGCAGCGCCAGCTGTGGCCGGTTGGTTTTCAGTTTCGAGGGGTCTTTGTCGCTCATGGCTGGACCGAGCGCTTAATCCGGACTCGCCGATGCGGCAACAGCCCGTGGCAAGGAGCCTTTACATCGACAATAACGCAAGCAAAGCGAATGTCCGCTCTCGACCCATTCCTGCCACTAGCCGTTCACCCATCGCGGTCAATCGAATGGGCGGTGATTCTGAACTCGACGCCGAACATCAGTGGCTCTCAGGCCTGGCTCTTGGGCGGAAGTAGCCAAATCGCCGCGACGGGGATTGGCAAAGCGTAAAGCAACACTCGAATGACTGTAGATTCCAGAAAGGAGAGAAACGAGTAGGGAGGGGTGATGGTCGTCAAGTTAAAAATCCATCCCACAAGCGACAGCGCGAACCAGCCGACTATGGCTAACAGACCGATGCCTTTGAACGTCAATCGACCCCTCCTGATGAGCCATGTGGTCAATGGGACGACCACGAAGGAGATGGCCGGTAACAAAAAGACTAGCTCGACTATCGCTTGTCCAACCACCCTTCGCGGGAGGTACACCGCTCGCTCAGCCTCGGTGTAATAGCCTTGTTGGACCAAAGAGGTAAAATCCGCATAGCACTCGATGTAAGTGAGAAGTGCCAAGCCAAGCATAGAAACGGCAAAGCCAGCCAACAGCGGAATATAAGCCTTCAACGGCCCGCTTCTGGCTCCCCATTCCATCTTCGCGACGCGAGACCAGAGCAACAATGCGCCCGGCAAGCAGAGCGCCGCGATGGGCAGGATCAAAACGAATACAATCTCGGTTCCCATACTTTCCCCGCATGCTGCCATGCGAAACTGGCCCATTCCGGTTCTTAGTCAATATCCGCTTTCCACCCAAAGCAGACCCTGGCGACGCCTCAATCCTCCTGCGGAACGCCGATTGTCGTGCCTTGCGAATAAGCGCCACCGGCTGATCGCTGGAACCAGAAGGGCCGGGTCTTGTGGGTGCCGCCAGCGACGGCGTCGAGATTGCCGTCGAGCAGCATCCCGTCGATCATCGTAAAATGGACGCTGGTCGTATTGTGGATGTCGTCGAGCGGGTTCTTGTCGAGGATAACAAGGTCGGCGAGCTTGCCCGGCTCGATCGAGCCAAGGTCGCGATCGAGACCATGCGCGCGCGCCGGGTTGATCGTCGCCGTGCGCAGCGCTTCCATATTGCTCATCCCACCAAGCGCGAAACCCCACATCTCCCAATGGGCACCCAAGCCCTCGCGCTGGCCGTGGGCGCCGATCGACACTGGAATGCCGAGATCGCTGATCTGCTTGGCCTGGCGGGAGACGTTGACGATGTTGTCCTCGTCGTCGGGGGTGATGGTCGGGCGGCGCGCCCGGGCGTCGAGCAGGCCCTGCGGCGTCCATTTGGCCTCGATCGGCTCGGCCCACGCCGGGAAATGCTGGTACCAGTGATTTTCACCGAACGGCCCGCCGTAGGCGACGACCAAGGTCGGCGTCCACGCTGTCTTCGAGCCGCCCCAGAATTGCCGCACATCGTCATAGATATTGGGTACTGGCAGCGAGTGCTCGATGGTCGTGTGCCCGTCGGCGATTTCGGTCATGTTGTGCATGAACAGCGATCCGCCTTCCGGCACCACCTCGAGGCCGAGCTGGCGGGCCGCTTCGATAACCATTTGACGCTGCTCGCGACGCGGCTGGTTGTAGCTTTTGACCGACCAGGCACCCGCCACTTGCAGCCGCCGCAAATTGGCCAGCGCGTCGTCGACCGAACCGATCTCGACCATGAACGGGGTCTCGGCGCCGTACAGGATGGTGCCGGTCGAGAAGATCCGTGGCCCAAGAATCTTGCCGGCTTTCTGGAGCTCGGACGATGCAAATACCTCGTGGGTGTCGGCGGACGGATCGTGAACCGTCGTCACGCCGTAAGCGAGCGAGTTGTAATAGATCCAATCCTGGTCGGGGACGATCTGGTCGGACGCGTGCGGCCCGTGCCAATGGGCATCGAAGAAGCCCGGCAAGATGGTCTTTCCGGCCATGTCGATGACCTTCGCGCCGGCCGGCACGGCGATGCTTGCCACTGGGCCAACCGCGGCGATGCGATCGCCGGTGACGAGGATTGTGCCACTGTCGATCACCTGGTCGCCGTTCATCGTGACAATGCGCGCGTGGGTCAGCGCGATCGTGCCGGTGGGATGCGGCGAAGCGGCGACAAAGCCGAGATGCGAGAGTGGCGCGGCCGGGCCTGTCTTGGCGCCGTCGAAGCCGGCGAGGTCGACGCGGCGTCCGTAGAGGTCGGGGCCTTGCGTCCAATACAGCGTGCTGCCGTCGCCCGACCAATGCAGATAGTCGCCGGCGTCACTGCTGATCTTGGTCTGCGGCAGGGCCTTGCCGTCGGCGGCAATGTCGATCGACCGGCCGCTGCGCACGAACGGCATGACATAGGCCTGGTAGCGCTCGGTCCAGCCGACAAATTTTTCGTTCGGCGACAGCGCGAATTCCGCCGCGTTGGTGCCCTTTAGATGCGTGATCGGGTCGGCGCCGGTGACGCTCACCGATTTGAAAATCTGGTTGTCGCCGTCCGTGTCGGCGAAGAAGACGCGCTCGCTGTCTTTGCCGAATTGCGGGAAGGTGCCGGTCTTGGATACGCGTTTCGCCTTGGCTCCCTTGGCGAGCGACAATATATAGACGCCCGGATCGCGGCCCCACATCGGCGTCGTCAGGAAACCGTCCGACCCCTTGCGATACGTAATCATCCGTCCGTCGGGGGAGAAAGCGGGCTCTCGGTAATAGCCGGGTTCGGGCGTGACGACGCGTCCCGCGCCGCCAGTCGCACCCATGACCTTAATCTGGCCGCCGCGGTCGTCGTCCCAGGCGACATAAGCGATCTGGCGCCCGTCGCGCGACCACACCGGATAGGCTTCGCGTTCGTCCGACCGGGTCAGGCGCCGTGGCGCCGCGCCGCCGGCGATGTCCTTGATCCACAGATTGCCCAGCGCTTCATAAACGACGCGGCGGCCGTCGGGGCTGGCATGGGCGAAGCGGACCATCTTCACGTCAAAGCTGTCCTGGCCGATGCGCTTGTCGACGTGCAGTGCGTCCTCGATGAAGCGCGAGCCGGTGACGTGGAAGGGGATCTCGCTGACCGCCCGGCTGGCGAGGTCGATGCGGTGCAGATGGCCGCCGGCCCAGTAGACGAGCGACTTGCCATCCGGGGTCCAGCTGATACCCGGATAGACGTTATGGACCGCCCAGGTTTCCTGCAGGTCGCGTTCGAGACCGTCGGTCAGCGAGTCGATGCGGCCCGACGCGACATCAAGCAGCATCAGGTTGGACTTGCCGCGGATCCGCCGAACGAACGCCAGGCTCTTGCCATCCGGAGAGGGTGTCGGGCGAACCGCACCGCCCGGTCCGCTGACATAAGTGTCGATATCGCCCGTCTCGCGGTCGAGGCGTTGGATGACGTAGATCTGACCGTTGGGGTCTTTGCTATATTGGAACGTCTCGCCGGGCGTCGCGTCGTCGGAGAAGTAGAGGTAGCGCCCGTCTGGCGAGAATGCCGGCTCGTTGGTATCCTTTTGCTTGGTGCGGGCCTTGGTCATCTGGACGCCGCCGCCGACCCCGCTACGATGGTAAAGCCACATCTCGCCAGCCCCCAGTGACCGGGCCGAAGTGAAATGCTTGCGCGCCACGATGTAGTTGCCGTCGGGCGACCAGTCTGGCCCGTTGAGCAAGCGGAAGGTCTCCTTGGTGATGGCGCGTGGATTGGATCCGTCACGGTTCATCACCCAGATGTTGTCGCCGCCGCCCCGGTCCGAGGTGAAAGCGATTTCGCTGCCGCTCGGGGAATAGCGTGGTTGCATGTCCCACGCGTTGCCGGTCGACAGCGGGCGCGCGTCGCCACCCGTGATCGGCACCACGTAAATGTCGCCGAGAAGGTCGAACGCAATCTCGCGGCCGTCGGGAGACACGTCGAGGTTCAACCAGGTGCCCTGGGTGACGTTGATCGACACGTCGCGCCCGGGCCCGTGGCGCGCGTTGACGTCCCACTTCTGGTCTTTCTTACCGCCCGTCGGCGCCGACGAAATCCCGTCCGGCTTGGCCTGGGTCATTGGCTCGGCTGCCCCGGGCTGCGGTACGGGTGGAGCGACCGGCGGCGTCGGCTGGGCAAAAGCGCCGGCGGCAAGCATAGCGGTGGCGGCGAACAAAAAGGCGTGGCGGCGCATGTGAAGACCTTCCCCGAGACTCACCGCACTCTTGGCTTTGACCCTCTGACTTGGCAACGACCCGCGCGCCGCCGTTCGTCGAAAAACCCGGCAGTAGTTGACCGGCGCTGGGTCCGCATTTAGCGCGCGGGCATGGCCGATACTTTACCCGATCACTTGTCGCTCGACCCGAGCAGCCCGTTTTACGACGAGGATCTGTTGCGCCGGGGCGTCGGCATCCGCTTCAACGGTCAGGAAAAGACCAACGTCGAGGAATATTCCGTCTCGGAAGGCTGGATCCGGGTCATGGCGGGGCGCAGCCGCGATCGCCGCGGCAACCCCATGACGATCAAGCTAAAGGGCGTTGTCGAACCCTATTTCCAAAAACCGGCTCAATCCGTCGACGATGCAGGGCCTGCGTCCGAAGGATAGGTCGGCGCCCGGCGAGCGCGCTTCTTGTATAGCTTTTTCGCTCCCCAGCCGATTACCGCCACCACCGCCAGGGCCGGCACGCTACGGCGCGCTAATGCCGCGGCTGTATACCCGAGAATGGCTCCCTTGGTCCCGGAATCGCGACCGGCGACGCGCTTGCCGATCAAGGCACCAGCGATTTTGCCCAACATGGTTGTTCCCTTCTGAAGATCTGTCTGTGACGCTCAAATACCAAGCGCGCTTTGGGTTCCCGCCGCCGCGATCACATGCAGTTGGTACGTTTCGCCAAGTTTTGGTTGGCGAAACCTCCCAACGTGCGACTCAAATGAGGTTTTTTCGCAGTTTTGCGCAATTGGCACGAACCTTGATTAGTAAGCTGCATCGGACCGCGAATTGAAAGCGGACGAAAAAAGGGAGTTTGAAAATGTCTGGTCAGTCGCAACTTTCGCGGACCTTGATTGCCGCCTTCGGTGCCTTGCTCATGAGCACAGTCGCTGTCGCTGCCGCCGTCGGTCCGGCGCAAGCCATCGCCAGCCCGGTCAGCACCTATTATGCTTGACCTCGACGTCATCGAGGCCCGGGTGCCGAACCGCACCCCGCGGATGCCCGAGCGTCCCGCCGAGCCGCCCATCGTCCGCTTCGCTCCGTTCGCGGCGCTGTTCGGCTCGCCAATCTTTTCCCGGACGCGGGACATTTTCGCGGCGAACATGACCGAGTTATTGGACCGTTCGGAGGATCCGTCGCGGATGATCCGGATGATCATCCTCGAGATGGAGGAGACGTTGGTCGACGTGCGGGCGTCGGCGGCGCGG
>NZ_JANMCO010000146.1:0-4695 GCF_031361285.1 Sphingomonas sp.
CGATTGCGACCAAGGTCACGACGCCGCCGGCGATCGACATCAGAATCAGGAATTTGAGCGTCGATACGGGCGAGAACCACAGCGCCAGCGCTGCCGCCAGCTTGACGTCGCCGCCGCCCATCAGGCCGGCATAAAATGCCCCGGCGAGCAACACGAAGACGCCGGCGCCGACCGCGATCTGGATCGCCACGTCGGGCCACAAGGGCAAAGCAATCGACAGCCAATATATCGGCGCGAGCAGGGCCACGGTGAGGTTGAGCGCGTTGGAAATGGTGAATGTGCGCACGTCGATAACCGCCGCGACCACCAGCAGAATCGCCAGAAGCCCAAGCAGTAATTCGGTAATTCCGGCGTTGTTCATGGGTCAGACCACTAGACGGCGCGGCTTTCCAAAACGTAACCACGCGCAAACATGGTGCCGCCAGACTCCTCGAACCTATGCGATGTGCTGATCGTCGGCGGCGGAATCGCCGGCGCCAGCCTCGGCGCGCGGCTGGCTGGCCAAATGAGCGTCGTCGTCATTGAAGCGGAGGATTTGTGCGGCCGCCATTCGACCGGGCGCTCGGCCGCATTTTGGGAAGCGAGCCTCGGCGCCGGACCCGCACGCCGCTTGAGTTTTGCGTCGAGACCGATGTTCGATGCCGGTTGGCCGGGATCGGAGACGCCGTTGCTGCGCCGCCGCGGCACGGTCCATTTGACCGGCGCGCATGGCGACCGGATTGAGGGCGCCGAGGAGCTGACCGGCGAGCATGCGCTGGTCCATCTCGACCGCGCCGAGCTTGACCGCATGATTCCCGGGCTTCGGGAGCAATGGACCGGCGCCTGGTACGAACAAAGCTGCGCCGACATCGAGGTCGCCGCTTTCCATGCCGCGTGCCTGGCGGCGATTCGCCGGGCCGGCGGGATTGTCCAGACAGACGCCGGCCTGCGCTCGGCCAGGCGATCGGGCGACGGATGGGAGGTCGACACCGCCGCCAGGCCGATTCGCGCGGCCATCCTGGTCAATGCCGCCGGCGCCTGGGCCGACGACATCGCCGCCCGCTGTGGAGTCGGTGGCATTGCCCTGCAACCGATGCGTCGGACCGTGGTCCAGCTGCGAGTCGGCCGCGCTGGCCGCGACAGTTTACGCGACTTGCCGCTGGTCACCGACCTCCACACCAGTTTCTATTTCAAGGGCGAAGGCGACAATAGCGTGTGGGTCAGCCCGCTCGACGAGACGCCGGTCGATCCGTGCGACGCCGCGCCCGAGGAGATCGACGTCGCCAACGCGATCGACCGGTTCGAGCGCGCGGTCGATTGGCCGGTCGAGGCGGTTGAGCGAAAATGGGCCGGCCTGCGCAGCTTCGCGCCAGATCGGATGATGAAGTTCGGCTTCGACCCCGCCGAGCCCCGCTTCTTCTGGTGCGCAGGCCAAGGCGGCATGGGCATCCAGACCGCCCCTGCCGCGTCACTGCTATGCGCCAGCCTGGTTCGCGGCGAGGCGCTGCCAGCGGAGCTGGCCGGGATCGACCCCGCCGACTTCCAGCCGCGGGCATCCGTTCAAGTGCGCTGATATTGAGCGTGTTGAAATGCAAAGCGCGATGTCCGCTTTGGGTGGAAAGCGGAGATTAGCCGCATAGCGGCCAGCGCTTCGGTGCTGGTAGAGGTTAGTTGCAGCAGGGTGGCGCAGGGCACTTCATCGCGAAAGCTTCCCGTCCGGAGTGCAGTGCCTTCGGGAGACAAGTCGATACGCAGCGCCCGGTCCTAAAGTCCGCTAATGTCCGCTGGGACGACTCGAGGAACGAGCGATGTCAAAGCTGGTCACTTCAATGATCGCGATTGCCCTGCTGGCGCTGCCAGCCATTGCCGCGGCAAAGGAAAGTTTGGAACCACGGGTGCAATCCCTCCTGGTGTGCGAGTCCATTCGCTCCAACGAGGCACGCCTGCGGTGCTACGATCAATCGATTATCCCTTTGAAGCAGGCCCTGTCTCGCGGGCGAATGGTGCTAAAGGAAAACAAGGGACCCGGGATACTCGAGGGCGTGGTCAGGGCGTCCGGAAAATCGGGTGAGAAACTCTTCTGGGTCGTGTTGGAAAACGGCGACCGCTGGGCGATCACCACCCAGCCGGACCGTGACGCTGCGCCGCCGGTTGGCTCAACACTCAAGCTTAACAGGACACCTTTCGGCAACTACTGGATCTCGGGACCTGGATGGCGGCAAAGCGAGGCAAGGTTCCTGGGTCACGAGTCCTGATCGCTCGGCCTGGCCCGCGGCGGCCACATTGCTGGGGCAATGTCCGCAATGGGTCGAAAGCAGACACTAACCAGTCAGCCAACTCATTCTATTTCGCACATTTGTCACGCATCCAAAAGAAACAGTCTTTTGGCGGCAAAGGCTAAAGGCGTCATAGTGCAAATGGGGCCGCCGCGCGCCCGTTTCAGCTCCTAATATGGGCGGCGAAAGTTGGGGTTGGGCCGCACGAAAACGCTGGTCACCGCGCCGCGATAATCGGCGGTGCAGCTGAAAGTGAGGTCACCGGTCCCGGCCGCGTAGGCCTGGTTGTAGCTCTGGTCGGGATAGCCACCGTTGCGGTAGCCCCGATAGCGGCCGCTATCGAGCACGCCCGACACGAGTAGGCCATACATGCGGCGCTCAACATTGGTAATCCCGGTGACGCGGGCGCCGCTGCGGTACTGCTGCCCGTATTGCTGTCCGTGCTGATAGCGTTGGTCGTAGGGCCGCTGGTAACCCTGGTTGTAGGGGGGTCTGTATTGAGCTGAGGCTTGAGCCATCGCGGCGGTCGCGCACTGGCGGACTGCGGCACGGTCCCTGACGCTGTAGCGATTTCCCAGCAGCTGATCGATCATGCCCTGGATGGGATTGGTGCCGTAGCCCTGCTGCGGATAACCGGGTTGCGCGTAGCCGGTTTGGGGATATCCCTGCGGCGGATAGGTTTGCGGGTATGTCTGCTGATAGGGATACGTCTGGGCCAGCGCTGGGGTAGCGATGCCGCTGACCGCCACGGCCGCCGCAAAATATTTTGCGAGATGGGTCATAGGATTTCTTTTCTCCCACCGACAAACGCTGGGGTGCTCGGGCGTAAAACGCGCGGTGACAGCAGAAGATGCATGAACACCAGACAATGAGTGCCGTTCTTTCGCGACCTTGGAATGTCCGCTCTGGGTCGAAGGCAGACATTAGCGCTGAGCGTCCGCCGCGGCGCAGGCGAGTTCGTCTACCCGGTCGTTTTCGGGGTTGGCGCTGTGGCCCTTGACCCAATGCCATTCGATACGGTGGCGGGAGACCGCGTCCAGGAGCTGCTGCCAAAGGTCGGCATTCTTGACCGGCTTGCGGTCGGCGGTGCGCCAGCCGTTGCGCTGCCAGCCGTGGATCCAGCGGGTGATGCCGTCGCGGACGTAGACGCTGTCGGTGATCAGGCTCACCCGGCATGGCCTGGTGAGCGCGTTCAAGGCCTCGATGGCGGCCACCAGCTCCATCCGGTTGTTGGTGGTCAGCGGCTCGCCGCCCGACAGCTCGCGCTCGCGCGCGCGGGTTCCTTCTGATGGGGCCGTGCGAATCAACGCCGCCCATCCCCCGGGGCCGGGGTTGCCGCGGCACGCCCCGTCGGTGAAGATCTCGACCTTAGGCAGGTCGCCCGGCGTAGTCAGGCGACCAGCTCCCGCGGCAGCTTGAAGCTCATCCCTTCGGCCGCATGCTCGGCCTGGTCCTCGATCACCTCGAACCGCGTCCGCAGCGCGTCGATCACTTCGCGGACCAAGAGCTCCGGCGCCGACGCGCCGGCGGTGACGCCGAGCGTGCTTGGGCGCCCAAGCCAGTCCCAGTCGATGTCGGTCGCCCGTTCGATCAGCCGCGACGGCACGTTCAGGCGCTCGGCGACTTCGGCCAGGCGCAGCGAATTGCTGCTGTTGGGAGCGCCGATCACCAGCATCTTCTCGCACAAGGGGGCGATCGCCTTGACCGCCGCCTGGCGATTCGAGGTCGCGTAGCAAATGTCCTCGCTGCGCGGGGCCTGGATGGCGGGGAAGCGTGCCTTCAAGGCGTCAACGATCGCCGCGGTGTCATCGACCGACAGCGTCGTCTGGGTGAGGAAGGCGAGGGTCGCCGGGTCCTCCACGGCCACGGTCGCGACGTCGGCTTCGGTCTCGATGAGAGTGATCGAGCCTTGCGGAACCTGGCCGAAGGTGCCGATCACCTCCGGATGCCCGGCGTGGCCGATGAACAGGATGTGGCGCCCGTCGGCGATCAGCCGCTCGGCCTGGCGGTGGACCTTGGACACCAACGGGCAGGTGGCGTCGACATAGTGGAGTCCGCGCTCGCTGGCCGCCGCCGGGACCGATTTGGGCACGCCGTGGGCGGAAAACACCACCGGGCGGTCGCCGGGAACCTCATCGAGTTCGTCGACGAACACCGCGCCGATATCGCGCAGCCGATCGACGACGAAGCGGTTGTGGACGATCTCGTGACGGACATAGACCGGCGCGCCGAAGCGCTCGAGCGCCAGCTCGACGATCTGGATTGCGCGATCGACGCCCGCGCAAAAACCTCTCGGCGCGGCGATCAGCACATGCAAGGGGGGGCGTTCAGCCATTGGTCAGCGCATGTAAGCGATCGCTTGCAGCGTTGAAAGGCGCTTCCTATGAACGGCGCCAACTGCCATTCGCCCGTTTTTCGAAGGAATCCCACCCCTGTGAAG
>NZ_JANMCO010000153.1:0-4820 GCF_031361285.1 Sphingomonas sp.
GCGCCGATGGCCGGCGAAATCCACGCCTCGGGCAAAATGAAGGTCGGCTATTTCACCCAATATCAGGTTGAGGAGCTGCACGGCGACGATACGCCGCTCCAGCACATGACCCGCGCCATGACCGGCAAGACCCCGGCCGCGGTCCGCGCCCAGCTCGGCCGCTTCGGTTTTTCCGGCGACAAGGCAACGACCTTGGTCGGCAAATTGTCCGGCGGCGAGCGCGCCCGGCTGGCGCTGGCGCTGATCACCCGCGACGCCCCGCATCTGCTGATCCTCGACGAGCCGACCAACCATCTCGACGTCGACGCCCGCGAGGCTTTGGTCCAGGCCTTGAACGGCTATGACGGCGCGGTCATCCTGATCAGCCACGACCGCCACATGGTCGAATTGACCGCCGACCGCCTGGTGCTGGTCGAGCATGGCGGCGCCAAGGATTATCCCGGCAGCATCAACGATTATATCGACTTCGTGCTCGGCCGGAACCAGCCCAGGATGGAGTCGAAACCCAAAGCGTCAAAAGCCGATCGCAAGGCGAGTTCAAAGGACCGTGAAGCGGCCCGGGCGCTCAAAAAAGCCGTCGCCGAAGCGGAGGCCGTCAGCGCCCGGCTGGCCGCGCAATGCTCGGCGCTCGACCGCGAACTCGCCGATGTTGCCTGCGTCCAGACGTTAAGCGACCTCAGCCAACGCCGCGTGCATCTCGCCGAGCAACTGCGCCAGGCCGAGGCCCGCTGGCTCGAAGTCAGCGAACAACTCGAACGCCTCGCCGCCTAGCGAAAGAGACGACTTTCCGCTTTGGGTGGAAAGCGGTCATTCGACGCCGCCCCACTATTTACACAACCGGACGGATGACTAACGTTGTCGGGCATGGGGTTGGTCCTTTACGCCGTCTTGTTTTTACTGGGTGCTAGGGGCATCCTCGTCAAAACGGGCTTGGCCTACTGCTTGACGACCGCCACGCTCTTGATACCGCTCAGCTTGGCAGCGGTTGATGATATGCCGCCCTGTGTTGGGGTAGGATGCGACTACTCGATACCGACGCTAGCATTAGTGGGCGTAACCCAGATCTCCTTGGCACTAGCCAGCTATGGTTCAGGGATTGGCGCACGTAAGTTATCTAATTTGATCCTTAAGTAAAACTTGCAGGTTTTAGGTTGAAAGCGGTCATCAGCATTAGACTAATCGAAACAGCAACCAGATTACTGCAGCTGTGAACGCTCCGAAGAGCGCGAGCGTCACAACCCAGGCCGCAAGCTTACTCCATCGCTGTTCCACCAGGTCATGGGCCCACTCTAATAGGCCTTGGAGGTCGATGCTCTCCATTAAGAGGTTGTCGCCGACACCCGCAAAGGGTGGAAAGCGGACGTTAGGGCCATACCCTACCGCGCCCCGAACCCGTTGAGCACCGTCTTCACCGTCCGGAACAGGATCAACAGGTCGAGCCAGGGCGAGAAATATTTGATGTAATAGAAGTCATAGTGGAGCTTGTAGTGGACGTCGGCGACTTCGGCGACGTGGCCCTGGTTGACCTGCGCCCAGCCCGAAATGCCCGGCTTCACAACGTGGCGGTAGCGATAGAATGGCAGCTCGCTGGTGTACCAGGTCGACAGCACTTCGGCTTCGGGCCGCGGGCCGATCCAGCTCATCTGCCATTGCAAGATATTGAAAATCTGCGGCAGCTCGTCGATCCGTGTCTGGCGCAGGAACCGTCCGACGCGGGTGATCCGCTCGTCGTCCTCCTCGGTCATCGCCGCTCGCCGCTCGTCCTCGATCGACACCGGCTTCATCGTGCGGAATTTGAACACCGTGATGCGCGTGCCGGCGTAGCCGATGCGGGCCTGGCGGAACAGGACCGGCCCCGGCCCCTCGGCGCGGATGGCCAAGGCGACCACGGCCATCAGCGGCAGGGCGAATGGCAGCAGCAGCACTGCGAACAGGAAATCCCCGAGGGACTTTAAGTAGAAATAGCCGCGCGCCGGGAGCAGCGAGCCGAAACTATTCTCCGAAAGGTGGCCGAGCTCGACCCGCCCGGTCAGCGATTCCGACAATTGCTTGACCTGATAGACGATGCGCCCGGCCAGCGCCGCGTCGGCCAGGAACGCTTCCCATTCGTCGGGCAAATCGGCGGCGAAATCAGCGACGATCGCGTGGCAGCCGGCGGCGTCCTGAAGCCGCGGCCGCTTGAGAGTATGCCACTGCACATTGCCGATCTCATCGAGGCGGGCAACCGCTCCGAATGGCACGACGGCGATCCGCCGGCGGATGCTGCGTTCGGCATAGAAATAGAGGAAATAGCTCCACAGCACATTGGCCGTGAAACCCATCGCCAGGCTCAAGCGGTCATAAGGCAGGCGGGTCAGCAGGAAGGCGACGACGACCAGGCCGTGGCCGGTCAGCGCGGTTGGGAAAATCACATAGGTCGAGCGAATGCCGGGGTAGGTTTCGATCGACAGCCGCATCCAAAAAGCGATGGTAATCGCGACCAGGTTGCCGAACAGCGCATTGATCGTCGCCGCTTCACCAGGGCGGCCGGACAGGACGGTGCCGCGCATCACCACCGGCAGCAGCGCCCCGAGCAGCAGCGCCCCCGCAAATTGAAACCGCCGCCGCGTAAACAGCGACCGGCTCAGCTTGACGGGCGGATCATGGCGCATCGTCTTAACGGCTCCCGATGCAAATCATCATAACGACCAGCGATTGATTGCCGGGTTCAACTGCCGATCCCGCCACATACCCTTAAGGTCGGCGAGCATGCCATCGCTTTCGACCAGCTTTTCAAGCTCGTCGGTGGCGAGGTCTCGATATTCGCCATGGGCGACCGCGCCGATGACCAGGTCATAACGCGAACCGCCGGGATCGACCGGCGACAGGCCATATTCGCGGGCAATTTCGTCAGGATCGGCCAGCGGGTCGGCGACCTCGACGCGGTGGCCGAGCTCGCGCAGCCGCGCCACCAGGTCGACCGTTCGGCTGTTGCGCAAATCGGGGACGTCCTCCTTGAAGGTCAAACCGAGCACCAGCGCCTTGCCCGCCTTGCCACCCAATCGTTCGTGCAAAGCGTCGGCGATCCAGGCGCCCATGCCGTCATTGATCGCGCGGCCGGACAGGATGAATTGCGGATCATGGCCGAGTTGCTGGGCGAGATGGCTCAAATAATAAGGGTCGACTCCGATGCAGTGGCCGCCGACCAGGCCGGGCTCGAACGGCAGGAAATTCCATTTGGTGCGGGCGGCGGCAAGCACGTCCCACACCGACACGTCGATCTTCGACAGGATCTGGGCGACTTCGTTCATGAAGGCGATGTTGATGTCGCGCTGGGCATTCTCGATCGCCTTGGCCGACTCCGCCGCCTTGATCGACGCCGCGCGGAACACGCCGCCGCTGGTGATCGCGCCGTACATCTCGGCCAATTGCTCGACCACTTCCTCGTCCTCGCCAGCGATGACCTTGGTGATCTGGTCGATGCTGTGAGTCTTGTCCCCCGGGTTGATCCGCTCGGGCGAGTAACCGAGGCGGAAATCGCGGCCGCGCTGGAGGTTGCCGGCGCGCTCGATCTCGGGCCCGCAAATCCCCTCGGTGACGCCAGGATAGACGGTGCTTTCGTAGATCACCGTCGGGCGTTTTGCTGGATCGATCGCCTGCGCGATCATCCGCGTCGCTGCGATCACCGCCGTCAGGTCGGGCTGGTTGGCGGCATCGACCGGGGTTGGCACGGTGACGATGTAGACGTCGGCGGCGCGGCAATCCTCGGCCGATTGCGTGAACGTCAGCGTGGTCCGGGCCAGCGCCTCGCCGGCAATCTCCCGCGTGCGATCGTGACCGGCAATAAGCTGGGCAATGCGTGCCGCATCAACGTCCAGGCCAATGACCGTGAACTTGCGGGCCAGCGCCACCGCCAACGGCAGCCCGACGTAACCCAATCCAACGACAACGATTTTTTTGATGCTGCTCATCCGTTCCTTGCGGGCCGCGCCCGGTGAAAACCTGTTGGGCGGATAAGCGTTGGTTCGCCCGGACGTTCCACGCGCCTGCCATTCGCCGCTTCCGCCCGAGACACAGGCCTCTTAACCGTTGGTCGTCGCTATGAACAGGCGGCCCCTCGCCCTAACGCCTCGCTTTTGCCCCAATATTGGGCTAGAGGCGCAGCCCTTCCGATGACCATCATGACTCTTCCTCGAGCCCCGCGCGTGGGCCTGGTCTCGCTCGGCTGTCCCAAGGCCTTGGTCGACAGCGAGCGGATCATGACTAAACTGCGCGCCGACGGCTATGACATGTCGCCCGACTATGCCGGGGCCGACGTAGTGCTGGTCAACACCTGCGGCTTCCTCGATTCGGCCAAGGCCGAAAGCCTCGACGCTATCGGCGAAGCGATCGCTGAGAACGGCCGCGTGGTCGTCACCGGCTGCCTCGGCAAGGAAGCCGAGATGATCCGGGCGCGCTTCCCGGGCGTACTCGCGATCACCGGCCCGCAGCAATATGAAGATGTCGTCGCCGCGGTCCATGCAGCCGCGCCGCCGGTCCCCAACGCGTTCCTCGACCTGGTCCCCGAAGCCGGCCTCAAGCTGACCCCGCGCCACTACAGCTATGTGAAGATTTCCGAGGGTTGCAACCACCGCTGCGCCTTCTGCATAATTCCTTCCATCCGCGGCGACCTCGTCAGCCGCCGCCCCGACGCCATCCTCCGCGAAGCCGAGAAATTGGTCGCCGCCGGCACCAAGGAGCTGCTGGTAATCAGCCAGGACACCTCGGCTTACGGCGTCGATCTTCGCCACGCCGCCTGGCCGTGGAAAGGCCGCGAAGTGCGCGCCCACATGACCGACCTG
>NZ_JANMCO010000002.1:0-2128 GCF_031361285.1 Sphingomonas sp.
TTCGCGGTTGAGCACCGGCAACATCCCCGGCATCGCCGCGTCGACCAGGCTGACGTGGCTGTTGGGCTCGGCCCCGAACACGGCCGAAGCGCCGCTGAACAGCTTGGATTCGGACACGATCTGGGCGTGGACCTCAAGCCCGACCACGACCTCCCAGTCGCCAGTCGCGCCTGTGATGCGATAGGGAGCGTTCACCACCATTTCTCCGGGCGATGGGTAAAGCCGGCGCGTTCCTCGATAGCGAGGGCGGCGTTCAAGACACCCTGCTCGTCCAATTCGCGGCCGATCAGGTGGAGGCCGAGCGGAAGTCCCTGCCCGTCCAAGCCGCCGGGGACCGACATGGCGGGCAGGCCGGCAAGGCTGGCGGGCACCGCGAACACATCATTCAGATACATCGCCAGCGGGTCGGTCTTCTCGCCGATGCCAAAAGCGGCGGACGGTGCGGTCGGCGTCAGGATCAGGTCGCAGCTCTCGAACGCCTTGCAGAAATCGCGTTTGATCAGGGTGCGGACCTTCTGCGCCTTGTTGAAGTAAGCATCGTAAAAGCCGGCCGAGAGCACATAGGTGCCAATCATGATGCGGCGCTTGACCTCCGCGCCGAAGCCGGCGGCGCGGGTCGCGGCGTACATGCCGTCGAGGCCGCCCGCCCCGTCGACGCGCAGACCGTAGCGGACACCATCGTAGCGGGCGAGGTTGGACGAGGCCTCGGCGGGCGCGATGATGTAATAAGTCGGCAACGCATATTTGGTGTGCGGCAGCGAAATCTTGACCGGCTCGGCCCCGGCATCGCGCAGCCACTCGACGCCCTTGTCCCACAGCGCATCGATCTCCGCCGGGACACCATCGATGCGATATTCGGTGGGGATTCCGACGCGCTTGCCCTTGAGGTCGCTCGACAAATTCGCTTCCCATGGCGGCACCGGCAGATCGAGCGAGGTCGAGTCCTTGGCATCGAACCCGGCCATCGCTTCCAAGAGGATCGCGCAGTCGCGGGCGGTTTTGGCCATCGACCCGGCCTGGTCGAGCGACGAGGCAAACGACACGATTCCCCAGCGCGAGCAGCGGCCGTAAGTCGGCTTGATGCCGCAGATGCCGGTGAAGGCGGCCGGCTGGCGGATCGAGCCGCCGGTGTCGGTCCCGGTCGCGCCCGGGACGATCCCCGCCGCGACCGCCGCCGCGGAGCCACCCGAGGAACCTCCGGGCGTCAGCGCTGCATTGCTACCGTCGTTGCGCTTCCACGGGCTGATCACCGGGCCGCAGGCGCTGGTCTCGTTGGACGAGCCCATGGCGAATTCGTCCATGTTGAGCTTACCGAGCATCCCTGCCCCGGCCTTGCGGAGGTTGCCGCTGACCGTCGATTCGTAGGTCGGCTTGAAGCCCTTGAGGATATTGCTGCCGGCGGTGGTGTCGACGCCCTGGGTGGCGAACAAGTCCTTGATGCCGAGCGGGATGCCGCCGAGCGGCCCTGCCTCGCCTTTGCCGCGCGCAGCATCGGCAGCATCTGCCGCGGCGAGTGCGTCCTCCGGGGTCTCGACAGTGAAGGCATTCAATCCCCGCGCCCCCGCGACGGCGGCGTTGAATGCCTCGGCCGCTTCGCGCGCGGTGAACTCGCCGCCGCGGAAGCCGTCGCGCAGCTCGGCGATCGTCTTGGAGGTGAGTTCAGTCACAATCAGTCATTCCCGCGAATGCGGGAATCCCGCTTCGAACTGGGCCCCAAGAAGAAGCGGGATCCCCGCTTTCGCGAGGATAACGAAAAAGGGCGGTCATCATTCGATCACCTTGGGCACGGCGAAGAAGCCGTGCTCGGCCCCGGGCGCGTTGGCCAGCACGGCGTCGCGGATATCGCCGTCGGTGACGGCGTCGTCGCGCAGGCGCAGTTTCTGGTCGATCACCGCCGTCAGCGGCTCGACGCCCTCGGTATTGACCTCGGCCAATTGCTCTACCCAGCCGATGATGGCGATCAATTCGGGCACCAGCGCCGCGACCTCGGCATCGCTCATCGCGATCCGGGCGAGCTTGGCGATGTGGCGAACCTGTTCGATATCTACGGACATGGGGCGCGGCTAGCAGTCGGGCGCGAGCCCTTCAACCGCCTTGCCGTGGGACTGCCGCCCCAATAGGGCCGGGC
>NZ_JANMCO010000154.1:0-17298 GCF_031361285.1 Sphingomonas sp.
TTCTTGCGGCGCGACGGCGGCACCAGCATCTGCATCGCGCCGACCTCGTCGATGACGTCGATCGCCTTGTCGGGCAGCTTGCGGTCGTGGATGTAGCGGGCCGAGAGTTCGACTGCGCTTTTGATCGCGTCGGCGGTGTAGCGGACGTTGTGGTGGCTCTCGAACGATGAGCGCAGACCGGCGATGATCTTGATAGTGTCCTCGATCGTCGGTTCGTTGACGTCGATCTTCTGGAACCGGCGCAGCAGCGCGCGGTCCTTTTCGAAATGGTTGCGGAATTCCTTGTAGGTGGTGGAGCCGATGCAGCGGATCGCGCCCGACGACAAAGCGGGCTTGAGCAAGTTCGAGGCGTCCATTGCCCCGCCGCTGGTCGCGCCAGCGCCGATGACAGTGTGGATTTCGTCGATGAACAGGATCGCGTCGGGCAGTTTTTCAAGTTCGTTGACGACCGATTTCAGCCGCTCTTCAAAATCGCCGCGATAGCGGGTGCCGGCCAGCAGCGCGCCCATGTCGAGCGCGTAAATCACCGCTGGTTTCAACACTTCGGGGACGTCGCCTTCGATGATCTTGCGCGCCAGGCCCTCGGCGATGGCGGTTTTGCCGACGCCGGGATCGCCGACATAGAGCGGATTGTTCTTTGAGCGGCGGCAGAGGATCTGGACCGTGCGGTCGACCTCGGCCATGCGGCCGATCAGCGGATCGACCTTGCCGGCCCGCGCCTTCTCATTGAGATCGACGGTGAACTGCTTGAGGGCGCTTTCCTTCTTGCCTTCGGACTTTTCGCTTTTCTCTTCGGGCGCGCTGACTTCGCGCGGTTCGGTCGGCGTGTCGCCCTTGCCGACGCCGTGGCTGATGTAGGTCACCGCATCGAGCCGGCTCATATCCTGCTGCTGGAGGAAATAGACCGCATAGCTTTCGCGTTCGGAGAACAAAGCGACCAGCACATTGGCGCCGGTGACTTCGTCGCGGCCCGACGATTGGACGTGGAGGATCGCGCGCTGGACAACGCGCTGGAAGCCGCTGGTCGGGGTCGGGTCGGTGCCATTGTCGGCGACCAAAGCGCCAAGTTCATTGTCGAGATAGGCCTTGACGCTGGAGCGCAGATCGTCGCGGCTGACGCCGCAGGCGGTCATCACTTTGGACGCATGCTCGTCGTCGACCAGCGCGATCAAGAGGTGCTCGAGCGTGGCATATTCGTGCCGCCGCCGGCTGGCCTCGCCGAGCGCGTTATGGAGGGTCTGTTCTAGTTCGCGAGCGAAACTGGGCATTGACGTGGTGACTCCCGGTCCGTCGAGTTTGAGCGGACATGGTTAACAATGTCATACGCTCCGCCCCGGCAATCAAGGGCCGACCACGTCCTTTTCGGTGGATTATTGCCGCTTGAACAGTTCTTCGGCGGCCGAGCGATGGGTGGTGGCGCGGGCAATGTGCGCCTCGACCCGCGCGATTTCTGCCTTGAGCGCGGCGATTCGCTCGTGAAGCTCCGCAACCGAAATCGGGTCGAGGTCCTGCTTGCCGAGCTCGGTCAGCGGGTCCTTGGGCTTGTCGGGAAACAGGTCGTCGAGGTCCATGGCAGGGGAATCGTTGACCCGCCGCGCCGCGCTGTCAATAAGCTGCCGCCCAAGTGACCAGCGAAATCCCCTCCACCATGCGCGCGATCGAAGCACCGGAGCCCGGCGGCCCGGAGGCGTTGCAAATGGTCGAGCGGCCGGTGTCCAGGCCTGGCCCCGGCGAAGTGTTGATCGAAGTGGCGGCGGCGGGGGTTAACCGGCCCGACATCCTCCAGCGCAGGGGACTGTACGCGCCGCCACCGGGCGCGTCACCGATTCTCGGCCTGGAAGTCGCGGGAACGATTGTCGCGGTGGGCGACCGGGTCGACGCTTTAGTCGGCGAGCGGGTGTGCGCTTTGGTAGCGGGCGGCGGTTATGCCGACTATTGCCTCGCGCCCGCCGGGACCTGCCTGCCGGTGCCTGAAGTGCTGACCATGGTCGACGCCGCGGCGATGCCCGAGACGCTGTTCACGGTGTGGGTCAATTTGTTCGAGCGGGGCTTCGCCGCCGATGGCGATACGGTGCTGGTCCACGGCGGCACCAGCGGCATCGGCACGATGGCGATTGCGTTGGGTAAATTGTTCGGGCTGACGGTAATCGTCACTTGCGGAACAGATGAAAAATGCGCGCAGGCGCTCGAGATCGGAGCGGCGCATGCCATCAATTACCTGACTCAGGATTTCGTCGCAGAGGTGCAGCGGCTGACCGGCGGAACCGGCGTCGCGGTGGTGCTGGACATGGTCGGCGGCGATTATGTGCCGCGCAACCTCGCTGCTCTGGCCGAAGATGGCCGGCACGTGTCGATCGCTTTCCAGCGCGGGGCCAGTGCCGAGATCATGATCCCGGAGGTGATGCGGCGGCGGCTGACCCTGACCGGATCGACGCTGCGGCCGCGTTCGGTCGAGTTCAAGACCATGGTCGCGGACGAGATCGCCCGGACGGTCTGGCCTTATGCCGAAGGCGGGCGGTTGAAGCCAGTGATCGACAGCGTGTTTTCGCTCGAGCAAGCGGCCGACGCCCACCGGCGGATCGAAGCGGCCGACCACGTCGGCAAGGTCGTGCTCAAGCTGCGCTAGTTTGGCCGCAACCGGCGGGAGGCAGGCGGTCAGGGATTGTCGCATAGAGGTGGCTCACCGACCTGGAGCGACAGCATGCGTTTTTCAGTCCAAGGCCTTTCGTCCGAGCCATTCCAGCTGCTCTACGGCCTCAGCGACGATAAGCTGGCAAGCCACCGTGCACGCCGCCTAGTGGTCGACGGCAGCGGCTTTCCTGAGCGGATCGAAATGCGCGACGCGCGACCCGGCGAGACGCTGCTGCTGGTCAATTTCGAACATCAGGACGCGGATACGCCGTACCGTTCGAGCCACGCGGTCTATGTGCGGGAAGGGGCCACCGCGGCATGGTCGGGCGATCATTTGCCCGACGTCATGTGCCAGCGACTGCTGTCCTTGCGGGGCTTTTCCGCCGAGGGAACGATGATTAATGCCGATGTGGTCGAGGGAAGCGATGCGGAACCGGTAATCGCGCGCTTGTTCGGCGATCCGAGCGTCGCCTACATCCACGCCCACTACGCCAAGCCCGGTTGCTACGCGGCGCGGATCGACCGCGCTTAGAGCGCTTGCTCTGCAGGGGCAGCAGGACTACATCGCAACTTCAATGGCCGCTCCGCAAGGGGCGGCCCTATTCATTTATAACGGAGCAAAAATACCGTGGCGCAGCCCCTCATGCCGCATGCGACCGCCTCCTGGCTGGTCGAAAATTCTTCCCTGACGTTCGAGCAGATTGCCGAATTTTGCGGACTTCATATCCTCGAAGTGCAAGCGATTGCCGACGACACCGCGGCGACCAAGCTGACCGGGCGCGACCCGATCCGCGCCAACGAGTTGACCCATGCCGAAATCGAGAAAGGCCAGGCCGACCCCGAATACCGGCTGACGATGCACAAGGAGCCGGACCCGGTGCGCCGCACCAAGGGGCCGCGCTACACCCCGGTTAGCAAGCGCCAGGACACGCCCGACGGCATCAACTGGATCATCCGCAACCATCCGGACGTCACCGATGGCCAGATCAGCAAATTGATCGGGACCACCCGCACGACCATCGCCGCGATCCGCGAGCGGAGCCACTGGAACATGGCCAACATCCAGCCCAAGGACCCGGTGACGCTCGGCCTGACCAGCCAGCGCGAACTCGACGCGGCCATCGCCAAGGCCGCCAAGGCGGCCGGCACCCCAGCCTATGTCGATACGACGCTCGATAGCGACCGGCTGGCTTTGATTGAGGAGTTGCGCGCCGAGCGCGTCCAACATCACCGCGATGCCGAAGCGGCGCTGGCCGCGGCCGAGGCCGGCGAAGCAGGCGAGCTGGCGTCGGACGAGATCGTCCCCGGCATCAAGGACCCGTTCAAGCGTTCGTAGTCTCAAGCGCGTCAAACTTGATTCGACAGGTTTAGGGGGTCAAAGCTGCTGCCATGGATGCCGCCGAGCCCGTGATTGAGCCGACGAATGAGCTGAGCTTCGAGGCGGCGCTTGCCCGGCTCGAGGAGATCGTCCGCCTGCTCGAACGCGGCGAGGCGCCGCTCGACCAATCGATCGAGCTCTACCAGGAAGGCGATCGCTTGAAGCGCCATTGCGAGGCGCGGTTGAAGGCGGCACAGGCACGGATCGAGCAGATTGCATTCGGCGCCGACGGCAAGCCTGTAGGCGTGACTCCGTTCGATGGGAGTTGAGGTCCTCGACCGTAGCCGGGCGGATTTCGAAGCCGAATCCAACCGGCTGTCGGCCGAGATCGACAGTTTTTTCAAGCGGCTGCTCGAACCACCTGGGGACGCCCGCGATCGCTTGTACGAAGCAATGCGCCATGCTTCGGTTGGCGGCGGCAAACGGCTCCGCCCGCTCCTGACCAGCGCCGCCGCACAATTGTTCGCGATCGATCCCGACCGCGCCTTGCGGGTCGGCGCGGCGATCGAGGCGATCCACGTTTACTCGCTGATCCACGACGATTTGCCGTGCATGGACAATGACGATTTGCGGCGCGGAAAGCCGACCGTGCACAAGGCCTTTGGCGACGCCGTTGCGGTGCTCGCCGGGGACAGCCTGCATGCGCTGGCGTTCGAGATCCTCGCTCATCCCGCCACTCACGACGACCCGCATGTGCGGTCCGAGCTGGTGTTCGAACTGGCGCGCGCGGCGGGGCCATCGGGGATGGCCGGCGGGCAGATGATGGATTTGGTCGCCGAGGGGCAGGAGCTCGATTTGCCGGCAATTACCCGGCTGCAGCAATTGAAGACCGGGGCGCTGATCGAATATGCGGTCGAAGCGGCATGCATCATGGTGCGGTTGGCCGAGCATGCGCGCACGCCTTATCGCGGCTATGCGCGCAACATCGGGCTGGCGTTCCAGATCGCCGATGATCTCATCGACCATAGCGGCGACGAGGCCGCGGCGGGCAAGCGCACCGGCAAGGATGCGCACGCCGGCAAGGCGACCTTCGTTTCGGTACTGGGCGAGGACCGCGCCAGGCAACAGGCGCAGGTGCTGGTCGAGCAAGCGGTCGAACATTTGGGCGATCATGGCCAGGAAGCGGACCTGCTGCGCGCCATAGCGCGCTTCGCAATAGAACGGGATCATTAGGCTTATGACTCACCGCATCGGCGTTTACCCCGGAACTTTCGACCCGGTCACGCTTGGCCACCTCGATATTGTCCGCCGGGGCGCGCATCTGGTCGACAAACTGGTGATCGGCGTGACGACCAATCCGTCGAAGGAGCCGATGTTCACGATTGCCGAGCGGCTGGCGATGGTCAAGCGCGAGGTCGCGGATATCCCCGGCGACATCGCGGTGGTCGAGTTCGATTCGCTGCTGATGGATTTTGCCGAGCGCGAGGGCGCGGCGCTGATTCTGCGCGGCCTGAGGGCGGTCGCCGATTTCGAATATGAGTATCAGATGGCGGGGATGAACCAGCAATTGAACGACCGGATCGAGACGGTCTTCCTGATGGCCGACGTGTCGCTGCAGCCGATCGCGTCGCGGTTGGTCAAGGAGATCGCGCGCTATGGTGGGGCGATCGACAAGTTCGTGCCGCCAGCGGTGGTCGAAGATGTCGCCAAGCACCTTAAGACGCGCCGCTAGGGTTGGCGTTTGAAGACGTGCCGCGCTATGGCCAAATGCGGATTCCGGGGAGTGGTTAGTAATGCTTAAAGCCTTGTTTGCGTTGCCGTTTATGGCCTTGACTCTGATCGCAGCGGCGCCCGCCGAAACACCTGCGGCGGCGCCCCCCAACGCGCCAGCGGCCACGCCTGTCGTCGCGCCAACGCCTGCCGTCGCTCCGACGCCCGCCAAACCCGTCATACCCGCCGCGGTCAAGGCGCCGGTGTTGCCGCCGCCCGAAGTTAGCAGCAACCTCGCCAACCGGATGACATTGGTCCTGTCGAACGGCGGCACGGTGGTCATCCAGCTGCGCCCCGACGCCGCGCCGACCAATGTCGAACGGATCCAGACTTTGGTTCGCCGCGGATTCTACAGCGGCCTTAAATTCCACCGCGTCATTCCGGGTTTCATGGCCCAGGGCGGCGACCCCAAGGGCATCGGCAATGGCGGTTCCGAACTGCCCGACCTCAAGGCCGAATTCACCACCATTCCCTACATGCGCGGCATGGTGGCGATGGCGCGCACCGACAATCCCGATTCCGCCAACAGCCAGTTCTTCATCATGTTTTCGCCGAACATTGCGCTGTGGGGCAAATATACCGTCATCGGCCGGGTGATGTCGGGCATGGATGCGGTCGACAAGATCGCGGTCGGCGAGCCGCCGGCCAATCCGACGACGATTGTCAGTGCCAAGCTGGGCGATGCGGCGGTAGTTCAAGTTCCGGCGGTCCAGGCGCCAATGGCGCCAGCCCCAGCTGAACCTGTTCCGGCCGCACCCAGCGGCGGCTAATGCGCGTCGACCAGTTCGATTTCGAGCTTCCCAGCGACCGCATAGCTTTACGCCCCGCCCGGCCGCGGGATTCGGCGCGGTTGATGTGCGTGGATGGGGCAGCGATCTCTGATCACGGGGTGATGGACTTGCCGGCGCGGCTGCGAGCCGGCGACGTGCTGGTGTTCAACGACACCAAGGTCATCCCGGCGCAGCTCGAGGGGCGGCGGGGAGAAGCAAGGATTGGCGCCACGCTGCACAAGCGCGAGGGGCCCAGAAGCTGGTGGTCGTTCGTGCGCAATGCGCGGCGGCTCCACGTCGGCGACCGGGTCGAGTTCGGGGCGGGCGTCGCGGCGACGGCGGTCGCGCGCGGCGAGGATGGCGCGTTCCTGCTGCAATTCCATGGGCATGAGCCGGTCGAGCAATTGCTGGCGCGGGCCGGGCGGATGCCGCTACCGCCGTATATCGCTTCGAAGCGGCCAGCGGACGCGGCCGACGAGGACGATTACCAGACGATGTTTGCCCGTGAAGAGGGAGCGGTGGCGGCACCGACGGCGGCGCTGCATTTCACGCCGCGCTTATTGGCTGCCCTCGATGAGCGCGGGATTGGGCGCGAGATGCTGACGCTGCACGTCGGCGCGGGGACCTTCCTGCCGGTCAAGGCAGACACCATCGCTGGTCATAAAATGCACGCCGAATGGGGGCGGATCGATGCAGCGACGGCCGCGCGGTTGAATGCGGTGCGAGCGAATGGCGGGCGGCTGATCGCGGTCGGCACGACGTCGCTGCGACTGGTCGAAAGCGCGGCGGGCGAGGACGGGACGATCCAGCCGTTCGACGGCGACACGGCGATCTTCATCACACCCGGCTATCGCTTCAAGGCGGTCGACGGCCTGATTACCAACTTCCATTTGCCGAGATCGACCCTGTTCATGCTGGTTTCGGCGCTGATGGGGCTGGACGTGATGCAAGTGGCCTACGCTCACGCGATCGAGGAGGAGTATCGTTTCTACTCCTACGGCGACGCGAGCCTTTTGCTGCCCAATTGGACCGACTGTCCGCTTTCGACCGATTGCGGTCATTAGCGGCCCATGAGACACTCGCAACAAAGGAGGTTCAACAATGCGATGGTATGTCGTTACTGCTTCACTTTTGCTGGTCAGCCCGTTGGCCCATGCAAAACCTCTGAGGAACCCCCTCGTCGGGACTTGGGAGCTCAAGCAGTACTTCGACGCTCCTGAGGGTGGTTCGCCTGTCTACGCGTTCGGTAATCCGCCAGTAGGCCTGTTCGTTTTCACTGCCGACGGCCACGTCTCGATCAACTTAATGCGCAACCCCCCGGCGGTCGGCACGGAGAGCAGCGACCCAGACCCAGATGCTTGTATCCCGGTTTGGTACTGCTCGTACTTCGGGACCTATCGATACGATCCGTCAGGTCGAAGCTGGACCACGCACGTGACCGGAGGGAACATCCCGAGCTATTTAGGTACGGACCAGCTGCGGACCTTCAAAATCGAAGGTGACATGCTGACGATAACGGAAACTTACTCCGTCGATAGCAAGACGTTCCACGCGAAGCGGGTGCTCCGGCGCGTCAGCCGCTAGCGTCCGCTTGCCACCCATTGCGGTCATTATTCCTAGCGACGATAACAGGCCGGTGGGCGCGGGTGATATCTTGGACAGGCTTTCGAAGCGCGCCCCTGGCATAGTCGTATTCACCTTATGTTCCGCGCTGGTGGGCGCGTGGACCAGCGCGCCAAACTGGCTGGCCAAGGGCCCGGCGATTGTCGTCGGCGGGTTGGCTATATTGCTGTTGGTGACACGGGGACGGCGACACCGGTTCAAGACTTATGACGAGCTGGACTCATCCGAAAATAGAGGCTGGATCGCGTTCGAACTCGCCGGCAAGGGGACGCCGCCGGGGTCTTATTTGCTCGGCTTTTTTAGCTTCCTCACCATATTCCTGACCGGCTTCCAGACGCCATACGCGATGCTCGCCTGGGCTGGGCTCGCCCTCAGCATCGTGTGGGGCGTTGTCAACGCGCAGTATCCGGTCGACGACGAATTCGACCAGTAACGTCCGCTTGCCGCCCCTTATGCGCGGCTTTTCGATTTAGTGACCAACGCTTCGACCGGCACATCGAGCGCGTAGACAAATCCACTCGGTTTGTAGTCGAGCTCAACTTGGCCATTCAGCTGCTGCCCCAGCGATGTCATCATCCGCGTCCCGAAACTCTTGCGCGCTGGCTCGCCGACGAGAGGTCCGCCCGACTCGGCCCATTCAAACTGAAGACGCTCCCCATCAACGCGCCAAGAAATACGAACCTGGCCCGCTGGAAGTGACAAGGCTCCAAACTTGGTTGTGTTGGTGCCGAGTTCATTCAGCGTCATCGCGAATGCAATAACCGAACTCGACGTAATCCCAATGTCCTCGCCGGCAATGATGAACCGGCCACCGCCTTGGTCAAATGGCTCGATCGCACTCCGCACCGTGCTCTCAATTGTCGCATTTTCCCAACTTACCCGAGTGAGGAGATCGTGAGCGCGCGCCAGGGCCGCAAACCGCCCATCGATCGCGGAGCTCGCGTGGGCCAGGCTAGGTGCCGTGCGCAGGCTTTGATGGGTGATTGCACCCACGGTCGCGAGCATGTTTTTGATCCGGTGGTGCAGCTCCGCGTGGATCAAATGTTGCAATTTGTCAGCAGCATCGCGTTCTTCAGCGTCGATGCCGGACTGGACGAGTAATGCCTTGGCGTCGATGCCTGCCTGCTCCAGCGCCAATTTGAGACTGTCGTTTTCGGTCGTCAGCGCATCCTGGAACGGCTGATTCTCATCGATAATCAGCTGCTGTTGCTCGGTATCGAGCACGGTTTTCACAAGCAGGGCCTGGGCATCGATTCCCGCCTGCTGAAGTTGGTAGCGGAGTTCCCTGTTTTCCCTGATCAGCGGGTCGTCAGCCGGGAGCAGTGACGGCAGCACCTTGAGAGAGCCTTCCCCGACCATCTCTCGAAGTTCCAAAATCATTTGCTGGATTTCGAGCGGCTTTGAGAAAAATTTGCTGTCCTCCGGCTTTTCCGCATCCGTCACCGTAATCTGGCCGGAGACCAAAATGATTTTGATATGCGGCCAGCGCCTGTGTGCCGCATGGGCGAGTTTCAATCCGTCCATGCTTCCCGGCATTTGAATGTCAGTAAACAGCAAGGATATGTCATCACGCGATTCAAGAATTAGAATGGCTTCGTCAGCGCTCACGGCCTCAATTGGCACGAACCCGGCATCTTCAACGATGTCTACGGCGCGCATCCGCAGAACCATCTCATCTTCGACCACCAAGACGATAGGTTTGGAGTCAGGGTGTGCCATTTCAATTCCTTTTTTGCCGCCAAGCAGATCGCAGCGAATTGTCGCTCCAATCACGGCCTCCGAAGGACAGCCAAGTCCTTCGGACGGGACAACCTATATCAATAGGGCAAGAGAGTCGCTCGCGAATGCTGCAACACCAAAACATCCGCGCTGGAAATGTCCGCTGTCCACCCAGCGCGGACTTCGGCTCAGGTCGCGAAATAGCCAAAGAGCAAGCGGGCGGTCATGCCGAGGGAGATGACGACCAGCAGCGGGCGGATGAGTTTCGCGCCGAATTTTAGCGCGGTGTGGCTGCCGAGGTAGCCGCCGAGAATTGCGCCGGCCGCCATGCAACCGCCGAGCAACCACAGCATATGGCCGCCTAGCGCGAACAATAGGACGCTGGCGATGTTGCTGGTGAAGTTGAACAGCTTGGTGAGCGCGGTCGCCTTGGTCAGGCCGTACCCGCGCAGCGCGACCAAGCTGGTGGTGAAGAAGGTGCCGGTGCCGGGGCCGAAGAAGCCGTCGTAAAAGCCGATCGCGCCGCCCAAGGGGGCATAACCGGCGGACGTGACGCGATGGTGGGCGTCGTCGTCGGTCATGCGCGGCGACAGCAGGATGTAGATCGCTGCGGCGACCAGCAAGACGGGGATGATCAGGTTGAGGAGCCGGGTCTGGATCAGCTGGACGACGATCGCGCCGCCGGTCGCGCCGACGAACACCAGCAGGACCGACCAGCGGTTGGGGCGCCATTCGACCAGGCCCGAACGCCAGTAATTGCGCAGCGCGGTGCCGGTGCCGAACATCGATTGCAATTTGTTGGTGCCGAGTGCGTGCAGTGGCGGCACGCCGGCGAACAGCAGCGCCGGCATCATGATCAACCCGCCGCCGCCGGCGATGGCGTCGATGAAGCCGGTCAGGACGGCGGTCGCGGTCAGCGCGGGATAGACCCAGGGTTCGATCATCGTTGGGGCCCTAAACGTTCGTCGCGAGGCAAGTCGAGGGGCGCGGCTCGACTTGCCGCGGCGCCAGCGGGTAGGGAAGGCCGATGAGACCGCTGGCCTTGATGCAGTTGCTTACGATCGCCTGGTTGGCGAGCGAATTCATTGTCTTCCAGCGTGACCTCCAGCCCAAATCCGGGATCAGGCGCGATCTCGGCAGCCGGCTGGCGCTGTTCGCCGGCATCGGCGTCGGCTTCTTCGTTGCCGTCCAGGCGGTGGCGCAAAATTGGGCGCCGCTGCCCGGGCCGCGGGCCGCGTGGATGATGGCCGGGGCGGTGCTCGCCGTCGCCGGAATCCTCTACCGCCAATATGCGGTGCGCTGGCTGGGGGCTTTTTTCCGGACCCAGGTGACGCTGCTCGACGACCATCGCCTGATCACCGACGGACCGTACGCGCGGCTGCGGCACCCGACCTATAGCGGCGCGCTGCTGACCTGCACCGGCATCGGACTGGTGGCGGGCAGCGGTGTTGCCCTGGCAGCGATGGTCGGGCTGCCGCTGATCGCCTTCGCTTATCGCATCCGCGTCGAGGAGCGGGCGCTGGGCGAGCATTTCGGCGCGGATTGGAACGAGTACCGCGAACGCACGGCGGCGCTGATCCCGGGACTTTGGTAGCCGCCGCGCTATCGACTTGCGGGCCAGTGCTTGGCATGCGCGCCGCGTGACCCGCTTTGCCTTTTCGATCGCCGCCACCAACGGTGCCGCGCGAACCGGCGCTATCGCCATGGCGCGCGGCACGATCCGCACGCCGGCGTTCATGCCAGTGGGGACGGCGGCGACGGTCAAGGCGATGAAGCCCGGCGACGTCGCCGCGTCGGGCGCCGACATCATCCTTGGCAATACCTATCATTTGATGCTGCGCCCGGGGGCGGAGCGGGTAGCGAAACTGGGCGGGCTGCACCGCTTCATGGGCTGGGACGGGCCGATATTGACCGACAGCGGCGGTTACCAGGTGATGAGCCTGTCCGAGCTAATCAAAGTCACCGAGGAGGGGGTGAGCTTCAAGAGCCACCTCGACGGGACGCGGCACATGCTCAGCCCCGAACGGTCGATCGAGGTGCAGCGGTTGCTGGGGTCGGATATCGTCATGGCGTTCGATGAGCTGGTGCCGACGACGTCGACGGCCGCGCAACAGCGTGAGGCGATGGAGCGATCGATGCGCTGGGCCAAGCGGTCGCGCGAGGAATTCGACCGCGGCGGCGATCATGCGGGGACGGCGGCGATCTTCGGGATCCAGCAGGGCGCGCTCGACGCGCAGCTGCGCCAGGCGTCAGCCGAGGCGCTGATCGACATCGGTTTCGACGGTTATGCGGTCGGCGGACTGGCGGTCGGCGAGGGGCAGGCGGCGATGCTCGGCTGCCTCGATTTCGCGGTCGACATGCTGCCAGCGGACGCACCGCGCTACCTGATGGGGGTCGGCAAGCCCGACGACATTGTCGAGGCGGTGGTGCGCGGCATCGACATGTTCGATTGCGTGCTGCCGACGCGATCGGGTCGGACTGGGCAGGCGTTCACAGCGGATGGGCCGCTCAATTTGCGCAACGCGCGGTTTGCGGAGGACCAGGAACCGATTGAGCCTGAGTGCCCGTGCCCGACCTGCGCGCAATTCGAGCGGGCGTACGTCCATCATCTGGTCAAGTCGGGCGAGATTTTGGGCGCGATGCTGATGACCGAGCATAATCTGTGGTTCTACCAGCGTCTCATGCAAGGCCTGCGCGAGGCGATCGGGGCGGGGCGGCTAGTCGCGTACGCGGAGGATTTTTTGGGCCGGTATCGGGGCTAATCGGCGCGGAAGGAGAGGAAGCTGGGCATCGGGCCGTTCCAGCCTTCGTCGGGGCCGTCGGCTTCGGGTTGGGGATCGCGGCGCGGGGGGCGGGGCTTGCGCTCTTCCCTGGCGCGCGGCGGGGGTGACGCTTTCGCAGCCGGTTCAGCGCGCGGGGCGCGTTCGGCGCGGGGCGGCCGGGACTCCCGGCTTTCGCGCGGCTTGCGAGCATCGCGCGGCGGTCTTGCCTCACGCGGATCGCGCCTGTCTGGCTCTGGGGCTTCGGGCGCGGCAGGGTCCTGAGCCGCGCCGCTGCGGGTGATCTTGAACCCGGTCAATTTCTCGATCGCGGCGACCTGGTCGGCGTCGGCGCTGGTGGCCAGCGTGATGGCGATCCCCTTCATGCCGGCGCGGCCGGTGCGGCCAATGCGATGGATATAATCATCGGGCTGCCACGGTACGTCGAAATTGATCACGTGGCTGACGCCTTTGACGTCGAGGCCGCGGGCAGCGACGTCGGAAGCGACGAGGATGTTGATGTCACCCGATTTGAAGCGGTCGAACTCGGCGATCCGGTCAGATTGGTCCATGTCGCCTTGGATCTGGCCGACCGAAAAGCCCGAGCGCTTGAGGCTGGTGGCGAGCTCGCGCACCGTGGTCTTGCGGTTGGAGAAGACGATCGCGTTCTTGAACTCGGCGGAGCGCAGTATATCACGCAGCGCGTCTTTTTTCTTGTCGGGGCGAACCTGGACCAGCCGCTGCTCGATGTTGACGTTGGCGGTCGCCGGGCGGGTCGCCTCGACGCGCTTGGGGTCGGCGAGGAACTTGGCCGCCAGCTTCTGGATCGGCGGTGGCATGGTCGCCGAGAACAGCAACGTTTGGCGCGATTTGGGCAGCTTCGAGCAGATTTCCTCGATGTCGGGGATGAAGCCCATGTCGAGCATGCGGTCGGCTTCGTCGATGACCAGGAGGTTGCAATCGTTGAGCATGATCTTGCCGCGGCCGAACAGATCCATCAGGCGTCCCGGTGTAGCGATCAGGACATCCACGCCCTTCTCTAACGCCTTGACCTGGTCGCCCATTTGTACGCCGCCGATCAGCAGGGCCATCGAGAGCTTGTGATATTTGCCGTATTTCTCGAAATTCTCGGCGACTTGGGCGGCCAGCTCGCGGGTCGGCTCAAGGATGAGCGAACGCGGCATGCGCGCACGGGCGCGGCCCTGGGCGAGGATGTCGATCATCGGCAAGACGAAACCGGCGGTCTTGCCGGTGCCGGTCTGGGCAATGCCGACAATGTCCTTGCCCATCAGCACCGAGGGGATGACGCCGCTTTGGATCGGGGTTGGTTCGCCATAGCCGCTATCGGCGACGGCGCGGAGCAATTCGTCGGAAAGGCCGAGGTCGGCAAAAGACATTCAAAAATCCGGAAAATGAGTGGAGTGCGAAGGCCTGAATCGAGCCGCTGCAACTGGTGACAGTGCTAACGCCCGCTAGGCCAAAATGTCAAGGAAAGCTCAGTCCCTGAGCTTCGGCTTGAGCTTGCGGAAACCTTCTATCCGGCAGCTTGCGCCGATGCGCGATCGGATGGAATCGCGTCGGACACACACCCGATGATCCGGAGTTGACAGATAAAAGTTGCCGTAGAAGTCGAGCGCCGGGCAGTCGTCATCGAATGTCGCTCGGATCCGTTGATTATCAGCCATCACCAGGTCGACATGGTTCATCCCCGACAGCAAGGCCCCGCGAATATCGCTGACGGCGACGCATTTTGGGCCTTTGCTTTCAACCCAGTCGATCCGCTGCAGGGATTGATGCGGCCGCACCGTTACGCGCAGGATCCATTCCTGTTCGAGGACGAGCCGTTGTTCACTCACCTGCGGCGCTTCCGCGGGCGCGGACGCCAAGCCAAGGAGAAGCGGAAACAATGCCAAAAAAATCGCAACGGTCACGTAAGCACAGTCATCATGGGTCGCGACTTTGCAGCTAGGGCTTGAATGATCAATGAATTATCGACGGCGAGGGAAGAAGGTCAGCCGCGGGCGTCGCTAGCTTGCGGCCTTGCCAGAATGGCAGTCCGGGAATAGAGGCTGCCCCCAGCAAATCCCACCGGATGGATGACGGCGCTCGAGGGTGCCCCAATCCCGGACCCCAGGAGAATGATCGAATGGCGACTGCCGCGCCGACCCAGACCCTGCCATTATTCTATTCCGATCTCGTCGCGCTCAACGTGACCGAGCACGGCAAAATGAAGATCAAGGCAATCGAAAAGGCTTCGATGATCGCCGCCACGCACGCGATTCCGGCGACGGTCGACGAATTCGCGCTGCTGCAGCGACACTATCCAATCGTGTTTTCGGTCGGCGAGACGCCGGTGCCGCTGGTGCTGATGGGATTGAGCGAGGGCATCAATGTGTACTTCAACGAAGAGGGCAAGCTCCACGACCCGATGATGTACGTGCCGGCCTATATGCGCCGCTATCCGTTTCTGCTGGTGCGGTTGAAACCTGACAGTGACGAGCTGTCGCTGTGCGTCGATCCGACGTCGGGCGCGATCGGCGATTTCAAGGACGGCGAGCCATTGTTCGATGGCGACCAGCCGAGCCAGGCGACGCAGGCGATCCTGCAGTTCTGCGAGCAATTCGAAACCGCCGGACAACGGACCGCGGTGTTCATCGACGAATTGAAGAAATCCGGCCTGCTGATGGACGGCGAGGTCGCCATCCAGCCCGAGGGCGCCGAGCAGCCGTTCATCTATCGCGGCTTCCAGATGGTCGACGAGGAGAAGCTGCGCGAACTTCGCGGCGACGAACTGCGCAAGATGAACCAGAACGGGATGCTGGCGCTGATCTATGCGCATTTGTTTTCGCTGTCGCAGATCCGCGAAGTATTTTCGCGCCAGGTGATGCAGGGCAAGGGACCGGTGGCGACACCGCAGTTGGCCGCAGCCGACGCGTAAATCGCACGATCCGACCCATGTTCGACCGCGCCAGTTGAAAGCGCGCTCCGGATTCCTATCTTACACGGGTTCAGTTGGCGCTCGTGTTCCCCCCTGCACGACGGGCCACAATATCCTGAACTTCGGCCATCCCGTCCTCGTGGCGGGGTGGCCGATTTATTCTGCGGCGGTGGCGACCTGGCGGCCAAGCAGCAGGTCGCCGAGGCCAGCCGCGAGCGCCTCGAACAGCGCAGCAACGCGGTCGAAGCCGGGGCCGGCAGCGCTCAAAGTGTCATCGAGGTAGCAGCGGCGGTCGACCTCGACTTGCAGCGCGTGAACACCCTGTAGCGGGGCGCCGTGGCGTTCGGTGATGTGGCCGCCGGCGAACGGATCGTTGAGCCCGGCCTCAAAGCCGGCGGCCCGGGCCATCTGGACGGCCGCGGCGCTCAACCAGGCCGCGGCGCTGCTGCCGTGGCAATCGCCGAACACGATTTCGGGCGCCCCGCGAGCCGGTGGCGGCATCGAATGGCAGTCGAGCAACACCGCGCAGCCGAACCGATCGACCAGGCCATCCAGCTGGTCTGCGATGGCTTGATGAAAAGGCCGGTGGGCTTGCGCGAGCCGGTCCTCGAGCTGGGTCGGACCAATCGCCCGGCGCCACAGATAGCCGTGGCTGTGGGTCCGGCCGGGGACGATGCCCAGCCCACTGCGCGCCCGCGCGCTGATCCGGCCGCGATGGCTGCCTTCGATGACCGCCGGGTCGACGTCATCCTCGGCCCGGTTGCAGTCGATCGCGGCCCGCGGCGCCCGGGCGATCACCGCCGCGGCGCCGTTGTGTATCGCCCGCCAGACCAATCGATCGACTAAAGGGTCCTCGAGCGCAACCAGCGAGGTCCGCCCGCTCGACGCCAGCGCGACCAGCCAGTCGGGATAGTCGCGGCCCGCGTGGGGCACCGACAGCACCACTGGCCGCGGGCCGCGCGGCGGATGGACAATCGGGGCGGGAAGCGGGGTTACACAAGGCACGGGAGCTGTCACTGAAGAGTCTCAATCTAGGACGAATGTGCGGCGGTCAACGCACGAGTGGCTGGTTCACGGCTGGAAAATGTTCAATCATGCGCGCATATGGAGGGGGCGATGGCAAGAATCCTGCTGGCTGAAGACGACACGTCGATGCGCGAGTATCTGCAGCGGGCGCTGCAGCGCGTCGGCTATGAAGTCGCCGCGGTTGGCTGTGGGACCGAAGCCATGCCGCTTCTCGAGACCGAGCGCTTCGACCTCCTGCTGACCGACATCGTCATGCCCGAGATGGACGGCATCGAGCTGGCCCAGAAAGCCTCCGCCATCGACCCCGCGATCCGAGTGATGTTCATCACCGGCTTTGCCGCCGTGGCGTTGCAGGGCGGGCGTACGGCGCCGGAAGCCAAATTGCTGTCGAAGCCGTTCCATTTGAAAGACCTGGTGGCCGAGGTCGACCGCATCTTCCAGACCGAGGACCAGCACGGCCGGCTCTAAGTCGCGTTCGAGTGGCTTGCACGCCTTCGATCTCCCCCCTAAACGCCGCGCTCTGCCCTCGGGCGGTGGGCGTGTAGCTCAGTGGTAGAGCACTGTGTTGACATCGCAGGGGTCGCAAGTTCAATCCTTGCCACGCCCACCATTTTTTCAGTGACTTAGCGGTGGATTCAAGTTTGCGATCACAGCTGTCGGCTGGTTCAGAAGATCTCCCCGTTGGTTGATTGATTTAAAGGCGGAGCCCCCGCTAGTCGGCGTGTGGTTTGGTGCCCTTGGGAT
>NZ_JANMCO010000019.1:0-2269 GCF_031361285.1 Sphingomonas sp.
GGTGAAATTCTGGCGCGCGGCGTAACGCGCGCCATCGCGCACGGCCTTGACCAGAATGTGCTCGTTGAGGAAATAATTGCCGACTTCCATTGCGCCGAACATGATGGTCAGGAGCAAAGGGAGCACGAGCGCCATTTCGGCCGCCGCGGCTCCGCATTGGTTGCGAACGAAGGCGAATGTTCGCGTCATTTGACGAGATATGGAACGTCGCGCCGGATGACCTGACCGGCAGTCGCGCCGGCGCCCAGCGTTGTTTCACCGATCACCTCGACATAGACGTCGCCAGCGTTGGTTTTGCCGGACGTGCGATTGAGCGAAGGTTCGACAAGGAACAGCTCGATCCATTTCTCAACCGGGACATTGGTCGAATTGCCGTGCACGTTGTTGGCAGTGCAATTGATCACTGCAGCTGAGATCCGGCGGCGATCTGGCGTAGTGCCGCCTGGCACGAACCCGGGGCCGTAGACAGGAGAGCCTTCGACCGGGCTGCACACGGGTTTGCCGTATGCTACTTTGGTGGCGCCGCTTGCCCCGGCAGGATTAGGCCCAAGGATGGTCACTCCATCGATCACCTGATCGCGATGGGCTATCTCCCAATTGTAAACACGGTAGCGGCTGGCATAATTCGATGCGGTAATTGCGACCGATGGCGACAATCCCGTATTGGACTGCCAATCCGCCGCGCTCCACCGAGTTCCGGCGGCCCCGCCGGTACCGGCGACGGCACGCCGATAATTCGTGCGAAAATACGCATCCCGGTCCCACGTGCCGGTCCCGATCTGCACTCCCATGCAGGAGCCGTTAACACTGACGGCGTGGCACATATCGCGCGGATGGCCCATCGCTGCAGGGACTGTCGCCGTTGGAAGAGCAACTGTAGCCGATGTCACCAGGGCGTAGTAGTTCGTCCCTGCGACTTCGCCCCAGCCCTGGTTGTGCATTCTGCATTTGTTACCGCCGTTGGCATTCGCACTGCGGACTACATCTTTGACGCTGTTAATTGACGCTGGGCAGCTTCCTCCCGATTGGCAGGCTTGATTGCTGTCGTAGATGTCGAAGCGCGTATTCAACGCGTCTGTTACGGACACGTTCGCACCCGGTTTGGTGTTGACACCACTGCCCCCGATGCAATTACCGGGTGGCGTCGTCCAGCCTAGGGCCTCTTTTAAACCATTTGCGCCGCTGGAGCCGCCTCCACTGTCTAGGTAACCGAAATTACCCGGCACCCAGGCTCCGCTGCCGTTTCCGACCGATACGAGTTTGAGGCCCTTACCAATGTAGGTGCTAGCGTCGAAGCTTGTATTGCCGCCCGTTTCGGCGGGGTTGCAGATCATCACCGGCGGGGACTTACAAATCGCTGTCCCCAGGCCGGCGACGGCTTCGGCGCTGATGTCGCCTGAATTGAAAGCGCTGACGACCGGCGTCAGTGCGTAAAAAGCTTTGCGCGCCGCGACCACAACACGAATAAATTTCGCGGTTAGGTCGCTCGAGACGGGGTTGGTATTCGCCTCGGCATCGGCCTTGGTTGCGTAAAACACGACCGTCGGAATGGTAATGGCCGTATCGCTCGCGTTCTTGTCGTTGGCCATCAGGGTGCGGTTGGTCAGCAGGGCCTGGGCGGCAGCAGTCGCCCGCGCCCTCGACCCTGTGACCTGATCAAGCTGGCTTGCCCCGGCCAGCGCCGCCTGGTCTGCGCCGTCCTGCAATTCGCTGTCCAGGCTCGCCAGCCGCGCGTAATCGAACGCGATCCCACCGACCGCGACCAGTGCGAACAGGGATAATCCAACCGTGGCGGCAACCGCGCCGCTCCGATCGGCGATCAGGCGTGAAGCGCGCTCAAGCATGGCTGCTCTATCCTGGACCTGACGTTGTGGCCTGTTTCTCAGGGGCCTTGACCGCGTCGGTCCGGTAGCGCTTGACCGCGGCCGCGCCCTTGTCGCCGCGGTCGCCGGGATGCGAATCTTGCGCCGAATACACCGGGTCCGGATCGATCACCTGGACCGCGGCATTATATTTGGTCGTTTCGCCAAACCCCGGGTCGGGCGAGATGTTGTTCTGGTTGATGGTGTCGCACCCGGCGAGGAGCAGCGCCGCCAGCGGCGCGACGGCAAGCAGCTTAAAGCTCATGGCCATAATCCTTTTCCAGGCCGATCGGTTGGCGCTGCGCGGAGCCGCCGCCCGGTCCCGGCGGAGTTGCGGGGGCGGGTGGCCGCTGCGGGCTGCGGAACGGCGCCATCGACGGCGGTACGCCGGTGTCGGTGCGCCCGAG
>NZ_JANMCO010000042.1:0-1952 GCF_031361285.1 Sphingomonas sp.
TGGCTGGTGGTCGGTGTCGGCGGCGCCTTTGCACTGTCGTCGGTCGGCCCGATTTTCTATGACCGGGCGTTCGGCGGCGAGACGTTTTCGGCGCTGACCCAGGCGCTCCACACGGCGGCACCGATCGCGGTCCGCACGTCCGATTTGATGTGGCAGTTCCACGTCACCGACGCGCCGGCCGTCGCAACCGGCATTTCGGCCATGCCGTCGATGCATGTCGGCCTGTCGCTATGGCTCGCGCTGATCTCCCGCGGGCGCCGCTACGCGCCGCTGGCCTGGATCTATTATGCAATCATCTGGCTCGGCTCGGTGCATCTGGGCTGGCACTATTTCAGCGATGGCCTGGTAGCTTCGGCGGCAATGCTGCTGTCGTGGCGGGCTGCGGGCACTCTCCTATTGTCCCGCGGGCGCGCACCCCAGCCGACCGCCGTCCAGCCTAGCGCAGCTTGCTGATCTTGAGCTTGTCCGCCTTGGCCCGGACCTGGACCGATTCCTCGATGCGGGTCAGTGCCTTGGCGATGTCGAACAGCCCTATCCGAGTGGGTTGCCGTCCGCAGGACGATTGGCCCGCCATCGGAGTGGAGTTAAAATCGCTGGCACGTCCACTTGGAACTGCCGGGCAAATCGCGCGCGATATTGAGTCGGACTGACGCCGATCCGTCGCGCAAACGCCTTGCGCATCTGTTCGTAGCTACGGAACCCCGACTTATAGCAGATCGGCTCTATCGATTCGGAGCCTTCCTCTAGATAGCGCTTGGCGGTTTCCAGGCGCGCCATCTCCACCCAGTTCGCAGGCGAGGTGCCCGTCGCCGCCTCGAATGTACGGTAGAAATTGCGCAGGCCCATGTGAGCGCGCTCGGCCAGCCTCTCCGCCCGCAAATCCTCGGCCGGGTTGTCGACAATCCACTCGAGCAATGCACCGAGTGGCCCTTCGACCGACTGGGACTGCAGCGGCGCGCTAAATTGGGCTTGCCCACCGGAACGCTTGAGGAAGACGACTAGGTTACGGGCGACCATGAGCGTCAACGCATGGCCATAATCTTCCTCGACCAACGCAAGCGCCATATCGATCCCGGCTGTGATTCCGGCGGCTGTCCAGACGTTCCCATCTCGCACGTAGATTAGGTCCGGCTGCACGTCGATCGCTGGAAAAGCCTGTTGCAGTTTTAGGCAATCTTCCCAGTGGGTCGTGGCACGACGCCCGTCCAGCAATCCGGCTCCTGCGAGCATGAATGCTCCGCAGCAGACGGAAGTGACGCGGCGGACTTGCCGGTGATTGCGTTTGATCCAATCAATGAGGCGCGGATCGCAGGTGTCATTGTCGAGCGCGCCGCCGGTGACGATCAGCGTGTCGAGTTGCCCGCTTTCGAGAGTCGGCGCCAAGCGGGTGTCGACTTCGATGCCCTGCATCGTCCGGATCAGGCCGCCGTCGATAGATAGCGGCTCGATTTTGTACAGGAATTCTTCGGTCGCTCGAGAACGGATGAGATGGCGCGCGGCAGAATGAAAAACCGCTGCCGGTCCTGAAAAATCCAACAAGTCGCAATCATCGAACAGCAACAATCCGATTCGTCTCAAACGGAGGTCCACGGGCCTGCCCTCGGTCGCTGGGAAACAGCGCGCATCGTAAGACAAATCCATTCCATTCACAAAAATACAAAGCGGCCAATGGTCGCTCGAGCTGTAATGATCTGGCACGAACGGTGGGGTCTTTGTCATTCAAATCCCACACCAGACAACTAGATTTCGGCCATCTTAAGGGTCGGTCGCTCCGCAAATACTGCGAATGCTACTAGCCTCTGGGGCAACTCCTGGAAGGAGAATGAAATGAACTCGAAATCCAGCATCGGCGTAATCGCCGCACTAGCCATCCTTGGCCTCGCAAGCAGCGCGAGCGCTTTGCCGCCGCCAAACGCGTCGCCGACATGTTCGGATGTCCTCGGCATCGATGT
>NZ_JANMCO010000066.1:0-7178 GCF_031361285.1 Sphingomonas sp.
GCGTTGGCGGCGAGCGCCTTGAACGCCTGGGCATTGGCGGCGAGCGCGCCTATCGCCTGCGCATTCAACGCCGCGCTGAACGCCTGCGGGCTTGCCGCCAGCGCGGAGAAGGCATCGGCGTTGTGCGCTAGTGCCGAGAACGCCTGGGCATCATGCGCCAGCGCGCCCATCGCCCTGGAGTCCATCGCCAGCGCCTTGAACGCTTCCGCGCTCTTGGCCATCGCCGGCATCGCTGCTGGGTTCATCGCCGCCGCTTGGAACGCGCCCGGGTTCGCGGCATATGCGCCAAACGCCTGTGGGTTCATCGCCATTGCCTTGAACGCCTGCGGGTAAGCGGCGAGCGCGCTGAACGCCTGTGGGTGGTTAGCCAACGCGCTGAACGCGCCAGGCTGCATCGCGAGCGCCGAAAAGGCGGCGGGATTCATTGCCATCGCATTGGTCGCGCCGGCGCTCATCGCGCCAGCGGTCGCCATGTTGGATGCGAACGCCTGAGCACTTGACGCCGCGGCTTTGAACGCCTCGGCATTAGCCGCAAGCGCCTTGAACGCTTGCGCATTGGCCGCCAGAACCGAGAACGCCTGCGAATCATGCGCCAGCGCGCCCATCGCCTTGGAATCCATCGCCAGTGCCTTGAACGCTTCGGCGCTATTGGCCATCGCCGGCACCGCCGCCGGGTTCATAGCTGCCGCCTGGAACGCGCTCGGGTTCGCGGCATAGGTCTTGAAGGCTTGTGCGTTGGCGGCCATCGCGCCGAACGCCTGCGGATAGCGCGCCAGAGCGCCGAACGCGTCGGCGTGCATGGCCATCGCCGTAAAGGCCTGCGCCTGGGCGGCGTTGGCGGTCTGAGCGGCAGCCGAAACCGCCTGGGCGGAACGCAACAGCGCACCAAACGCCTGCGGGTCCTTCGCCAGCGCGGTGAACGCGGCCGGGTTGGCGGCCAGCGCCGACATCGCCGCCGGATTCTGCGCTAAAGCGGCAAAGCCCGGATCGGCGGCAAGCGCGCGGAAGCTTGGATTCTTGACCATCACCTCGAACGCGTCCGTCTGCATCAGCCGCGGGATCGACGTGTCGCCGAGCGTAACATCACCGGCACCGATCTGCGCGTCGACGTATCGGTCGGCCGGCGCGATCGTCCCTGCCGTGGGACCAAGCGGCGGATAGACGCGGCCGATGGTGTACGCTCCGGCGGCTATGGCAAACACAATTGCCGCGGACGCAAGGTAACGACGCTGATTCGATGCTGTAGCTTCCATGTCGAATTTCCCACCTTTTTGAAGCCCGGTAGATTCGCCATTTTTTTAATGTAAGTCAAATTAAACGCGAAATTAACCGTATTTCCCTCGCATTTCGTAGGGATGGCTAGGGGCAGCTTGGGCCAGTTTGGCCAAGGTTGCCGAGCGACTCGGCGGCAGCCGTCGGGGGACGGCGATTCGGCAAGGAAACCTGAAAGCCTTTCGCTGCGTTGCAACCGCGACCATGTACCGCCCCTCCATCCGTCCGCGCGATCGTGTCGCGACCATCGTTCTTGTCGTGCTGATCCACGTCGGCCTGGCACTCGCCTTCCTCAACCTGTCGGGGCACCTCAACCTGACGGATCGGCAACCGGACCTGCAGATTTTCGACGTCAACATTCCGCCGCCGCCGGTGGTCGAGGTGGTCAAGAAGGAGAAAGCCAGGCCCAAGAAGCAAGAGGGGGCGGCCTCCGCTAGGAATATCGAGAGCAAGGCGACCCCGGTGGTGCGGCCCAAGCCCCGCGTCGTCGTCCCCACGCCGCCGAAGATCGTCTCTTCGCCGACCCCGAGGACAGGCAACGAAGCGACCCAGGGCGCGTCGAACGTGGTCGGCCTGGGGACTGGCGCCGGTGGGTCAGGCACCGGCACCGGTAGCGGTGGGTCGGGCAGCGGCAGTGGCGGCGGCGGGAACGGTGGCCAGGCCCGGGGCGCAACCGTGATTCAATCGACCACCCTGACCCTGGCCGACTATCCGAGGGCGATCCGAAATATGTGGCCGCGCGGCGGACGGGTCTATGTCGCCGTCAGGGTTCAGCTCGACGGGCGGGCGACCAACTGCAAGATCAACCGGTCGATCGGTGATCCGGTCATCGATCAATGGACCTGCAGCCTGGTTGAGCAAAAGGTCCGCTTTCGCCCGGCGCTCAACGGCCGTGGCGAGCCCTATGTCGCCTGGTACGGCTACGTCCAATATTGGACCGGTGGTTAGGCCGGCGGGTTACGGCTCGCCTTGTCCATCGGGTGTCGCTAGGAGCAGCCGGCATGATCGGCGACAAAGTCTCTACCCTCCTGCTGTTCGGTGCGACCGGCGACCTGGCCCACCGCATGCTGTTGCCGGCGCTGTACGGGCTCCACGCCGATGAGCTGTTGCCGGAGGGACTGAGGATTGTAGCCACGGCGCGTAGCACGCTCGACGACGCAAGCTATCGCACCACCGCGCTCAAGGCCTTGGGCGAGCATGTTCCCGCCGACTTCTTCGATCCCAAGGTGGCGGCCGCGTTCGCCGAGCGTTTGACCTATGTCGCGCTTGACGCGACGCTGCCGGCGGGTTTTTCTAAGCTGGCCGAGAAGATCGACCCCGCGGCGGGGCTGGCGATTTTCCTGTCGACCGCGCCGTCGCTGTTCGAGCCGACCATCGCCGGGCTGACGTCGGCCGGGTTGACTGGCGACAAGGTCCGGCTGGCGCTCGAAAAGCCGCTCGGGAGCGACCTCGCGTCGAGCCGCGAGATCAATGATGCGGTCGCAGCCGCCTTCCCCGAGGAACGGACGTTTCGCATCGACCATTACCTCGGCAAGGAAACGGTCCAGAACCTGCTCGCGCTGCGCTTCGCCAATTCGATGTTCGAACCGCTGTGGAATTCGGCGCATATCGACCATGTCCAGATCAGCGTCGCCGAGACCGTCGGGCTGGAGGGCCGCACCGGCTATTACGACGGCGCTGGGGCGCTGCGCGACATGGTCCAGAACCACATGCTGCAATTGCTCGCGCTGGTAGCGATGGAGCCGCCGGCCGATTTCGACGCGACCGAGGTGCGTGACGAGAAGGTCAAGGTGCTCCGCGCGCTCCGCCCGATCACCGCCGCCGACGTCGGCCGCCATGTCGTCATCGGCCAATATGGCGCGGGGACGATCGAGGGGGAGGCGGTCGGCGGCTATGCCGACGAACTTGGCCAAGCCTCGACGACCGAGACGTTCGTTGCCTTGAAGGCGCAGGTCGATAACTGGCGCTGGGCCGGCGTGCCCTTCTACCTGCGCACCGGCAAGCGGCTGCCCGAGCGCAAGACCGAGATCTACATCCAGTTCAAATGCGTGCCGCACTCGATCTTCGCCAAGCGCGGGGCGCGGACCAAGGCCAACAAGCTGGTCATCTCGATCCAGCCCGACGAGAATATCGAGTTTCGCGTGATGGCCAAGACGCCGGGACTCGACCGCGACGGATTGCGCCTGCGCGAGGTGCCACTCGATATCGGGCTGGCCAATGCCTTCGCCGACCATCGCCGGCGGATCGCCTATGAGCGGCTGCTGCTCGACCTGATCGAGGGCGACCCGACATTGTTCGTGCGGCGCGACGAGGTCGAGGCGCAGTGGCAGTGGATCGACGGCGTGCGCGCCGCTTGGACCGAGGCGGGGCTCAAGCCGCAACGATATAGCGCCGGCAGCTGGGGCCCTTCGGCGGCCGAAGAGCTGACCCGGTGCAATGGAGTGGAATGGCATGATTGAAGCGGAGTTCTGGGACTATGACAGCGCCGAGGAGATGGCCGAGGCAGTGGCGGGGGACATCGGATTCATCATCGACAGCGCGATCGAGGCGCGCGGCGCAGCGTTGATCGCGCTGCCGGGCGGCGAAACGCCGGGGCCGATCTTCGCGAAGCTCGCCCAAATGGGCATCGCATGGAAGCGGGTGACGATCATTCCGACCGACGACCGTCTGGTCAAAATGGACAATGAACTCAGTAACATACGCATGATCGCCGGGCATTTCATCAAGACCGGCGCGCGGATCTTCCCGATCGCCGCCGACATCGCCGATTACCGGCTGGCGGGCAATGGCGCCGACGCCCGGCTGCAGGATCTGCCGTGGCCGCCCGACCTCGTCTGGCTGGGGATGGGCGAGGACGGCCACACGGCGTCGCTGTTTGCCGGCCCCGACCTCGAGGACGCGATGAATGCCCCCAAGGCGCGGCGCGCGGTCGGGGTCATGCCCGACCCGCTGCCGGCCAACGCGCCGGTGCCGCGCGTGACGCTCACCCGGACGGCGATCCTGTCGGCCAGGACAATCCTCATCACCATCATCGGCCAGGCCAAGCGCGACCTGCTCGAACGGGCGATCGAAGACGGGCAAAACTCGAAGCTGCCGATCGGGCGCGTGCTGGCCGAGGGCGACCAGCCGATCGACATCCACTGGCGGCCGTAAACTTCGTCCAGATTAGAAGCTGCCCTTGACCGACAGGCTGAAGATCGGCCCGATCAGCTGATTGTGATTTCACCCAGCGCTGGAAAGCGCTTTTCCCCGATGGCTAAGTGACGAGAAGTTCCGCTAGCGCGATTAATCCAGATTAGAAGTTGGCTGGCACCCGCGCCAACTTAGGTCCATAAGTTTCCCGAGCCCCTGGCAAAAGGGATGCTGATGGTTGCAGCGCGTATGGAGCGACGGCTCTCGGCGATCGTTTCGGCCGATGTAGTTGGATACAGCCGCCTGATGGGGATCGACGAGGAGGGCACTCTTCGCCGGGTAAAGGCGCTTCGCCGCGACATCATGGACCCGTGCGTCGCGCGCAAGCATGGCCGCGTCGTCAAAACCACTGGCGACGGCTTCCTCGTCGAGTTCGGCAGCGTCTTCGACGCCTTTCACTGCGCCTGCTCGGTCCAGAGGGCCCTGATCACGAACAGCAGCGGCGTCGCGGACGATCAGCGGCTGATGCTGCGAATCGGAATTAATGTCGGCGATATCATCCTCGACGATGGCGACGTGTTCGGCGACGGGGTCAATGTCGCGGCACGGCTCGAACCGCTGGCGCCGATTGGCGGAATTTGCGTGTCGCGCCGCGCGTGGGAAGATTTGCGGCGGCTCGGCCTGCCGTTCGAGGACATGGGCGAGCAGAAGCTCAAAAACATCGGAGAGCCGATTCGCGCCTATCAGCTTACCGCCGAACGGATAGAAGTTATCCCCGCCGAGGAAGAGTTTGAAGAGGTTGCAACGGTTGCGCCGCCCAGTGCGAAACAGGGTAAGCGAGTCGCCGCGCCGCTGGTCGCGGTGGCGTTGCTCGCGACAGCGGTGGGCGGGTGGCTTGCGCTCGGTGACCAGGGTGCGGAAGCAGCGATCCAGCCCAATGTCCGGCTCGGCGGGTTCGCAATTATCTCGCCCGATGTGCCGCGCGGCCTGCCCGAGGCGCTGCACCAGGAATTGATGGCCGCGTTCAGCATAGAGAATGCGGTGACGGTTGTGATGAGCGGCGACACCAAGGCGGCGCGGGCCTCGCCCTTCCTGATCGATGGCAGCGTGCGCGAGATCGATCAACTGCTGCGCTTCACGATGAACTTCAAGAATGAACGGAGCGGAATTTTGCTGTGGTCGCAGACGTTTGACACGCCGCGCGTCGCGGAGCTGCTTGCGCCGCGCCAGGTCGCGGTCTCGGCCAGTCAGATCGTGCGCTGCGCCTTGTGGGGGGCGGCGGCGCACTCGACGACGCTGAGCGACAAGGCGCTGTCGCTCTATCTTAAGTTCTGCAACGAATTCTGGGGTGGCTCATCGACCGAGGACCGCATGCTCGATGCGGCGCGACGGGTGACCGAGGCCGCGCCCGACTTTTCGTTCGGCTGGTCGGCGCGGGCCCTGACCGCGCTTCCGCTGACTCGGCGTGAAGGATTCGGCAAAGTCGATGCGCTGCGCCAGGAGGCGGCTTTCGCCGCGCGCAAGGCGCTCGAACTCGATCCGCAAAATCCGGAAGGCTATATGGTTCAGGCCGGGCTATTACCGCTGCGCGCTTATGCCCAACGCGAGGCGATGCTCAATAAGGCGATCAGCGTTCGCCCGACCGAATGCGGTTGCGAACGCCAACTCTACGGCGACTTCCTCGTTTCGGTCGGGCGAATGGAGGAAGCGGTCGATCAGTTCCAGCGCGGCCACGACATGCAGCCGCTCGCCCCGCGCAGCAATGTCCGGCTGGTGCATGCGCTTTATGCGGTGGGACGAAGTAATGAAGCCGACCAGATATTGGGAAAGATATTGGAGGTATGGCCCTATGCCGCCTCGCTCCAGGTCATGAAAATCAAGTCGGCCTTTTGGACCAAGCGCTATCCCGAAGCGCTCGCGCTCCTCCACGATCCCGCTCTGCATCTCAATACGGAAAGCCGCAAAGCGCTGGTGGCGACCTTCGAAGCGCTTCAGTCGGGCGATGCTGCGGCGCGCGCCAAGACGATCGGCCAACTTATGACGTTGAGCCTCGATCGCCGCAAGAACGACCGGCTGGTGGTGTCGGCGCTCGCGGCGCTCGGCGCCCAGAACGAGGCAATCGGCGCCGCGGCGCGATTGATCGAGCAAAACAGCATCTGGGTGGCCGACGTGCTGTTCGAGCCCAATCTTGCCAAGGCCGCCCACGAGCCCGCTTATGCACGGCTCGTCACGTCCATTGGCCTGGCCGACTATTGGCGTTCGACCGTGCACCCGCCCGATATCTGCCGCAATCCCGCAGCGCCGAGTTTCTGCGCGACAAGTTGAGAGGAGTGTTTCGATGAGGATCATTGCACCGCTGTTGCTCCTCGCCGCCTGTTCGGCCGAGGGACGGCCGGACGTCGCTGGCAATGCCGCGCAGGCCGCGGCGCTCGCCCGCGCCAATCAATCGCCGGGCGTTATCGTGCCCCCGAAACGCAGCGATCCGCGCGGCGCGGCGGCCAAGATCATGGCCGGGGGATTTCTCCCCGATGGAAGCTTTGTCCACGGCGACCACATTCATAAGCCGGGGCAGGAAAATTGCCCGAGCGAGATGAACGGCGGCCCAGTCCAATAAAGGTTGCGGCCCCTGCTCAGTCGAGCGTCTTGCCGCGGGTTTCCTTCATCCAGATGAGCGCCGAGACGACCGAGATGGCGGTGAAGAAGATCGGGTACCACAGGCCGGCGTAGATGTTGCCGGTGATGGCGACCAAGGCGAAGCTGGTCACGGGGAGGAA
>NZ_JANMCO010000079.1:0-2971 GCF_031361285.1 Sphingomonas sp.
GAGGTCGCCGCGGCCGTGCCGGCCAAGCGATACAGCCTCGCCAATTCGGCCGGGATTTGCCTCGGCCGCGATTATGCGTTCGACCTCGTTCGGCCGGGCCTGGCGCTGTACGGCGGCGTGCCGCGGCGCGAGGCCGAGGGCAACATTCGCCAGGTCGCGCACGTCGAAGCCCAGATTGTCCAGCGGCGGACGATTCGCGTTGGCGAAAGCTGCGGCTATGGCGCGACATTCGTGGCTGAGGCCGACACCGAAGCGGCGATCCTCAACATCGGTTACGCCGACGGATACCTGCGCGGCTTCTCATCGCGTGGCAGCGCATTCGCCGGTGAATTCGCGCTGCCGGTGCTTGGCCGCGTGTCGATGGACCTGATCGCGATCGACTGCGATGCAGCGCCGCACCTCAAGGAAGGGGATTGGGTCGAGGTCGATTACGACCTGCCGACCGCGTCGGCGCAGTCCGGGCTGTCGCAATATGAGCTGCTGACGACGCTAGGCCACCGGTTCGAGCGGCGGTGGCGCTGAGCCTTTGGGCGCAGGCGTCTTGGGTTTGTAGCGGCACAGGTCGGCGACCGGGCAGCGCCAGCATTCGGGCTTGCGCGCCTTGCAGGTGTAGCGGCCGTGCAGGATCAGCCAGTGGTGGGCGTCGCGGCGGAACGGCTGCGGGGTGAACTTGTCGAGCTTGAGTTCGACCTCGAGCGGGGTCTTGCCGGGGGCGAGGCCGGTGCGGTTGCCGACGCGGAAGATGGGGGAATCGACCGCGAACGTCTCCTGCCCGAAGGCGGTGTTGAGGACGACGTTGGCGGTCTTGCGGCCGACCCCGGGGAGGGTTTCGAGATGTTCGCGGGTGCGCGGCACCTCACCGCCGAAATTGTCGATGAGGGCTTGCGACAGCGCGATGACGTTCTTGGCCTTGGTGTTGAACAAGCCGATGGTTTTGATCGCCTGGCGGACGTCGTCTTCGCCGAGCGCGATCATTTGCGCGGGCGTGGACGCGCGCTTGAACAGGCCGCGGGTGGCGAGGTTGACGCCGACGTCGGTGGACTGGGCGGAGAGCACGACCGCGACCAGCAGGGTGTAGGGGTTCTGGTATTCGAGCTCGGTCGTTGGCGAAGGGTTCTCTTCGGCCAATCGCCGGAAGAATTCGAAAACCTGCTCGCGCTTCACAGCGAATCGATGACGTCGCGCATCGAATAGAGACCGGGCGGCTTGCCATGCAGAAAGCGCGCGGCGGTGAGCGCGCCGCGGGCGAAAATCGCGCGGCTTTCGGCGCGGTGCGACAGGATCAGCCGCTCTTCGGGGCCGAGGAACATTACTTCATGGTCGCCGGCAACGGTGCCGCCGCGGATCGAGGCGTAGCCGATTTTGGCAGAGCTGCGGCCGCGCGACACCGCATCTCCAAGGGCGAGCGCGGTCCCTGACGGAGCGTCGACTTTTTTGGCGTGATGAACGTCGAGGATCTCGACGTCCCAGTCCGGTCCCAAGACTGCAGCGGCGCGTTCGAGGAGGTCGGCGAGAATGGTTATGCCGAGCGAAGTGTTGGCGGCGCGCAGCACCGCGACTTGCTCGGCGGCGGCGGCGATGCGCTGGCCGGCGAGATCGTCGAGGCCGGTGGTGCCGACGAGGATCGGGATGCCCGCCGCGACCGCGCGGTCTAGGCTTGCCTGCAAGGCCGAAGGTGTTGAAAAGTCGACCAAAACATCGCCATGGTCGGGATCGAGCGCGAAACCGGGATCGTCGGCGACGGCGGCCGCGATCGCCTGGCCCATCCGGCCATTGGGCGCGATCAGGGCGAGGCGGAGCGGCTGCTCTTTGGTGCGCATTGGCCGCTCATGGCGCAGCACCGGTGCAAGCGCAAATGCGCTGCACCGGTGCCCGCTTCGTTTAGCGCTTGAGGATCTCGCGGTAGAGCACGCTGCCCATCTGCCGGCGCATCTTGTTGCGCTGGCCGCTGGCGGCATCGGCCGAATGGTCGTCCTGGCTCATGCGCTTGTTGATGATCGCGTTGCGGCGATCGATCTCGGCGACCGACGGGAAATCGGCGAAACGCGTAATCAGGATGAGGTCGGGCTCGCCGTCGCGCGGGTTGACGCTGTCGAGCACGTGATAGTCGAGAATCCAGCCCTGCGACTTGGCGAATGCCTGGTTGTCGACCCACACCTTGTTGAGCCAGTCCATGTAGTTCTCGTACTGGCCGTCCTCGACGTCGATCCGCGCGGCGGTCCACATTGGTCCAAGCTTGTAGCTGCTCTCCTGCGCGAGCGCGGGCTGAGCTGCAAATGCGCTGGCCAGCATGGCCGCGCCGATGATCCAAGATTTCAAAGTACGTCTCCCCAAGGCCGCCGGTGTTACCGGCACCAAAAAAGCCGGCCAAATGGGGACCGGCTCCCATTAGTCCGCTCGAAATCGAACCGACCGGAACGATTTGATTCGTTCCGGGTCCGACACATGCACAGTTCACCAAGTGGCGTCTAACGGAAATTAAACGGCCAGCTTTCGGCCGAGCGCCAGCGCGGCGGCGGGGGCGCGGAGCTTGGCGCCGTTGATCATGAAGATGTAAGCGTCGCGGCTGGACCTCTTCCAGCGCTGGGCGCGCGCCGCGAAAGCATCGAGCAAAGCTTCGGCCGGGTGACGCAAGAACGCTAGCCCAGCCGGGTAAAAGGTCCCGCGCCACGGCGGATAGGTCCAGCCGCCGATGCCGATTCGGACGATGGGCTGACTCAATGGGAGGCTTGGCCTCTACTTCGGCGCTGCAGCCGGAGCAACGACGGGCGCGCCCGGAATGACTGCGTCCTCGACCGCTTTCCAGCTGCCGTCGTCCTGCTTGCGATAGACCGTCACGTAGGTCCCACTTTCGGTTTTCGCTTGCTTGGTGGCCGGGTCGGTCATCCGCATCGTGTAATGGCCGCGGCTGGTGGCGAGCTCGCCGGATTTGGCGACCAGCACGCGATCGGAGGCGAATGTGAGGTTGAGG
>NZ_JANMCO010000110.1:0-2825 GCF_031361285.1 Sphingomonas sp.
CACGCTCGCGTCGGCAACCCGCAGATTTTTGACCCCGAAGACGCGCAGGCGCGGATCGACCACGCTGCCGATCCGGCATGTACAGCACAGGTGATAGACCGTCATCGCGAAGTGCAGCGCGAAATTCTCGAGCAGCGCGTCGCTCGGCCACTCACCGGGTCGGTAGCCGTGCAGTGCGGCCAGTTTCGGCGGAATCAACCAGGCTCCGAGCACGTTCGGTGCGGGCCAGCAATCGGCAATCTCGAGCACGCGGCGCATGATCGCGACCATCACTTTCAGATCGTGGCTATCGCTGAAATAGTTGAACTGGATATCTGGCGGCACCGTCGGATCGGCGCTCGCGAGCACGATCTCGCCTTCGCTACGCGGCACGCAGTTGCTTGCAAGGAAGATGACGTTTTCCGCATCGGGCGCCAGTGTCTTGGCCGCATCGTCCAGCAACAGATCGAGGTCGAGATTGATACAATCGCCGAGCACATGCGCATCATAGCCGCAAGGAACGAAGCCGATCTGTGCATCGTGGGTGAATTCTTCGCCGAGTCCGGTCGAATAGAAGGAGATACCGTCGTAGAGGGATGAGGCGACGAGGCTGTGTCCGGTCTTGACCCATTCTTCCAGACGCCGTTCGGCCTCGTCCCTTAGCAGGGCGAGCTCTCCGGTCAGGTGCAGGTCGTCGGCCGGATCAGCGGGCAGCGGGCCGACCGGTGCCCGCAGCGCATCGGGACCGGCCGAGAGACCGATCTCGGCCATCGACACGCCTACGCCGGGGGCTGAAAAAGTCATCGGTGCCTGAACGTGGTCCTTCAGATGCTTGCCGACATCGGGGAGGTCGAGGCGGCAGGCGACACCGGCGGCCTCGATCTCGCGGCGCGGGCCTATCCCCGATAACATCAGGATGTGCGGCGAGCCTACCGCACCGGCGCTGAGGATGACCTCGCGGACCGCATGCACCGTGCGGATTTCTCCGGCGCCGTCTCGATATTCGACGCCGGTCGCAACCAGCGTATCGCCTGCACCCTCGATAACGAGGCGGGTGACGAGCGCGCTCGTGATGATTGTCAAATTATCGCGCAGTTCGGTCGCGCCCTCGAGATAGGCGTGAAAGGTACTCGATCGCTTGCCCTTCCGCGTGTTGGTCTGGGTCAGCGAGGCGACGCCTGCAGGATTGAAACGGCCCGCGCCATTATAGTCCCCTTCAGGGATTCCTGCCGCACCCGCAGCCGTTACGAAGTCACGCGCGGCCGGAATTACTGGCGAACGGATGCCGACACCGATTGGCCCTTCGTTCCCGCGCAGGTCACGATCGATGGTGGCCTCGTTAGTCGGCGCGACTTCTTCCATCCGTTTGAAATAGGGCAGCACTTCATCATGGCCCCAGCCCTCGGCGCCGAGTTCGGCCCAATGATCGAAATCGCCGGGGTGGCCGCGTACAAAGACCATGTAATTGATCCCCGAAGAACCACCGAGCATCTTGCCGCGGGGCACCGGCATGCGGCGGCTCTTGAATCCCCGCCCGCCCTTGCCGGGATCGCCGCTCAGCATCCAGTCGGTCTCGGGATCGAGCTGCAGACTGGCGCAGGCAGCTGGCATCAATTCCCGCGGTGGCGGGCGATCGCCTGCCTCTAACAGCGCTACGCTCACGCTAGGGCTTTCGGAAAGTCGTGCCGCAAGCGCGGCGCCCGCTGATCCGCCACCAACGATGACAAAATCAAATGCGTTCACGCTTGGTGTCCCCCAACCTGGCTCCGCTCTACCAGTTCAGCAGGTGACAACCTAATGGTCCGCTCTCTGCCCGACCTATTCCGAAGCAGACGGTCCCCCGGTCAAAAACAGTCAGTCGGGCTGTTGCCGCTAATGTCCGCTTTCCACCCATAACGGACGTTACGCTGGCGCCCGCTTCACCAGCCCGGTGCGGCCTTCAGAAAATCGGGCTGTTCCGGAAAGCCAAGCATCCGTCGCTTGCCACCTGAGAGGATCGCGCCTCCGACCGGCGACGATCTTCGCTCTGGCTCCGCATGGCGCCGGCGTGGGCCACAGCCCCGGCCGAATGGACCACTCAGTGTGGGATTGAAGCACGGCAGGATCCCCTGTTGATCAAAGGGCCCGGGCTTTACCGCGCCACGCCAATGCTTTAATTCTCAAGCCGCTCGGCACACGCCCCCCGGGGCAAACGTGAGGACTCGCCATGGGTCGAACTCGCACGCTTGGGCATCTCAAGTTGATCGCGGCAATCCAGTTCTTGGTTGTCATCGCTGCGGCGTCCGGCTTCGGGGCCGCGCAACCGGCAATCGCTGCCACACCTCCAAAGCCACTGATGAGCGCTATCGATCCCGAGGATTGGGTCTTCGCATTCAAACTCAATGCGTCGACTTTTCCGACCACCGGGGCAGTGACGAATTGTCTGTTTGGCGGCACTCCGCAGCCCGAACGTTCAAGCCAGCAATATTCCGTCGCGCGATCGAGCTCCAGCGCACTTGTCGCGGGGCCGGGGCTCCTTGGAACCAGTTTGTCGGACCCAGTGGGCGCGACGTTCAACCAAATCTATCACAGCGCTCTCAATTTCGTCGTTTGGAACGACCAGTTTTACCGTCATCCCAACATACAGGGCTGTGCACAAAGCTGCGGTGGACCATGGGGCCACTCCAAAGGCATGATTGCCTGGGACAACGACGGCAACGGCCTGGCACTTCAGGTGACCACGCCTTCGTGGCCTGGGTCGGGGACGGACGCCGCACCAAGGGCGGGGGACGGCAACACATTGGGGTGCATCGAGAGCACGAACAATGTGCTCTACAGCCAGCACTTCTTTGCTTTGAGGCTTGCGC
>NZ_JANMCO010000111.1:0-3416 GCF_031361285.1 Sphingomonas sp.
AGGTAAAACGCGACTGGGCGGGGTTGCCCTTCACTGGTTGCATGACTTCCCTTACTGCGACGCGCTGGGCTTGAAATAGGTGTTGCCCTATAGGATTGACGACGACTTATGCAACAGGTGTTTCACTGTGCTGGATGACGACGGCTTGGAATGGCTTCTGTTCATGGCCCAGCTTCCGGCCGAGCCATCGAGCGCGCGCGTGGCGATGTGGCGCAGGCTCAAATCGGCCGGCGCGACGACCCTGTTGACCGGGACTTGGGTGCTGCCGGCAAGACAAGGAAACGCCGCCATGCTCGGAGAGCTTGCCGAAACCGTGCGGGGCCAAGGCGGGTTGGCCGCGCTGTTCTCTGGTCACCAAATTGACGGAGTGACTTCGGAGGAAATCGTCAGGCGCTTCCGTGCTGATCGCGCTCGCGAGTTTGACGAGTTTGCGACGCGTGCGCACGGTCTGCTGGCGGAGATCGATAAGGAAACTCGCGCCGAGAAGTTCAGCTTCGCTGAATTGGAGGAAATCGAGGACGACCTCGAGAAATTGACTGTCTGGCTCGCAAAGATCGCCGCTCGCGACTTCTTTCCCAATGAGCGGCAGGCCGAAGCATCGGCGATGTTGGCAACCTGCCGCGAGGCAACGCGCGCGTTTGCGGAGACGACCTATGATCGAGAGGGTGCAGATAAGGGGCTCTCCGAATAAGCGGACGACTAGGGCGACGAGGCCGAGATGCGCTTCTGGACGATGTACGCCACCTGATCGCGCGGGCTCTTGGAATCACGCGAAATTGAAGCTGATGCTGAGGCGGTGGCCCTTGCCGCTGCCCGGAAGCACCTCGTGCCGCAGCCAGCTTTCCCACAACAGGAGTAGGCCGGGGTGGGGCTCTATGCTGATAAAGGTGTCGGGGCGAAGGGGAGCGGCCATCATCAGCGGCAGGCGCGGGTCTTCGAAGCGGATCGCGCCGGAGCCGGGGGGCGCTTCGACGTAAAGCGTGCCGGACAGGATGCTGTGCGGATGGATGTGTCCACTGTGCTGCCCACCGGATTTCAACAGATTGACCCACAGGCTGTCGAGGCGGGGCTTGCGTGGGCTGTCGAACGCGCAGTCCCTAGCAAATGCCGTCGCATGCCGAACGAGAAGCCGAGCGAGTTCGGCAAAGGTCGGGTCGCGCTTGGGCAGGTCGTTCAAGGACGCGTAGCTGGTGTAGCCGGGATAGCGATGCTCGGCGCTCCAGCGCCGCCCGGCGATATCCTCGGCGGCCAGGCCGCGGATTGCCTGCGCCGCATCGCCAATCAGGGCGGCTGAGCCGAGCTCCGCCTCGTAAAGGCGGGTCGCAAACAGGGTTCGAACGGACATTGCAGCGTCCTTGTCGGCAAGGGACAGACAGCGCAAGCGCATGTTTCCCTTGCTCTTGGTGTGACGCGCTCGGTAAGATTTTGCCCGGCTCCGGAGAATCTCGCGAACATGCCGCATGTTTTTGTTTCCTATGCGCGTTCCTCCGACGCCGAGGCGCGGCAGGTCGCCGAGGCTTTGCGTTCGCTTGGCCACGAGGTTTGGCGCGACGACGAATTGCCGGCTCACCGCGCTTATAGCGAGGTGATCGAGGAGCGGCTCAACGCCGCCGGGGCGGTGATCGTTTTGTGGTCGTCCGAGGCGGTCAAATCGCAATGGGTGCGGGCCGAAGCCGATGTTGCACGCGCAAAAGGGACGCTGATCCAGGCCAGCGTCGACGGCACCGTCCCTCCGATACCGTTCAACCAGATTCAGTGCGCCGACCTTGGGGATTGGGACGGGAATCGCGAAGCGCCCGGATGGCGCAAGATCGCCGGCAGCGTCGCCACGCTGATCGGTCCAGGCGACGTTCAGTCGGGGCCAGCCAAGCGGTCGAACAAGCTGTCGATCTGCGTGCTGCCGTTCGCCAACATGAGCGGCGATGCCGAGCAGGAATATTTCAGCGACGGCATCAGCGAAGATATCACCACCGATCTGTCGAAGATTTCCGCGCTGGCGGTGACCGCGCGCAATTCGGCGTTCACGTTCAAAGGCCAGGCGGTCGACGTGTGCGACGTCGCGCAAAAGCTCGGCGTCGGCCATGTCCTGGAGGGCAGTGTGCGCAAGGCCGGAAGCCGCGTGCGGATCACCGCCCAGCTGATTGACGGCGCCACCGGCGACCATCTCTGGGCCGAGCGCTACGACCGCGACCTGACCGATATCTTCGCCATCCAGGACGAGATTTCGAAGGCGATTGTCGCGGCGCTCAAGCTTAAGCTATTGCCAGACGAAAAGAAGGCGATTGAGCAGCGCGGCACGACCAACGCCGACGCGTACAATTTCTACTTGATGGCCCGCAAATATTGGGTCTCCGGGAACTACGGAGATATCAAGCGCGAGCAGCGCGTGGTTCGGCTCGCCAGGCGCGCGGTGGAAATCGATCCCAATTATGCGCAAGCCTGGGCCCTGATGGCGCTCGCACAGGTCAGCCTGACCTATTATTTCGCTGTTTCTGGGGAGGATGGCGAAGCATCGGCCGACCGGGCCTTGTCGATCGATGCCACGATTCCAGACGCTTATGCCGCCAAAGGCCAAATCGCTCGTGAACGGGGAGAGTTTGACGATGCCAACCGGCTGATCGCGAAGGCACTCCAACTCGGCCCGGAATCTTGGGAGGTCCACTGCGAAGCAGCAAAGCTAGCGACTGCCCAGCGCAAGACTGCCGAGGCTGCGCGACATTATGAAAAGGCCGTCGAGCTCATCGAGACCGACTTCCATTCATGGGCGATGCTCGTCATGTGCTATCAGGCTTTGGGCGACCGCGAAGGCGTGGTTCGTTGCGCCGAAATGATGCATTCCCAATCGGAAAAAGTTCTCGCCGAAGATCCGAGCAACGGCGCGGCGCTCGGGATTTGCGCGGGTGGACATGCGATCTTGGGCAACCGCGACCGTGCCATGGAGACGATTGAACGGGCATTGTTGATCGACCCCGACAATTTCAACATGCGCTATAATTTCGGGTGCGTGCTCAGCGCCTACCTCAACGAGCGAGATGCCTCGCTTGATCTGCTCGAACCGGCTTTAGCCCAGGCAAATCTAACGCTTGTCAATTCGGCTATAGTCGATCCCGATCTTGATTTTCTTCGAGGCAATCCACGGTTTGAAAGAGCGCTTGCGGACGCCGTCAAACGGCTGGGCCTCAATGTCGCTACTACTGATCCGCCTGCAACCTCAGCGCCACCTCGCTCATGAAGCGGGCGTCGTCGCCGTCGGCGAGCCACTCGGCCTCGGCGGCGATGGCGGCGAGCAGATCGGAAAGCGGCTCCATCTCCGACTTGGCGTAATTGCCGAGCACGTAGTTGGTCACCTTGTCCTTGTGGCCGGGGTGGCCGATGCCGATGCGGACGCGGCGGAAATCGGGCCCGAGGCTGGCATC
>NZ_JANMCO010000023.1:0-29064 GCF_031361285.1 Sphingomonas sp.
CAGACGCCGCGCTTTTGCGGGTTCTGCTCCATCGCAGGGACCTTGGACTTGGCCTTCTGCGGTTCGCGACCCTTGCGGATCAGCTGGTTAATCGTCGGCATGAAGCCTTCACCTTCTTCTGGTTACTTTGCTCAACGCAAAGCGCGAAGGCTGGCGGCAAACCGATGGCCTGCCGGGCCTTCACGTCGTCGAGCAATGTTCAGCTCTTGTCCGCCTAGAGAGCGAGGAATCGCAGCCCCGCGGACGAGCGGCCCAATAGCTGGGAGAGGCCATTGGGTCAACCGCGGCTCAGGCGGAAATCCTGTGGACCGCAAGCCGTTGGTAGTAAGGCTGGCAGCGGTCGGCGAGTGACCGGGCTTCATCGGGGAGGTCAACGGGGTCACGCTCGGGTGGGCCAAAGCCGGTGCTGGCCTCGACCGCCGAATACCAATGCGGCGCCCAAGGGCCGTCGGTCGCTCGTCGTCCCGGCGGCCAGCTGAGCATCGCCGGGTCCCACGCAATCCCGAGCGCCGCGCACAGCTTCGTCAGGACGCCCTCCGGATTGGCAAGCACGTCGTTGGCGTCAACGACTGGCGGCGCGTGCCCGAGCCGGTCGGCCTCACGATCGAAGAAATCGGCCTGGCGGTCGAGAGCGAAATCGTCGAATGCCGCGGCCTCGCGTTGGCGCAAGTATGAAGCGATCATGCGCTCGGGCTCGCGGATCAGGAAAGCGTGCGTGAAGCCGGCGAAATCATCATAGCCGATTGGCCCGGCCATATGGTGCCACATATGTTTTTGGTACCAGACCGCCGAGCCGTCAGGCGCGTCCCTGACAAGGGAGAGCATTACATTCTCCCAGTCGCAAGCCATGCCGGCGATCACCTCGTCCCGCATCGGATGGGCGGCGCCGCTGGTTTTGAGGAAGGCGCCGTAGAAGGGTTCGTCGGACACGAAAGTGTCCGCGCGATTTCCGAAGCTGCGCATCATCGCGGTCGAGAGGTTGCGCGGCCCCGACCACATGGCGATGCGGATGGTCACGGTCGCTTGGTGCTCGCAACATCCTCGTTGATCCGAGCCCGGTAGAGCTTCTGCAGCCGCTCCGTCATTGGCCCGCGACCGTCGGTCAGGTTACGTCCGTCGACCTCGCGGACTGGCACCACGCCGGCGAATGTGCCGGTAACGAATGCCTCGTCGGCGCCATAGACGTCGGTGAGGGAAAAGTTCTTTTCGAACACCGGGATATCGTTTGCCCGGCACAATTCAACGACGTTGGCGCGGGTGATTCCGCCGAGGCAATAATCGCCGCTCGACGTCCAAACTTCTCCCTTGCGGACGATGAAGAAATGGGTCGAATTGCAGGTCGCGACGAAGCCGTGCGGGTCGAGCATCAACGCCTCGTCGGCGCCGGCTTCGATCGCCTGGATGCAGGCGGTGATGCAGTTCAATTTGGAATGCGAGTTGAGCTTGGGGTCCTGGACCGCCGGGTCGCCGCGGCGGACGTGGACGGTGAACAGCCGGATGCCCTTTTCGACGATGGCCGGCTCGGGCTCCTTATATTCGGCGACAATGATGATGGTCGCCCCGCCGACAATGACGCGCGGGTCCTGGTACGGCGTCGAGCGCACGCCGCGCGTCACCATCAGCCGGACGTGCACGCCGTCGCTCATCCCGTTGGCGTCGAGCGTTTCGTAAAGGCGTTGGATCAGCGCCTCACGGGTAAGCCCGATGTCCATGGCGATCGCCTTGGCACCCTCGAACAGGCGGTCGAGATGGCGGTCGAGGAACGCGATCCGGCCCTGGTGGACGCGCAGGCCTTCCCAGACGCCGTCGCCGAGCACGAAACCGCTGTCGAACACCGACACCATGGCCTCGGCGCGCGGTTTCAGCTCGCCGTTGACGTTGATCAGGATCGAGGCGTTCCGCGGGTCTGAAACGTCGTGCATGGATTGGGCCATGGACCGACGGTGCCGACCTACCCAGCCCTTGGCAAGTGTGGCCCTCTCCTAACCCACCGCGACAGGCCGGGGTCCCCGCGCTTTCTTGCCGAACGCGGGGCGGGCCTGCCGAACAAACGGCTGGGCGTCGAACAATTGCTCGAGCGGCGGCCCGTCGAAAACTGGCTCGGCGACGGCCAATGGTTCGGGCTGTGCGACGAGCGGCGCGGCGACCTCGACCGCCTTTTTCGCTTTTCGAGCGCGCCGTTTAACGGGTTCTGCCACAACGGGTTCTGCCACAACGGGTTCGGGTTCGGTCAGCATTTCCGGCTCGCAGGCCAGGACCTCTGGCTCGCAAGCCAGGACATCCTGCGGCATGACCATTTCAGCTTCTGCTTCCTGCGCATCCGCCACCGTAGCCGCAACGAGCGTCGCATCGTCGGACTGGTCGCGCGCGAACAATCCGAACGACCAATAGACTGCGAACAGCGACATGATCGCCGCCGACGCCAGCAGCGACGGTGACCCGATTTCATCCCAGGCGCTGGCAAACGAAGCCGCGAGTCCCACAGCGCAGAGGACCTCAAAAAAGATCTTCCCGCGCGAACGGTGATGGCAGTGCATAGGCCTTCTCCCATGCACGAGTGTGCGACTCGGTCCCTACCTAAGGGTTAACGAGTGCTACTCCGTTGTCTTTCCATCCCATTCTTCGTGGATCGCCTCGGCATCGGCCTTGGTTGCTTCGACCAGTCCATCGATGTGCTCTGGCGGGCCGTAGATGGTGTACATCCTGAGCGGCGCGCTGCCGGTATTGCGGACGTTGTGCCGGGCGCCGGCCGGAACGATCACAGCAAAATCAGCCTCGACCTTATTCTCGACCCCGTCGATGTCGACCGCGCCCGAGCCCTCCTCGAAGCGGAAGAACTGATCGCGGTCGGGGTGAACCTCGGCGCCGATCTCCTCGCCCGGCTGGAGCGTCATCAGCACCAGCTGGAGATTTTTACCGGTGTAGAGCACGCGGCGGAAATTCTCATTCTCGACCGTCCGGGTTTCGATATTGGCGCAATAGCCTTTCACTTGTCATCCTCCTTCAGCGGATCGTGGCCCCAGTTCATCAGGCTGTACCGCCACCGCGACGTGTAGACGTTTTCCGGGCGCTGGGCCGAATGGCGGCGGACAAATCCGACGACCTTGCGCATGTGCTCATAATCGTCGGCGGTGATTCCGTCGCGCCTCTTGCGCAGGATTTGGACGATTCGCCGCCCACTCGCGTGGCCGACGCTTTCAGGGCGATCACCATTGGCGCCTTTCCAGCCGACGACGTGGCTTGAGTCGGTTGTCAGCCAACTTTCGATTTCGTCGGCCGACATATTCACTGCGGCCGAAAAATCGGCATGCAGTTTCTCTAGATCGAGCGGCGCGGTCATTTCTTCCGTTCATTGGCCGCGCCCTGCATCGGCCGCACGAACAATCGCCTGACCTCCGGCCAGCGCTTGTGGGCCTCGACCTCGATTTCGTGGACGATCCGTTCGACCTCGCCGGCGGAGATGCTGTTGAGGAAATCGACGTTGACCATGGCGGTGATCTGGTCGGGCGCCGAATGGACGGTAATGACGTGGCCAACGCCGACGATGCCGGGCTTGTCGCAGGCCAGTTTGCGCAGGCCGCGGACCAGCTCGGGATCGGCCGCTTCGCCAATCAGCAAACCCTTGGATTCATAGGCCAGGACCATTGCCGTTAAACCGAGGATGACACCAATGACCACCGAAGCGGCGCCGTCGAAGAACGGGTTGCCGGTCAGCTGCGACAGCATCAAGCCGGCCGCCGCGGCAATGATGCCGGCCATCGCCGCGCCATTTTCGAGCAAGACGATGAAGGTCGCCGGGTCCTTCGAGCGGCGGATCGCTTCGATCCAGCCAACCTTGCCCTTGGCGGCCTTGAATTCACGAAACGCCTCCAGAGTCGACCAGCCCTCGAGCAGGAAGGCAATCAGGAGGACCGCGTAAGCGACCAGCGGCGAGACCGCTTTCTCGGGGTGGGCAATGTGGATGATGCCTTCGTAGATCGACACCCCGGCGCCGAGCGCAAACACCAGGACGGCGACGACGAAGCTCCAGAAATAGAGCTCGCGGCCGTAGCCCAATGGGTGATATTTATCGGCCGGCTTCTTCGACTGGCGGCGGCCCCAGATCAGTAGCAATTGGTTGGTCGAATCGACGACGCTGTGGACGCCTTCGGTGAGCATCGCCGACGAGCCGGTGATCGCCGCCGCGGCGAATTTCGACACAGCGATGCCGAGGTTGGCCCCGAATGCGATCAGCAATGTGCGGTTGTTGTGGTGGGCGCTCATTGATTGGTTGCCGCGCCCTTCACCAGCTTGCCGCCCTTGATCACTGAGTCGATGTGTTCGAGCAAGCTGACGTCGCGGGTCGGGTCGCCGACGACCGCGACGATGTCGCCAAAGCGGCCCACCGCGAGGGTGCCGACGTCGCCAGCGCGATTGAGCGCCTCACCAGCGCTGCGGGTCGCCGCCTGGATCGCCTGCAGCGGAGTCATTCCCCACTGCACCATCTTGGCGAACTGCTTGCCATTGTCGCCGTGCGGATAAACCCCGGCGTCGGTGCCGAACAGCATTGGCACGCCCAATTGAACGCCGCGTTGGAAGGTTTGGCGCTGCTTGAGGCCGATCGCTTTTTCCTTGTCGATGCTTTCCTGCTCGGTGCCGTTCGACGTGCCCGTGGCGAGGATATAGTCGTCGTTATAGATATCCATGTCGAACCAGGTGTGATGCTGGATGGCGAGCTTCATGGTGGCGTCGCTGGCCAGGCTGGCATGCTCGATCGTGTCGATGCCGGCGAGGATCGCGTCGCGAATGCCCTCGTCGCCATGGGCATGGGCGGCGACCTTCAAGTGCAGCATATGCGCTTCGTCGGCGATCGCCTTCATCTCTTCCAGGCTCAATTGCTGCCCGCCGACGCTGTCGCCCAGGGAGAACACGCCGCCGGTGGCGCAAATCTTGATCACTTCGGCGCCATATTTGTGCAGCCAGCGAACCTTGGCGCGGGCCTCGCCAGGGCTGTCGATGATCGATTCGACCTTCTTGTCGTAGGACGGCGGCAGGCCGGTGTCGTCGCAATGGCCGCCGGTCGCGCCAATCGCGTATGTCGCGGGGACGATGCGCGGCCCTTCGATCCAGCCGCCGTCGATCGCCTCTTTAAGCCCGACGTCGCCGAAGTCGTTCGAGCCGACGTTGCGGACCGTCGTGAACCCGGCAGCAAGCGTCTTTTTGGCATTGGCGACGCCGACCACCTGCCAGAAGCTGTCGGTATATTTGAGGCCCTGGTAGCCGCCGATTTCGGCCAGGCTGGTCAGATGGACGTGCATGTCGATCAGGCCTGGCAGCAGCGTCCGCCCGGCGAGGTCGATATGCTTGACGTCGGCGCCCCAGCGCACCGTGCGCGCATCGCTGATGCCGGTAATCCGCCCGTCGTCGCCAATGAAGATCGCTGGATGCTCGACATATTTGCCGGTGTCGACGTCGAGATAACGGTCGGCGGTGACGACCGTGGCGGCCAACGCGGGATCCGCGAATGAGACCATAGCGGCGGCCGCGAGTAACAGGTGCTTCATCGAATATTCCCCCTAGATATGGATCACGCGCCCGTAGGCGGCGAGGACGCTTTCGTGCATCATCTCCGATAAGGTCGGGTGCGGGAAGATGCTGGCGATAAAATCCTGCTCGACCAGTTCGGCGGTCTTGCCGATGGTGTAGCCCTGGATGAGCTCGGTGACTTCGGCGCCGATCATGTGCGCACCCAGCAATTCACCGGTCTTGGCGTCGAACACCGTCTTCACGAAGCCCTCGGTCTCGCCCATCGCGATCGCCTTGCCGTTGCCAGGGAACGGAAAGCGCCCGACCTTGACCTCATGGCCGGCCTCCTTGGCTTTGGCTTCGGTCATGCCGACGGAGGCAACTTGCGGGCGGCAATAGGTGCAGCCCGGGATGTTGAGCACGTCCATCGCGTGCGGGTGGGCGTCCTTGTTGCCGAGCGCCAAAGCGATCGCTTCGGCGGCAATGACGCCTTCGTGGCTGGCCTTGTGGGCGAGCCACGGCGGCGCGGTGACGTCGCCGATCGCCCACAGGCCGGGCACGTTGGTGCGGCACATTGGGTCGGTGTCGATATGCCCCTTGGTGGTTTTGACGCCGAGGCCCTCGAGCCCGATATTCTCGGTGTTGGGAGCGATGCCGACGGCGACGATGGCGTGGCTGAAGCGACGCTCGGCCGGCTTGCCATCCTTGCCTTTGATCACCGCGGCGACACCCTTGGCATCGGCTTTGAGGCTCTCGACCCCCGCCGAAGTGAGGATTTCCATGCCCTGGCTGGTGACCGACTTGGTCAGCGCCCGGCTGACTTCGGCATCCTCGACCGGGACAATGCGGTCGAGCATTTCGACCACCGTCACATGCGCGCCAAGATCATTGTAGACACTGGCGAACTCGATCCCGATGGCGCCCGAGCCGATGACCAAGAGCTCGGTCGGCATTTCGGTCGGCGCCATGGCGTGGCGGTAGGTCCAGATGCGCTTGCCATCGGCACGCGCGAACGGCAGCTCGCGCGCCCGCGCCCCGGTGGCGATGATGAGGTGCTTGCCGACAAGCTCGGTCGATTTCCCGTCGGCCGTCACGCTCATCTTGCCCGCCCCGGTGAGCTTGCCGTCGCCCATATACACGGCGATCTTGTTGCGCTTCATCAGCCCGGTGACACCGCGGTTCATCTGCGCGGCAACGTCGCGGCTGCGCGCGACCACCTTGGCGAGGTCGAAAGCTGGTTTTCCCGCCGACAGGCCGAAGCTTTCGGCGTGCTTGATGTGGTGGAAGATCTCGGCCGAGCGCAGCAGTGCCTTGGTCGGGATGCAGCCCCAGTTGAGGCAGATGCCGCCCAGCACTTCGCGCTCGACGATCGCGGTGGTGAGGCCCAGCTGCGCCGCCCGGATCGCCGCGACATAGCCGCCGGGGCCGGAGCCAAGCACGATAAGGTCGTAGGTTTCAGCCATCTCCGATTATCCCAAAATGGCCCGGGCCATGATCACCAACCCGACCGCGGAAGCACCCCAGATCAGGGTCCGGACTACCGGCACACCCGATAGATACGCGGGGACGTAAATGACCCGCGCGATCACATAGATTTGCGCGCCGAGGATCGCGTTCGCGACATCCTTGTGGAGAATGATGGCAAGCAAAGCGAGCGTCAGGAAAATCGGCAGGGTTTCAAGCAGATTGGCGAGTCCCCGGCGGCTGCGCTGCGCGACGACCGATTCTTCAGGACAATGATCGCGCGGCCCCATCGCGTTTGTCAGGCGCGCGCCCATCGTCCCTTTCGAATCGAGAATAAGCGGCAACAAGATTTGCACGGCGATCAACGCAAGCACGATCGTGATCCAGAATACCATGTTTCGATCCTTCCTTCGGTTGGCGTTTACGAGTCACTGGCGATGGCGCGCGGTCGCCCGTCGGCATCAAGCGCGACGAACGTGAAGCGTCCGCTCGCCACCTTGGTTTCAGCCTCGCCGTCGCGTTCGCGGGCCACCGCTTCGACGGCGATGGTCATCGACGTGCGGCCCTGCTTTGCCAGCTCCGCATAAACCGAAATCTCATCGCCGACCTGCGGCGCGCCGGGGAAGCGCAGTTCATCCGCCGCGACGACCACTGCTTTGCCCTGGCTGTGCCGCGACGCGAGCGACCCCGCCGCCAACGCCATCTGGCTCATCAGCCACCCCCCGAACACCCCGCCATACGGATTGGTGTCCGCCGGCATGGCGGTGACGCGGATGAGGGGCATGCGGGTCATTCGCGCCGCCCTGGCAGCACCGCCAGGAACCACCACGAGATGCCCGAGCAAAAGGCGATCAGGCTGAACAGAGCTAGGCTGGGCGCGTCGATCAACGGGTTGGTCGGATATGTGAAGTGAACCGCGATCCTGAAGAGCAACCAGAGAAGCACTACCGCGGCCACGCTCAACGCGACGTGAGTAACGAACCCGCCTGTGCGGCGGGCGATCATTCTCCGGGCTTTGGGACGCTCCACGAGCCAACCGAGGATGCCGGCCGGGATCAACACAAAAGCCGGCGCCCAGATCAGGACGATCGCGATGATCGCGGGTAGGTCCTCCGTCCAGCCGTGGTTCCCCGTGGCAGGCGCGAGCATCACAAGGATGACGAAACCGAGCACCGACGACGCAACTGCCGTGGCCAGCACCGCCATGAAGCCATTGAATCGGAAATCTCCAGCCTTCACGCGAGCATCACCCGCGCCATCAGCCACCCGCCGAACACCCCGCCGTATGGGTTAGTGTCCGCCGGCATCGCTATGACGCAGATGAGAGGGATGCGCTCAGCCATTTCGATGGCTCAGCCGCTCTCGCATCCAAAAAAACATACGTTGCAGCACAGAATGCCCGCGCCCGTCCAGCAACGTAGTTTCTGGCGTCACGAGTTCCCAATTCACGCACGTCTCTTCGCTCAATGCCTGACGGAAATTGTTCCACGCTTCGTCTTGTTTAGCGGTGGCAGGAGAAACCCGAGTGACCGAGCGCCATAGGTCGCCGACCGTGACCCAGCCTGCCGCATCTTCCACCGGCAGTTTGACGCCAATCGATTTGAACGCGTCCTCGATGGCGAAGACCTCATCACCGTCACCCCATAAGCCAAGAGTGCTTAGCGGCTCCACTTACGCCAGCATCCCCAGCGGGTTCTCGACCAGGCGCTTGAACGCCTGCATCAGGCGGGCGCCGTCGGCGCCGTCGATGGCGCGGTGGTCGAAGCTGCCGGTGGCCGACATCACCGTCGCGATCTGCAGGCTGTCGTTGATCACATAGGGCCTTTTCTCGCCCGCGCCGATGGCCAGGATCATGCCCTGGGGCGGGTTGATCACTGCCTCGAAATTCTTGATCCCGTACATGCCCATGTTGCTTAAGGACGCGGTGCCGCCCTGATATTCGGCCGGCTGCAATTTGCCCACCTTGGCCCGCGCGGCGAGGTCGTGCATTTCGGTGGCGATCGCCGAGATGCTCTTGCCATTGGCGTTGGCGACGATCGGCGTGATCAGCCCGCCCGGGATCGACACCGCGACCGAAATGTCGGCGCGGCTGTACTTGATCAGCGTGTCGCCGGCGAAACTGACGTTGCACTCGGGCACCTCGATCAGCGCCACGGCGAGCGCCTTGATCATCAAATCGTTGACGCTCAATTTGATGTTGCGGCTGGCGAGACCGGCGTTGAGTTCAGAACGGAGCTTCATCAGCGCATCGAGATTGATGTCGACGGTCAAATAGATGTGCGGGACCTGCTGCTTCGATTCGGTCAGCCGCCGCGCGATCGTCTTGCGCATGTTCGACAGCTTGACGATTTCGTGCGGGATGTCGCCCGGTTCGACCGGAGCGGGCGCGGCGGCAGGCTGAGCGGCGGCTCCGCCCGCGGCGGTGCCGAGGTCCGCGCGAACGATCCGCCCACCGGGGCCAGAGCCCGTGAGGCTGGCAAGGTCAATCCCCTGCGCTTCGGCCAAGCGCCGCGCGAGAGGGGAGGCTTTAACGCGCTCGCCCACTTGCCTCGCCGGAGAATTGGCTGGCGTCGCGGGTGCGGCTGGAGTTTCGACCGGCGCTTGCGGTGGCGGTGCGGGCTCAGCGGCTTGCGGTGCGGGCGCTGGCGCGGCATTTGCCTCCGGCGTCGGCGTCGCAGCAGCAGGCGCTGCGCTTACTTCTTCGCCTTCGCCGGCGAGGATCGCAATTGGGGTGCCAACCTTCACCCCGTCCGAGCCTTCCGCGACCAGGATCTTGGCGATCGTCCCCTCGTCGACCGCTTCGAACTCCATCGTCGCTTTGTCGGTCTCGATTTCGGCCAGGATGTCGCCCGATTTGACCGTGTCGCCTTCCTTGACCAGCCATTTGGCCAGGGTGCCCTCCTCCATGGTCGGGGACAAAGCGGGCATCTTGAGTTCGGTCGGCATCGGCGTCTCTCGGTCAAGCGGGAAGCCACAGGCACAAGCCCAAAGCGGCGGGCGGGGTCAAGTGGCCGGTCAAATAAGCTTGCCTCACTTGCACATCGCCCGGCTTTGACGCAGCAGTCGAAATGCCATGGGGGCACCGGACAACCTTCGCACCTATCTGGTCGTCATCGACGACAGCCCGGAAGCGCGCGTCGCCTTGCGTTTCGCCGCCCGCCGCGCCGCCAAGACCAGCGGCCGGGTCGAAGTGCTGGCGGTGGTCGAGCCGCAGGATTTCGTCCAGTGGGGCGGCGTCCAGGCGGCGTTCGAGGAAGAGCAGCGGCTGCGCATCGAAGGCATCGTCAGCTCGTCGGTCGGCGAGATGCTCGACGAGTCGGGGGTCGAGGCCTCGATCATCGTCCGCCAGGGCGAACCGGTCAAAGCGGTGCGCGAACATATCGGCGAGCGGGTCGATGTCGCCGCGCTGGTGCTCGGCGCGGCACCGGCGGGCGATCCCGGGCCGCTGGTCGCCAATTTCACCGGCAGCGACGCCGGCAAGCTGCCGTGCCCGGTAATGCTGATCCCCGGCGGTCTAAGCGACGAGCGATTGGAGCAGTTGAGTTAGAGCACGCGCGCGAGGATCGTGCCGAACGCGACACACCCGGCCTCATCGTCCGCGTCGAACCGCGCCGCGGTGGGGCTGTCGAGGTCGAGCACGGCGATCAGTTTCCCATCGCGCACAATCGGCACCACCAACTCGCTGACCGAGGCGGCATCGCAGGTGATGTGACCGTCGAACGCATGCACATCATCGACTCGCTGGACTTTGAGTGTCGCCGCCGCCGCGCCGCACACGCCCGTCCCAAATGGAATCCGGATGCACGCCGGCCGGCCCTGGAACGGCCCCAAGACCAGCTCGCCACCGACATTGCGGTAAAAACCCGCCCAGTTGAGATCGGGCAGCGTCTCCCAGATCAAGCCGGCGGCATTGGCCATGTTGGCGATCGCATCGGGCTCGCCCGCGACCAGCCCTTCGAGCGCCGATGCCAGGTCGCGGTACATCGCCGCTTTGTCCGCCGCCGCGATCTTGAAGTCGTACATCAGCACTTTCCTCGTCTTTGCGAGCGGAGCGTGGCAATCCAGTTTCCTTGTTTGCGCTGGATTGCCGCGTCGCTTCGCTCCTCGCAATGACGGATCTAAAAGTCCGTCACCTTGCCGCGCCCGCGCTTGACTGCGCCGCGCTGCGTTTTCTGGTCGATGCGCTTGGCCTTGGCCGCCTTGCTCGGCCGCGTCCGGCGGCGCTTCGCCTGGACGATATGGGCATCGGCGATCATCTGCGCCAGCCGCGCCCGGGCATCGGTGCGATTGGCGTCCTGCGAGCGATAGCGCCGGGCGGTGACCAGCAGCTCGCCGGCCAGGGTCATTTTGCTCCCGGCGATCACCTTCAACCGCTCGTATACCTCCGGGCTCAGCCCGAGCTTGAACAGGTCTAGCCGCAGCTGAACCGCGGTCGCCACCTTGTTGACGTTCTGCCCGCCGTGCCCGGTCGCGGCGAGGAAGGTTTCCGACAGCGCATCCTCCGGCAAAACGACGTCTTCAGCTTTCATCGCGCCAGTCCCCGAAGGTGTCGGGCAGCGGCGCGGTGACATCGATCGCCGGCTTGCCGGCCCGTGGCACCACCAGCCGCGACGCATGCAGCAGCATGGCGCCGCCCGGAATGCCATAAACACGATCGCCGACGATGCCGCTGCCGAACCCCTCGCGCGCGTGAATGCGGATTTGGTGCGTACGCCCGGTCAGCGGCCGGAACTCGACCAGAGTCTGGCCGTCGCGAACCGTGATTTTCCGCCAGTGAGTCACCGCCGCCTGCCCCGCTGGGTCACCGACCATCCGCCACCCAGCCTCGGCGCTCGATATTTTCGCCAAAGCGAGGTCGATGACGCCCCCGTCGGTCGCAATCTCGCTACCGATCACGGCCAGATAATATTTCTCGACCAGCCGCGCTTCGAACGCCTGCTGGAACGCCGCGCGCGCCTTGGGATTGCGCGCCAGCAGCAAGCAACCCGAGGTGTCCTGGTCGAGCCGGTGCATGACCGCCGGTGGCCGCTGGAAGCCGCACTTGAGCTCATGGATGCGCGCCGCCAGGCTGTCGCCGCCGCGCTTGGGCGGATCGACCGGCAGCCCGGCCGGCTTGTCGAGCACGATCGCTTCGCCATCGATGAACAGGATGCGGTCCTCGAGCATGGCCGCCGCGATGGCATGCGGCCGGTCCGGCGGCAACAATCGCGTCCGCATTGGCGGCGACTTTGTGACCGCAGCGCCACGATCCCAACCATTTCAGCGTTTTAGACAATATTAACCTTTTGCCTTCATCCCTCGAATGGTTAATGCACGCTTCAAGGCCGTTAAGGGGGAGTTACGCTGCTGCGTAAGCCCAGGCCGCGAACGGGGGGAAACAGCCAATGCGAGTCCTGTTGATCGAAGACGAGCCGACGACGGCCAAGAGTATCGAGCTGATGCTCAGCACCGAAGGCTTTAACGTCTACACGACCGATCTTGGCGAGGAAGGCCTCGATCTCGGCAAGCTCTATGATTACGACATCATCCTGCTCGACCTCAATCTGCCCGACATGCATGGGTACGACGTCCTGAAGAAATTGCGCACCGCCAAGGTCGGCACTCCGGTCCTGATCCTGTCCGGCATGAACGAAATGGACAGCAAGGTCCGTGCGCTGGGCTTCGGCGCCGACGATTATGTCACCAAGCCATTCCATCGCGACGAACTGGTCGCGCGCATCCACGCCATCGTTCGCCGGTCGAAGGGCCATTCGCAATCGGTCATCCGCACCGGCAAGATCGCCGTCAATCTCGACGCCAAGACGGTCGAAGTCGACGGCAGCCGGGTCCATTTGACCGGCAAGGAATATGCGATGCTGGAGCTGTTGTCGCTGCGCAAGGGCACGACGCTGACCAAGGAAATGTTCTTGAACCATTTGTACGGCGGCATGGACGAGCCCGAATTGAAGATCATCGACGTGTTCATCTGCAAATTGCGCAAGAAATTGAGCCTGGCGTGCAGCGGCGCCAATTACATCGAAACGGTGTGGGGCCGCGGCTATGTGCTGCGCGACAGCGACGCCGACGACGAGCCGGTGATCGAAGAGGTCCAGGCCGCCGTCGCTTAAATAGTTTCGCCGGGGGCAAGGAAGGCGGGGCGCTCTCGGGCGCTCCGCCTTTTTCTTTGGCGATGTAACGTTCGTAATGGGTGGAAAGCGGACATTAGGTTCGGACGCATGGAATGAACAGGATCAGCTCGCTCTTGCCGTCGGGTACATAAAACGAACCGTCGCTATTGATCCGGAAAAGGTCCGGATACCCCGGTGTAACAGTGAGCGCATGCTTGTCTGCATCGACGATAATTCGCTGATCAGTCTCGAAGGAATCGCCTTCCTTATCGTTGGTGAGATGAACTGGCACGGCTGCACCCGGAAACTTCAACATACCGTCGTGTGTGATGTGAAGGGCAACGTCGTTGAACCCCTGTGCACCGTTATAGCAACCGACTTGCCACCACTTCACTTTGGTTTGCTGTGCAGAACTCAGGAGAATGATAGGCCACGCGACTAGGGCAACACCAATCAGCACAACCGATTCAATTGGAATCCGCGGAACTCTCATGTGCGGAGGCCCAGAAGCGCTAACAACATCTTGATGCCTGTCCGGAGGCGTTGACCATGTCCAAGGTTCACGGTGTCGCACTCTCCATTAACGTCCGCAATGGGTCGAAAGCAGACGTTTGCGATTCTGACGCCTATGCGTCGATCAGGAGATGCTCGCGTTCGCGAAGGACGGGCAGCTCGATCGGGCCGAGCGCGGCTTTGCGCGTCTCCGCGTCCGCATCCATTCGCCCCCAGCCGTCACGGCCAAGCCGCTCCAGGGGCTGGAAGCTGGTCTTGTAGGCCATGCGGGGGCTGCCATCGACCCAATAGCCGAGATAGACGTACGGCAGACTGGCTCGCGCCGCGCGGATGATATGGTCGAGAATGATGAAGGTGCCGAGGCCCTTACGGGCGCCGTGGCCGACATCGAAAAAGCTGTAGATCATCGACAGTCCGTCGCCTTGTTGGTCGCTGAGGCAAGCGCCAACCAGCTTGCCGGGGCGACCGTTTTTGGACGGCTCGCGATATTCGACGACGAAGGTGCGGACCGGCGTCTGTTCGACCATGTCGGCGAAGTCGCTTTCGTCCATTTCCGCCATGCCACCGCCGGGGTGGCGATTGGCGAGGTAACGATGCAACAAATCATATTGCTCTTCGGTGGTCCACGGCTTGCAAGCGGTGACTTCGAGGTCGCCGTGGCGGCGCATGACTTTGCGTTGGGTCGCGCTGGCCTCGAATTCGGCGGCCAGCACCCGCACCGACACGCAGGCCGAACAATCGATGCAGCTGGGGCGATAGGCAACCGATTGGCTGCGGCGAAAACCGATCCGGCCCAACGCTTCGTTGAGCTCGCTCGACTGGCGGCCGTTCAATTCGGTGAACACTTTGCGTTCGACCTTGCCCGGCAGATACGGACACGGCGACGGGTTCGTGACGAAGAACTTGGGAAAGCGAAATGGTGCGCTCACCGCGGCCCCTCTCTAATTGGTTACTGATCCCTTTATGCGACTGGTAAACGCGGTTGAAAAGGGCCTGACACCAGCAAAGAAGGTGAAGCTTGATGACTGTCCCGCGAGGGGACGGAAACTTCGCCCATCAGCCGTCAATCCAGCGATGCGCGCTCGACATGGAATCCGGCCGATTCGAGCATCACTACGACTTCGTCGATGGCCGCCGGATCGCGCGCTTCGCCTTCGACTTCGATGACCGTGTCCTTGGCCGGCAACCGGGTGAAGATCCGGCTGTGATTGATTTCAATGATGTTGACTCCCGCCGCCTCGAACTTGGCGGTGATCGCGGCCAACGCGCCGGGGCGGTCGTGGGCCGCGACTCGCAGCCGCGCAATGCGACCGCTGCGGACCAGGTCGCGCACCAGCACGTTGGCGAGCAAATGCGTGTCGATGTTGCCGCCGCACAAGATGGTGCCGACCTTGCGCCCGGCGAACCGCTTGGGGTCGGCGAGCAAAGCGGCGAGACCGGCCGCGCCGGCGCCCTCCACGACGCTTTTTTCGATACCCGCCAGCATCGCCACCGCGCGCTCGAGATCGCGTTCTGCAACCAGCATTACCTCGACCTTGAGCTCTTTTAATATCTCTGAGGTCAGCTGCCCGGGCTGCTTGACGGCGATGCCCTCGGCCAGCGTGTCGCCGCCCAGGGGCAGCGCGCATCCTTCGATCGCGCATTTCATCGACGGGTAGAGCTCGGCCTCGACGCCAATCAGCTCGATGTCGGGCTTGAGCGCCCGCGCCGCAATGCCGATGCCCGACAACAAGCCGCCGCCGCCGATCGGCACGACCAGCACGTCGAGGTCCGGGACATCGGCGAGCATTTCGAGCCCCAACGTCCCCTGGCCGGCAATCACCGCGGCGTCATCGAATGGATGGACGAACACAAACCCCCGCTCGAGCGCCAGTTCGCACGCTTTGTCATGGGCGTCGTCGTACATTACGCCTTCGAGGACCACCTGCGCGCCATGCCCGGCGGTTTGACTGACCTTGATGGTCGGGGTCGTCGCCGGCATGACGATGGTGGCCGGAATGCCGAGCCGCTTGGCGTGATAAGCGACCGCTTGCGCATGGTTGCCGGCCGACGCGGCAATCACGCCACGCGCCCGTTCCTCGTCGGTCAGCTGCAGCAATTTGTTGAGTGCGCCGCGTTCCTTGAAGGCGCCGGTGAACTGGAGATTCTCGAACTTCAGCCACACTTCGGCGCCGATGATCTCGGACAAGGTCCGGCTCATCAGCATCGGCGTGCGGATGACCGCGCCGTCGATGCGTTTCGCCGCGGCGCGGATGTCGTCGATCGTCGGGGGCTGCATCATGAGCGGCGCGCCTAGCGCTTCCGGCCCACGCAAACAATGCTATGCGGGGGCCATGAACCGGACCCTTACCGCGCTCGCTGCAGCGCTGCTTTCATCGCCCGCACTTGCCAACACGCTGATCGACCATGTGCATGGCATCCAGGTCGGCGCCAACGGCAAGCTCCAGCATTTCGAAAGCCTGCTGATCGGCGACGATGGCAAGGTCATCCGGACGTTGCGCGGGACCGAAGATTTCCACCCCAAGAATGCGACGGTAATCGACGGCCAGGGCCGCACGCTACTACCCGGACTGATCGATGCCCACGGGCATATCATGAGTCTTGGCTTTACCGCCATGCAGCTCGACCTCACCGGGACTAATTCGCTGGCCGATTTGCAGCAGCGGCTGCGCGTCTATGCCGCCGCCAATCCCGACGTCCGCTGGATCGTTGGGCGCGGCTGGAACCAGGAATTGTGGCCCGACCAACGCTTCCCGACCAGCGCCGATCTTGATGCGGTGGTCAGCGATCGCCCGGTGTGGCTGGAGCGGATCGACGGTCATGCCGCTGTCGCCAACAGCGCGGCGATGAAGTCTGCTGGCGTCACGGCCGCAACCAAGGCTCCTCCAGGTGGCAGGATCGAGAGCGGTTTGTTCGTCGATGCGGCGCGCGACCTCATCGACAAAGCCGTCCCCACGCCGTCGTCGGCCGAGCTCGACCAGGCGTTTGCCAAGGCGCAGGACATCCTCCTTGGCTATGGCGTCACCGCCACCGCGGTGATGGGTACGCCGCTCGATTATTGGGACACCATGCGACGCTCCGGCGATGCGGGCGGTTTGCGGATGCGCGTGTTCGATTATGCCGAAGGCGTCGAGCCGCTCAAGACCATCCCCAAGCCGACGCCGTGGCTTTACCGGGATCGGCTGCGCATGGTTGGCGTCAAGCTCTATGCCGACGGCGCGCTGGGCTCACGTGGCGCGTGGCTCAAGCAGCCCTATTCGGACGAGCCCGAAACACGCGGGCTACAATTCCATTCGGATGCCGAACTGCTTGCCCTTGCCGACACCGCTGCGGCGGCCGGATTCCAGGTCGCCACCCATGCCATCGGCGACGCCGCCAACGCGCAGGTCATTGCCACATATGAACAGTTGGCGAGAAAATACCCCGGCGACCGCCGCTGGCGGATCGAGCATGTGCAGATCGTCGATCCGATCGACATTCCGCGCATCGCTCGCGCCGGGATCATCGCCTCGATGCAGCCGACCCACCAGACCAGCGACCGGCTGATGGCCGAGAAGCGCCTCGGACCCAACCGCTTGGCCGGCGCCTATGCCTGGAACACCATCCTCAAGGCCGGGGCGCACCTCGCGTTCGGGTCCGATTTCCCGGTCGAATCGCCCAACCCCTTCCCCGGGCTGGCCGCCGCGATCAGCCGGCAAGGCGCCGACGGCGAACCTGCTGGCGGCTGGCGCCCGCAAGAGCGGGTCAGCTTCGCCACCGCGCTGGCCGGCTTCACCCGCGAAGCCGCCTACGCCAGCTTCGCCGAGGACCGGGTCGGCGCGCTCGAACCGGGCAAGTGGGCCGATTTCATTCTCGTCGACCGCGACGTGAGCACCGTCGACGCGGCAGCGATTTATGGCACACAAGTGCTGGAAACCTGGGTCGCGGGCAAGCCAGTGTGGCGGCGTGCGCCTAGCGCCGTGTCGCCCGAGCGCGGGAAATAAGCATGGCCGGGGTGAGGATTTGCGGCAGCTCCTCGGGCTGTGCTCCAGGCCGGTACCACAAATAAAGCGGCACGCCGGCGCGGCCGCGGCTTTCCAGGAAGCGCGTGATCGCCGGGTCGCCGTTGGTCCAGTCTCCGGCCACCACCCGCACGCCCGCCTGGCGGAACGCGTCGCGCACTTCAGAGCGATCGATCGCCGAGATTTCATTCGCCTTGCAGGTCAGGCACCAGTCGGCGGTAAAATAGACGAACGCCGGGCGACCCTGCTGCAGATGCTCGGCGACCAGCACTTCGCTCCACGGCTCAGCGCCGGCGATCGACGAGGCCCGCGCCGTCGGCGACGCCGGCACCCGGGCCACCGCGGCAACCACCACGATCAGTGCCAGGATGAAAACGAACCTGGCTTGCGGCCGGCCAGCGCGTTGAATCCGCCCGGCAAAATACAGGCAAACGACCAGCGCCACCGTCGCGAACACGCCGAACAACAGCGCCGACTGGCCCGCCAGGCGATAGAGCAGCCAGATGCAGGCCGCCGCGCTCGCCGCCATCGGAATGGCAAGGTAGCGCTGCAGCTTGGCCATCCAGGGGCCGGGTTTCGGCAGCTTGTTGCGCAGTGCCGGGACGAAGGCGACGACCAGGAATGGTAGCGCCAGTCCCAAGCCGAGCGCGGCGAAGACCAGCACCGATCCCGCCAGCGGAAGCAGCAGTGCAGTCCCCAGCGCAGCGCCGAGGAACGGCCCCGCACACGGTGTCGCAATGAAGGCGGCGAGCGCACCGGTGCCGAAGCTTCCCGCCGGCCGCGCCCGCTCGCCGAGGACCGGCAGCTCGAACAGGCCAAGAAGGTTGGCGGTAATCGCGATCGCCAGCAGCAAGAGCAGCATGATCGTGCGGGGATCCTGCAGCTGGAACGCCCAGCCGGCCTCGGCCCCGGCGGCGCGGATGGCGAGCAATGCGCCGCCAAGCGCGCCCGTACCGACCACGGCGCCCGCAGTGTAGCCAAGGGCATCGCGTCGCGCTTCGCCGGCTGCCCCGCCGGCGCGCGACACATGCAGCGCCTTCAAAGCGAGGATCGGGAACACGCATGGCATCAGGTTGAGCAACATCCCGCCGACAATTGCGCCGAGGACGGCGAGCAGGATTGCCCGCGCGCCCAGATCGCCGATCGATTGGCCGCCTTGGGGGACGCGGCCTGGTGCGGCCTTGAACTCGAGCCCGCTGCCATCGCCAAGCGCGAGGACTCCGGCGAATGTCTTTGGCGGACCGTTGCGCGTCGCCAGATCGACGATCAGCGTGTCGCCGCTGCGCCGGAAATGCTGCGGGGCCGCATAGTCGACCGCGCCATCAGTGATCGGAAAGACGTAGGGTTCGCCAACTGCAATGTCGCGCGGCAGCGGGATCGCGACCTGCAGCGTCTGGCCGCTCAACGCGAACCGCGCCGGGGTCGCCAACGGCCGTGGCAAGGCTCGCCGCCATTGATCGAACAGCGCGCGCTTGTCGGGCGAGCCGCTACCGACTGGCACATCGAGCGAGAGCACGCCGCTTTCGGGGACGCAGACCTTGTCGGTGCAAGCCAGCCAGTGGGCGGCGGCACGGATTGGCACGACCCCAGTGGCGTTCAGCGGCACCTTGAGCCGCACCAGCACCGCATAATCGTGGTCGTAAACATAGTTCATCAGCCCGACGATCGTCAGCCGCGTCGGGACTGGATAGCGCAGCGGCCCCACTACATAGCCGGGCGGAAGCTGCCATTTGACGTCCATCGGCAGGCCGGCGTCGCCGGGGTTCAACCAATAACCGTGCCAACCGGGGTTGGTGCGCATGTGAATGGCCAGATCGACTTCCCCGCCGGGGAGTGCCGGCCCTTCGGCAATCAGTTGCGGTTCGATCCCCCGCGCTTCGGCCAGAGTTGGCAACAACAGAAGGGCAAACAGGAGCAAAAGACGACGCATGGTCATGCCGCTAGTGCCTGGCCGCGGACTAGTCGAGATTGGTGCGACATTGTTGGCTCGAAGTCTCTCTGATAAACTGGCCTATCACTCGGGCTCACTGGAGGCTGATCATGCGTCTAACCTTGCTTTTGTTGGTCGGCACATCCCTTCTTGCGACGGCCGCCTTGGCCAATCCCGGCGGCAGCGGCGGCAGCTCTGGCAGCGGCGGACAGTCACCAAGCATGAGCGCGCCGCAATTCGATGCCGCGGCGGAATATCTCAAGGGTGTCGAGGCGCTCAAAGCGTCCCAGTTCGCGGACGCCAAGAAATACTTCGTCAAGGTCCTCGGCGTCGCCCCGCGCGACTCGGCCACCAACTATCTGGCCGGCCTGTCGCTGGTCGGACTCGACGACCTCAAGGGCGCGACGAAATATTTCGACAAAGCAGTCAAGGCGGACCCCAAGATGGTTGCCGCGCGGCAAGACCTCGCAATCACGCTGGCCAAGCTCGGCGAAAAGCCCAAAGCCGAAGCAGAACTCGCCAAATTGAAAGAGAGCCAGGCGAAATGCGCCGCCGCTTGCCCGGAAGCCGGTGACCTCGACAAAGCCATTGCCGCGGTCAGCGCGGTCCTGGCAGGCAGTCCGCAAGCCCAGCTGCGGACGCGTCCGAGCCTATTGTTCGAAAGCGCCAGGATGGGCGATGCCGCTTATCTGGTCGCGGTCGGACTGATCAACGAGGGCCGTTTCGAAGCGGCGATCGCGTTGCTGCAGGAAGCCAAGGCGACCTTCGGCGCGCACCCGGATATCCTCACTTACCTCGGTTTCGCCAACCGCAAGCTTGGCCGCTACGACATCGCCGAAGGCTATTATCGGCAGGCGCTGGCCAGCGCTCCCGCGCATCGCGGCGCAACCGAATATTATGGCGAGCTGATGGTCGAGCGCGGCAATTTGAAGGGCGCCAAGCACATGTTGGCCAAACTGGAGGCCCAGTGCAGCTTTGGCTGCGCCGAGGCCGATGAGTTGCGCCGATGGATCGACGCCAGGCACGCGCCCACTTCCTGATCGCGGCGGCGCTGCCGCTGCTGCTCACGGCGGCGGCGGATGTGCCAAACCTGCCGATCAGGGAGGCGCGCTGGCTAGCGCCTGGGCAGCTATTCGACGGCCTGACGCGCCAGCCGGCGGAATGCTTCACACCGCCCAAACTCCCCAGCGACCGGGCATCGGCGGCGATCGGGCGAGCGGCCTTCAGGGCGCCGCTGCTGCTTGGCGGCCAAGCGGCGCGCGTTGGTCTCAGTTGCGCGAGCTGCCACCGCAATGGCCGCGGCAATATGGATTTCGCCTTTCCGAGCTTGTCTGGCCACCCCGGCACCGCCGACGTCACGTCGTCGCTGATGAGCAAGAAGCGCGGCGATGGCGCATTCAACCCCAAGGCAATTCCCGATCTTGCCGGCGCCAACCTGAAGATTTCGCGCGATCCAGCGAAGCCGGATTTGAAGACGTTCATCCATGGCCTGGTGGTCGACGAGTTCGACGGCGAAGAGCCGCCGCCGGCCGTGCTCGACGGATTAACCGCCTACGTCCGCGCGTTGTCTCCCGCTGCCTGCCGCGGCCCGGCGACGGTCGCGATCCGGATCGATGGCATGCTCAATGATGCCGACGCCGCGATGCGGTCGGCCGAATACTCATGGCGCGCCGGCGATGTTGCGACGGCCCGGGTTCTGGTCGGCGCCGCGCGATCCACCCTGGGCTCGATCGACGAGCGCTTCCAGCTGCCCGGGCTCGATCGCGGCCGCGCGATACTGCACGCCGCTGACGTGCAGCTGCGTGCCATCCAGCAGGCACCTAGCAAAGTCGCCTACCGAAAGTGGCACCGCGACTGGCCGCACCGCAAGGTTGAGCTGAGGAAACAGGAAGCGCGGTCGCTGTTTAACCCCGTTGTGCTTCGTCGTCGGTTAGTCGAGGTTCGGCCGTAGCCAGCTCGTCGCGCATTCCACATCGACCCCGCGCCGCTTGGCATAATCGTGCAGTTGGTCCTGCCCGATCCGGGCGACGCCAAAATATTGGGCGTCGCGGTGACCGAAATAGAATCCCGACACCGCCGAGGTCGGCAGCATCGCATAATTTTCCGTCAGCGTGACCCCGCCCGGATGGCCGCCGAGCATCTCGAACAGCGCCGGCTTGAGCGAGTGGTCGGGACAGGCTGGATAGCCGGGCGCCGGGCGGATCCCCTTATATTTCTCGCGGATCAGTTGCTCGTTGGTGAAATGCTCGTCGGCATAGTCCCACAAGCGGTTGCGGACCTCGGCGTGGAGCACTTCGGCAAGGCTCTCAGCCAAGCGGTCGGCCAGCGCTTTCAAGAGGATATCCGAATAATCGTCATTGCCGGCCTTGAACCGCGCCAGATGCGGCTCGAGCCCGTGGATGCCGACCGCGAAGCCGCCGATCCAGTCCTCGCCGTCCGGGTTGATGAAGTCGGCCAGGCACATATTTGGCCGCCCTTCGCGCTTCTTCACTTGCTGGCGAAGAAACGGAATGCGCGTCCAGTCGTTGCCGGCCAGCACCAGCACATCGTCGCCCTCGCGTTTGCAACGCCACAGGCCGACGGTTGCCTTCGGCGTCACCCAACGCTCGGCGATTAGCTGCTTGAGCATTTCCTGTGCATCCGCGAACACGCTGCGCGCGCTTTCCCCGACCACCGGATCGTCGAGGATCGCCGGATAGTTTCCCGCCAGCTCCCAGGCGCGGAAGAACGGCGTCCAGTCGATCGAGGCGCGCAAGTCGCGCAGCGGCCATTCGCCGAACTGGTGGAGCCCTGGCATGCGCGGCGGCGTCGCCTGCCCGCTGGGGTCGAAGGCAAAGCCATTGGCGCGCGCTTCCTCGATCGTGGCCAGCTCGCTGTGGCCGCGGTTGGCGCGACTTTCGCGCAGCAGCTGATAATCATTCGCGGTATTTTCGACGAGCGCCTGACGCTGCGTGTCAGACACCAGGGCCGAGGCCACGCCAACCGCGCGGCTGGCATCAACCGAATGGATCACCGGCCCGTCGTAGGCGACATCGATGCGCAGCGCGGTGTGCGCCTTGCTGGTCGTCGCGCCGCCGATCAGCAGCGGCGTCTTCAACCCCAGTCGCTGCATTTCACCGGCGACCGTCACCATCTCGTCCAGCGACGGCGTGATCAACCCCGACAGGCCAATCATATCGGCCTGATGGTCGTCCGCCGCCTGCAAGATGTCCTGCCACGGCACCATCACGCCAAGATCGATAATCTCGAAGCCGTTGCACTGGAGGACGACGCCAACGATGTTCTTGCCGATGTCGTGGACATCGCCCTTGACGGTCGCCATCACCACCTTGCCCTTGCCCTGGGTGGCGCCGGTGGCTTCCTTCTCGGCCTCGATGAACGGCAGCAAATGCGCGACCGCTTTCTTCATCACCCGCGCCGATTTGACCACTTGCGGCAGGAACATCTTGCCCGACCCGAACAGGTCGCCGACGACATTCATGCCGTCCATCAACGGCCCTTCGATAACCTCGATCGGCCGCGCGAACAAATGGCGCGCTTCCTCGGTGTCGGCGACAATATGGCCGTCGATGCCTTTGACCAAAGCGTAGGACAGGCGCTCGCCAACCGGCATCCCGCGCCACTCAGCTTCCTTCTTCTCCTCGGCTTCGTCGGTGCCGCGAAACCGCTCGGCCAATTCGACCAGTCGCTCGGTCGGGTCGACGCCGCTCTTCGGTGTGCGGTCGAGGATTACGTCCTCGCACGCGTCGCGCAGCTCGGGATCGATCAGATCGTAGACGTCGAGCTGGCCAGCGTTGACGATGGCCATGTCGAGCCCGGCTGGGATCGCGTGGTATAGGAACACGCTGTGCATCGCCCGGCGCACCGGTTCGTTGCCGCGGAACGAGAAACTGAGGTTCGACAGCCCGCCCGAGATGTGGGTGCCCGGGCAGCGGCTGCGAATTTCACGGGCCGCTTCGATGAAATCGAGCGCGTAACGCTTATGCTCGTCGATCCCGGTTGCGACCGCGAAGATGTTGGGGTCGAACATAATGTCTTGCGGCTCGGTCCCGTCCTCGGTCAGCAGTTTGTAAGCGCGTTCGCAGATCGAAATCTTGCGCGCGACAGTGTCCGCCTGCCCCACCTCGTCGAACGCCATGACGACGGTCGCGGCGCCATAGCTGCGCACTTTGCGGGCCAAAGTGAGGAACGGCTCCTCGCCTTCCTTCAAACTGATCGAATTGACGATCGGCTTGCCCGACACGCATTTGAGTCCGGCCTCGATGACGCTCCATTTGGAGCTGTCGATCATCACCGGGACGCGGGCGATGTCGGGCTCGGCGGCGATGCGTTTGAGGAACGTCGTCATCGCCATTTCGCTGTCGAGCAGCGCTTCGTCCATGTTGACGTCGATGATCTGGGCGCCGTTTTCAACCTGATCGCGGGCGACCTCGACCGCCGCGTCATAATCACCGGACAGGATCAATTTCTTGAACTTCGCCGAACCGGTAACGTTCGTCCGTTCGCCGATATTGACAAACCGCGCGCCCACGGCTGCTTGATTTCTGCGCGATGCCTCCATGTCAGGCGGCGAGGATCATCGGCTCGAGCCCGGCGAGCATCGTGTGCCCGTTGGGTTGCGGAATCTGCCTCGGCGTTGCCCCGCGCGCGACCTCGGCAATCGCCGCGAGATGTTCGGCGGTGGTCCCGCAACAGCCGCCGACCACATTCACCAGCCCGTCGGCGATCCATTCGGCGACTTGCGATGCGGTTTCGGCCGCCGCCTCGTCATATTCACCCAGTTCATTGGGCAGGCCAGCGTTGGGGTAAGCCATCACCAGCGTGTCTGCGGCTGCCGCCAAGGCCGCCAGATGCGGCCGCAGCTGGGCCGCCCCGAATGAGCAATTGAGGCCGATGGTTACCGGCCTGGCATGGCGGACCGACGCCCAGAGCGCCTCGACCGTGTGGCCCGAGAGGTTACGCCCGCTCAAATCCGTCAGCGTCATCGAAATCATCAGCGGCAGTGGACGGCCAAGCGTTTCCCCGGCCTCGAGTGCCGCCTTGATCCCGGCCTTGGCGTTCAACGTGTCGAAGATCGTCTCAATCAGGATAAAATCGACGCCGCCCTCGACCAAAGCATCGATTTGCTCGCGATAAACCGCTTTCATCGTGTCGAAATCGACCTCGCGGAAAGCGGGATCGTTGACGTCGGGCGACAGCGACAGCGTCTTGTTGGTCGGGCCCAGTGCGCCCGCCACCCAGCGTTGCTTGCCGTCGGCTTGCGAAAAACGGTCGGCGACGCCGCGCGTGATCCGCGCCGCCGCGCGATTGATCTCGCCGACAAGCGCCTCCGCCCCATAATCGGCCTGGCTGATGGCATTGGCGTTGAACGTGTTGGTGGCGAGGATATCGACGCCTGCCGTGGCAAATTCGCCGGCTATTTCCTCGACCAGCTCGGGCCGGGTGAGGTTGAGCAAATCATTGTTGCCGCGCTGGTCCTTGAACAGGTCGAGCCCGCGGCAATAATCCTCGCTTTTGAGCCGCCGCGCCTGGATCGACGTCCCGTAGGCGCCATCCTTGATCAGGATGCGCATCGCCGCTTCCGCGCGAAAGGCGTCCGCTACCGTCATGCCGTGGCCCTGACCCCAAGCAGATGGCAGATCGCGTAGCTCAGCTCGGCCCGGTTGAGCGTGTAGAAATGGAAGTGGCGGACGCCGCCCGCATAGAGCTGCGCGCACAGCTCCGCGGCGATTGTTGCGGCGACCAGCTGGCGCGCGGCGGGGAGGTCGTCCAACCCCTCGAACAATCGGCCGACCCAATCGGGGACCGAAGTGCCGTTCATCGCCGCCATCCGGTTGATCGCCGCGAAATTGGTCACCGGCATGATGCCGGGAAGGATTTCGATGTCGATTCCGGCCGCCGCGACGCTGTCCTGATAGCGAAAGAAGCATTCCGGATCGAAGAAGAACTGCGTGGTCGCCCGGTTCGCCCCGGCGTCGACCTTGCGCTTGAGATTGTCGAGATCGGCGGCGGTGCTGGGCGAATCCGGATGGCATTCGGGGAAGGCGGCCACCGAAATCTCGAACGGCGCCACTTGCTTGAGGCCGGCGACCAGCTCAGCGGCATTGGCATAGCCGCCGGGATGCGGCGTGAATTTCGTGCCCGGTTCCGGCGGATCGCCGCGGATCGCGACGATATGGCGCACGCCGACCGCCCAATAGGCGCGGGCGATCGCATCAACTTCGTCGCGCGTGGCATTGACGCAGGTCAAATGGGCGGCGGCGGGGATCGACGTTTCGCGAACAATCCGCGCTACGGTTGCGTGCGTGCGCTCGCGAGTCGAGCCGCCGGCGCCATAGGTCACCGAGACGAAGCGCGGGGCCAATGGCTCGAGGGTCTTCACCGACTCCCACAATGTCTCTTCCATTTTCTCCGTCTTGGGCGGGAAGAATTCGAAGCTGACGGCGATGTCGCCGCGGGTCTCGGCGAACAGCGGCTCGTGCGCGGCGAGGCTCTCGAGGTGGTTCATGCCGCCCGCCGCTGACGCTGCGATTGCCCAGCTTTGACGCCGCGCCACAAGGTGACGGTCAACTCGCCGCCTTCCAGATGCTCGACATGGTCGGCGGTAAGGCCAGCCGCGGCAAACCAGCCGGCCATGACGGCGTCATCGAAGCCCAGCCGGATATGCGCATCGCTGACGCGCAACGCCTCGCACTCATGCGCGGCGAAATCGACGATCAGCAGGGTTCCGCCCGGGCTGAGCACGCGGGTGGCTTCGGCAATCGCCGCCGCCGGCGAATGGGCATAATGCAGCACCTGGTGGATGATGACGCTGTCGGCGCTGCCATCGGTAAGCGGAAGGGCGTACATGTCGCCCTGACGCAGGCTCGACGCGATCCCCGCCGCTTCCAATTTTACCCGCGCCAACCGCAGCATTTCCGACGAGCGGTCGATGCCGATGGCCAAGGCGGCGCGCGGACCAAACAGCTCTATCATCCGCCCGGTGCCGGTGCCGATGTCGACCAGCCGGCCCAATTCCCGATCGCCGAGCGCGCGCTCGATCGCTTGTTCGACTTCGCATTCGGCGACGTGCAGCGAGCGGATCGAATCCCACACGACGGCATGGGTCGAAAAATAGCGCGACGCCGCTTCCGCCCGGTCCGCGCGCACGGCTTCCAGCCGCGCCGCATCGGCCGCGAACAGCGCCTGCGTCGGCGCGTCCGCCCAGCAATCGAGCAAGGCAAACATGGGTCCAGTTCGCTCCGGATCGGCCAAGGTCAGGAACACCCAGCTGCCCTCCTTGCGGCGCTGGACGACGCCGGCGTCGGCAAGAATCTTCAAATGGCGCGAAACCCGCGGCTGGCTCTGGCCGAGGACCAGCGCCAGTTCCCCGACCGATAGCTCCATAATCCGCAAGAGCGCGAGGATCCGTACCCGCGTCGGATCGGCAAGCGCCTGAAAGAGATCAGCAAGAGGGGGCGTCGGAGTCACTAGATAAGGATATAAAGATATCTTTATATGCGTCAAATAATCGCTCTTCGTCTGCCATGGACGCGGGCGAATACACTCCGGGCGGCAAGGCCGGGCGCAATTATGGCAATTGCGTGGCAGGGCGGTCGTCTATATGGGCGCGCGCTGGCCTGTTCGAATCAAACGACAGGTCGAGGCCAGTGCCCGGTTTTTTTAAGGGCATGTTTTAAGGAGTCGTACGATCATGACTAAATTTGCAGTGACCGTTGCGGTCCTGGCGCTCGGCCTGGCCGGGTGCACCAAGCCTGCGGCCGACAATGTCGTCAACGCCGACACCAACGTCGAGAATGCAGCCGAAATGGATGTTAACGCCGCGACCAACGATTCGATGAACGCCGCCGACAATGCGCTCGACGCTGCCGGCAATGCGGTCGATAACGCCAGCAACGCGGTCGATAACGCCGCCACCAACAAGATGTAATCCATTCCCCTTCGCAAGAAGGGGAACGAAGGGCCGTCCGCACCCGCGGGCGGCCCTTTTTTTCGTCCCCCGTCATTGCGGGGAGCGCCGCGACGCGGCAATCCAGCCCAATCGAGAAACTGGATGGCCACGCCGCGCTCGTAATGACGAAGAAGGTTTGCCTTTTGTGCAGCCTATGGCTGCTCGCCGCCTGTCGCGACGACCGGCCGCCGGCGCCGACAGCGGCGCAGTCCGACCAGCTCAACGACGCCGAAGACATGCTCAACGATGCCGCCCAAGACAAAGGGCCGGGAGATCGCTCTCCCGGCCCTTCGAATTAGTTCGGACCAAGCGCCCGGTCGGTTTGGGCTTCCTTAGAAGTCCATGCCGCCCATGCCGCCCATGCCGCCGCCGCCCATCGCCATCGCCGGCTTGTCGTCGGGAAGTTCGCTCACCGCCGCTTCGGTGGTGATCAGCAGGCCGGCGACCGAGGCCGCGTCCTGGAGCGCGGTGCGGACGACCTTGGTCGGGTCGTTCACGCCGGCCTTGACGAGGTTCTCATAGACTTCGGTCTGGGCGTTGAAGCCCATCGCTTCGTCCTTGCCCTCGAGCAGCTTGCCCGAGATCACGGCGCCATCGTGCCCGGCATTCTGGGCGATCTGGCGCAGTGGCGAGTAAAGCGACTTGCGGACGATATCGACACCGCGGGTCTGGTCGTCGTTGACGCCTTTGAGGCCGTCAAGCGCCTGGGTCGCGTAAAGCAAGGCCGCACCGCCGCCAGGGACGATGCCTTCCTCGACCGCGGCGCGGGTCGCATGGAGAGCGTCGTCGACTCGGTCCTTGCGCTCCTTGACCTCGACTTCGGTCGAACCGCCGACCTTGATCACGGCAACGCCGCCGGCGAGCTTGGCCAGGCGCTCCTGGAGCTTCTCCTTGTCATAGTCGCTGGTGGTGTTCTCGATCTGCTGGCGGATCGCCTCGGTCCGCGCCTTGATCGCATCGTGGCTGCCGGCCCCGTCGACCAGCGTCGTCGTGTCCTTGTCGATCGTCACCCGCTTGGCGGTGCCGAGCATCTCGACCGTGACATTCTCGAGCTTGATGCCGAGATCTTCACTGATCAGCTCGCCGCCGGTCAGGATGGCGATATCCTCGAGCATCGCCTTGCGACGATCGCCGAAGCCCGGCGCCTTGACCGCCGCGACCTTGAGGCCGCCGCGCAGCTTGTTGACCACCAGGGTCGCCAGCGCTTCGCCTTCGATGTCCTCGGCGATGATCAGCAACGGACGGCCCGACTGCACCACCGATTCGAGGATCGGCAGCATCGCCTGGAGGTTGCTGAGCTTCTTTTCGTGGATCAGGATGTACGGATCGGTGAGTTCGACCGACATCTTTTCCGGGTTGGTGATGAAGTAGGGCGACAGATAGCCGCGGTCGAACTGCATGCCTTCGACGACATCAAGCTCGAACTCGAGGCCCTTGGCTTCCTCGACGGTAATGACGCCTTCCTTGCCGACCTTTTCCATCGCTTCGGCGATCTTCTCGCCGACGACGGTGTCGCCATTGGCCGAGATAATCCCGACCTGGGCGATTTCCTTGGTTCCGGCGACGGGCTTCGAGCGCGCCTTGAGGTCTTCG
>NZ_JANMCO010000044.1:0-4360 GCF_031361285.1 Sphingomonas sp.
TTTTTGACGACTCGCTTCTCCTGCTCCAATCCGCGCCACAATCGGAAGGGGTTTTTGTATGAAAATGAAGTTGTTGGTCTTGGCTGGGGCAGCCAGCATTGGATTGGCCGCGTCGGCTACGGCGGCCGTCACGACCAAGCCGGTTTACGGCACGTGGGGGTTCAACCTCACCTCGATGGATGCATCGGTAAAGCCGGGCGATGACTTTTGGACCTACGTCAACGGCGGTTGGGACAGGCGCACGCAGATCGCCTCGGACCGCGCCTCGGCGGGCTATGGAGTCAAACTGACCGAGGAAGCCGAAGTCAACGTCCGCTCGATCCTCGACGAAATGGCGAGGAACACGAAGAAATTCGGCGCCTCGGCCAAGCAGCTCGGCGACTTTTATGCGAGCTGGATGGACGAAGCAGGCATCGAGGCCCGCGGGACCGCGCCGCTCAAGCCATATCTCGCGCGCATAGCCGCCGCGAACGACAAGTCCGCTGTACAAGAGCTGTTCGCGAGCGTCGGTTATGCCTCGCCGGTTGGAATCGGGATCATTCCCGACCTAGCGGATCCAACGCGCTACACGGCTGCCGTCGGACAGGGCGGCCTTGGCATGCCGCGCGATTATTACCTACTCGAAGGCGCGAAGTACGATAATTTTCGCAAGGCCTATCGCGCTTACATCCAACACATGCTTGAACTCGGCGGGATTGAGGACCCGGCTGCCAAGGCGGACACGATCTTTGCGCTCGAAACCGCCATGGCCAAGGTCCAGTGGTCGCCGGCCGAAAGCCGCGACATCGCCAAGCTCAACGACCCCCAGACACTTGCCGGACTTGAAGCGAAGGCACCGGATTGGGATTGGGCGCTGATGCTCACGACCGCCAAGCTGGACGCATCGCCCAAGGTATTGATGACCAACAACACGGCGCTGACGGCGATGGGCAAGATCTTCAGCCAGACGGCGGTGCAGGCGTGGAAGGATTATCTCGCCTTTCACTTCATCAGCGACCACGCCAACGTCCTTCCGAAGGCGTTCGATGATGCCAACTTCGACTTCTTTTCGAAGACTTTGTCCGGGGTACAGGTCAAGCGCGACCGCTGGAAGCGCGGCGTGCAGCTGGTCAATGGCGCGCTCGGGGAGTCGGTGGGCCAAGTCTATGTTGACCGCTATTTCCCGCCCGCAGCCGAAAAGCAGATGGCCGAGCTGATCGAAAATCTGCGCGGATCCTATCAGGAGCGGATCGGTAAATCGCCGTGGATGGATGAAGCGACCCGCAAGGCCGCGCTCGTCAAGCTCGCTGCGTTCGAGCCGCGGATCGGCCACCCGGTCAAATATATCGACTATTCGTCGCTGACGGTCGACCGCAACGACCTGCTTGGCAATGCTATTCGCAGCGAAGTGTTCCAACAGGAGCTTGAGCTGAGGCGCTTCCCCAAGCCAGTCGACCGGACCCTGTGGGGCATGACGCCGCAGACGGTGAATGCCTATTACAACCCGCTCGCGAACCAGATCACCTTCCCGGCCGCAATCCTGCAGCCGCCTTATTTCGATCCGAAGGCGGACCCGGCGGTCAATTACGGCGCGATCGGCGCTATCATTGGCCACGAAATGGGCCACGGCTTCGACGATCAGGGGAGCCAGTTCGGGCCCACCGGCAAGTTCGAGAATTGGTGGACGGCGGAGGCCAAGACAGCGTTTGCGAAGCGCACCGCCTCCCTTGGCGCCCAATATGATTCGTACGAGCCCATTCCAGGCACCCGGATCAAGGGTGCGCTGACGATGGGCGAAAATATCGGCGACCTAGGCGGCGTCGAGGCGGCCTATGGCGCCTTCCAGCGCTTCCAAGCGAAGCACGGCAAGGCCAGGGTGATTGGCGGGATGACTGGCGACCAGCGATTCTTCCTCGCTTATGCCCAGGCGTGGCAGTCCAAGGCGCGCGAGGATGCCCAGCGCCAACAACTGCTGACCGACCCGCACAGCCCGGCCAAGTATCGCGTCAACGGGATCGTCCGTAACGTCGACGCTTGGTACAAGGCGTTCAACGTCCAACCCGGTGACAAGCTGTATTTGCCACCCCAGCAGCGCGTCCACATCTGGTAGCGAGCACGCTGGAAAATATGGCGCCGTCCCGCTAGGGCGGCGCCATGTCGGCGACCGTCCATCCGCTACACCCCGCGCGCGAGCCATCGCTCGAGGCGATGATGGCGCTCGTTGCGGCCGACATGAACGGCGTCAACGCCGTCATTCTCGATCGTATGCAAAGCAAAGTGGCGCTGATCCCCGAGCTTGCCGGTCACCTTATCGCCGGCGGCGGCAAGCGCATGCGGCCGATGCTCACCCTCGCCTGCGCGAGCCTGCTCGATTACTCCGGCAGCCGCCACCAGCAGCTCGCCGCCGCAGTCGAATTCATCCACACCGCGACCCTGCTTCATGACGATGTTGTCGATGGCTCCGGCACGCGTCGCGGCAAGCGCACCGCAAACCTCATCTGGGGCAACCCGGCCAGCGTCCTGGTAGGCGATTTCCTGTTCAGCCGCGCATTCGAACTGATGGTCGAGGATGGCAGCCTCAAAGTCCTCAAGATCCTCAGTCACGCCTCGGCCGTGATCGCCGAAGGCGAAGTCGAGCAATTGACCGCGCAACGGCGGATTGAAACCGGCGAGGAACAGTATCTCCAGATCATCGGCGCCAAGACCGCCGCCCTGTTCGCCGCCGCGTGCCGGATCGCGCCGGTCGTCGCCGAAGCTAGCGAGGAAGCGGAGATCGCGCTCGAAAGTTACGGGCGAAACCTCGGCATCGCTTTCCAGTTGGTCGATGACGTCATCGACTATGCGTCGGACGCGATAACCATGGGCAAAGGCGTCGGCGACGACTTTCGCGACGGCAAGATGACGCTGCCGCTGATCCTGGCTTACGCCCGGGGATCAAGCGACCAGCGCGCGTTCTGGGAGGCCGCAGTGACCGGCGAGCGAGTTTCGGACGACGATCTGGCCCAGGCCATCGCACTGATGCGTTCAAGCGAGGCCTTGTCGGACACGATCGACCGCGCCCGGCATTATGGCCGACGCGCGATCGACTCACTGGGCATGTTCCCCGCCGGCAAAGCCAAAGCGGCGCTGACCGAAGCGGTCGAATTCGCCGTCGCCCGGGCCTATTGATCCGCGTCTAGCCGACCGGGGCCATCAGGTGCGCATATGGCGTCCCGGACCACATCACGTACGGCGACTTGGTGTCGGGCTTGGCACCCGACGAATAGCCCTTAAGCAGGTCCTGCGAGCCAACCACCATGATGTGCGGCCCGGTCTTGACCCATGCATTGTCGGCTGTCGGCGAAGTCGCATAGGGATCGGTGTTGCTGGCGTCGGTTCCGCCCTCGAGCATGTAAATCAGCCCGACGGTGCCGGCGGGGGGTGATTTGTGGCCGATCCACGCCGCGGCCCATTTAGCCGCATTGGCGTCCATGCACATTGGGTCGGGTCCCGGGGTCGCCGGGCTGTCTGGCATGCAGGTCCAGCCGTTCTTGCCCTCGCGCAGGGTCTTCATCGAGCCGTCGGCATTGGCCATGACGATCATCGCATCGCCGGCAATCGAGCCTGGCGCGGCCGACATCGCGCTGGCAATCGGGTCGCGGGAGCCAGCGTTAGTGTCAGCGGCGGCAGTGTTTGCTGTGGCAGCATTGGCCACGGCGTTCGGCGCTGCTGGTTGTGGTTTGCAGCCGTCGCACGCGAGGATCGCGCTGGTGGCCAGAAGCAGCTGGATTTTTGCCATTGTCATGGAGCCCTCCATTCGAAATGCGAAGGACGGTCGCAATACCACCTCAGGGGGCCCGCGCAGAGTCGAAAAGCCCGTCCGCACTTGATTCCGGCAGCCGGCTTTGCCAACTCCTTGCGAACCATGACCGTCGCCCGCATTTCCGAACTCGATCGAAGAACCACCCAGTCAGGCAAATCCAGCGCCGGACGCTGGATGATCGAGTTCGAGCGCGAGGATCCGCTGCGGCCCGATCCGCTGACCGGATGGGCTGGCTCTCGCGACACCAAGCCGCAGGTGCGCCTCAATTTTACCAGCAAGGCGGAGGCGATCGCCTACGCGAAACGCCAAGGTCTTGCTTATCATCTTGTCCCCGCCGGGGCAGTGAAGCTCAAGCTCCAAGCTTACGCCGACAACTTCCGGTAAGTCACGCCCCAAAACTGTCCTTGCGATTCATCCGATTTAGAGGCAGATTAATCCCGCCGAAGTAGGGGGACATCTGCATTCTGCGGACGTGAGGCTGGTCATCGGGACCAGGCCCGAAGCGATAAAACTCTCCCCGGTCGCCCGGGCCTTGGCGGCGCGCACCGTCCAGCCTGCTCTGATCCTGACCGGCCAGCA
>NZ_JANMCO010000166.1:0-14804 GCF_031361285.1 Sphingomonas sp.
GGCACCACCAGCGACGCACCACCCGCCAGCCCCACCGCCATTCGTCTACGACTGAAGGCGATCGCGTCCAGCAGAGGGTCGAAGGCGCTAAAATCGGCCGTGACTCGCATCGCATTCGCTTCAAAGCGCACCGCCACATTGCGGCTCGCCGAGCTGGTCCAGACAAAAATGCTTGTCGCCGCGACCGCGCTGGTTGGTGAAAAACTCACCTGCCGTGACGCCTTGGTGCAGCGGATCAACAGCCGCGCAATGCCGCCGCTGTCGACAAAGCGCGCTTCGCTCGCCCCTGGCAGTGCCTGATAGGTCCACGCACCGGGCGCCACCGGCGCAATGCTGAAGTCGCGCGCGGGCGCTGCCGCAACCGCTTGCGCGGCCATGGTCGCGACCGCGAACACACTCGGAAACAGCATATCAGCGATCCAGCCGGTCAACCTTGGCCTGCAGCGCGGCCAGCTCGGCGCGCAGCTTCTCGACCTCGTCGTCGCGAATTTTCCTTTCGGCTTCCGCTTTTGCTGGTGGCGTAAACGCCCGGCTCGCCTCGCCGAACATCGCCATATTCTTCTTGGCCAAATCGGCCAACACATTGGTTCCGAACGCGTCGCGCATCACTGTTTGGTTGCGCTGGAACGCGTCCATCGCCGCTTCAAGATATTGCGGCACCATGCCCTGCATCGAGTTACCGTAAAGCCCGATCAGCTGGCGCAAAAAATTGACCGGCAACATGGTCGATCCGCGTGCTTCCTCATCGACGATGATCTGGGTCAGCACATGCCGCGTGATGTCTTCGCCGGTCTTGGCGTCGACCACTTCAAACTCGCGCCCGGCTTTGATCATTGCCGCCAAATGGTCGAGCGTGATGTAAGTCGAGCTTTCGGTGTCATAAAGCCGCCGGTTCGCGTACTTCTTGATTGTCGCCTTGCCCGAAGATTTCGCCATGAACCGCTCCAAAAACCCAACTGGCAGCCTACTACCGGAGCAGTGTGCACTGCAACATGAACCAGCGCCCCTGAAAGCCCCGCGGCCATTGCCGTTGTTCCTCGAACTGGTCCGGATGACCGCCGAGCGTGACCCCGGGTTGGCCCGCGCCGCGCTCGCCGGGCTCGCCGCTTATGAGCAAGCAACGCGCCCGCCACCCGTCCCGCCGCGCCCCGAATTCGCCCGCCTCGGCCCCGCCAGCCTGCGCGATCATGGCGGCGCCGGCCCGGTCGCGATCCTCATTCCCTCGCTGATCAACCCGCCGCACATCCTCGACCTCGACGCGCAAGTGTCGCTGGCGGATGCGATCGCCAATATGCACCGCCGCGTGCTGCTGCTCGATTGGGGCGCAGCGCGCGGCCGCCCCGATTTGAGCGTTTCCGGCCATGTCGAACATTTGCTGCTGCCCTTGCTGCGCGAGCTCGGTGAGCCCGCCGCGCTGATCGGCTATTGTCTCGGCGGGACGATGGCCATCGCCGCCGCCAATCTCCACCCCGTGGAACGCGTCGCCACGCTCGCCGCGCCGTGGAACTTCGCTGCCTATCCCGCCAAAGGCCGCGACGGCCTGCTGGCCATGTGGGGCCACGCCCGCGCCTCCGCCGCCGCGCTCGGCGCACTGCCGATGGAGGTCCTCCAGGCCGCCTTCTGGTCGCTGGATCCCGAACGCACCGTATCGAAATTCGCCAAGTTCGCCACGCTCGACGCCGGCGGTGCGGATGCCCGGCGGTTCGTCCGGCTCGAGGATTGGGCCAACCAGGGCGAGCCGCTCCCCTGCGCCGCCGCAGCCGAGCTGATGGAGCAATTCTTCGGCGCCGATTGCCCGGGCGGCGGCGGCTGGAGCATCGCCGGCACTGCCATCACCGACCGGCTGGCCGTGCCTTTGCTCCATTGCACCGCTGCCCACGACCGCATCACCCCGGCCGCCACCGCGCCCGCCGGCGACACCGTCGAGTTCGCTTCGGGCCACGTCGGCATGATCGTCGGCACCGCGCGCGAGATCCTCCACGCGCGCCTCAAGGCCTTTCTTGACCCGTCTTGCCGCTAAACGCTAAGCGGACGCCACGCACCCGTAGCTCAGCTGGATAGAGTACTGCCCTCCGAAGGCAGGGGTCACAGGTTCGAATCCTGTCGGGTGCGCCATTTGCGGAGTGGCCGAGCGCAAGGAGGGGATTGCGCAGCAATCGCCGACTAGCGCAAAGAGCTACGACGACCCGGCTGCGGCCGCCGCAGGACGGTCGCGCGACGACGCGGCTTTGCCGCGGCGCTTATTCCGCAGCGAAGAAGAACGAGCGCAGCGAGGACAATCCTGTCGGGTGCGCCACTTCCACCCCCAGCCGGATTCGTTTCGACTTTATGTCCGCTTTCGACCAATTGCGGACATTGCGACGAGCGTTACGCCGCAATCGACCTGCGGTTTGCAGCTTAAGATCGAGCGGACTGAAGAATGATCACTAGCGACACAGATGCTACCCCTATGGCAATCAGAATGATTAGGGCGAGGCGGAGGTCATTCCCGCTCATTTGAGCCTGCGAGATTTTGTAGACCTCGAATATCGACCGGCCGACCAGGACGAGCATCACGCCGCCCACGACGACAGCAAAAAAAGTATTCATGCAGCAAACGTGGCACATGGACTGGCGAGCGCCAAGGGCAGCTTTCCACCCGCTTCGGCCACGACCGACCCATTGCGAACCTTGGCTCGGCGCAATAGCGTGCGAAATATGAACGAGTGGCGCAGAGCTTTCGTCGTGGCCGGTTCCGTTGGGTGGATTGTCCCTCTGTGCTTGGCGATCGTGATTGGGAGGGATTTTGCCTGGCTGACGTTCCAGATTGCGAACGGCCAAGCAGAGTCGCCACCTTGGCATTGCTTTGAATTACTGCCTGCTCTCTTCTTTCTATCGATGGCTTGGCTCGCAACGGTCGTCATCTGTTGGACTTTCACGCTCACTGGAAAACGCTAACGTCCACTTTCCACCCATTGCGGACGTCAGCGGCGCCGCCAATGCTGACCTAAATCAGCTTGAGCTTTCTGCCGACGAAAACCGGAGCAATGATCGACAGCGTAATGCCGGCCAGTGAGCAGATGCCGATCCAGATGGCCATCAACGTGCCGCCGGCCGCGTACATCGCGTAAAGCACCGGCGCCGCCAGCACGAATCCGCGGATTTCGTTGACCACGAACAGGCCAACGCTCGCTTTCAGGAGCATGGCGATCAAGGCGGATACGGCTTCGTTCACCGGCCCCTAATGGCAAGGAAGGGTTAGGAAATCGTTGAAGCGTCAGCAAATTTGCCAGGCGCGAACAAATCGCTGTCCTACAGATAACCGAATGGGTTATATCATCCGACTCGGAGAGAACCAGGTGAGCGAATATAATACCAGGGAATGCGCTCCCCTGCCGAGGCGGTTGGCGAAAAACCAGTCACGAACTCCGCAAGCTGTCGAAGTGGCCAAAATGGACACACCCCCGGATTCGCTTGTTTGTGCTTGGCTGGCCCCTCGTACCGGCGCGGGAAATTCTGCGGGGCCCGGCTGTTCGACTCTTCGCCGCCGCGCCATTACGCTGCGCTTGCCCTGCCCCACGCGGAAGGAAGCTCGTCATGGCAAAAATAGTCTGCGTCCTCTACGACGATCCCAGCGGCGGGATGCCCAAGTCCTATCCCCGCGACGATCTGCCCAGGCTCGACCGCTATCCCGATGGCCAGACGCTGCCAACGCCGCACGGCATCGATTTCAACCCCGGCGACTTGCTTGGCTGCGTGTCGGGCGAATTGGGACTGCGCGCGTATCTTGAAGGCGCCGGCCACACATTGGTCGTCACGTCCGACAAGGATGGCCCGGACAGCGCATTCGAGCGTGAGCTGGTCGACGCCGACGTGGTCATTTCGCAGCCCTTCTGGCCGGCCTATCTGACCACCGAACGGATCGCCAAGGCGCCCAACCTCAAGCTCGCGCTGACCGCCGGGATCGGCTCCGACCATGTCGACCTGCAGTCGGCGATCGACCGCGGCATCACGGTGGCCGAGGTCACCTTCTGCAACTCGATCAGCGTCGCCTAACATGTCGTGATGATGATCCTGTCGCTGGTCCGCAATTATCTGCCGTCGCACGACGTCGTGCGGCGCGGCGGCTGGGACATCGCCGATTGCGCCGCCCGCTCCTACGACGTCGAAGGCATGCACGTCGGCACCGTCGCCGCCGGCCGCATCGGCAGCGCGGTGTTACGCCGCCTGAAGCCGTTCGACATGCATCTCCATTACACCGACCGCCACCGTTTGTCGGCCGAGGTCGAACGCGAACTGGGCGTTACCTGGCACGACCGCGTCGAGGATATGGTCGCGGTCTGCGACGTGGTGACGATCAACTGCCCGCTGCATCCCGAAACCGAACATATGTTCGACGCCGAAATGCTGTCGAAAATGAAGCGCGGCGCTTATCTGGTGAACACCGCGCGCGGCAAGATCGTCGATCGCGACGCCGTCGTCGCGGCGCTCGAAAGCGGGCAGCTGGCGGGCTACGCCGGCGACGTCTGGTTCCCGCAGCCAGCGCCGAGCAACCATCCCTGGCGGACCATGCCGCACCACGGCATGACCCCGCATATCTCGGGCACCAGCCTGTCGGCCCAGGCGCGTTACGCCGCCGGCACGCGCGAGATCCTCGAATGCTTTTTTGAAGGCCGTCCAATCCGCGACGAATATCTGATCGTCCAGGGCGGCCATCTCGCCGGTGCCGGCGCGCACAGCTACAGCCCCGGCGACGCGACCGATGGTGCGGAGAAAGCCTAGGCCGGCGGCCAGCCTTCGATAATCTCGACGAAGCGGCTGAGCCAGGCGTTGGTCTGGTGCCCGTCGACGACCCTGTGGTCGATGGTCAGCGTGACATAAGCCATCGGCAGGATGACGATCGCGTCGTCGCCATCGACCTCGCGCACCATGACGCGCTTCTGAAGTTTGCCGACGCCGAGGATCGCCGCCTGGCCGGCATGAAGGATGATTGGCGCTGCCAGTAGCGAGCCCGAGACGCCGTGGTTGGAGATGGTGAAGCTGCCGCCCGAAACGTCGCTGCCGGTGAGCTTGCCTTCGCGGGCGCGCCTGGTGAGATCGTCGAGCTTGGCGCCAATCTGCTCCAGGCTCAGCGAGCCCGCGTCCTTGACCACTGGGACCACCAATCCCTTGTCGCCAAGCGCGGTGCCGACGCCGATGTCGATCGTCGGCGCAATGGCGATGCGGTCGCTCTCCCAACGTCCGTTGATCGCCGGCGCCACGCCCATCGCCTCAGCCGCGGCCTTGACGATATAGGCGGTGTAACTGAGCTTGGTGCCCCGCTTTGCAGACGCCGCCTTGTGCGCCGCGACCCCCGAGAAATCGGCTTCGAACAGCGCCGTCACATGCGGCGCCTCGGCCACCGCGCGGACCATGTTCTCGGCGATTTTGAGCCGCATCCGGTCGTGCGGGATGTCGGTGGTGGAGGGGCCGGTTCCCAACGCCCGCTCGACATCTTCGCGAGTGATCCGCCCGCCGCGCCCCGTTCCCTGGATGCGCGACGGCTCGATCCCGTGCTGTTGCAGCGCGCGGCGGACCGAGGGCGACAGTCGCTCTTCCCTGTTCCCCGGCGCAGGCCGGGGCCCAGGACGCGGAGCGTGCAGCGTCTGCGGACGCTCCTGGACCCCGGCCTCGGGTCCCATCAAAGTATTACTTTGATGGGTGCCCTGCGCCGGGGAACGGCCAGCGTCGATCCGCCCGAGCAGCGCCCCCGGCACCGCATCCGCATCCGTATCGAGCACGATCTCCGCCAGCACACCGGCGGCCGGCGCGGGCACCTCTTGCGTCACCTTGTCGGTCTCAAGCTCCACCAGCGGATCGTTGACCGCGACCGTATCGCCGATCTGTTTGAGCCACGCGCGAACGACCGCCTTGGTGCCCTCTTGCTCGTCGGGAACCAGGATATCGATCACGCTCAGAAACCCACCAGTCGGTCGATTGCGACGCGGATGCTCGCCGCCGACGGCAGCGCCGCTTCCATCAGTGTCGGATGATGCGGGCTCGGGATGTCGGGCATCGTAACCCGCGCCACCGGCGCATCCAGATCGAGGAACGCTTCGTCGGCGACCACCGCGGCGATCTCGGCACCGAAGCCGCCGGTGCGCAGATCCTCGTGGACGATCAGGCAGCGCCGCGTCCGCGCCACGCTGTCGAGCACCATCTCGCGGTCCCACGGCATCAGCGTGCGCAGGTCGATGACGTCGGCCGACACGCCTTCCGCCGCCGCCTCGCAACGCGGCACCATCGCGCCCCAGGTGACGATCGTGATTGCGTCGCCCTCACGCGTCTTCTTGGCTCTTCCGAACGGCAGGACGTAATCGTCGCCCGGCCACGGCCGCCGCGCCCAGGCATCGTCGAGCATCGCCCGATGCTCGAAGAACAGCACCGGGTCGTTGCCGCGCAGTGCTCCCCGCAGCAGCCCGACCGCGTCTTCGGCATTGGACGGCACCGCGACCAGCCAGCCGGGATTGTGGACGAACTGCACCTCGTTGGTCTGGCTGTGCCACGGGTCGCCGCATTTGAAGAAGCCGCCGGGCACCCGCAACACCATCGGCGCGGCGAAGCGGTTGTGGGTGCGCCAGCGCATCGTCCCAATATCGTTGATCTGCTCGGTCGCCGGTTCGGCATATTTGCGGAACTGGATTTCGGGCACCGGCATCAGTCCGGCCAGCGCCATGCCCGCCGCGCGGCCGACGATGCCTTCCTCGTTCAGGCTGGTGTCGAACACGCGGGCCCTGCCGAACTTGTCCTGCAGGCCAAGCGTCACCGCATGGACGCCGCCCTTGGGCCCGACATCCTCACCGAACACCAGCACGCGCGGATTGCCGGCCAGCTCCTGGTCGAGCGTCCGGCGGATCGCCGTCACCATGTTGATCCGTTGGCCGTCGGGGTGCGGTTCGTCGGTCGATTGCGGCGGCGTGAAGCCGTGGTTCACTTGTCCGCCGACCTGCTGCGGTTCGCCTTCGAAAAACACGTTATCGGTGACACGCTCCGGGCTCGATACGCCCCGCGCCTCCGCCTCGGCCAAAGCCGCTGCAACCGTCGCTGCGGCATCCGCTTCCATATCTGGCCAATCGAGCGTCGTCGCAAACGCCTGCAACTTGGGCAGCGGATCGCGCGCCCATTCGGCCTTGATCTCCGCTTCGCTCTTATAGCCTTGCGTGTCCTGGAAACTGTGACCTTCGAGCCGCGGCATCGTCAGGCGCAGCAACACCGGCGCCCGCTGGGTCCGGACTTGCGCCACCGCCTCGCGCACCAGGCGCGCCGCTTCCTCGGGCTCGGTGCCGTCGCCGTTGAAGATCGTCAGTCCGGCAAAACTGGCGAGATTGGCGGCGATGTCCTTGCCGGGAGTCTGAAAATCCGACGGCACCGAGATGCCGTAACCATTGTCCTCGATGTACATGAGCAGCGGCAATGCTTGCGTCGTCGCAATCGTTAGCGCCGACCAAAATCCGCCAGTGGCGCAGCTCGCGTCGCCGCCGAGCACGACGGCGATGGCATCTTGCGGCCCCTCGCCCAGCACTTCGGCCTTATAGGCGATCGCCTGCGCCCAGCCCGCTGCCGGCGTATATTGCGCGCCTACCCCGCCGCACATCGGCAGTGCGTGGGCGCCGCCCGGATTGGGAAAGTTGAACACCACGCCGATATCGCGGCCATCGGAATAGCCGCCCGCCAGCCCCATGCCGGAACCCAATGCATCGGCCAGCGGCACACCCAGCGCGAGCAACAATGGCCGCGACCGATAATAACCGCAGGCCGCGTCGCCATCTTTGAGCTGCATGCCCAATAGCACCTGCGCCATGTCGTGACCGCGGGCCGAAAATTGATAGAAGATCTTTTTTTGCGGAACGAGTTCCTGTTCCTCGATCCGGTCCATCTCGCGGCTGGTCAGGACCAGGCGCGCAACCTCGCGCCAATCGACATCGGTACTGACGCGACCGGCGTCCCGCTCAGCCATGGAACGGTTCAGCCATCGAGGGTCTCGACCACGGCCTCGACGAACCGGTCGATCGAATGGTCCGCCATGCCGACGACATTGAACCGCCCGCTGTCGGCCATGTAGATCGCGTGGCGCTCGCGCAACGCAATGACCTGGTCCTTTGAAAACGGCAGCATCGAAAACATGCCGAATTGCTGGCCGATGTAAGCGAGGCGCGGGTCGGCCGCGGCAATGCGCTGGCGGACCGAATTGATCCGGGTCCGCATCGCATCCAGCTCGATGTGCCAGTCGGCCTTGAGCTTTGGATCGTCGAGGATGATGTGCACCGCCGCGGCGCCATGATCGGGCGGCATCGACCACATTTCGCGCGACCGCTGGAACACATGCGCCATCGCTTTGGTGGTTGCCTCAACCGACCCCGTCTTGACGAACAGCGACCCGACGCGGTCGCGATAGACGCTGAAACTCTTGTCGCAGCTTTGCGCGGCGATGACTTCGTCGCTCGCAGCAAGGATACCGCGCAGGCCCGCCGCATCCTCGTCGAGCCCCCGGCCGAACCCTTGGTAAGCGATGTCGACGAACGGCAGCAGGCCGCGCTCGGCGATCACTCGCGTCACCTCGGCCCATTGCGCAGCGTCGAGGTCGGCACCGGTCGGGTTGTGACAAACGCCGTGGAGTAATGCGACGTCGCCTTCGCGCGCGGCGCCGAGACTTTGCAGCATCGCGTCGAAGTGAATCACATGCCCGTCGCGGTCGTAATAGGGATATTCGACGATCTCCAACCCGACGCTGCGGATGATCGGCGCATGATTGGGCCAGGTCGGGGTGCCCATCAGAACCCGCGCGTTAGGATTGGCGGTCCGAATGAGCTCGAACCCCAAGCGCAACGCGCCGCAGCCGCCCGGCGTCTGCAATCCCGCAATCCGTTCATCGCCGGCATGCGGCCCGAGCAGGATCGGCCGCAGCAATTCGGCGAAACGCTTGTCACCAGCGCTGCCGAGATAGGCCTTGGTTACCTGCGTATCGAAGAGCCGCTGTTCGGCCTGCTTCATCACTTTGAGGATCGGCGTATTCCCGACGGCATCGCGGAACACGCCTACGCCGACATCGATTTTGTCGGGCCGCGGATCGGCGTTGGCCATGGCGATCAGGGCCAACAGCGAATCACTGATGACGGGCGGTAGGTCGGCAAGCGCTCTTGCCCTGGTGGTTTCGGTCAGCATCGGACGGCGATTAGCGCGACTTCTTCGTCATTGCGAGCGTAGCGCGGCAATCCAGTTTTTTGTTCCGGCTGGGTTGCCGCGTCGCCCAGGGCTCCTCGCAATGGCGGTTAAGCGTCGTAATCGACCGCGACGCCGTCGCCGACCGGCACTGACTGGCACGTCAGCACATAGCCGTCCGCGACTTCTTCGTCAGTCAGGCCATAACGCGCCGCCATCTCGACCTTGCCGCTCACGACTTTCGCCCGGCACGTCGCGCACACGCCCGCCTTGCACGCGAACGGCGCCGGCAGCCCGGCAGCGCGGGCGCTGTCGAGGATGTTGCTTTGGGTGAATTCGACTCTGCGGGTGCGACCGTCGAGCGTGACCGACAGTGTTGCGCCGACCGCCTTGGCCTCCAGCTTCGCCATTTCCTGCGTCAGCGCCGCCGAGGGACGGCCGGCGGTGAAGCGCTCGATGTGGATGCGCTCTTTGGCGACAGCGCGCTCGAGCAACGCGGCTTCCGCCGCGTCCATCATCGGTCCGGGGCCGCAGATGAACCACGCGTCGACCTCGCTCGCATCGCCAACCAGCTGCTCGATTGCATTGCCGCACATCGCCTGGTCGAGCATGCCGTTGAACAAGGCCACGTCGCCCGCTTCCTCGGCGAGGAAATGGTAGAGCTCGAACCGCCCCATATAGCGGTCCTTGAGGTCGGCGAGCGCGTCGAGGAAAATCACCGACGAGCTGTCACGGTTGCCGTAGAATAAGGTGAAGCGGCTGTTCGGCTCCTGCTTCAACGCGGTCTTGATCAGCGAAATGACCGGGGTGATTCCCGACCCGCCGGCAAAACCGACATAGCGGCGCGACGCTTTCGGATCGAACTCAGTCGTGAAGCTGCCGTGCGGCGGCATGACGTCGATCAAGTCGCCGGGCTTTAAATTGTCGCCGACCCAGTTGGAAAACACCCCGCCGGCGATACGTTTGACGGTCACCATCCAGTCCTGGTCGTCGGGCGCGGTGCACAGCGAATAGTTACGGCGCAATTCCTCGCCGCCGATCTCGGCCTTGAGCGTCAGATGCTGCCCGGCCTTGAAGGCAAACGCCTCGCGCAGATCAGGCAGAATCTCGAACCGAATTGAATTGGCTTCGGCCGTCTCGGGCACGATCTCGACAACGCGCAAGGCGTGGAAGTGGGCGATCATCCTACCAGGTCGCGTCGGGGTAGGTGCGCGGCAAATATTGCATCGGCGCGAGCAGATGACCGAGATGCTCGCTGTGATGGCCGCGCCGCCCGCCAAGGATCGGCCGCTGGTCTGCCGGTACGTCGAGTTTCGCGTCGGCCAGCACCGCCGCCAGCGCTGATCGATACTCGTCCTCGAACTTCCGCGGATCGACCGCGATCCCCCGCGCGATCAGCCCCTCGAGCAATGCATCAACCTCGAACAACTCAGGGACAAATCGCCAGCACCAGTCGAGCCCGTCGCGCATCCGCGCCGTGCTTTCGTCAGTCCCGTCTCCCAGCCGCACCGTCCACTCCGACGCGAGCTCGTAATGATAGGCGACTTCCTTGACTGCCTTGGCGGCAATCTCGCGCAGGGCCTGGTCGCTGGACTCGCTCAGCCGCTGGTAGAGGAGGTGTTGCCAGGTCGAGAAAAGCAGTTGCCGCGCGATCGTCCGGCCAAAATCACCATTGGGCTGTTCGACCAGCAGGCAATTGCGAAAATCGAGCACGTCGCGGTGGAAGGCGAGCTGATCTGCGTCGCCCGCCGCGCCGAGCAAATGCGTCGCCTGCCCGATGAGGTCGAGCGCGAGATTGGTCAGGCTCAGGTCAACTTCGAGCGCCGGCGCGTGCCCGCACCATTCGCCCAAGCGCTGGCCAAGGATCAGCGCATCGTCGCCCAGCCGCAGCAAGTAATCGACGCGCGCTTCATCGGCGCCACGAACATCAAGCGAAGCCGTCGCCATCAGATGTGTTTCACTTCGTCCGGGATGTCGTAGAATGTCGGGTGGCGGTAAATTTTGTCCTGCGCCGGTTCGAACATCGGCCCCGCTTCATCGGGGTCGGACGCGACGATCTCCGCCGACGGCACGACCCACAGGCTCACCCCTTCGCTGCGCCGCGTGTACGTGTCGCGCGCGTGGCGGAGCGCGAGCTGCGCGTCAGGAGCATGAACGCTGCCAACGTGACGATGCGCCAGGCCAGCCTTGGCGCGGACGAAGACTTCCCACAGCGGCCAGTCACTGCTCACGCCGCCGCCCTTGCGCGCCGCTTGTCTTCATGTGCGGCGGCCGCGTCGCGCACCCAGGCGCCGTCGTCCCAGGCCGCGCGGCGTGCCGCCATCCGTTCCTTGGCGACCGGGCCTTCGCCTCGCACCACCGCGTAAAATTCTTCCCAGTCGACTTCGCCGAAATCGTAACCGTCCTTGGCCGCGTTCCACTGGAGGTCCGGGTCCGGCACCTTGAGGCCAATGAAATCCGCCTGCGGCGCGGTGATGTCGACGAATTTCTGCCGTAGCTCATCATTGGTGTCGCGCTTGATCCGCCAGCGCATTGATTGCGCGGTGTTCGGGCTGTCCTCGTCGGGCGGGCCGAACATCATCAGGCTTGGCCACCACCAGCGGTTTAAGGCGTCCTGCGCCATGCGCTTCTGCTCCGCCGTCCCGCCCGCCATCGCGATCATGATTTCGTAGCCCTGACGCTGGTGGAAGCTCTCTTCCTTGCACACCCGGACCATCGCCCGGGCATACGGCCCATAAGAGGTGCGCTGCAGCGGCACCTGGTTCATGATCGCGGCGCCGTCGACCAGCCAGCCGATCGCGCCGATGTCGGCCCAGGTCAGCGACGGATAATTGAAGATGGTCGAATATTTGGCTTTGCCCGAGTGCAGCGCCTCGATCATTGCGTCGCGGCTGGTGCCAAGCGTCTCCGCCGCGCAGTACAGATAGAGCCCGTGGCCGGCCTCGTCCTGGACCTTGGCGAGGAGGATCGCTTTGCGCCGCAGCGACGGCGCGCGCGAAATCCAATTGCCCTCGGGCAGCATGCCGACGATCTCGCTATGCGCGTGCTGCGACACCTGTCGCACCAGCGTCCGCCGATAGGCTTCGGGCATCCAGTCCTTGGGCTCGATGAACTCGTCCGCCGCCACCCGTGCCTCGAACGCGGCGAGCAGCTTGGGGTCCTCGAGCGACTGAACGGTCGCGGTCTTGCCTAATTCGGTGGTGTACATGGGTCTGATGTAGCCTTTGGGGCGGTAACGTTCAAACTGTGACGACCGGTCCGCCAATCGTGCGCGAGTATCCGGTGAATTCGGCAACCGCTCGCCCGTCCGTCGTCCGCACTGCCACGCGCGTCACGCCGCCGCGTCCCGCAGTTGCGACCTCTTCCGCCTCGGCGATCAATGTTTCGCCTTCCTGCGCGCTGCCGAGAAAGACGATCGAGGCCTGGGCGGCGACATTCTTCTCGTTGCCGCCATTGCAGACATAAGCGAACGCGGTGTCGGCGAGCGCGAACACCATCCCGCCGTGCGCGATGCGGTGGCCATTGAGCATGGTGGCGGTGAGCGTCATCGAAATCCGCGCATAACCTTCCCGCGCTTCCTCAATGGCGATGCCCCAGACGGGGCCGGTGCCCTCGGACGCCAGCATCTCGTGCGCGACCCGCTTTGCTAGATCGTTTGCGTCCATACCCCCTCCTTCGCTAGTCGGTTGGCATGGCTTACGAAACAATCGACTTCAAGCTGGACGGCGCCGTCGCGCGGATCACTTTGAACCGCCCCGACCGCCTCAACAGCTTTACCGCGCAGATGCACGGAGAGTTGCGCGACGTGCTCAACTCAATTGGCGATGCGCGAGTCGTCGTCCTGACCGGGGCCGGCCGCGCCTTTTGCGCCGGCCAGGACCTCAACGATCGCTCCGTCGCGTCCGACCAGCCGGTCGACCTCGGCATGACGGTCGAAACCAGCTGGAACCCGCTGATCAAGACCCTGGTGACGCTTCCCAAGCCGGTGATTGCGCGAGTCAATGGCGTCGCCGCCGGCGCTGGCGCCAATATCGCGCTCGCCTGCGACATGGTCGTCGCCGCCAAGTCGGCCAAATTCATCCAGAGCTTTGCCGCCATCGGCCTGATCCCCGACAGCGGCGGCACCTGGGTGTTGCCCCGCCTTGTTGGCCAGGCGCGCGCGCTCGGCCTGGCGCTCACCGGCGAGCCTCTGCCCGCCGAAACCGCGGCGGACTGGGGCCTCATCTGGAAAGCGGTCGATGACGACCTGTTAGACGCCGAAGTTGATGCCCTGGCTACCAAACTTGCCTCGCTGCCGCCGCTCGGACTTAGCGCCATCAAGGAGATGATCCGCTCGTCGTGGGGCCACAGCCTCGACCAGGAGCTCACCCGCCAGCGCGACGAAATGCGCCGGCTAGGCTTCACCGCCGACTATCGCGAAGGCGTCGCCGCATTTCTCGAGAAACGCGCCCCGAAATTCACCGGCCGTTAGCAGTCCGGAACGATCGGCCTCCACCGCGGTTAACCTTTCTCTCTCACGTCCTGCCGAAAGACAATCAATGACCGCTACCGACCGCACGATGCTCAGCAAGGTGCCGCTCGTCACGCTTGCTTTTTGGGTGATCAAGATCCTTGCCACCACGGTCGGCGAGACCGGCGCCGACTACCTCAACTTCAACCTGGGGTTCGGGTTGACAGCGACCTCGCTGTTCACCGCGGCAATGCTGGCCGGCTTCCTCTGGCTACAGCTGCGTGAGGACCGCTATGTGGCGTGGCTCTACTGGATCTGCGTGGTTTTCCTAAGCATCGTCGGCACGCTCATCACTGACAATCTGAGCGATAATTTCGGCGTCAGCCTGTACGTCACGACCGCGCTATTCGCCGTGGCGCTGGCGGGGACCTTTATCGCCTGGCACCGCGCTGAGCGCACGCTGTCGATCCACGATATCACCACTCCGGCGCGCGAACGCTATTACTGGCTGGCGATCCTGTTCACCTTCGCGCTCGGCACCGCCGCGGGCGATTTGATCAGCGAGCAAATGGGGCTGGGCTATACGCTGACCGGCGTGATCATCGGCGGGCTGATCGTGCTGATCACGATCGGTTATTACGCCAAAGTCCTCGGCCCGGTGCTGGCGTTCTGGGCAGCCTATGTGATGACCCGGCCGCTCGGCGCGTCGATGGGCGATTTCCTGACCCAGGCGCCCAGGGACGGCGGCCTCGGCCTGTCGACGATGACGATCAGCGCGGTGTTCCTGGTGATCATCGTTGTGCTCGTCGCTTACCTTACGATCAGCAAGATCGACGTCGAAAGGGACATGGCGGCGAGCCTCGAGCAACAGCCTTTGGGTTCGTCCTAACCGATCTCGACGGGCAGTCTCATCGAAAGGTGTGTGCCCAAGTTTACCGGGCGCTGATCACTCCGCGACCAGCTCGGCGAATGTCTTGAGATCGATGTTGCCGCCCGAGACGATGCAGACGATTGGACCCTCGCCGGCTTCACCAGTCAACGCCGCGGCCAGGGCCAAAGCGCCGGCGCCCTCGGCGATCACCCGCGCCTTGTCGGCCATCAGCCGCATCGCACCGCGGACCTGGTCGAGCGAGACCGTGATCGAACCATCGACCACCGCCTGCATCCGCTCCCACAT
>NZ_JANMCO010000113.1:0-4834 GCF_031361285.1 Sphingomonas sp.
CAAGACCTGGACTTACAGAGAGCGCTGGATCGTCTCCACGCGATAACACTCGATGACGTCGCCGGCGCGCATGTCGGCGTAATTCTCGAACGCCATGCCGCATTCCTGACCGGACTGCACTTCCTTCACTTCGTCCTTGAAACGCTTCAGCGTCGACAGCTTGCCTTCATGCACGACGACGTTGTCGCGAATCAGGCGGACATTGGCGCCGCGTTCCACGGTGCCGTCGGTGACGCGGCAGCCCGCGACCTTGCCGACCTTGGAGATGTTGAACACTTCCAGGATCAGGGCATTGCCCAGCATGGTCTCGCGCAGCGTCGGCGCCAGCAGGCCGGACATCGCCTTCTTCACGTCGTCCACCAGATCGTAGATGATGTTGTAGTAGCGGATTTCGATGCCGTTGCGCTTGGCTGCTGCGGCTGCTTCCTTGTGGGCGCGAACGTTGAAGCCGATGATGGCGGCGTTGAAACCCTCCGCCAGCGTCACGTCGGATTCCGAGATGCCGCCGACGCCGGCATGCAGGATGCGGGCGGCGACCTCGTCGGTGCCGAGCTTGTCGAGTGATCCGAGAATCGCTTCCAGCGAGCCCTGCACGTCGGCCTTGATGATCAGCGGGAAGTCCTTGCGACCCGAGGTCTTGAGCTGCGACATCATCTGTTCGAGCGAGCCGCGCATGCCGGAAATCGAGGCAGCCGCGTTTTCGCGCTTCTGATGGGCGCGATAGCTCGTCACCTGGCGGGCGCGGGCTTCGTTCTCGACCACCGCGAGACGGTCGCCGGCTTCCGGCGGCCCGTTGAAGCCGAGAACTTCCACGGGAACCGACGGCCCGGCCTCGTCGATGGTCACGCCCTGATCGTTGATCAGCGCGCGGACGCGGCCCATCTCGGCGCCGGCGACGATGATGTCGCCGACCTTGAGGGTGCCGCGCTGCACCAGCACGGTCGCGACCGGACCGCGGCCGCGATCGAGCTTGGCTTCGATCACGGTGCCTTCGGCGGGACGCGAGACGTTGGTCTTGAGGTCGAGCAGATCGGCCTGCAGCGCAATCATTTCCAGCAGCTTGTCGAGGTTGGTCTTGTTCTTGGCGGAAACCTCGACGTCGACGACGTCGCCGCCCATCGATTCGACCTGCACTTCATATTGCAGCAGTTCGGTGCGGACGCGTTCCGGCTTGGCGTCGGGCTTGTCGATCTTGTTGATGGCAATGATCATCGGAACCTTCGCCGCCTTGGCGTGGTTGATCGCCTCGATGGTCTGCGGCATGACGCCGTCGTCGGCAGCGACTACCAGCACCACGATGTCGGTGACCTTGGCGCCTCGCGCACGCATCGCGGTGAAGGCGGCGTGGCCCGGGGTGTCGATGAAGGTGATTTTCTTGCCGCTTTCCGGCGAGGTCACCTGATAGGCGCCGATATGCTGGGTGATGCCGCCGGCTTCGCCCGAAACCACGTTGGCATGGCGAAGCGCGTCGAGCAGCGAGGTCTTGCCGTGGTCGACGTGGCCCATCACGGTCACGACAGGCGAACGCGGCTCGGTATCGGAGGAATCGTCGACGATATCGAACAGGCCCTCCTCGACGTCCGACGCGGCCACGCGCTTGACGGTGTGGCCGAGTTCCTCGGCGATCAGCTGCGCGGTGTCGGCATCGATCACGTCGGTGATCTTGTGCATCGCGCCCTGCTTCATCAGAAGCCGGATCACGTCAACCGCGCGCTCGGACATGCGGTTGGCGAGTTCCTGGATGTTGATGGCTTCCGGGATGATCACCTCGCGAATGAGCTTTTCCTTCGGCTCGTTCGACTGATGTCCCTTCAGGCGCTGGGTGCGGCGACGGAACGACGCGATCGAACGCTCGCGCACGTCGTCGGCGGTGAGCGCGGTGACCAGCGTCAGGCGTCCGCGCTGCTTGGCCGGCGCCGGCTTGGCCGTGGTCTTCGGGGGTGTAGCGGGGCGGACAGCGCCGCCCGGGCCGCGACGGATCTGGCGCGGACCTTCGTCCTCGTCGGTGATGTCGGCGGCGACACCGGGGGCGCGGGCCGTGGGCAACGCTGCGGCCTTGGCCGCGGCTGCGGTCTTGGCCTCGGCTTCGCCAAAACGCTTCTTGGCTTCGAGTTCCGCCTTGCGCTTGGCTTCCTCGTCCTGGCGGTGGCGATCTTCCTCGGCCTTGCGGCGGGCTTCAGCGGCCTCGCGCTCGGCCTGCTCGATGCCTTCCTTGCTGTTTCGGCGCTTGGCTTCCTCTTCCGCCAGCCGGCGCTCTTCGACGTCGCGGACCTTGGCATCGGCAAGCGCGCTGGCGCGCGCGGACCGCTCGTCCTCGGTCTGGGTGCGCAAGACCACGCCCGAACCGCCGCGCGGCGCGGCCGGACGGGCCAGCGGCGCCGGCTTGGCGGGCGCTGCCTTGGCAACGACCGGCTCCGGCGTGTGCGGTGTTTCGGTTGCCGGCGCGTCGCCACCGACGCGGCGCTTGCCGCGCTTTTCGACCACCACCTGCTTGGTTCGGCCGTGGCTGAAGCTCTGGCGCACGGTGCCCGTCTCGACGCGCGGCTTGAGCGTCAAGGTCTTGGTCGGGACACTCAGTGTCTTGTCGCCAGGCGTTTTCGTATCAACCATACAGCAGTCCTAATCTTGTTGCGTCGTGCGTGTCCGCACCGTCTGTTTCGGCGAATTCTTGGCCGCATGGCCGGCTGTCTTGTCGTCATCAGCCATCCGGTATTGGACCAGGGTATGGCTGCGCGACAGGAACGTCTTGCTCGCCGGGCCCGCGAGCAGCGCAGCATGTATCACATTTGACCGGCCCAGTGCCAAATCCAATTGTTCCGAGGTCAACGCCGTGACTACCGGGAAATCGGGCGATTCATCGTTAATCCCGGCATTTTGCCTGACGATGGCGTCCAATTTGCGGATTCCGTCCGCGGCGCCGTCCGAAGCATGGATCAGGGCCTCGGCCTGACGCAGCTTGAGGGCGTCCTCCACCTTGCTGAAGCCGGATACGACCTCGCCGGCCTTGGCGACCATGGCCAGCGCTTCGATCACGCTGCGCACCAGCAGGGCTTCGGTATCGGCCGCAAGCGTCGGGGAGACGCGGACCTCGCGCTTGAAGCCCTTGCCAAACTGGTTCCGCCGGACAGCTTCCGCAACCGCCTGCCGCGAAGCCGAAACCCACAGGCCCCGGCCGGGAAGCTTGCGCTTTAAATCCGGGATCACCTCGCCCTGGGGGGCGACGACAAACCGGATCAGTTCGTCGATCGGCCGCACCTTGCGACTGACCGCGCACATCCGCTCCGTCGCGGACTTGTTGGTCCGCGGTCCGTCGTCGAGTTCGGGGTCGGCGATAGCAAGCATGCGTGCGACATCTCTTCTGTCATCTGCGCGTTACGGTCGCGCAGAACCGGTAACCCATTTCGCAGAGCCCGCGCATCAAACCGGCTGATCTTCGGGGGCCTCGGCCGCGTCGGTCTTCTTGACGAGATCGGCCTCGGTGATCCAGCCGGCGATGACGCGCGCCTGCATGATCATGTTCTCCGCATCGTCGCGCGAGATTTCGTTGGCGTCGAGAATGCCGGGATACTTAGTAGGCTCGCCGCCTTCCTTGCGCTCGGTCCAGCCCACCAGATCGTCGGTGGCGCAACCGGCGAGGTCCTCGACCGACTTGATGTCGTTCTCGCCGAACTTCACCAGCATCTTCGAGGTCACGCCGGGCACCGTCTTCAGAGCGTCTTCCACACCAAGTTCCTTACGTTTGTTTTCGAGCTCGCCTTCGAGCTGTTCCAGATATTCGCGGGCCCGGCTCTGCAGCTCGTTGGCGGTTTCGTCGTCGAAGCCTTCGATGCCGGCCAGTTCCTTGACGTCGACCAGCGCGAGTTCCTCCACCGAGGTGAAGCCTTCGGACGCCAGCAATTGGCCGACCACTTCGTCGACATTGAGCGATTCCATGAACACCCGCGTGGAGTTCTCGAAATCGGCCTGGCGGCGCTCGGATTCTTCCTGTTCGGTCAGAATGTCGATGTCCCAGCCGGTCAGCTGCGAGGCGAGGCGAACGTTCTGTCCGCGCCGGCCGATCGCCAGCGACAACTGGTTATTGGTGTCGGGAACCACGACCTCGATCCGCTCGCGGTCCTCGTCGATCACGACCTTGGCGACTTCGGCGGGCGCCAGCGCGTTGACGACAAAGGTCGCGATGTCGGGCGACCACGGGATGATGTCGATTTTTTCGCCCTGCAATTCGTTGACCACGGCCTGCACGCGCGAGCCGCGCATGCCGACGCAGGCGCCGACCGGATCGACCGACGAATCCCGCGAAATCACGCCGATTTTCGCGCGCGAGCCGGGATCGCGCGCTACCGCCTTGATCTCGACGATGCCGTCATAGATCTCCGGCACTTCCTGCGCGAACAGCTTCGCCATGAATTGCGGATGGGTGCGGGAAAGGAAGATCTGCGGCCCGCGGGTCTCGCGGCGCACGTCGAAAATATAGGCGCGTACGCGGTCGCCGTTGCGGAATACCTCGCGCGGCAGCATTTCGTCGCGGCGGATAATGGCTTCGCCGCGGCCGAGATCGACAATGACGCTGCCGTATTCGACGCGCTTGACGATGCCGTTGACGATATCGCCGATGCGGTCCTTGAATTCCTGGTACTGCCGGTCGCGCTCGGCCTCGCGCACCTTCTGCACGATCACCTGCTTGGCGGATTGCGCGGCGATGCGGCCATATTCCAGCGGCGGCAGGGTGTCAGCGATGGTGTCGCCGACCTGGGCGCCGGGATTGGCGCGTTGCGCGTCGATCAGCGAAATCTGGTTCGAGGAATTCTCGACCTGCTCGACCACCAGCATGTGG
>NZ_JANMCO010000004.1:0-3513 GCF_031361285.1 Sphingomonas sp.
ACTGGATTTCATCGTTGTGCTCGTTCTATCTGTTCTTGAGCTCGAGGATTTCGCCCTTCACGTCGACCGTGATCTTCTTCGACAAGTCGCCGGAAGCCACGGCGGTGGTCACTTCGGCAATGTTGCGCACCTGGCCGGTCAGATTGTCGGCCATCAGATTGACGTTGTCGGTCAAATCCTTCCACGTGCCGGCGACGCCGCCCACCCGCGCCTGGCCGCCGAGCTTGCCCTCGGTGCCGACTTCGCGGGCGACGCGGGTCACTTCGCTGGCGAAGCCGTTGAGCTGATCGACCATCGTGTTGATGGTGTTCTTGAGCGCCAGTATCTCGCCCTTCACGTCGACCGTGATCTTCTTCGACAAGTCGCCGCGGGCGACGGCGGTGGTCACGTCGGCGATGTTGCGCACCTGGCCGGTCAGGTTGGCGGCCATCAGATTGACGTTGTCGGTCAAATCCTTCCACGTCCCGGCGACGCCCTTCACATTGGCCTGGCCGCCCAATTTGCCCTCGGTACCGACCTCGCGCGCGACGCGCGTCACTTCCGACGTGAACGATGCGAGCTGCTCGACCATAGTGTTGACCACCTTGCCGATACGCAGGAAGTCGCCGCGCAGCGGTCGCCCGTCGATTTCGACCGTCATCGATTGCGACAGATCGCCCTTGGCGACCGAGCCGATGACCCGCGCCACCTCGGTGATTGGCTGGACCATGTCATCGATCAGGTCGTTGACCGCGCGCAGCTTGGTGTCCCAGCCGCCGGTCGCGCCGCGAACCTTGGCGCGGTGGCCGATCTTGCCTTCCTTGCCGACCACCTTGGACAGCCGCTCGAATTCTTCGGTAATCTGCTGGTTGAAGCCGACCACCTCGTTGAACAGCATGGCGATTTCATTGTCGGCTTCAGGGCCGTCCTCGGCCAGGCGGACGGTAAAGTCGCCGCGCCGCAATCTTCGCAGTGCGGCGATCAAGTCCCTGCGGCTGACACCGAATTCCGACCGCGGGCTCTGCTTGTTCACTGCGCACCTCTTCCACCGAACTCAACGCGCGGGAGCGATGCCTGCAGCTCCCCCCGCTTTGGGAAATCCGCGAACGGCAAGCGGGTTCCCTGGGCGGTATTTTTTGCGACGAGACGATCGGGCCGCCGGCCAGCCATGCCTGGCACCGGGTTGCTGCTTCGGGCGAGCGATGGATCGCGCTTTCTTCGCTTTCTTGTCGATGCTCGCGCGCGACACACTTGCCGCCGCGCTTGGCGGAGTTCGCGGCGGTCGGCGGTGATGATATTGGCGTTCTGATCGGTCTCGCCCCGGGACGACGCACTTTGCTCCTTGTCCAGAGTCAACCGTCGTTCGTATGTGAACGCTCACAAAATCGCTGGCTCACGGTGGTTTTAGTGCTAACTTTGAAGGCGATGGGGGAACGACCCAAGCTTGCATCGGTGACGATCGAGGATGTTGCGCGCAGCGCCGGCGTGTCGCGCCAGACCGTGTCGCGCGTGATCAACCGCAGCCCGAACGTCAAGCCGGTCGTGCGGGCGCGGATCGAAGCGGCGATCGAACAGCTGCGCTACGTCCCAAATCTCAGCGCGCGACGGATGGGCGGCGGGCGCTCCTACCTCATCCTGGCGATCAGCGACCGCGGCCGGACGCTCGAAAACTGGCAGGCCGGGCGCGGCAACGACTGGGTCGACCAGATGCTGTTCGGCGGCATGACCGCGTGCGAGGCGCATGGTTACCATATGCTGTTCAATCTGGTCGAAACCGACGCCGGCGTCGCGTGCCGCAAGGTCGCCGAGTCGCTGTCCGCGCTGCGCCCCGATGGCGTCATCCTCACCCCGTCCCACAGCAAAGACGCGCAACTCGTCGAGCTGCTTGCCGAACGCAGGATCGCCTGCGCGACGATCAACTCGCGCAAGCATGAGGGCTGCGTCAGCGTGACGATGGACGAGGCCGGCGCGGCGCGCGAAGCGACCCGTCATTTGCTGGCGCTCGGCCATCGCCGCATCGCCTTCCTCGCCGGCTCCTCGGCTTATGGCAATTCGGCGCTGCGCCTTGACGGGTTTGAAGCCGCGATGGCGGACGACGGTGCATCGGCCGGCGGGATGGTGGTCAGAGGCGATTTTCATTTCGAGCGCGCTGCCGAAGCGGTCAGCGACCTGCTCCGGGCCGGGGACCGGCCGACGGCGATCATCGCCGAGAATGACGAAATGTCGTTCGCCGTGCTCCACGTCGCCAACCGGCTGGGCCTGGCGATACCGGCCGACCTGTCGCTGATCAGCTTCGAGGACACGCCCGGCGTCCGCTTCAGCGTCCCCCCGCTGACCGCCATCCGCCAGCCGATTGCCGCCATGATTGGACAGGCCTGCGAAAAATTGATTGCGATCCGCGGCGGCGCGGAGGCGCGGGACGAATATGTCTTGCCCTACGAACTCGTGGTGCGTTCGACCACTGCGCCGCCACGCGCTTGATCCGCCCCGCCCGGGCTTTTCCAAATAGGGTCCTGGCGGTGAAAGCAGTCAGCTGCGAACCGCTCTCTCACGATATTCCCTGCATGAAGGGAAATCAGCAGGGAAATCTGGTCGAAACTGGCAGAACGGGACAGATTCTTTGCGTTTGGACCAACGCATTGGGCCACGGATGAGGTCAGAAGCGCACCACCAGCTTGACGTTGGCGCTCTCGCTTTTGACCCGGTCGCCGTAGAGGCCCTTGAAGCCGAACTGCAGCGCGGCATTGCTGTTCGCCTGCACTTCGACATTGGCCCCAAGCATCAGCATTTCCTTGTCGATCAGCGTGCGGATCATCGCCGGATCGGACGCGTCGGGCGATCCGATCAGCCGGATCGGGGCGACGATCTGCCCCTTGTCGGATAGTTGATAGCCGACCGTTCCCGAGAGCTTGATCGCGCCGCTCTTGACGCCGGCGGTCAGCTTCGGGGTTGCCGACAGATACCAGTCCGACGTGCCGTCGCTGCGTGCGCCGGTGCCATCGAGACCGCTTTCGGCAAAGTCGCCGATCGTCATGCGGATCGCCTGGAGATCGATCGCCGGGGTCGCGAACAGAGTGCCGCTCGACAGCGTGAAGCCGAGGCCGGCATTGGCACCGACGTAGCGCGTCCTGATAGTCGCATGGCCGACGCCTGGCTCGAAGATATTCTGGAACCGCTCGGTCGCGTAATGCTGGCTGCCCAGCGTCAGCGCCAGACTTGCTTCGCCGCGATCGCCCGCGAACAACTTGCCGATGCCAAGCCCGGCGTGGAAGCCGAACCCGCCGGTTCCCTTCGTCCGACTATTGTCAGCCTCAAGATTGCCAACGTCATCGAAGCCCAGCGACCCACCGACCCGCCAGCCGTTGCCGGCCGAGACGGCGCCACCCAGGCGCAGCCGCGCCGAGGCGGCGAAGTCGACGTCCATCTCGCCGCCCTTGCTATCGAGGCGGTGGCCATCGACACGTCCGAAGACACACTTGGCGCCGCGCTCATCGCCCGGCTGGCAGCCCACTACGCCGGTGCCGAAATCGCGCG
>NZ_JANMCO010000009.1:0-14353 GCF_031361285.1 Sphingomonas sp.
CCGCGCGCCAGAGGGCGGTGCCTGCGATGCGCCCCCGTGGCGCTCGATCAGGTCCGGCCGCCTTAGCCGTGTGTCTTCGGATGCACGGTCGTGTCGCCACGCCGCGATCCTCGCATGATCCCCCGACCGCAGCACCTCGGGAATCGTGCGCCCTTCCCATGTGACTGGTCGGGTATAATGCGGATATTCGAGAAGCCCGTCTTCGAAGCTCTCTTCCTCTCCGCTAGAGGCCGCGCCCATTACCCCGGGGAGCAGCCGAACGCAAGCATCGAGCAAGACCATCGCGCCAAGCTCGCCGCCCGACAGCACATAGTCGCCGACACTGACCGGCTCGAGGTCGCGGCCCTCGAAGATCCGCTCGTCGAAGCCCTCGAAGCGGCCGCAGAGCAGAATAGCGCCGGGACCGGCAGCGAGATTGCGAACGCGGGCCTGGGTTAGCGGGACGCCGCGGGGTGTGAGGGCGAGCATCGGGCGGCCGTCAGAAACGCTGTCGAGCGCCGCGGCGAGCACGTCGGCGCGCAACACCATCCCCGCCCCGCCACCTGCCGGCGTGTCGTCAACGCTCTTGTGCTTGTCGGCGGCGAAATCGCGAATGTTCTTGGTATCCAAGCTCCATAGGCCATCCGCAAGCGCGCGCCCTGCGAGGCTAACCCCCAGCGGCCCGGGAAACATCTCCGGGTAGAGGGTGAGGACGGTCGCGCTAAACGGCATGCAGGCGAGCTAGTCCGGAACTACGCGGTCCACAATCCATTGGGCGATGATGGATGAACCTCTCGACTGCCTGATCATCGGCGGCGGCCCGGCCGGGCTGACCGCCGCCATATATTTGTCGCGCTTCCACTTGCGGATCCTGCTGGTCGATGCCGGCAAGAGCCGCGCGGCGATGATCCCGTGCACCCACAACCATGCTGGTTTCCCCGACGGCATCAGCGGCGTCGAGCTGATTGCGCGGATGAAGGACCAGGCCCAGCTCTATGGCACGCGGATTGAGGAGGATCGGGTGACTCGGCTCGATTGCGATGGCGAGCTGTTCAGGGCCACTTGGGGCTCGGGCTCAGCCAGCGCGAGGACCGTGCTGCTGGCCACCGGGGTCACCAATCGCCGCCCGCCGATGGACGAGGAATTGCACGACGACGCGCTTGCCCGCGGCTTGATCCGCTATTGCCCGATCTGCGATGGCTATGAAGTCACCGACAAGAAAGTCGGCGTCATCGGCAGCGATGCCAATGGCGTTGCCGAAGCGCTATTCCTGCGCAGCTTCACCGTCGACGTGACCCTGATCGCGCCCCACGCCGAGCTCGACCTGCCGGCCGAAGACCATGACACACTGAAGGCAGCGGGAATCGTGATGGTCGACGGGCCGGCCGAAGCGGTGGCGATCACCGGCGAGTGCATCATCGTCGACACCGCCGAAGGGCATTTCACCTTCGACAGCGTCTACCCGGCGCTGGGGTCGGATACGCACACCCAGTTGGCCGAGATGGTCGGGGCGCGTCTCGGCGACGATGGTTGCATCGGCGTCGATGCGCGGCAGCGGACCAGCGTGCCGGGAGTCTATGCGGCCGGCGATGTCGTCATCGGCCTCGACCAGATCAGTCACGCGATGGGCGAAGGCGGGGTCGCCGCCACGACGATCCGCAACGATTTGGCCAAGGTCGCGCCGCTGCTGCGTTAATTCCCTGCCGTCGTTGCGAGCGGAGCGAAGCAATCCAGTTTCTTCGTCTTGCTGGATTGCCGCGTCGCTGCGCTCCTCGCAATGACAGTTAGGCGAGAAAGTCCGGGTCGAGGATGAAGCGGCCGTCGATCAGGTCGGCGATGCCGGGCTTGAACGGAATCAGCGACCGTCGGCCGCCCTCGCCTTCGATTTCGAGCAAGTCGCTGGCGCCGAAATTCTCGACCGCGACGACGGTGCCGAGCGCGGTCCCCAGACCGTCAACACAAGGAATGCCAACCAAATCGGCGTGGTAATATTCGTCGTGGGCGAGCGGCGGCAAGGCAGTGCGCTCGATCTCGACCAGCGATCCGCGCAACCCTTCCGCGGCAGTGCGGTCATCAACCCCCTCGAAGTGAACGACCGCGCCCTTATTGTCGCCGCGCACCTTGAGCAGGCGACGCTCGACACCGCCGACGAACAGCCGGGCATGGTGGGCGAGGCTCTCGGCGCTGTCGGTGAACAGCTTCAAGCGCACCTCGCCCTGGATGCCATGGGCGCCGGCGACGGCAGCGAGCGAGATCCGCTCCACTAACTCCTCCCCGGCACGGGGAGATGGCAGTCCGCAGGGCTGACGGAGGGGGCCCTGAGACCTTCGCGGCGCCCCCTCCACCGGCGTACCGCCGGTCCCCCGCCCCGTTCCGGGGAGGATTGAGTCAGTCGGCCTTCTCGGCTTCGTCGGCGGGGGTTTCGTCCGCGCTAACTTCTTCTGACACTGGCGAATCGTCGATTGGCGGCGCGATTTCGTCCGCACCTTCAGCGGGTTCGGCCGCAGATTCGCCTTCGTTGGTTGGTTCGTCGGCAGGCACGGCTTCTTCGGCCACGGCCTCTTCGGCGGGAGCTTCCTCGGTGTCGGGCTCGACTGGAGCCTCCTCGGGAGCCTCTTCAGGAGCTTCTTGCGCGGTCACTTCCTCGGCGGGAGCTTCCTCGGAAATAACTTCTTCGGCTGGGGCCTCCTCAACTACTGGCTCTTCGACCGGCGCATTGGCGGCGGCTTCGGCGGCCTCGGCAGCAGCAGTCGCCTTGCCCTCACGCTCCTCGACGCGGGCCTTGGCCTTCTCGCCAGGCTCGCCCTTGTTGGGGTTGTTGCGCGCCGGCCGCTCGCGGATACCGGCGGCATCGAGGAAGCGCAGCACGCGATCGGACGGTTGGGCACCGACGCCGAGCCAGTGCGCAATGCGCTCGGCGTCGAGCTTGACGCGCTCGGGCGAATCCTTGGCGAGAAGCGGATTATACGAGCCCAATTTCTCGATGAAACGACCGTCGCGCGGGGCGCGGCTGTCGGCGACGACGATGCGGTAATAGGGCCGCTTCTTGGCCCCGCCGCGGGTCAGGCGAATTGAAAGTGCCATGGTTTAGTCTTCCTTCTTAGTGGGTTGAATTACTTCTTTGTGAATTTGTCGAAACCTGGTGGGAGGTTGAAAGCGGGACCGCCGAGGCCAGGCAAGGCGGGTCCAGCGCCACCAAGACCGGGCGGCATCGCCCCAGGTGCTAGCCCGCCAAGCGCGCCTTCCATGCCGCCTTTGCCGAACATCGCGGCGAGTTTCCCGAGCCCGCCCATCTTTTTCAGGCGCTTCATCACCGTCGCCATTTCCTGGTGCATCTTGAGCAATTTGTTGACCTCCTGAACGGTGGTCCCGCTGCCCTTGGCAATGCGGATCTTGCGCTTGGCGTTGATCAGGTCGGGCTTGGCCCGCTCCTTGGCGGTCATCGACGACATCATCGCTTCCAGATGGACCAGCGCCTTGCCGTCGCCGGCTTTCTCGGCCGCACCTTTCATGCCCTTGATGCCCGGCATCATCGACGCCAGCGCACCGAGTCCGCCCATGCGTTGCATCTGGCCGATCTGGGCGCGCAGATCGTCGAGATCGAACTTGCCCTTGAGCATCTTGCCGGCGAGCTTCTCGGCTTCCTCGGCCTGGATCGTTTCGGCGGCCCGCTCGACCAGGCTGACGACGTCGCCCATGCCGAGGATGCGGCCGGCGACGCGGTCAGGATGGAAGGCCTCGAGCTTGTCGATCGCCTCGCCGACGCCGGCGAACTTAATCGGCTTGCCGGTCACCGCGCGCATGCTGAGCGCCGCGCCGCCGCGGGCGTCGCCGTCGAGCCGGGTGAGGATGACGCCGGTCAGATCGACCTCGCCGGCAAAGCCCTTGGCGACGTTGACCGCGTCCTGGCCGGTCAGTGCATCGACGACGAGCAGGGTTTCGGTCGGGTTGGTGGCGGCAGCGACGGCCTTCATCTCGCCCATCAGCGCGTCGTCGACGTGGAGGCGCCCGGCGGTGTCGAGCAGCACCACGTCATAGGCCTGAAGCTTGGCCGCCTGGATGGCGCGTTTGGCGATATCGACCGGCTGCTGGCCGGCGACCACAGGCAGCGTGTCGACGTTCGCCTGGCGCCCCAGCACCGCGAGCTGTTCCTGCGCGGCCGGACGGGCGACATCGAGCGACGCCATCAGCACGCGCTTGCGCTCGCGCTCCATAAGCCTTTTGCCGAGCTTGGCGGTGGTCGTCGTCTTGCCCGAACCCTGCAGGCCGACCATCAGGATCACCGCGGGCGGAGTGACGTCGAGGTGCAGCTCCGACGCGTCCGAGCCGAGCATTTCGACCAGCGCGTCGTGGACGATCTTGACCACCATCTGACCGGGCGTGATCGAGCGCAGGACTTCGGAACCGACCGCTCGCTCGGTGACCTGGTCGACGAAGTCGCGGGCGACCGGCAGCGCGACATCGGCTTCAAGCAAGGCAACGCGCACTTCGCGCATGGCCGAACGGACGTCGGCCTCCGAGAGCGCACCGCGCCCGCGAAGCTTGTCAAAGACGCTGCCGAGCCGATCGCTCAGACTGTCGAACATTCCAATCTCCCGTCGATGTGCGCGCCAAAATGCAAAATCGCCGGCGGGCGAAACCTCGCCGGCCAGCGTGCACCCGTGGGCACGTGTCATCGATATGTGTCTAAAACGACGAGGCCGCGGTTAGTCGATGGGGGTGTGAGGGTCAAGGTGGACACTCCCTTTGCCCCTCCCTAAGTCACCCGGCGATGACGCGGCGGTTCGACAAGATGCACGGGCTTGGCAACGATTTTGCCATTTTCGACGCGCGGACCGAGCCGCTGGCGATGTCCGAGCAGCTGGCGCGGGCGCTGGCCGACCGCCGCACCGGCATCGGCTGCGATCAGCTGATCGTGCTTGAGCCGTCTGACGTCGCCGATCTTCGCATGCGGATCTGGAACCATGACGGTGGCGAGGTCGAAAGCTGCGGCAATGCGTCGCGCTGCATAGTCGCGCTGACTGGCGTCCAAACAATCGAAACTGGTGGCGGAGTAATCAGCGGCGCCGGCGACGGCAGTGAGATCGAAGTCGCGATTGCCGAGCCGCGCTTTGGCTGGGAAGACGTGCCGCTGGCCTATGCCATGGACACGGCCGCTTTGCCGATGGCGTGGGGTGAGCTTGAGCATCCGATGGCGCTCAGCGTCGGCAATCCGCATCTCGTGTTCTTCGTTGAGGATATCGAGAACATTCCCCTCGACGGGCTCGGCCCACTGATCGAGCACGACCCGGCGTTTCCCGACCGCATCAACATCAATGTGGCGGAGGTCGGCAGCGGCGGCATCCGCCTGCGGACCTGGGAGCGCGGCGCCGGCCTGACGTTGGCGTGCGGCACCGGCGCCTGCGCGACCGCCGTTGCCGCGATCGCCTCGAAACGCGCCCAGTCGCCGGTCAAGGTGACGATGCCGGGCGGCACGCTGAGCATCGCCTGGGCGCCCGGCGAACCAATCCGGATGCGGGGGTCCGCGACTCACGTGTTCACGGGTGAGATCGACCTGGAGACGTTCGGTTGAGCGTCGAGACGATCACGCTCGGCTGCCGCCTGAACTTCGCCGAAAGCGAAGCGATGCGGACGCAGATGCCGCAGGGCGAGGACTGGGTGATCGTCAACAGCTGCGCGGTTACCGCCGAGGCGGTGCGCCAGACCCGCCAGGCGATCCGCCGCGCCCGCCGCGAACGGCCCAATGCGAAAATCCTCGCTGCCGGCTGTGCGGTCCAGCTCGAGCCCGGGCGTTTTGCCGCAATGCCCGAAGTCGACCGCATCCAGGTCCGCGACTTCACCGCGCCACTGACCGTCGCCGCCGGTTTTTTGTCGCGGGTGCGCAGCTTCGTTGGCATCCAGACCGGCTGCGATCATCGCTGCACCTTTTGCACCATCTGGACCGCCCGCGGGCCGAGCCGCTCCTTGCCGTTCGAGGCGATCCGCACTGCTGTCGCGGCCGAGCTCGACAAAGGCGCGAAGGAAATCGTGCTCACCGGTGTGGATATTACGAGCTACGCAGATGGCCTCGGCATTCTTTGCCAGCGCCTGTTGGTGGCCGAACATCGGCTGAAACGCCTGCGCCTGTCGTCGCTCGACAGCATCGAGATCGACGACGCTTTGTTCGAGCTGATCGGCGGCGAGGCGCGGTTGCTGCCGCATTTTCATCTGTCGCTACAGGCCGGCGATGACCTGATCCTCAAGCGGATGAAGCGCCGCCACAGCCGCGCCGACGCGGTGCGCCTGGTGGAACGGATCAAGGCGGCGCGGCCCGACGCGACCATCGGTGCCGACATGATTGCCGGCTTCCCGACCGAAACCGAGGACATGGCCCAGCGCAGCCTCGGCCTGCTCGACGATTGCGACGTGATCGCCGCGCATGTCTTCCCTTTCTCGCCGCGCCCGAACACGCCGGCGGCGCGGATGCCGCAGGTCGAGCGCGATATCGTCAAAGGGCGCGCGGCGCGGCTGCGCGAAGCGGCGGCGGCACGGCGAAGCGCTTGGCTCGCCAGCCTGATTGGCAGCACCCAGCGCGTGCTGATCGAAAACAATGCCAAGGGGCACAGCGACGGCTTTGCGCCGGTGACGATCGCGGGGACCAGCCGAGGCAACATCGGCAACGCGCGCATTGTCGCCCGCGACGGCGACCACCTCGTCGGTGTCTTCGCATGAGTTGGCTCGACCGCCTGCGCGGCGGGTTCACCAAGACCGCCGCGAAGGTCGGCGAAAACCTCACCGCCATCACCAAACAGGCGGCGCTCGACACCTCGACGCTCGACGATATCGAGGAAGCGCTGATCGCTTCGGACCTCGGCCCCGAAGCGTCGCACCGGATTCGCGAAGCCATCGCCACCCGCCGCTTCGAGCAACTCGACGAGCGGGGCTTGCGCACCATCCTGGCCGAAGAGATTGAGAAAATTCTCGCCCCGGTCGCCAAGCCGCTCGAGGTGTGGGGCTTCCCGCGGCCGCATGTGGTGCTGGTGATCGGCGCCAACGGCTCGGGCAAGACGACCACCATCGCCAAGCTCGGCCATTGGCTCAAGGAGCAGGATTACGGCGTGCTGCTGGCCGCCGGCGACACCTTCCGCGCCGCCGCGATCGAGCAATTGCAGATCTGGGGCGACCGGATCGGCGCGCCGGTCATCGCCGGCAAGGAAGGCGGCGACGCCGCCGGCATCGTCTTCGACGGCGTCCGCCAGGCGACCGCGTCCGGCGAGGACGTGTTGATCGTCGATACCGCCGGCCGACTGCAGAACAAAGCCCATCTGATGGACGAATTGTCCAAGATCCGCCGCGTGCTCGGGCGCCTCAACCCCGAGGCACCGCACGATGTCTTGCTCGTGCTCGACGCGACTACCGGACAAAACGCCCTTGCGCAGGTCGAAGTGTTCAGGGACAGCGCCGGCGTGACCGGATTGATTATGACCAAATTGGACGGGACGGCGCGCGGCGGCATCCTGGTCGCCGCGGCCGAGAAGTTCGGCTTGCCGATCCACGCCATCGGCGTTGGCGAAGGGGTCGACGACTTGCGCCCGTTCGATGCGCGGGCGGTTGCCCGCGCCATTGCTGGCCTGCCCGAATGAGCAACAAGGCCGAACCCTCGGGCGGCGCCAGGTTGCTGATCGACCTTGGCCCATTGCTGGTCTTTTTCCTCGCCAATTTCCTCGCCCCGGTGCCGCCGGCGATCAAAATCTTCGTCGCTACCGGCGCGTTCATGGTGGCGATGGTGGCGGCGATGCTGTTTTCGGCGATCCGCTTCCACCGCGTTTCACCCTTGCTGTGGTTTTCGGGCGTCATGGTCGTGGTGCTGGGCGGGCTGACCATCTATTTGCACGACGAAACCTTCATCAAGATGAAGCCGACGGTCTATTACGTCCTCGTCGCGGCGATCCTCGCGTTCGGCCTGGCAACTAAGCGACCGCTGCTGAAATCGGTGCTGGGCAGCACCTACCCCGGGCTCGACGACGCCGGCTGGACCAAGTTGACCCGCAATTGGGCGTTGTTCTTCGCCGGCATGGCGGTGGTCAACGAAAGCGTGTGGCGCAACAGCTCGACCGAATTCTGGATCGGCTTCAAGATCTGGGGCGCGATCCCTCTCACTTTCCTGTTCGCACTGGCCAATGTGCCGATGCTGCTGCGCCACGGGCTGGCCCGCGAGGACGCCGTTGCCGCCGAACCCGGACCGATCGAATGACCGACGCCATCCTGTCCATCCGCGGCCTGCGCAAAGCCTATGCCAGCGGCACCGAAGCCCTCAAAGCCGTCGACCTCGACATCCGCCGCGGCGAGATTTTCGCGCTGCTTGGCCCCAATGGCGCCGGCAAGACGACGCTGATCAGCATCGTCTGCGGGATCGTCACCGCCAGCGGCGGCGAGGTGCTGGTCGACGGCAAGAATTGGCAGAGCGATTACCGCCACGCCCGCCAGCGCATCGGCCTGGTGCCGCAGGAACTGACCACCGACGCGTTCGAAAGCGTGTTGTCGACGGTCAGCTTCAGCCGCGGCCTCTATGGCAAGCCGCGCGATCCGGCGAGGATCGAGGATCTGCTCAAGCGGCTGTCGCTGTGGGACAAGCGCAAGGCCAAGATGATGGAATTGTCGGGCGGCATGAAACGCCGGGTGATGATCGCCAAGGCGCTCAGCCACGAACCCGACATCCTGTTCCTCGACGAACCCAGCGCCGGCGTCGATGTCGAGCTGCGCCGCGACATGTGGGACATGGTCCGCAAGCTGCGCACCGACGGCGTGACGATCATCCTCACCACCCATTATATCGAGGAAGCCGAGGAAATGGCCGACCGCGTCGGGGTCATCAGCAAGGGCGAACTGATCGCCCTGGAAGACAAGAAAGTCTTGATGAAGAAGCTCGGCCGTAAGACGCTGAAACTGACCTTGGCCGAAGCGATGACGACGATCCCGCCCGAGCTTTCGGACTGGAATTTGGCGCTCGAGGATGACGGCCACATCCTCTGCTACATGTTCGACGCCAACGCTGAGAAGACCGGCGTGCCATCGCTGCTGCGCCGGGTCAGCGACCTCGGCATCGGCTTCAAGGATTTGTCGACCCACCAGTCGAGCCTCGAGGACATCTTCGTCGGCCTGGTCCACGACGGCGGGCGCGGAGCAACGACATGAAAAACGCGGGCTTCAACGGCGAAGGCGTCGCCGCCATCTACCGCTTCGAAATGGCCCGGGCCGGGCGCACCTTGTGGCAAAGCCTGGTCACCCCGGTGATTACCACCGCGCTCTATTTCGTCGTCTTCGGCGCGGCGATTGGCGGCCGCATGGCGGCGATGGACGGGATCAGCTTCGGCGCCTTCATCGTCCCCGGCCTGACCTTGTTGTCGGTATTCATGCAATCGATCTTCAACGCCAGTTTCGGCATCTATTTTCCCAAGTTCACCGGCACCATCTACGAACTCTTGTCAGCGCCGATCTCGAGCCTCGAAGTGGTCCTCGCTTATGTCGGCGCGGCGGTCACCAAGTCGATGGTGCTGGCGCTGGTGACGCTGGTCACCGCGACCATCTTCGTCGACGTCCGCATCGAGCATCCAGCGATCATGCTGCTGTTCTTGCTGATGATCACCACGGCATTTTGCCTGCTCGGTTTCGTCATCGGCATTTGGGCGCAGAATTTCGAGCAGTTGCAGATCATTCCGATGCTGTTCGTCACCCCGATGACCTTCCTCGGCGGGGCGTTCTATTCGATCAGCGCGCTCGGCGAGCCGTGGCGCACGGTCACTCTGTTCAACCCGGTGGTCTATCTGGTCAGCGGCTTCCGCTGGACATTCTTCGGCATCGCCGACGTGCCGGTTTGGTCGAGCGTCGCGGTGATGCTCGCGATCATCGCCATCTGCCTCACCGCCATCGCCTGGATCTTCAAGAGCGGGTATCGGCTGAAGAAATAAGGTTGCGCCGCGCGGAAACCATCGGCCGGCCGATTGGCCCGGCGATATTTCTCAAGCGGCTCCAATTCCGAGGACACAATTCCGGCAATTCCGGGTAATTCCGGGGACACGTAATTCCGGGGACACGTAATTCCGGGGACACTAATTCCGGGGACACAATTCCGGGGACACCAATTCCGGGGACACCCAATTCCGGGGACACCAATTCCGGGGACACAATACTAATTAGCGAATCCCGGCTTGGGCCTGGGCTTGGGGCCGCGCTTGGCCGGGGCTAGCGGGCGATCGAGCTCGGCCGCCTGCCGCGCTACCCACGCCGCCGCGCCGAGCGGACGGCCGGTGCGCAGCCGGGCCTCGATCGCTCCGGCAGCCGCGGCGCCGTTTGCATCGGCATCGCCAAGCTCGGCGCCATAGCGCAGAAGCGCCCGCCAGTTCCTGACGTGCAGACCGAGTGCAGCGACGTCGGTCAGCGGATCGTGCGCCGTTCGCCGCCCGGCGACATGGCTGCGGGCGCTTGACCAGCGCCAGTCCTCGGCCCGGCGGACCATCCCGGCCGCGACCGGGTTATTCTCGACATAGCGGACCGCGGCGATCAGATGGCCGTCGTCCATTGGGTAACTGGCGAAGCGGCCCTGGAACAGGAAGCCTCGCCAGTCCTCGCGAAAATTGATCCGCCGCGTGTAGCGCCGGTGCGCCTCGCCAAGCGTGGCGCGCAGTCCGTCGACGCTTTGCGGGACCAGGATCAGGTGGACATGATTGTCCATCAGGCACCAGGCGAGGCAGCGGGTGCCGGTCGCGGCACAAGCGGCGGCGAGCTCGGCGAGATAAGCGACGCGGTCCGCATCCGAGAAGAAAATCGGCAAGCGGCGATTGCCGCGCTGCGTGATATGATGGGCGACATGAGGAATAACGACGCGCGCAAGCCTGGCCATCAGGCGGTGTTTAATCCACCGGCGCGGCGGCGTCTATTTAGTATTGTGTCCCCGGAATTGTGGTGTCCCCGGAATTGTGCGGTTCGTACATATCTGTCGTAAGAGCCATCGCTGGTCCACGGTATTGAGGGAATGAATATGTTTGCCGTAATAGCCATTGCCTTGGCGCTCTCTGCCTGCAACGCACACGATGTATCGAACGATGTGAACAAACCCTTGGCTCAGGCACAGGTCCCTTCCACTTCGGATTTTAAAACGGTGAATAAATTGATATCGGCTTTCGCGGCGCGAAATCACTTTGCCTTGCAGCCTTTGATCAGCCAACCGCAAGGCGCAGTTGACTTTAGTATGCGGCTGTTCCGGGACGACATCACTGTCACCATCACGAGACTTAGAGGCGGCCCCATTCAGTTGGCTGGCTTTCCTTTGTGCGCGTGTGAATTGAACCGACGTATTGGCCTCCAAAGTGCTGCCAATTCTGCAGTTGATGAACTCCAGCGGCAACTTTCAGGGCAATAATTCTTTCGCGGAATTAGAATGACAGAATTACGAAATTACGGTGAAATTACGGTGACAGTTTTAATTACGGTGACATTAATTTTAATTACGGTGACAGTTTACTAAATGCACCAAACTCGCCGCCTTCAGAATAGGCTGTCCTATAGATAACCAGATGGGTTATGATGAGCGTTCCGAGTCGAGGACGACGCCATTGGCCATGCTGAATCTTTCAAAGCTGTTCGATCCTTGCCCCCCTGTGGGCCGGAGCCGCGCGCCCGGACGAATTTCTCGCGCGCAATACAGAGCAACCTTGGCAACCTTCCGCGCCGTGCCGCGCCCGGCGCCCGCCCCTTGCGGACCCGGCCCCGGCGGGCTTAACGGGGCGCGACGCCTGGGCTCGATCGGGGCGCAGCAAAGGGGATGATGATGGGCAAGCTGTTCGACAATTTGTGGCTGGTGCTGGGCCTTGGGTTCGCGCTGGCGCTGGGCCTGATGGCCGCGGTCCACGCCGAGACGTTGAGCGCCGAAGCGGTGCTGCGCTGGCTGCACGTGTTCTTCGGGATCACCTGGATCGGCCTGCTCTATTATTTCAACTTCGTGCAGATCCCGGTGATGCCGACGGTGCCGGCCGAATTGAAGCCCGGGGTGACCAAATATATCGCCCCCAAGGCTTTGTTCTATTTCCGCTGGGGCGCCGCGTTCACCGTGCTGACCGGCCTGACGCTGGCCTGGGTGAAGAATTATCTGGTCGAGGCGCTGACTTTCCGCAGCGGCTTTTTGCTGATCGGCATCGGCATGTGGCTGGCGCTGATCATGGCGTTGAACGTCTGGGCGATCATCTGGCCCAACCAGCAGCGCGTGCTGGGCCTGGTCGCGGCGGACGATGCCAGCAAGGCCAAGTCGGCGCGGACCGCGCTGGTCGCATCGCGGACCAACGTCCTGCTCTCGATCCCGATGCTCTACGCAATGGCGACGTTCCAGACACTGGGGAGCTGATCGCCTGCCTGGCTAGCGGACCGAGTAGCGGCGCAGCTGAGCGGCGGGCAACGACCAGCCGGGAGCAAGCTCGTGGGCCCGCATCAGGTCGGCGTAAGCCTGTCTGACATGCCCCAATTGCTCGTTGGCGATGCCGCGGGCGTACATCGCCAAGGCCGGGCGGATGGTTCGCGCCTGCATGGCCTGCTCGATCAGCGGAACAGCGGCGTTGGGCTGATTCTGTCGGAGCCGGAGAAGGCCTTTGTTCAGCCACGCCTCGGGCTCGTTCCGGTCCATGGATAGCGCAGTGTCGAAATCGCGGTCGGCGCCAATTTGATCGCCAAGGTTCATGCGCACGATCCCGCGATTGACGAGTGTCGCGACACGATCGTCGAAGGCGAGCGGTTCGCCATCGAGAGCACGCGTGCAATCTGCCAGCGCCAGCGGAGTCACTTTGTAATTCAGCGAAGCCTGGTAGCAGCCTGAAGCGAGGCTGCCGACAGTAAACACCGAAGCCTGGGCCGGCGCGGTTCCGGCGACCAATGCTGTGGCAGCGACGGATAACATCAAGACCTTCATCGAACGTCTCCCCATTCCAGCACCGCCGCTATACCAGGTTCAAGACAATATTTCGCCTGCGTTTCGACGAACGTCAGCGCGTTTAAGCGGCGGTATCCTGCAGCTTGTGGCGCTTCAGCGCGTGGCGGAGTTGGTCGTAGCTTAGCCCAAGCGCGGCCGCCGTTGCTCTTTGGTTGAAGCGATTGCGGGCCAGCGCGTCTTCGAGCAGCGATCGTTCGTATGCGGTAACGGCGGCACGGAAGTCGTTGGCTGGGGCACTGGCATCGGGAGTGGCCGCCGTGGCCGGCGTAGCTTCGGGCAGTGACGGCGACCGCGGTTCATCGTCGGTGACCCAGGGCGATTCGAACGGGTCGAACTGGACCTGGTCGATGTCCCGCTCGGGGTCTTCGGCGCGATACACGGCGCGCTCGACGACGTTGCGCAGCTCCCGCACATTGCCCGGCCACGGATAGGCTTCGAGCTCGGCGACCAGGCGCGACGAAAAGCCCGGCCAGTTCGGCCAATCGAGCTCGACCGCCATGCGCCTGCCGAAATATTCCGATAGGAGCGAAATGTCGCCGGTCCGCACCCTGAGCGGCGGCAAGGTCACGACCTCGAACGACAATCGATCGAGCAGGTCGGCACGAAACAGGCCGCGGTCGACCAGCCCGGGCAAATGCGCATTGGTCGCGGCGACGATCCGCACGTCGACAGAAATCGGCTTCGACGCGCCGATCCGGGTGACTTCGCCATATTCGACCGCCCGCAGCAGGCGGTCCTGCGCCGGCGATGACAAGGTTGCTAGCTCGTCGAGGAACAGGGTGCCGCCATCGGCTTCCTCGAACCGGCCGTGGCGGGTTTTTGAGGCACCAGTGAAGCTGCCCGCTTCGTGACCGAACAGTTCGGCCTCAATCAAATTTTCAGGCAGCGCGGCGCAGTTCATCGTCACTAGCGGGCCCGACCAGCGCGGCGACAGATGGTGGAGCCGCTCGGCGATCAGTTCCTTGCCGGTCCCGCGCTCGCCGATGACCAGGACCGGACGATTAAGCGGCGCGGCGCGGCTGGCTCGCTCGACCGCGTCGAGAAAGGCCAGGCTCTGCCCGACGAATTGATTTGACCGCTCCATTACGTCTCATTCATAAAAATCTGACCGACTGTTGGTGGTAAACCCCATCTCTTGGCAAGATATTTCCTGTGTTTGCGAAGCGAAGATTACCGCTTATCACGGCTTTCCGGGCTTTATAGAATGCTGGCACGCCTCTTGTATTACATATTGGGTACACAGGGCCCTGATTTTGAATGCGGAGTGCTGGAATGAGTATCTTTTCCCGGACGCGGGACATTTTCGCGGCGAACATGACCGAGTTATTGGACCGTTCGGAGGATCCGTCGCGGATGATCCGGATGATCATCCTCGAGATGGAGGAGACGTTGGTCGACGTGCGGGCGTCGGCGGCGCGG
>NZ_JANMCO010000026.1:0-2452 GCF_031361285.1 Sphingomonas sp.
ATGCGGAAGAATTGCCCGCCGGCCGACGCGGCAATCGCCAGCATCACGAAAATCACGATCGCCGCCAGCCGGATGTCGTGGCCGGCGAAGAAGATCGGCGACCAGGCGAAATTGAGCGCTAGCTGGACGAAGAACAGCACCAAAGCAGTGCGCCGCCGGTCGGACGGCGGCTCGGCGAGGATCATCGCCAGGGCCAGCCCGAGCAGGATGTAGAGAATGGTCCACGCGACCCCGAACAGCCAGCCGGGCGGCATGAAAATGGGCTTCACCAGCGCGGCGAACCAGCTATTGTCGTAACCGCTGTTCGAAAGCCACCCGCTGGCCGACCCCAGAAGGACGATTGCCGGCACGGTAATGAGCGCGATCCGCTGCCAATTTCGACCTTCAACCATGCTTCACTGCCCCCAATAGAAATTCCTTATTGCCTTCGGGCCCGGTGATCGGGCTTTCGGTCACTCCCAATACGCGCCAGCCCTGCGAAACGACCCATTCGGCGGCCGCATCGCAAACGCGCTGGTGGACCGTAGGGTCGCGCACCACCCCGCCCTTGCCGACCTCGTCCCGCCCCGCCTCGAACTGCGGCTTGACCAGCGCCACCATTCTCGCGCCGGGTTTGGCCAGCCCAAGCGCCGGCCCCAACACCTTCGCCAAGCCGATGAAGCTCGCGTCGCACACTACCACATTGACCAGCTCGGGGACGATCGTGGCGTCGAGATAACGCGCGTTGGTCTGCTCGTGGACGATCACCCGCGGGTCCTGCCGCAGCTTCCACGCCAACTGGTTGGTGCCGACGTCGACTGCATAGATCTTGGCCGCGCCGCGGCTCAGCAGCACGTCGGTGAACCCGCCCGTCGAAGAGCCGACATCGAGTGCCACCGCGCCCGTCACATCGAACCCGAAATGGGTCAGTCCATGGTCAAGCTTGACGCCCCCGCGCGACACCCACGGATGGTCGCGCCCCTTGACCTCCAGCGGCGCATCCTCGGGCAACAAATCACCCGCCTTGGCGACGCGCCGGTCACCCGAGTAGACGGAGCCGGCGAGGATCAGCGCCTGAGCTTTGGTGCGGCTCTCCGCAAGCTCACGCGCAACAAGCAATTGGTCAGCTCTAATCTTGGTCATTCAGGCGATGCGGATCATTCTGCCGGGCAGCCGGTCACGCGCGACGAGAAGGTCAGGTTCATGACCTTCCACACGCCATTGTCCCGCACCAGGTCGAAATGGTCGGTGCCGCAATTGGTGACCTTGCCGCCGACGCGAACAACAAACGGCGCCCAGACCATGGCGATATCGCCATCGACTTCGATCGCCGGGTCGCTGATGGTTTCCGTAAATCGGCCGTCGGGCGTCACACGCTGTGCGAACTCGGTCCAACTCTGTTGGCGAAGGCCGCTGCCGCTGGCGCGCGTGCCGGTCGCCGTCACCCGGCCGTCAGAATAGACGAGCCGCAGCATCGCCGCGGAATCCCCCGCCGCGAACGCCGCAAGCAATTGCTGGATAGGCGCCATCACATCGGCGCTCTCGAAGTCGGGCGACGGAATCGGTTGGGCCGGGGGGAGTTGGCCGGAGGAAACTTGGGCGGCGAGAAGGAAAGTGAAAATCATCATCACATCCGGAACACGCCGAACTGCGGCCTTTCCGGGATCGGCGCATTGAGGCAGGCGGCGAAGGCCAGGCCGAGCACGTCGCGGGTCTGGGCGGGGTCGATGATGCCGTCGTCCCACAGCCGCGAGGTGGCGTGCCACGGGTTGCCCTGCGCTTCATAATCCTCGCGGATCGGTTGCTTGAAGGCTTCGGCCTGCTTGGCCGTCCATTTGTCGGCGTCGCGGTGGACCGTCGCCAGCACCGACGCCGCTTGCTCACCGCCCATCACGCTGATGCGGCTGTTGGGCCAGGTGAACAGGAAGCGTGGGCTGTAGGCCCGCCCGGCCATGCCGTAATTGCCGGCGCCGAAGCTGCCGCCGATCAGTACGGTGATTTTTGGCACCTGCGCGGTGGCGACCGCAGTGACCAGCTTTGCGCCGTGCTTGGCGATCCCTTCCGCCTCATACTTCCCGCCGACCATGAAGCCCGAGATATTCTGCAGGAACAGCAAGGGGATGCGGCGCTGGCACGCCAGCTCGATGAAGTGCGCGCCCTTGACCGCGCTCTCGGAGAACAGGACCCCGTTGTTGGCGAGGATCGCCACCGGCATCCCCCAGATATGGGCGAAGCCGCACACCAACGTGCTGCCGTACAACGCCTTGAACTCGTGCAGCTCGGACCCGTCGACAATCCGCGCGATCAGCTCGCGGACGTCAAAGGGTTCGCGCACGTCGGCCGGGATCAGGCCGTAGAGCTCTTCGGCGTCGTGCAGCGGCGGCCTTGGCTCGCGCAGCTCTACGCGAGCCCCCTCCTCCGCGCCGAGCGTGCTGACGATGTCGCGGACGATGGTCAGCGCATGCTCGTCATT
>NZ_JANMCO010000077.1:0-12245 GCF_031361285.1 Sphingomonas sp.
CTACACCGCCGACGCGATCAAAAGCGCAGTCGAACTCTCGGCCCGCTACATCCACGACCGCAAGCTGCCCGACAAGGCGATCGACGTCATCGACGAGGTCGGCGCGATGCAGATGCTGGTGCCGCCGTCGCGCCGCAAGAAAATCATCACCACCAAGGAGATCGAAGCGGTGGTCGCAACCATCGCGCGCATCCCGCCGAAATCGGTGTCGGCCGACGACAAGCAGGTGCTCGAGCATCTGGAAACGGACTTGAAGCGCGTCGTGTTCGGCCAGGATTTGGCGATCGAGAAACTGGCCTCGGCGATCAAATTGTCGCGCGCCGGCCTGCGCGAACCCGACAAGCCGATCGGCAACTATTTGTTCTCCGGACCCACCGGCGTCGGCAAGACCGAAGTGGCGCGGCAATTGGCTTCGGTCCTCGGGATTCCCCTGCAGCGCTTCGACATGTCCGAATATATGGAGCGCCATTCGGTCAGCCGACTGATCGGCGCGCCGCCTGGCTATGTGGGCTTCGACCAGGGCGGGCTCCTGACCGACGCGGTCGACCAGCATCCGCACAGCGTGCTGCTATTGGACGAGATCGAAAAAGCGCACTCCGATTTGTTCAACATCCTGCTGCAGGTCATGGACCACGGCAAGTTGACTGATCACCACGGCAAGACCGTCGATTTTCGCAACACCATCCTGGTCATGACCACCAACGCCGGCGCGTCCGACATGGCGCGGGATTCGATCGGCTTTGGCGCCATGGATCGCGAGGACGCGCAGGAGGATGCGGTCAAGAAGATGTTCACGCCCGAATTCCGCAACCGGCTCGATGCGATCGTGCCCTTCTCGTATTTGCCGCCGGCGGTGGTTGCCCGCGTGGTCGACAAGTTCATCCTCCAGCTCGAGCTTCAGCTGGCCGACCGCAACGTCCACATCGATTTGGACGATGAGGCGCGCGCCTGGCTGACGACCCGCGGATACGACAAGCTCTACGGCGCCCGCCCGATGGCGCGGCTGGTGCAGGAGAAGATCAAGCAGCCGCTGGCCGAGGAATTGCTGTTCGGCAAATTGGTCAACGGCGGCGAGGTCAAGGTCCGGATCAAGGACAACGCCCCGGCGTTCGAGATCACGCCGGCCCCGCCCAAGGTCAGCCGGGCCAAAGCCAGGGCCGCGACCAAGGTCAAGGTCAAGGATCCAAAAGCCAAGGCGTGATCCGCAGTAGGGACTTGCGCGGCGAGGCGCTTTCCGCCTTTCTCCCCGATCAATCCGGGAGGAATTCATGACGACTTGGCGATTCGCGTTGGCCGCGCTGGCCGTGGGATGTTCGACGGCCGCGCTGGCGGCTCCCGCCGGTGGCCCCAACGCGACCTTCGCCGGCCGAGACTTGTTCGACCTGTCGGTCGCCAGCGATCCGCAGATCAGCCCCGACGGGCGCCGCATCGCTTATGTCCGGCTGGCCAACGACATCATGACCGATCGCGCCCGGGCCAGTATCTGGCTGATCGACACAGCGACCGGGCAACAGGCCCCGCTGGTCACGGGCACCGGTTCCCACAGCAACCCGCGCTGGTCGCCCGACGGCACCCGCCTGGCATATGTGTCGACGACCGAAGGCGGCGGCGCGCAACTGTTCGTCCGCTGGATGGCCGGCGGCGAGACGGCGCGGGTTACTGGTCTGCCTGACAGCCCCGATTCCATCACCTGGTCGCCCGACGGCCGCCGCATTGCCTATGGCATGTTCGTTCCCGACGACTGGATGACCCTGGGCAAGGCGCCAGCCAAGCCCGAAGGAGCGAAATGGGCCGACCCGCTCGAAATTATCAACGCCGTCACCTATCGCGCCGACGGCGCCGGCTATCTGAAGCCCGGCTATAGCCAATTATTCTGGGTGCCGGCCGATGGCGGCGCGCCGCGCCAATTGACCTTTGGCGCGACCAATGCCGGCGGCCCAATCTCCTGGACCCCCGACTCCCGCGCCATCCTGTTCAGCGCCAACTTGTCGAAGGATTGGGAACGCCAGCCGTTGGAAAGCGAAATCTATCGCTTGTCGATCGACGGTGGCGCCCCGGTTGCGCTGACCGGCCGCGTCGGCCCCGACAATGCGCCACTGGTCTCGCCCGACGGCCGGCAGATCGCCTGGACCGGCTTCGACGATCGGCAGCTTGGCTACCAGAACAGCCAGCTGTCGGTGATGAACCTCGACGGCTCGGGCAAGCGAGTGCTGACCGCCGGCCTCGACCGCGCGGTTGGCAATCCGCTATGGGCAGCCGACAGCCGGTCGATCTATGTCAGCTACGACGAGCACGGCAGCGTACGCGTCGCGCGCGTCGGCCTCGATGGCGCCGTTCGCACCGTCGCCACCGGCCTCACCGGCAGCGGCCTCGACCGGCCATATAGCGGCGGCGATTTCAGCCTCTCGCGCAATGGTCAGGTCGCGCTTACCGTCGGCGACCCGACCCGACCGTCCGACGTCGGCATCACGAGCGGTACTGGCGCCGTGCGCCGGCTGACCGATCTCAACTCCAGCCTGCTCGGCGGCAAGGCGCTCGGCAAAGTCAACCAGCTGCCGGTAACCTCGAGCTTCGACCAGCGCCCGATCGACGCCTGGCTGGTGACGCCCCCCGGGTTCGACCCGGCGCGCAAATATCCGTTAATCCTCGAAATTCATGGCGGCCCGTTCGCCGCTTATGGCCCGACTTTTTCGACCGACGATCAACTCTATGCCGCCGCCGGTTACGTCGTACTCTACACCAACCCGCGCGGCTCGACCTCCTACGGGGAGGCGTTCGCCAACAAGATCGACAAGGCCTATCCCGGCCACGATTACGACGATTTGATGAGCGCCGTCGATGCGGCGATTGCGACCGGCTACGTCGACCCCGCCAATCTGTTCGTGACCGGCGGCTCGGGCGGCGGGGTGTTAACCGCGTGGATTGTCGGCAAGACCGACCGCTTCCGCGCCGCCGCCACCCAGAAGCCGGTGATCAACTGGTCGAGCTTCGCGCTGACGTCGGACGGCGCCATCGTCTACTCGCCTTACTGGTTCGCCAAGAAACCGTGGGAGGATCCGCAGGGCTATTGGGCGCGCTCGCCGCTTAGCCTGGTGGGCAACGTCAAAACCCCGACGCTGGTGGTGGTCGGCAGCGAGGATTATCGCACACCCGACAGTGAAGCCGAGCAATATTACACGGCCCTCCAGCTGCGCGGCGTGCCGACCGCCTTCGTTAAGGTCCCGGGCGCCAGCCACGGCGGCATTGCCTCGCGCCCGTCGCAGTCGGCGGCCAAGGCATCGGCGATCATCGCCTGGTTCGACAAATATCGCGGCAAGGCACAACCGGCACCGTAATCCCGGCCGCCCAAAGGAAACCCTTTCCGGCCCGGTTCGTCGTGCCTAATGGACGGCCATTCGATCAGGAGATGGTATCAAAATGACTCGCATCCATTTGTTTGCGGCCAGCGCCCTGGCGCTGGTCGCCGCCCCTCTCGCCGCTCAGCCCGCCGCCACCTTCAGCCCGCAGCGATTGGCGCACCATGTGCAAATCCTCGGCTCCGACGCCTTCGAAGGCCGTGGCCCGGCAACCGCTGGTGAAACCAAGACGGTCCAATATCTTACCGATCAACTGCGAGCGTCCGGCGTTCAGCCCGGCGGCGACCTCGTCAACGGCAAGCGGCAATGGACCCAGGCGGTGCCGCTATTGCGTTCGGAATTCATCGCCAACCCGCAAGTCAGCGTCGCCATCGCCGGCAAGCAAATCGCGTTGACGCAAGGCGAGCAAATCGCCGTACGCGCGCCGACCAATGGTGAAAAAGCCATCGCCATCGCTGACGCGCCGCTGGTGTTCGTCGGTTATGGCGTCAAGGCGCCGGAAAGGAATTGGGACGATTTCAAAGGCGTCGACGTTCGCGGCAAGATCATCGTTCTATTGGTCAACGATCCGGACTTCGAAGGCGCGACCACTGATCCAATGCGCGGTGACTTTGGCGGCAAGGCGATGACCTATTACGGCCGCTGGACATATAAATATGAAGAAGGCGCGCGGCAGGGCGCCAAGGGCGTTCTCGTCATCCACGAAACCGATCCGGCCAGCTATGGTTGGGCAACGGTCAAGAATTCAAACACCAACGCGATGTTCGATATCGTTCGCCGCGACCCGGCGGCCGTGCATCCGCTCCTCGAAGGCTGGATCCAGCGCGATCTCGCCGCGCAGCTCTTTGCCGCTTCCGGCACCAGCTTTGAAGCGATGAAGGCGGCTGCCAGGCGCCGCGACTTCCGGCCCGTCTTGCTGAAGGCGAGCCTCAATGTGCGCGGCGACGCGCGGACCGACGTCATCACCTCGCACAATGTCGTCGGCATCGTCCCCGGCAAGACACGCCCCGACGAAACCGTGATCTACACTGCCCACTGGGACCATCTCGGCATCGGCCTACCCGACGCCACCGGCGACCGCATCTACAATGGCGCGATCGACAATGGGACCGGGCTTGCCCAACTCATCGAGCAGGCGCGCGCCTTTGCCGCCGGGCCGCGGCCGCAGCGCTCGGTTGTGTTCCTGGCTGTCACGGCCGAGGAAAAAGGCCTTCTCGGCAGCGAATATTATGCCGCCAACCCGCTTTACCCGATTGGCAAAACGGCGGGCGTCATCAACACCGACGTGCTGGGCGTGCTGGGCCCGGCGCGTGATTTCTCGGTCCGCGGCAATCAGAAATTCGGTCTGCTCGACCTGCTCATCGAAGAAGGGGCGAAGCGCGGGCGGCGCTTCTCGCCAGACCCGCGCGCCGCCGCCGGCACCTTCTATCGATCCGACCACTTCACCATGGCCAAGGCTGGTGTCCCGGCGCTGACCTTCACGCCCGGCGAGGATCTGCTCACCGGCGGTGTTCCGCGGGCCAGGGCATGGGCCGAAAATTACACGTCGAAAATGTACCACCAGCCGGCCGATGAATATTCGCCGGACTGGGACTTCAGCGGCATGGCGAAAGACGCCGAGCTACTGCACGGTGTCGGCTGGCGGCTGGCCAACAGCAAGGATTGGCCCAACTGGAGCGACGACAGCGAGTTCCGCGCCAAGCGTGACGAGACAGCTGGCGAACGCGGCGGAACGGTAACCCAGCCAGCCAGTCGCGGCGAACGCGGTTGAGCCGACACTGAAGATGCGCTAGTTCTTGCTTTGTTCTCGCACAAAGGAGAGTCGAATGGCCGATCTCATATTCTACACCAACCCCCAGTCGCGCGGGCAGACCGTCCGCTGGATGCTCGAGGAGGTCGGCGAGCCCTACGAGACCGTGATTCTCGATTACGCCACCACCCTCAAGCAGGAACCCTATCTGTCGATCAATCCGATGGGCAAGGTCCCGGCGATCCAGCACAACGGCCGGGTGGTGACCGAAGTCGCGGCGATCTGCTGCTACCTCGCCGACGCCTTCCCGCAGGCCAATCTGGCGCCGCCGCCCGCCGACCGCGCCGATTATTACCGCTGGATTTTCTTCGCTTCGGGTCCGATTGAGGCGGCGTTCAGCAACAAGGCGGCCGGCTGGGAACCGGATGCCGAAAAACAGCGGATGTTCGGCTATGGCTCGTTCGATCGTGCCATCGCCACGCTGGAAGCCAATCTGGCCAAAAAGCCGTTCATCACCTGTGATCGGTTCACCGCCGCCGATCTGTTCGTCGGCGCCATGGTCGGGTTCATGCTGCAGTTCAAATTGCTCGAACCGACGCCGGTGTTCACCGATTATGTCGCCCGGGTCACCGACCGCGATGCCTATCGCCGGGCCAAGGACATCGACGCCGCTTTGATCGCCGCCGCCCAGCCACAGCCCCAGCCCGCCTGACCCGCGCGGCTGGCGCTGCGATCAGACTAGTCGCGTGCGATAGAGACGCAGCAGTTCGGCCCAGGCTCGCTCGGCCGACGGCTGGTCATAGGTCTGGCTGCCCGGGACGCACCAGCCATGGTCGGCGGGAAAAACCTCGACCACCGCCCGCCGTTTGGCCGCGGCGAAGCTCGCCTTCAATATGCCCTTCGCGTCGGGCTGCTTCTGGTCATCGTTGCGCGCGATCGCGACGACGAAGCTCGCTTTGGTTTTCGGGATGAGCAAATGCGGGCTGCTCGCTTCCTTGGTCACCAGACCGCCGCCATGGAAGGTGCCGACCGCGCGGATACGGTCCGACCGGACGGCGGCGGTTTGAAAGGCGAACGGGCCGCTGAAGCAATAGCCTTGCACCCCGGCCCCCTTGCGGCGGTTGGTTGCCCTCTGCCGGTCGAGGAAAGTAATGAATGCCGCCGCATCTTTGGCGATCCCGGCGTCAGTCAAGGTCGCCCGCAAGCTCATGATCGCGTCGCGCTGTTTGGGGTCGTTGAAGTCGAACGCGCCGGTAACGACCGGGGCGCGCCTGGTCCGGTAAAAAGGGTTCGGGACCAGCACGGTGTACCCGGCTGCCGCCAACCGGCGCCCCATGTCGCGGAACGCCGGCCTGAGGCCAAGGATATCGGGCCACATCAGCACGGCGGGCCAGGACCCCGCCCCCGCCGGATGGAACATCGCCGCATCCGCCATACCGTCGCCGGTCCGGACCATCACGTCCCGTTCCGTCACATTGGCGGCCACCGTCGCGCTCGGCAGGCCGGCGACCGCGGCGACCGATGAAATCGTCAAGATAGCCGATCGGCGGGTCAAAGACGTGTCGGCAACATATCCCTGATGGTTGTCGTCATCACACATCAAAACCTCCCGATCGCTTGGCGCACGCTGTCTTCTACCAATGTCCCGGCGGACCGCCAATCGTCGCAATGCCGGGTTGCTTCCCCGGTCCGCCAATGTCGGCCTGGTCCGTTGAACCCTATGCCACGGGCACCATTGACTTATCCCATCAAAGGCATTGAAGGCGCCTGGGTGCAGGACACCAAGAGGATCGTCAGTGACAACCGCGTCACCATTTGGCGCGTCACCATTTGGCGCATCACGCTCAAAATTTCGTTCGTCGTCATATCGCTGCCTGACGCGTTTGCTTTTGGACTCACGACCGGCACGCCGGCATACTCGTGAATGACTTTGCCATGGAGCAGGAGTGACTTCGATGGATATCAATCAAATGCTGCAGCAGACCAATGCGATCGGCGCGATCTCGCGCGAGCTTGGTATTGATCCGGCAACCGCCGAGGCGGGCGCGGCGGCGCTGATGCCGTCGATTCTGTCGGGTATCCAGCAACCCGCGGCGCCGGCGGCGCTTGCTCCAGCCGATCAATCGGCGGACGTTGGCTCGGCTTCGGCGCTCGGCGGACTGGGCGGCCTCGGCAGATTGCTCGAGACCATCAGCAGCCTTGGTGGCGGCGCCCTGCTCGACAATGTCACGTCGAACGAACCGACCGAAGTCGACAAGGGCAACCAGATCCTCGGCCAGATCTTCGGCTCGAAAGACGGCAGCCGCGCCGTCGCCGCCCAGGCAGCCGCGCAGTCCGGGGTCGAACCGTCGCTCCTGAAAAAGATGCTGCCGATGCTGGCCATGGCGGCGGCCGGCTATGTGATGAAAAATGCCTCCCACGGCGAAGGCGGCCTCGGCGGCATGCTCGGGGGTTTGCTCGGCGGCGAACCGGCGACGCACGCCGGTGGCAAGCACGCGTCGCAGCAGGAAGATATTCTGGGGAGTCTGATTGGAGCGGCGGGGAAATACCTGGGTCGCTGAGCGCCGGGGGGCGGATCAACCAAGGAGACCGACAATGAGTATTTTCAGTCGCATCAAGGACGCGGTCTTCGGCCACAAGACCGTCGCCACTACCCCGGCGCCCGAGCCAGTGCCGGCCGGTGGCGAGATTGCGCAATCGCAGCCCGCCCCGACCCTCGAGCAACCGCAAACGGTCGATGTCGAGCAGGTCCTCACCAGCATCGCCGCATCGAAGGGCAATCCCGACCTCAACTACCGGACCTCGATCGTCGATCTTCTCAAGTTGCTCGACATCGATTCGGACCTTGCCAACCGTGAGGAGCTGGCCACCGAGCTCGGCTATACCGGGGTCAAGGACGGCAGCGCCGAAATGAATATCTGGCTGCACAAGGAAGTCATGCGCCAACTCGCCGCCAACGGCGGGACTGTACCGGCAAGCATGCTCGACTAACGCCCTGAGCTAAGCGCCCAAAAGAAAAGGGCCGGCGGATCGCTCCGCCGGCCCTTCCTTTTTTGTCGACCTGGCGAAGCCTTAGCGGCGGTCGCCCATGAACCTTAGCAGGAACAGGAACATGTTGAGGAAGTCGAGGTAGAGGTTGAGCGCACCCATGATGACGGTCTTGCCCATCATGTCGGTGCCGGCGACATAATCGTACATGCTCTTGATCTTCTGTGTGTCGTAGGCGGTCAGGCCAGCGAAAATCAGCACGCCCAGCGCGCTGATCACCAGGCCCATGCCCGGTGACTGCAGGAACATGTTGATCACCATCGCCACGATCAGGCCGACGACGCCCATGATCAGGAAGGTGCCCCAGGCGCTCAGATCCTTCTTGGTCGTGTAGCCCCACAGGCTGAGGCCGGCGAAACCGGCCGAAACCGCGAAAAAGGTCTGCGCGATCGACGTGCCCGTATAGGCCAGGAAGATCGTCGACATCGACAGGCCCATCACCGTCGCGAACGCCCAGTACAAAAGCTGGAGCGTGCCGGTCGACATCCGGTTGAGGCCAAAGCTCATCGCCATGACGAAGCCCAGCGGCGCCAGTGTAACGATCCAGCCCAAGGGGTTCATGCCCGTCCCGGCCTGGTTGAACAAAGCGTTCTGGGCATAAGGCGCGAACAGCATCGCGACGATGCCAGTCAAGAGCACGCCCGACGCCATATAATTGTACACTGACAGCATGTAGGACCGCAGGCCCACATCGCGGGCGGCGTGCGGAACACTGACAGCGGCAGCATTCACGGCCGGCTGACGCGGGTCGAAGGGGTTTGCCATCTCATCTCCTTTGCGTAGGGCGAAATGCCCTTCACACCCGGGATATATCGTGGATGCCCGAGGCGACTTCAAGCGAAACACGACAAGAGGGCTCGATGCCGTCTTTGCGAGAAGCCGAAGGTGACGCGGCAATCCAACGACCTCGAGCGGATTGCTTCGTCGCTTTGTTCATCGCAATGACCCAGCATGCACCGCCTGTTCGTCGCTATCCGCCCGCCCGCCGCCGTCCGCGATCTGTTGATCGACGCGATGGCGAATTCGCCCGCATTGCGCTGGGTCGGCGACGATCAATTGCATTTGACCCTGCGCTTCATCGGCGAAGTCGACCGGCCGCTCGCCGACGACATCGCCCTCGCGCTGACCCGCATTCGCTCGGATCCGTTCGAAATCAGCGTCAGCGGCGTCGGCCTGTTCGAACAGCGCAGCCGCGGCGCCTTATGGGCCGGCGTCCAGCCCAGGGAACCGGTCGCCGCGCTCGCCGCCAAGGTCGAACGCGCCTGCGTTTCAGACGGCCTCGAGCCCGAGCATCGCGCCTTCCACCCCCACATTACGCTGGCTCGCGGCAACCGCCACAGCGCCGCAGCCGCCCAGACTTTTCTTGAGCGCAACCGAGCCCTCGCCGCGCCGCCATTCGCGGTGACCAGTTTCACCCTCTACGAAAGCCACCTCTCCCGCCACGGCCCGCATTATGAGGCGGTCGCGGAGCACCTCTTGCGCCGTGCCTAGCGCGCGCCTTTCAAATATTTGTCGAACCACTCAACCGTGCGCTTCAACGAATCCTGCTGATTCTCGCGTTTGTAGAAGCCGTGGCCTTCTTCCGGATAAAAGACCGAGTCGACGACATTGCCTTTGGCCTTCAACGCCTCGACGACCTGCCGCGCCTGCCCGGCGGGAACGCGAATATCGTTCTCGCCCTGCTGGACAAGGAGCGGGGTTTTGACCGCATTGATATAGGTCAGCGGCGATGACGCGTCGTAGACCTTGGGAAAGTCCGTCGGCGTGCCGAGCAGGCTCTTCTGATAGGCTTGGAGCAAGGCGTCCTCGTGCAGCCACATCGTGCGCCAGTCGATGATCCCGAACAGCGACACCGCCGCGGCGAAGGCATCGGGCGCCCGGCCGATCGCCATCAGCGTCATATATCCCCCGTAAGAGCCGCCGGTGATGCCGACCCGTTTGGAATCGACGTAGCCCGAATCGAGCAGGAATTGCTTGGCCGCGAGCTCGTCCTTGAGATCGCCGCCGCCGAGATCCTGGTAATTCGCTTTCTGGAAGGCGAGCCCGTAGCCGGTCGACCCGCGCGGATTGGGCTGGATGACAAAATAGCCGCGGCTGGCGAGCGCGGTCGCGGTCCGGCTGAAGCTATCGGTAGTCTGCCCGGTCGGACCGCCATGCGGAAACACCACCGCCGGATTGGACCCGTCGCGCTTGAGGTTGAACGGCAGCGTGACCACGGCGCTGACCGGCGTCCCGTCAAAACTGCGATAGGTGACGATGCGCGATTTCGGCAGATGATCGGGCACCAGGCTCGCCATGGCGAGATGCGTGACCGGGGTGCCCCGCCCGGCGGCGATATTGAACGACTGCAGCTCAGCCGGGCTATCGGCTCCCGAATGATTCACCAGCAAGCGGCGCGAATCCGGCGTGAACGGCTGCGTTCCAACGGTCTCGTTGACCCCGGTCGGCAAGGCCAGCGGCCGCTCGGCGAGCGTTGCCAGATTGACCAGCTCGAGCCTTTGACGCCCATCGTCGCTGACGGACACAACCATCGATCGGCCATCGGGACTCACCGCCCCGCTCACCTGCTCCCATGGCGTCGGCTTGAGCGTTCTGATCAATCCCGGGCGCGACTGGAAGACCGCCGCGTGCAATTGCTTGGTGGTTTCATTGGTGGTCAGCGCGATCGTCGCGCCATCGCGCGTCGCGCCCGTCGCCTGATAGACGACTCCGGCCTTGCCCAGCAGCCGCACCGCCTTGCCGGTTGCGGCATCGACCCGCCAGACCTCGCTTGCCGTCTCGTCGGCAAAGCTTCGGTTAGCGATCATGGCGCGGCCGCCGACGATCCAGGCGACCGGGCTCCAGCGCCATTGCGAATCGCTTTCGTCGGTCAGTGAACGGACTTTTCCGGTGGCCAGGTCCATGACCGCGAGGTTGAGTTGGCCGGCGCTGCTCCGCTTGGTCGAAAACACCATCGCCCGGCCATCGGGCGCCACGAGCGGCGAGGATTCGCGCAAATCGGGCGTGTTGGTGAGGTTGCGAACCGCACCCCCCGCCGTCGGCACCGCATAGACGTCATATTGCTCGTTGCCGCCCTTGTCCTGGGTGAAATAAAGCGTGCGGCCGTTCGGCGCGGTGGCGAATCCCGCCTGATTGTCGTCCGACTGGGTCAGCTGGATAGGCCAGCTACCGGCGGCGTCGGCGCGCCAGATGTTGTAACGGCCGGTGAGGTTGGTCGACACGAACAATTGCCTGCCATCGGCGCTCCAGCTGGCGTCGAGGGCGCTACGCGAAAAGACGAGATCGTCGATCGGCACCGGGGCCGCCTGCGGATCGCTCGGCGAAACGATGCTTCGGGGATCGGTAACCGGTCGCGCCGGCGTGGCGATTTGTGCCGCCGCCGACACCGCCGCCAGCGCGCTCGACGCGGCCAACAGGGTGGCCACAGCGCGCACGCCGTCGCGGAACTTCGAACGCCGATTGGTCATGACAATCCCCCTGGCCTGTAATGTGATTCTCTTGCGACGGCAGGGCTGCCGCGCCCGCGGCCATCATCAATTACCCGGCGGCAGGCGTCCAGCCCCTATCGAGGAATGCCGCCGACGGTTGCGCGGCGCGGCCCCAGCACCCATCTCTTTATTCGCCGCGTTGACCTTCGCGTGGGCCTTGCATAATTAGAACATAGCTGGAACAAACGCCCGATCATGCTTACTCACATATCCGTCCGCGGCGCGCGCGAGCACAACCTCAAGGGCGTCAACGTCGAGATCCCGCGCGAGAGCCTAACGGTCATCACCGGCCTGTCCGGTTCGGGCAAATCGAGCCTCGCCTTCGACACCATCTATGCCGAGGGTCAGCGCCGCTATGTCGAAAGCCTGTCGGCCTATGCCCGCCAGTTCCTCGAGATGATGCAGAAGCCCGATGTCGAGCATATCGACGGCCTCTCCCCGGCGATCTCGATCGAGCAAAAAACGACCAGCCGCAACCCGCGCTCGACCGTCGCCACGGTGACCGAGATCTACGATTACATGCGGCTGCTGTGGGCGCGCGTCGGCGTGCCTTACTCGCCCGCCACCGGCCTCCCCATCTCCGCCCAGACCGTCAGCCAGATG
>NZ_JANMCO010000116.1:0-1563 GCF_031361285.1 Sphingomonas sp.
CCTGGGCCATGCGGGCACCGGCGCTGCCCAGCCGGTCGATCCGGCGGCTGACCGACCGCAAATTCACCGCGCGGGAGCTCGAGGAAATCACCGCCTATCTGAATCGCAGCCACTATCGCTTCCGGCAATAGTGCGTTGCCGCACAGACCCGTAGTCCCGCGGGTTCTTACCATGGCCTCATCAGGAGACTGCCATGATGAACATGCCATACAACGGAATACTCGGGCTGCTGATCCTCATCGGCGACGTCTGGGCGATCATCAGTATCTTTCAGAGCGGCGCCTCGAATGAGAAGAAGGCGCTGTGGATCGTGCTGGTGGTGCTGCTGCCGGTGGTGGGACTGATCCTGTGGTATTTCCTCGGGCCCCGCTCGGGCGTCGCCAACCGCACTTAGCAGCGGTCCCTCCGCGTCAGGCCACGCCCATCACCTCGCGGGCGGAGCCCCACAGCGCGACGCGATTGGATTGGCCATTGAGGCCGCCGTTGATGCGCACCGTGATGCGCACGAAGTCCCCGGCGTCGGCCAGCTCGTTCAGCCCGCCAATCTGCCAGAACCGCGCCGCCGAGCGGCATGCGCCCTCGGGCGTGCGCAACCATGCACCGATTTCGGCGCGGGGAATCCCGAAATGATCCGCGCAGGCTTCCTGGTTGCTGCGGAAGGTGAGCTGGATCAGGCCCGCGCCCCGGAACGTCCAGCCGTCGCCGCTCGCCACGTCGCCATTGCCCCCGCGGTTCGCGTAGGCGACGCTCGCGATCATGCGCTGGTCGGCGGGATGCGCCGGCGTGCGCCCGTACATTTCCGCCTGCTCCTCGGTGAAGCGCTTGTGGGTGCTGGTATTGAACGTGTCGAGGATCGCCTGCGGCCGGTAGTTCAGGCTTTCCTCCAGCGCGGAAAGTTGCTCGCTTTCGTGCGCGACCTGCGCGAGGAACGCCGCCTGCCGCGCGGGCGTGTCGATGCCGAACTCGGCCATCGCGGCTTCCAGCGGCGGCAGGAAAGCGTCCGCATTGGCGGTCGCGCGCGGCATGATCTGGAGCAGTTCGGTGCGGGTCATGCCTGCAAAGCTAGGCACGCGGGCGCGCCACCGCAATCATCCAAAGGACGGTGTTTCGCAAAATCAGGGACAGACCACGTTTTAAAACGTGGTCTGTCCCGGTTTTCAGGCGGGTTGCAGGATGTGGATCACGCGGCTGGCGATGAACTCTTTCGCCTTGGCGCCATAGGCGGCCATATGCGGCGCGGCGGCGTGCGCCTTGAGGGCGTCCATGCTTTCCCATTTCTCGACCACGAGGAAAGTATCGGGGCCCCACTTGGTCTGGAAGGGCAGCGCGTTTTCGGCATCCACGGCCGCGCCGTATTCGATGCAGCCTTTCTCGGCCCTGACCGCGGGGACGTTGGCACGGAACAGCGAAAGGATGGACTCGCGCCGGCCGGGCTTGGCGGTGATGACGGCAATTACATGAATCATTTTTGTCTCCTTGATTTGAGTCTTGACGCCGTTGGTTTCAGGCGCCCGGATTGTCCGGCTTCTTCGCCGGCACGAACGGATAGCGCGCCCGGCCCTT
>NZ_JANMCO010000165.1:0-2145 GCF_031361285.1 Sphingomonas sp.
ACGACCGTCAAGCTCGAACGGCAAGCGTTCTCCGTCACTGCCGCTGAAGTTCAGCTTGTTCACGTTGAAGAAGCGATATTTCAGGCCGAGATCCATGTTCGGGCTGATCGCATAGCGCACGCCGGCAATGGCCTGCCAGGCTAGGCCGCTGTCGCTATCCCGGACAATCGCCCCCCCCGCCGCAATATCAGCGTAATACTTGACGCGGGCATAACCCACACCACCGCCGACATAGCCGTTCCAGGCACTGTCATCGCCGAAATCGAGCAGCGCATTGACCATACCCGAGAGAACGGAAACCCGCCCGTCGGTTGGGAACTTGAGCGCGGTCGAAGGCGCGGACAAAGCCGCGTCAATCTTGGTATCGTCGAGGTTTGCGCGCTTATATCCGAGCTCGAGCTCAGCGCGGATCGAACCGAAGTCGTAGCCGCCGATGGCGTCGACATCGTAGCCGCGCTTATGGTTGATGCCGATGGCGTCAGGAATCGTGACGCTCGCACTCGTATAATCGAGCACGGTGTCCTCAACGATCATGCCACCCGCTTCAATGCCGACGTAGCCCGAATGGTCGAGAGCGAGTGCCGGAGTAGTTAGCCCTGTCGATGCGAGCGCCATTACGATGGCGAGCTTGCGCATAATTGTCCCCTTTCACGTGCGTTCTGAAATTGAACTGCCGGAACACATTATGAGAGCACTTGTATCCGCGCAAGGTCACTGTTCATTCAAGTTGTTGCTAAAAAACCTCACATAGTCCGAAATTCACTATCAACCTTCTGGAAAATATAGCTTTTCTTACATTTCGATAAGTCCATGCTGGCGCAGTCCATCGAGGATCAGGCCAATCGCCGTCCGGGCTTCGGAATCAACCGTGGATCCACCCGCCGGGGCCTCAATAGCCGAGCCGCGCGAACCGACCACTTTCAAGCCGTCGACGACCAGTTGCGACCCATTGAGCGTCCCCACGTCCCAGGCGCCGCCGCGATACACCGCGGTCTTTCCGCTGCTCACAACATCGACGCGCATGCCGTCACGGGACAAGGCAAAGCCCTCGCCCTCGCGCGTCCGCAGCCAATCCGGCGCGAACGGCCGCGCGTCCGGAGCCGCCTTGCGGCCGAACCACCAACCCATTGCTTGCTCCTAAAGAAAAACCCCCGCCCAGGTGGACGGGGGTCGCGGCGCTTGCGCACCGGACGAAGGGTCACCCCTTCAAAGTTTAAGCGTCTGCCCTAACCCACGCCCATGATCTGCCGCGCGGTGGCGTGCCACGCCGGCGTGTCCCACAACAGGTTGACGACCACTGCAACCGGAAGCGTCACCGCGAACCAGATCCAATAGGCCCGGTGCACGCTGTGATTGCGGACCACATCCCACACCAGCATCGGCGAGATCGCCAGGATCGTGTACAAATCCACCGACAACGGGCTCGCTGGAATGGTTGTCGGCAGCCAGGCGATGCGGTCGATGCCGGCCGGCAGCGCCATCACCGTCGCCAGGATCATCATCCGTTTGTGCAGCCCCGCATTCCCGCTTCGCGCCCTGATGCCGATCGCCAGGAACAGCGGGAACAAGATCCCGATCCGCAGCTGCAGCAGCAGGATGTTCTCCTTGATCGTGACCACTTCCTGCAACTTCGCCCGCGCATTCGGCGGCGCCGATTGCAGCGCGTTCCAGGTCTCGTGATACATCGTCGGCGCCAAGACGAAGCCGACCGTCACCAAAGCGACCGCCAGGACCACCCCCGCGATACCCAGCTTCATGTGCAACGCCCGCCGGCCGGTCGCCATCAGGGTCGTTTGCGTCAGCAACAGCAACAGGAACGATCCCATCAGCACCGCATGCATGTGCAGCACAGGCGGGAACGGCGGCCGCGCTCCGGCGCGCACCATGCCTATTTTCATGATCGAATCCGGGATGAACCCGGTCAACACGATAGCGATGAACCAGGCCGCCATGAACACGAAAATCCAGCGGTCGATCACATGGGCCCGTGGCGTGCCTGACAAGACGTCGATCCGCGACTCGGTCCCGGTAAATCCTTTTGCAATGGTGGCCATTGGCGTTCCCCCTCGCCCGTGAGACCCGCTCTCGTATCACAACCGCCGCACCCGCGGCACCCCACTCCTGGTTTCGCTCAGCACGGTCATC
>NZ_JANMCO010000167.1:0-1875 GCF_031361285.1 Sphingomonas sp.
CCCAAGCCGGTCAAGGGCAAGGCGCCGCCGCCGACACCGAAGAAGCCGGCCAAAGTCAAGGCCGAAGCCGACGCCAAGGCCAAGGCCGACGCCAAAGCCGACGCCGCGGCCAAAGCCGACACCGCCGCTAACGCCGACGCCAGCGCCGACGCCTGAGCAGATTTGAAAGAGAGTAGGGTCGAACCATGATCCAGATGCAGTCCAACCTCGAGGTTGCCGACAACAGCGGCGCGAAGCGCGTTCAGTGCATCAAGGTGCTTGGCGGATCCAAGCGCCGCACTGCTGGCGTTGGCGACATCATCGTCGTTTCCGTCAAGGAAGCAGCGCCGCGCGGCCGCGTGAAAAAGGGCGACGTCCACCGCGCGGTGATCGTTCGCACGGCCAAGGATATCCGCCGTCCCGACGGCTCGGTGATCCGCTTCGATTCCAACGCCGCGGTGCTGGTCAACAAGAATGAGGAGCCGATCGGCACTCGTATCTTTGGCCCGGTCGTTCGCGAGCTCCGGGCGCGCAAGCACATGAAGATCATCAGCCTTGCGCCGGAGGTGCTGTAACCATGGCCGCCGCGAAAATCCGCAAGGGCGACCAGGTCGTCATCCTGTCCGGCAAGGACAAGGGCAAGACCGGCGAGGTCGTGCGCTCGATCCCCAAGGAAATGAAGGTCGTGGTGTCGGGCATCAATGTCCACGCCCGCCATCGCAAGCCGTCGCAGACCAACCCGCAGGGTGGGATCGAGCGCAAGGAAGCACCGATGCACGTGTCGAAGGTCGCGATTGCGGACCCCAAGACCGGCAAGGCGAGCCGCGTCCGCTTTGAAACGCGCGACGGCAAGAAGGTCCGCGTCGCGGCCAAGTCGGGGGAGCTGATCCATGGCTGAGCAGAAATACGCGCCGCGCCTCAAGGGCGATTATCAAGAGCGGATCGTCCCGGCGATGATCGAGCGCTTCGGCTACAAGAGCAAGCTCGAGGTGCCGAAGCTCGACAAGATCGTGATCAACATGGGCGTCGGCGACGCCACCCAGGACAAGAAGCGCGTCGAGACGGCGGCTGCCGAAATGCAGCTGATCAGCGGCCAGAAGCCGGTGATCACCAAGGCCAAGAAGTCGATCGCCCAGTTCAAGCTGCGCGAAGGCATGCCGATCGGCTGCAAGGTCACGCTGCGCCGTGAGCGGATGTACGAATTCCTCGACCGGCTGGTGACCATCGCGTTGCCGCGGGTTCGCGATTTCCGCGGGCTCAACCCGAAGTCGTTCGACGGTCATGGCAATTATGCGATGGGCCTCAAGGAACAGATCATTTTCCCCGAAATCAATTACGACGAGATCGACAAGGTCCGGGGAATGGACGTCATCATTACCACCACGGCGAAGTCGGATGAGGAGGCGCGCGAACTGCTGCGCCTGTTCAATTTCCCCTTCCCGGCAGAGGAGCAGCGGGAAGCCGCGTAAGCGGTTTCCCCTTCAGGAGAAGAACTTAAGTCATGGCGAAACTGAGTTCGATCAACAAGAACGAGCGGCGCAAGAAGCTCGTCCAAAAGAATGCGGCGAAGTACGCGAAGCTGAAAGCGATCGCGAACGACGAGTCGAAGGACGACACCGAGCGCCTGATCGCGCGCCTGAAAATGGCCGAGCTGCCTCGCAACGGGAACCCCACGCGGGTTCGCAACCGTTGCGAGCTGACCGGCCGGTCACGCGCTTATTATCGCAAGTTCCGCTTGTCGCGGATCATGCTTCGGGAATTGGCCAATAAGGGCCTGATTCCCGGCGTGACCAAGTCGAGCTGGTAAGGGAAGACGAATGGCGATGACCGATCCCCTGGGCGATATGCTCACCCGCATCCGCAACGGCCAGCAGGCGTCAGGATCGAGTCCTTCTT
>NZ_JANMCO010000176.1:0-2377 GCF_031361285.1 Sphingomonas sp.
CTCCAGTCGATGTTCGGCTGCGGCACCGCGCTCAGGAATTACTGGCGCTCCGGCCTGGTCGAGTGGCGCCCCAATCGCTTGTCGGTTCTGCTGGTGTTCGCGGGCGCGGTCGGCGGCGCCATCGTCGTCCAGCTCATCCAGACCCGCCTGCTCAACCTGATCATCCTTATCCTGCTAGTCGCCGCCGCGATCTACATCCTCTTGTCGCCGCGCATGACCGACGACGACGCCCACCATCGCGTCAGTTCCGCCGGCTACGCGCCATTGGGCGGCGCGATCGGATTTTACGACGGCTTCTTCGGTCCCGGCACCGGCACTTTCTTCACTACCAGCCTGGTCGCCCTGCGCGGTTACGGCCTGACCAAGGCCACCGCGCTCACCAAGCTGTTCAACTTCACCAGCAATGTGGCGAGCGTTTTATTGTTCGCGCTCGGCGGCCACCTGCTCTGGCTCTTGGGCCTGTGCATGGCCGCCGGCGCAATGCTCGGCGGCTACCTCGGCAGCCACACCGCGCTAAAATTCGGCGCCCGCCTGATCCGCCCGCTGCTGGTAATCATCTCCCTCGGCATGACCGCGCGGTTGCTATGGGGCTATTTCGCGGGGTGAAGAGGCAGCGCGCTCACATGCCGGTGTGTTCCGTGAACGTGCCGATCAGCCCCGCTAGAACTGAACTGAACAACGTAAACAGCAGCATCGAATTGAACGTCAGTTCGGCACCAAATATAGCGTCGATCAGCGCCACAAGGGGAAACACCGCCAGGCCGGCCAAGAAATAGAATGCGCCGCGCTTCGGATTGAAATCAAACACTTTAGCTTTCGGATCGGGCGGGTCTCGCAAGACCCACAAAGCCCAAAACACGATGGCGACCAGAGGCATCCAAACCCAGACGGGCCAGTGTTGGCCGTCTTCCAAAATCCATGTCTGGATCAAGGTAGCAGCCCCTACGATGAGCAATGCACTGTAGGCCGCGGATACCTTAGTTAGCATGGTGAGGCACCATACCGCGTTGCCCTCGGAAAGCTACGATGCCCATCGTGGCAGCAGCAAGCTCGCATCGCCGTAGCTGTAGAACCGGTACCCCTCCGCGACCGCGTGGGCGTAGGCCGCTTTCATGACGTCGAGCCCCATCAGCGCACTGACCAGCATGAACAGGGTTGAGCGCGGCAAGTGGAAGTTGGTGACCAGGCCGTCGACCGCCTTGAAGCGATATCCGGGCGCAATGAAGATCGCTGTGTCGCCCTCGAAGGCACGGATTTGCCCGTCCTCGTCCGCCGCGCTTTCGGCGAGGCGCAGCGAGGTCGTACCGACCGCAATCAGGCGCCCGCCTGCCGCTTTCGCACGGTTGAGCCGTTCGGCGGTCGCGGCGTCGATCCGCCCCCATTCGGCGTGCATCCGGTGCTCGGCGATGGTGTCCGCCTTGACCGGCAGAAATGTCCCCGCGCCGACGTGCAAAGTCAGCATTTCACTGCCCACCCCGCGCTCCTCCAGCGCCGCCAATAATCGCGGCGTGAAGTGCAGCGCGGCGGTCGGTGCCGCCACCGCGCCTTCCTCCCGCGCGAACATCGTCTGATAATCCTCGCGGTCCGCCTCATCCGCCGGGCGTTTCGAGGCGATATACGGCGGCAACGGCATCCGCCCGGCGCGCGCGAGCAGCAACTCCACCGGCTCGTCGCCATGGAATTGCAGCAGGAACGCCCCGTCCTCGCCGCGCTCCGTTGCCGACGCGGAAACGCCCGACCCGAACTCAACCCGGTCACCAACATGCAGCCGCCGCGCGTTGCGCACGAACGACCACCAGCTACGCGGCCCCTCGCGCTTGTGCAGCGTGGCGCCCACCCGGGCCTCTCCCCGTCGCCCCTCGAGCTGCGCCGGGATGACCTTGGTGTCGTTGAACAGCAACACGTCCCCGGGCCGCAGCAGCGCCGGCAGGTCCATCACTCCGTGATCGGAAATTTCCGCCCCCTCGACCTTCAGCAACCGCGCCGAATCCCGCGGCCGGGCGGGACGTAATGCTATGCGGTCGGTGGGGAGCTCAAAGTCGAAGAGGTCGACGCGCATCAGCCGCCGCTGGGCGTTACCGGCGCTTCAGCCGCGGGCGCGGCCGCTGGAGCCGGAACCGCCGCCGGCGCCTGAACGATGGCTGCATCGCCAAGCCGCGCGCTGATAATCTTGGTCGGGTCGGCCGGCGGCTCGCCGACCGCGATCTTGTCGACCGCATCCATGCCCGACATCACCCGGCCGATCACGGTGTATTTGCCCCACAGCGCGATGTTGGGCGAAAACATGATGAAGAACTGGCTGTTGGCCGAATCGGGATTGTCGGTCCGCGCCATCGCCACCATTCCGCGCATATAAGGAATAGTCGTGAATTCGGCC
>NZ_JANMCO010000033.1:0-55460 GCF_031361285.1 Sphingomonas sp.
TTAGGCCGTCAGTTACGCAGCAATTGCGAGTGCTTCGTTATCGTTAGCACTTGTGGTGATGAACGGTTTTACGGCTCATTCAGGCCGGCCGGCAATCAGGCCTTTATTGCACTCGTCGATCCTATTTCGCCCCCATCAGCATCAGCGGAGGCCTGCGCATGAGGCCGTTGGTCCGCTGCTGATGGTGGAGGCGCCGGGGTACTGCCCCCCGGGTCCGAAATGCCTATTCCACCTAACACTCTCCCGACATAGTCGAGTTGCCCCGACCCGGCTCAGATAGGCGCTTGGGCCGGGAGTCTCAAGTTGGCCGCCAATTCGCTCCCGGCTTGACCCACTGGCGTTGCTCGCGCGAGTCCTGTTATGTCTGTCGCGGTAACAATGCGATCGAAGAAGGGGTTTTCCTGAAATGAACAAGTTTGGTTTTGCACTGGCCGGAGCGGCATCGCTCGCTCTCGTCGGCTGCAGCGGCAGCAACAATGACGCCCTCAACAATAGCGAGAACATGGACGTGTCGGCCAATCTCGACGCGCTGGCCAATGCCGCCGCCAACGACGCCGAGGCCGAGGCGCTCGGCAATCAGGCGGCGCAGCTCAATCAGGAAAGCAACGCCACCGACGAGCTTAACACCACCGGGGCGACGGCAGCGGAAGAAAATGTCAGCGGCATGTAGTCATTCGCAGGCTTAACGCATCAGTGAAACAGGCCGCTGGCGCGACGCTGGCGGCCTTTTTCTTTGATGGCCGCTGGCCTAGGGAATGGCGGCGATGAGAGATGAGCCGATCCCTGCGGCGACCCTGGTGGTGGTGCGTGCAAGCGCGGCAGGCGGACCGCCCGAGCTGCTAATGGCCGAGCGCGCCAGCGGCATGGCCTTTGCGGGTGGGGCTTTGGTCTTCCCCGGCGGCCGGATCGACGAAGCCGACCGCCGCCTGGCCGAACCGCATGGCTATGCCGACGGCGCGGCCCGGGTGGCGGCGATCCGCGAGACCATTGAGGAAACCGCGATCGCGATCGGCGTCGAGCCGCAGCCGTCGCAAGACGACACGCTCGCCATGCAAGCCGCGCTGGTCGATGACCGCCCACTTGCCGAGCTGCTCGACGATGCCGGGCTTGGGCTCGATCTCGATGCCTTAACCCCCCTCGCCCGCTGGTTACCTAATTTTCATGTCACGCGCCGGTTCGACACGGTGTTTTTCCTCGCCCGCGCACCGGCCGGCGATTGGCAACCAAACGTCATCGCGGGCGAATGCAGCGGCGCTTTCTGGCTCACCGCAGCCCAAGCGCTGGAGCGCGAGACCAGCGGCACTGCGCGCCTGATCTTCCCCACCCGCCGCAATCTCGAGCGGCTCGCGCAGCACGCCAGTTTCGACGCCATGCACGCCGATGCCGAGGCGTTTGCAATCGCGCCGATTACCCCCTGGGTCGAAGACGATGCGGGGGAAAAATACGTCAGGATCCCGGACAATCTTGGCTATCCGGTCATCCGCGAGAAGCTCGACACGCTCTGGCGCGGGTGATTTCGGGCTGATTGAGAGCGGATTTCGAGGGTGATTCGCCTTCGCCAACCATGAAAAAGGGGACCCGCGTTGGCGGATCCCCTTCTCGGCCACGCCTTGCGACTGGCTTATTTCAGATGGTTGGACAGATGCTTGTTCATCTCGAACATGCTGCATCGGTCCTTGCCGAAGATCTTCTTCAGCTTATCGTCGGCGAGAATTTCTCTTTTGTTTTGAGGATTTTGCAGGTTGTTCTTACGGATGTGGTCCCACATTTTGGATACCACCTGGCTGCGCGGAAGCGGCGCGCTGCCCGTAATCGCCGCCAATTCCGGTGATGGTTGAACGGGGCGAGCCAATCCGCCCCCTGCTTTGCGACCAGTTTTTGCCATGTGCGCCCTCCTGTTGGTGTCCCCTTTTGTAGAGCGCAAAGCGGGGCGCTTTGCAATGCCTTCAAGCAACCTGGATCAGCATATTTTCAACCGAACGGGACGACCCGGTTGGCGGCGTCGTGACCGATGTCCGCGCGGCCACCAAAAACGATGCCCGAACGACCGCACCAATCGGCGACTATGGCCGCTTCGTCATGGCCGAAATCGGGATCGTTGCCGGGCACGTCCGCGACCCGGCCGAGTCGAATGCGCGCGGCGCCACGGACATTGGCGCTGGCGGTCACATGGAACATCAGCCGGTCGATCCGATAGTGATGCTCGCTGACTTCCTCGATCAGCAGGTCAGCGCCCTTGAGGTCGGGCTCCAGCGGCGTTCCGAGCAGGCACGACAACACCGTCAGGTTGAATGCAAACGCCGGAGCATGGAGTTGAGGCTCGAGCGCCGATGGATCACGCCGCACCAGCCAGTCGAGCGCCCGCGTCACCGCCGCCGCGCCGCCGTCGCGCAACACATCCTGCGGCATCGGGCCCCAGGCGGCGTCGAGCCCGGCCTTGTGCAGCCCGGCGAGCAGGAAGCCGGCGTCGCTATAGCCCATGTAGGTCTTGGAACGCGCCGCCGCGGGGAGATCGGCGAGCGCCGCTTCGGCAATCCGGTTGGATCCATAACCGCCACGCGCGAACCACACCGCGTCAAACGACGCGTCAGCCATCACCTCGCGCAACGCCGCCAACCGCTCGGCGTCATTCCCCGCGAAATGGCCGTCGGACAGGAAGCATTGTGGGTGGATGACGAGCTTACAATCGCCACGCCCCGTGGCAAGCGCGGCGACCGCATCAGCCGCCTCGCGCTTCAAGGTGCAGCTTGGCGCCACCACCGCAATCTTCATGCCCGCCCCATTTGTCATGTCGCTCGCCGTTCAATAGGGCACCGCCGATGAATGATTCCACTTTCTTTTGCGGCATCGGCGGCAGCGGCATGCTGCCTCTCGCCTGCATCGTCCGCGCTTCGGGCGGCCGGGTCGCCGGTTCCGACCGCTCGCTCGACGCCGGCCGCCTGGCGCCCAAGTTCGCTTATTTGCGCTCGCTCGGCATATCGCTGTTCCCGCAGGATGGCGGGGGCGTCCAGCCGGGCATGACCCTGGTCACGTCCGCCGCGGTCGAAGACAGCGTTCCCGACGTCGTCCGCGCCCGCGAGCTTGGCCTCACTCACATCACCCGCCCGCAATTCCTCGCCCAATTGCTCAATGCGGCGCAGCGCAGCGTTGCGGTCGGCGGGACCAGCGGCAAGTCGACCGTCACCGGCATGATTGGCTGGATCCTCCACGCCTGCCACCGCCAGCCGACGGTGATGAACGGCGCCGTGATGAAGAATTTCGCCACCCCATCGGCGCCGTTCGCCAGCGCGCTGGTCGGCGATCCCGAACTGTTCGTCAGCGAGGTCGACGAAAGCGATGGATCGATCGGGCTCTACACGCCGGAAGTCGCGGTGCTGACCAATATCAGCCTCGACCATAAGGAGATGGCTGAACTTCGCAGCCTGTTCGCGGCTTTCCTGTTGCGGGCTCGCAAGTCCGTTGTGAACCTCGACGACCCAGAAGCGCGAGCCCTCGCGGACATCGTCCCCGGTGACAATTGCGTCGGCTATGGCTTCGACAGCCCCGGGGCCGAGCTGATGGGCAAGCAGCTTGAACTACTCCCCGACGGCCTCAGCTTCGCCGTCGAAGCCGAAGGCGAGCGCCACGACGTCCGGCTGATGGTTCCCGGACGCCACAATGCGTCGAACGCTTTGGCAGCGCTCGCCGCGACGAGAGCGCTCGGCGTGCCGCTCGCCGAGGGGGCGGCGGCGCTGGCCCGGTTCGAAGGCCTGCGGCGGCGGCTGGAAACCGTGGGCACCAGCGCCGGCGTCACTGTGATCGACGATTTCGCTCACAATCCCGACAAGATCGACGCGACCTTGGCAACGCTGCATGCCCAGCCGGGGCGTCTGCTAATCATGTTCCAGCCGCACGGTTTTGGTCCGTTGGCGAAAATGGGCGAGGAATTGGCCCGCAGTTTCGCGCGCGGCATGGCTCCCGACGATCAACTCTTTTTGCCCGACCCAGCTTATTACGGCGGCACCGTCGAGCGGACTCGCGGGTCCGATTGGCTGGCCGAAGCGATCCGCGCCGAAGACCGCCACGCCGCTCATGTTCCCGAGCGCGCGGCAATTGGCGATGCGTTGATCGCCGAAGCAGGCGACGGCGACCGCATCCTGATCATGGGCGCGCGCGACGACAGCTTGTCCGAATTTGCCGGCGAACTGGTCGAACGGCTCGCGCAACGCGGTTGACTCGACGCCATGACGCAACTGTTTCTTGACCTCGACGGGGTGCTGGCCGACTTCGACGCTGGCGTCAGGGATTTGCTCGGCATGGCCCCCGTGCAGTTCGAAGCACGCCACGGCCGCGGCGAATTCTGGCGCCGCATCGCCAAGGCACCCAACTTCTACGGGACGCTTCCTGAAATGCCCGATGCGCGGCGGCTATTCGAGGCAGTTGAGCATCTCAGCCCGGCAATCCTGACCGGCCTGCCGGTGGGTAAATGGGCGGCGCCGCAGAAAGTCGCTTGGGCCGCTGAGCATTTCGCCGGTGTGCCGATCATCACCTGCATGGCCCGCGACAAGCATCTGCATATAGAAGCGGGGGATGTGCTGGTCGACGATCGCGAAAACCACCGCGCCGCTTACGAGCGCGCGGGCGTGGTCTTCATTCATCACAGCAATGCCGAGGACAGCCTCAAGGGTCTCGCGAAAATCTTTCCGTCGGTGAAAGCGGCTTAAGCAGCCAGCGTAACGTCGACCTTTTCGACCCATTCCGGCCAGAACACCGGCTCGCGGTTGGACCAGCCGGGCGCGGTCGCCGCGCTCTCGCTGATCGACTGCAGCAAGATCCGGCGGCGGTCGGGGTGAAGATGCGGGAGCGCCGCGGCCGAGCAGAAGGCCGACGGCAGCCACGGCCGCGCCGATGCGCCGATCAGCCGCTCATAAAGAAACCGGTAGGAAGCGAAATGCGGCAACCGGTCCTGGCCGAGGTCGAACGCCGATACCGTGATCAGCATGCCGATGAACGGTTCGATCATGTCGAGGCCGCTGTCGTCGGGAACTTGGAGGCGCATGTGGTCGAGCTGTTTGTAAAGCCGGCCCTGAGCACGGATCGAGGCGGCCTCGCCTTCGTCCCTGGCCCAGCATTCGATCGGGTCGCGGCGGCCGTAGGCAACATCGAGCGAACGGCGGATGTAGCGCTGCGTCGCTTTGGTGAAGCCCGCGAACTCCTTCATTTCGGAGATCAGCATTGCCCCACTTGCCGGCTGACTCGTCCGCGTAATCATGAACCCGACTCCTTGTGCTCGGGCAGGATCATGCGGTTGGTATAGTTGCGTTTTGCTTAACCACGGTTCCACCCTGGCGCAGATAGAATCAGAGCGGAGTCCTTGCGGCAACACGAAAATTTCACCCCATGTCGCTTCACGCGGCGACTGTGGACTATTTGCAACGCTGTGATTTTTTGTTTCGCTACCGCAACTTATTCGGGAAATCCGGATGACGGAACCGGGTCGTCATTCTGTCCCGGCTGGGCCGCGGCGAGCGGGTCGGACGCGTCCATGGACTGATCGCTGCCGACATCGGCCTTCTTGTCGAGGTCGTGCGGATGCTTGGTCAGCTCGCGTTCGAGTTCATGCTCCGGCGGGCGTTGCTGCACCGGCGGGGGGATGTCTTTTGTGTCCTCGGTGCTCATCATGCTCGCTCCTTCGGCAGACTCAACGAGCGCGGAGCAAGCCCGTTCCGGCTTGAATTGGCGCGGCTTTCGACAGAGACGCCGTTCGCTTCTGCCAAACGTCCAGCGAGCGATTGCAATCGCGGCCCCGCATGTTCAGATAGTCCAACATGAACAATCATTCAGAAATCTCGGCTTTACGGCTCGACGTGCGTCGCCAGGAATACGGCTACTTCGGCGATTGGCGTCTGGCGCTCAAATCCATTTTGGGCTTTTGGCTATTCTATGCGCTGACCGTTGTCTCACGGGCATTCCTTGGCTCGGATCCGTGGACGGTTCTTGAAAACAAGACGGTGACGATTGTCTCCGGCATCGTCTTTACCGCGGCAATCTATGCTGGCATTCGGCTGTTTGCGCTTCGGGCAACCATCGGCCGACGCGCAGTCGTCGCGACGATCGGCTCCTTTATCGCCGCGGGTGCCATGGCCGGGGTGTTGATCTGGGCCGACCGCTACCAGGAAAAGCCACAGGACGAGGAAAGGTACGTGTCGCGAGAAGGCTATCGCGTGATCGAACTCGGCAACACCATGCGGCTCGAGCGCGATGGGCAAGCGCCACTGACGGTGACCTGGCCCCACATTTCCGCTCTAAATCCCTATTTGCAGTTCCGCATCGCCGCGGATTCGGCGGTAATTTGGCTGTTCTTCTTCGCCGCGTGGAGCGCTTTTTATATCGCCATGCTCGCCCAGGCCGAAGCGTTGGGCGCGCGCCGCCGCGCCGCCGAAGCGGAAAGCGCCGCCCGCTCGGCCCAGGTTCGCGCGCTGCGCTACCAGGTCAATCCGCACTTCCTATTCAATACGCTGAACTCGCTGTCGTCGCTGGTCATGTCCGGCCGCCCCGCCGAAGCGGAATCGATGATCCTCAAACTGTCGACCTTCTTTCGCACGAGCCTGTCGCTCGACGCGTCCGCCGATGTCACCTTGGCCGAAGAAATCGCGCTCCAGAGCCTGTACCTCGACATCGAGCGGGTGCGGTTTCCCAAGCGGCTTAAGGTCGAGATCGACGTGCCGCCCAACCTCGAAACCGCGCGGCTGCCGGCGCTGGTCCTTCAACCGGTGGTGGAAAACGCGATCAAATATGGGGTTTCCCCAACGCGCGAGAAAGTCATTCTCAAGATCTCGGCGCGAGAAGCGGGGCCTGGCCGTTTCACGCTTGAAGTCAGCAATACGGGCAAGCATTCGCAGCGGCGCAACGACACGCCCGAAGGCACCGGTGTTGGTCTCGGCAATGTCTGCGAGCGCCTGCGCGCACGCTTCGGCAACGCCGTGCAATGCGAGTTTGGTCCGATCGACGAGGGCGGCTATCGTGTCGTGATGACGCTGCCGCTGGATCGGACCGATGGATGACGTTGTCGACCTAAAGGTACTCATTGCTGACGACGAGCCGCTAGCGGCGGAGCGGCTGCAGCTGCTGCTGGCGCGCTGCGCCGGTATTGATCTTGTCGGAACCGCCAGCGATGGCGACAGCGCGGTTCGCATGGCCGCAGCGCTGAAACCCGACGTCCTCTTGCTCGACATCGCCATGCCCGGTCTCGACGGCATTGAAGTCGCGCGCTCGATTGCTACGCCGACCGCGTCGCCGGCGGTGGTGTTCGTCACCGCGTTTGACCAGTTCGCCGTCGCCGCGTTCGAAGTCGCCGCGGTCGATTATCTGATGAAGCCGGTCGATCCGGCGCGGCTTGAACGCGCGCTCGATCGCGCTCGGGCCTATGTTCGGCAACGCCGGGATGAGCCCGGGCGGGCGCCATCGCGAACCTCGCAATGGCTCGACGAATTCTGGGCTTCGGACCTGACCGGCCTGGTGCGGATCGCGTCGCGCGATGTCGATCGGGTGTCGGCGGAACGCGATTATATGCGGCTGCATGTCGGCCGCCGCAGCTGGCTGATCCATCATTCGATGACCGCGCTCGAAGACGGCCTCGATCCCGAACTGTTCGTGCGCCTGCACCGCTCGGCGATCGTCCGGCGCGACTTCATTGGAGGCTTTACCCGCAATCCCTCAGGGCGATGGATCGCGCGTCTGGCCGACGGCGGCGAGCAACCAGTCGGCCGGCTCTATTCCGATCGGGTACGGAGCATCGCCGGCCGCTAGGCTCGACGAGCGCCGGCCACTGATCGGATTCGGTCAGGCGGCCGCGTTTTTATCCCTGGTGCCGCGATCGACCGCAGCGGTCACCGCGACGTCCAGCGTGACGTTGCCGAGGGTGCGAAAAATGTCCGGCACCATCTCAACCGCGACCAGCAGCGCCAACGGCGCAATCGGAACGCCGAGCGCCATCGCAATCGGCGCGATCGAACTGATATAGCTGATCTCGCCTGGCAAGCTGACCGCGCCATAGCTGATGATCGCGGCAACCGCGGTCGCGGCGATCATCTGGCTGACACTGGGTTCAAAGCCGAGCCAGTGCGCGACGTAGAAAGCGACCGCGACGTTCATCGCCGGTCCGGTCGCGCGGAACAGCGCCACCGACATCGGCAAAGTCACGTCGGCGACCTGTTCGCGAACACCCATGACGCGGGCGGCGGCCAGCATCGCCGGCAGCGAAGCCAGCGACGATCGGGTGGAAATGGATACGCTCTGCGGCGCGATCATCGCTTTGGTGAAGGATCCGAGGCCAATTCCGCCGGCCAGGACCGCGATTGGGTAGCCAGCCAGCGTCACCAGCACGCCAATGACCGAGATCATGACGATATAATGCGCCAGCGCCGCAAAGGCCGCGCCGCCGGCGCTCGCCCCAACAGTGAAGGCCAGCGCGAACACGCCCAGCGGCGCGATCCACAGCACCCAGCCGATGACGATCAACAAGGCGTCGCCGATGGCTTCGAACAGGCCGACCAGCGAACGCCGGCCCTGCTCGGGAATTCGCGCCGCGGCTAGCGCGAACAGCAGCGAAAAAACCACCAGCGGCAGCACGTCCCCGTTCGCCGCGGCGGCGATGACATTCTCCGGAATGATGCCGCGAAAGAAATCGGCAACGCCTGGAACCGGCGCCGAGGCGGTCGCCTGGTCGATGCCCGACAGCCCGGCCCGCAGCGCTTCGGCCGCCGCCTGGGGCAGCGGGAACAGGCCCAACAGGAACTGGATCATCAGCGTCCCGAAAATCGCCGAGCCGGTGCAGACGATGACGATCCACAGCACCGACCGGCCGGCGATCCGTCCAGCCCGCGCCGCTTCCGCGCCCTTGGCGACGCCGGTCACCAGCAAGGCCACGATCAATGGAATGACCGTCATCTTCAACGCATTGAGCCACAGGCCGCCGACCATGTTCGAGGCCTGCAATGCCGGTTCGCGAAGGCCGTCGCCGAGCGCCGCGGCGCCGGCGCCGGCGATCAGGCCCAGGACTAGCGCAAGCAGCACATAATAAGCCCGACCGCCAGCGACGCTGTCGTCGGCGACGACCTTTGGCCTTTTGCTCAACGCGGTTTCCGGAAACGATAAACGATGCGGTCGGTCTTGCCGCGGATCACCGGGTCGAACACCAGCAGCGTATGATCGTCAGCCGGGTTGCGAAGGAAGTTGCGAACCCCGACGAGCTCGAAACCGGCGCGCTGGAAGTCCGCTTTCAGCACCTCGGGGTCGATTCGGTGCAGTTTCTGAACCGTCGCGCGCGCGTCCGCGTTGGGCAGCGCGACATGGTCGATAATGCCGACCGTCGCCCCGGGCTTCATCGCCGCATAAAGTGTCTTGAGCCACGCGTCGGGTTCCATGCGGACAATCTTCCGCTCGGGATTCTGCCAATAGACGTCGTGGTAGTCGAGATTCATGATCATGAAATCATAAGCGTTGGTGCCGAGCTCCGGCGCTTCGAACGGGCTCGAGATTAACGACACATTCTTCTGCCGTTTGACGAATGCGGCGAACTTGGCGCGGCGCTCGTCGTTGATGAATTGGGTCGGTTGCCAGACGACGACCTTGCCCCTGGGGCCGACGACCGGGGCCATCATCTCCGCCCAATATTGGTTGGCGCCGAACATATCGATGACCCGCATGCCCTTCTTGAGCCCAAAAAAGTCCAGCACCTCGGCCGGCTTGCGGCCTTCGTCGAGTTTGACATTGTCCGGCGTCCGGGACGGCGCGGCCACCGCCGCCGCAATGGCGTTGGGTGCGGCAAAAGCAATCGTTGGCGACATGCCGAACGCGAGCCCGGCCAATAAAATAGTCGTCGCTTTCATAATCCCTCCATTGTGTGTGATTGCGCTTCTCATACCACGCGGCCGTTCTCGCGCCAGCCGGTGATAAAATCCCCATGTTCGGTCCTTTGCAGCCGGGCCAATGCACGCTAGTCTTACGGCCATTATCAGCCAATTCTTGGGGGATGTCGTCATGGCTACGGTTGCCGCGTCACCAGCCGAACGCCATTCCGCCGAGCGCAAATTCTATTCGCGCATGGCGCTGTTTCTGGTCGCGCTTGTATTGCTCGGCTTCGGTCCGAGCTTCTTCATGCGCGGCATCGTCCCGTCCTATCCGCGGCCCAACCCGACGCTTCCGCCGGCGGTGCTGCTGCATGGGACCGTGTTCACCGTATGGATGGCGCTCATTGTCGCCCAGACGCAGCTGATTTCCTCGCGCAAGCATGAAGTTCACATGCGTCTCGGCAAGCTGACCATGCTGTTCGCGATCCTGATGATCCCGGTCATGTACCTGACCGCCGTGTGGCAGGTCGCGCGGGCCAACCAGCCGCCGTTCACCGACCCACTGACCTGGACGATCGTTCCGCTATCGGTAGTCGTACCGTTCGCAATCCTGGTGTGGAAGGGCTGGGAGCAACGCCGCAACGCCCAGTTCCACAAACGCTTTCTGCTCAGCGCCGCAATTCTGACTGTAATGGGACCGGCGATCGGGCGTCTGCCGATCGCGCCGCCGACTCGCATCGGATTCACTGTCATTCTGCTCCTCGGGTTCGCACTGTTCGTCCCGTTGCTGGTGTGGGACCGCAAGACGCTCGGCCGAATTCACCCGGCAACCAAGCTCGGGCTCGCCATGGCTGCAGTTTCGATTTTCATCCCGCTAGCTGTGTTCTGGACCGGGGCCGACTGGGCTTCGATCGCGACGCGCCTGCCGGAGGTCGGGAGCTAGCCCGTAGAGCGACGCAACTCGGCGACTTAACGAATTTTCCAGCGAATGCGGCCAATAACCGCATCTTTGGCGGCCTTGCCATCAGCACCGATGGCAGGCGTGAATTTCGCTCGGCGCTCCAATATGCCACACGATTGCGTATCAAGTGCGGCAGCTCCGCTGGTTTCGATGATGGTGCAATCGGCGACCTTGCCGGTCTCATCAATCAACAAAGCAAAAGCCACGGTTCCGCTCTTGCTTTGATTGAACGCGATCGCCGGATAATCATCGTTGCTGAAGAACGACGCAAGGTTGGCTTTCGTCCGCTCCTTAAGCTTGGATTGATTACCTGTCGGGTCAGAGATGTTCCACAACAAGCGAAGGCCGACCAGGCACTTATCCATCGTCTTCAGCAGTGGCCCCATGTTCGACAGCGCAAACGCCTCGTTCAAGCCGGGTGACCGAATTGCAATGGTCTTGGCTTGGCGAAATGGCGCAAACTCGCTGGCGCGAAGACTAATTCGGTGGACGCGCAAAGTGGCTTTCCTGGGCTTTTAGACCAGGATGCTCGTACGAAACGCCGGCTGCTCATCAAACTTAACTGTCGCGTCGAGCTCTTCTGCCTCGCCCCCAGAGCCCTCACGCATGATGGCAAGCCGCATCAGATCGCCAAGCGGCGTGGCTTTGAGAACCAGGAAAATCGGTTTGTCGGCCGTGCCGTATTTTCGCGACGCAACGCATTGGGCATTGTCGAAATTGACCACCCATTTCGCAGTCGGTTTGAGAGCGTCGGACGCTTTGCCAGGAGCGGACGCTATAAGGAGAACTGAAGCACCAAATGCCCAGGGCCACTTCATGCACAAGCTCCCGCCGACCGAAAACTCCGAGCAATTCTGAGACTACCTCACGCCGCCCGCGCTTTGCCAGACCTTTCCGCAGCCATCGACTGAACGATCTTCATCGCCTCGTGCGCCGACAGCGCGGCACCTTCCTGCCACAAGCCGACGTAGCTCAAATGCTCACCGGCAAAGACGATCGGACCTTCGGGCTTCAATAGCTCGGCATAGCGCGGGCTGCGGCCGGCGGCGTCGAAGTCCTTGCCGATCGCGCCGACCCCCTCGGACCAGCGCGTCAGTCCCCAGCCGACCGTCACGCCCTTGCTCAACAGCCGCGATTTACCGGGATGCAGCGCCTCGACCGATCCGCGGCTGATGCGCAGACGCTCCTCATGGCTGAGCGCAGCGAATTGCTGTGGATTGCCGGGGTTGGTCCACCCCGCGACGTACGCCGCGATCAGCACACCCTTCGCGGAATTGAACCCCGACGACGGGTACAGCACATTCTCATTCAACCGGTCGGTCCAGGCGAGGCCGCCGTAGAGCTGCTCGTCACGTTCCCAAAATCGCGGACTTTCGAACGCGACCTTGACGCTGGGCAGATAGTCGATGCCCTGCAACGCGGCTTTCTTGGCCGGCGAGAAATCGCTGGGAATCCGCGCCAACAGATGGGCGGGCAACGTACAAACGCAATAATCGGCGTCGACCGGCGGGCGCGAGCCAAGTTCGATGCGAACCCCGCGTGGCGTGCGGCGAATGGCGGTGACCGGCGTCTTCAGCCGCACCGCCGGCTTGACCTGCTGGTAAATTGCATGGGCAATTCGGTCCATGCCGCCAACCGGCTGCAGCATCGGCGCCTGCATGTCGAAAATGGTTTCGAACAGGAAGGGAAAGGCAGGGCTCCCGAACGGTCCCTGGGCAAGGCTGGCCGGCAGCAGCTCCTTGAGTGTCATCGGCGGTCGCGGTTGCCCCGCCTGGGCATAAGCACCCGGCTCGACCGTAAAGCCGGACCGGCCATCCGGTGTATAGCGGCCCTGCGAATTGAGCGACGCATAAGGCGCTAGAAACTGGCGGAACAGCTCGAGCTCGCCCTTCGGCATTTCCTGGTCGAGCGCGTGGCTATCGATCGCCTTGGCCAGCAGCTCGCCGACGCGGCCCTGCATGTCGAACACCATTTGCCGATCACGCACGACGCGCCCGCCGAAGTCCCAACCGGCGCCGCGGTTGCTGTTGACGAAAACCTCCAGCGGCACGCCAAAGCGCCGCGCATAATCGAGAATTAGCCGGTGACTGGTTGGAATGCGGGCGGCGCCGGCGTTGAAGTATAACCCTGGATCGAAACTCGCGAGCTGGTCGGGTCGCCCGATTTGCCGGATGCGGTCGCCGCCGCGCACGGTCCACACCCGTCCACCGATGCGGTCGCGCGCTTCAAGCACGGTCACATGGTAGCCGGCACGCCGCAATTCATAAGCGGACACCAGCCCGGCGATACCGCCGCCCAGCACCACGACCGATCGCCCCTGCCCGCTTTGCCCAGGCAGCTCGAAATCTTCCGCCCCGGCGGGCGTCGCGACGGCGAGGCCGAGCGCCTCCATGCCCAGGAACACGGCGCTTGCGCCGCCGACAGCCCCCAGCTGTGTCAGCAATTTTCTTCGTGTCAGTGCCATGCCGTGCCCCCCATTTGTACGCGGTTGTCGACTCACCTCACCCGCGCGACCGATCTCAGCATAGCGCTTCCGCTCGACGGCCTGAAAGCGCTGGTCACCTCAAATGCAGTCCTGACGCGCATCCCCTTGAAACCTTGAGCGTTGGTGCACCGACAGGGGAAATTTAAAAGCCGGAGCAATAATCGATGACTGACCACATGCATTCCGCCCAGATTACCACCGTCAACACACTGATCGCCACGCTGGCCGATAGTATCACCGGTTACGAGGACGCGGCTGCCAACATCGAAGGCCACAACGACTTGCAGCAACTGTTCCGCAAGCGAGCCGAAGAACGCCGCGGCGTCGTCGACGACCTTCGCACCGAAGTCCGCCGTCTCGGCGGCGACCCGGAGGATGGCGGCACGTTTCTGGGCAAAGTTCATCAGCGGTTTCTCGACCTGAAGGCTGCGATAGCCGGGCGCGACGAGAAAGCGATCGTCGACGAGGTTGAGCGCGGTGAAGATTATCTCAAGGAGAAGTTCGAAACCGCACTCAAGAGCGGCTATTTGTCGAGCGAAGTCCGGGCCGCGGTCGAGCGCGCCAATCAGTCGGTGCGCTCGGGCCACGACCAGGTCAGCGCGCTCAAACACAAGCTCGAAGCCTAGCCTCTCCGGCCGCTCCCTCTCTCGCACAAAGTGCTGCGGGAGAGGGGTGGCGTGCGGGTTTGACGACACAAGGCATTACGCTCCTCATATCTTCTGCTATCGTCGATGCGGCAGGGTAACCAGCCGGACGGGGCGTCCGGCTCGGGCAGGAGTTGAACCTATGTTCGTAATTCGAGTTTTGGCGACGGCCGCGCTTGCGACGCTTTCGCTTGGCTCCGCGCAGGCGCAGCCGGCGGCGCCGGTGCAAGTCATCAATCTCGCCAGCTATTCGTTTTCACCGGCTCCGATCGTGCTTCATGCCGGAATTCCGGTAACGCTCCAGTTCGTCAATCGCGCCGGCAAGGGCCACGACTTCACCGCCAAACTGTTCTTCCGTTCCGCGCGCATCCTAGCCGGTAGCGTCGAAGGTGGCGAGATCGAGCTTCGTCCCGGGCAGACCGCGAACGTGACGCTGATCCCGGCGGCGGGCCGCTACAATGTTCGCTGCAGCCATGCCTTCCACAACATGCTTGGGATGCACACGACGATCCTGGTTCAGTAGCCCGGACCGAAAGCTAGCGCCGCTCGAGCATGCGCAGGATAGCGGCGTGGCGGACGGCGTCGTCGCCGCCAGCCTTTTCGAGCGTCTGGCGGATCCCGTTCAGTTCCTTCTCGCTCAAATGCTCGATGCCGATGAATTCGTTGCGCGCGTGGCCGACGGCGCGGATCAGCTCGTCGAGCTTGGCCTGGATCGCGCAGCCGTCGCGGTTCTGGGCATTCTGGATCAGGAACACCATCAGGAAAGTGACGATCGTCGTGCCGGTATTAATCACCAGCTGCCACGTGTCCGACCATTGGAAAATCGGTCCAGAAAGACCCCACACGATTATGGTCGTCATCGCCAGGATGAAAGCGATCGGACGGCCGGTCGCGCTCGATACCTTGCTGGCGATCTGTTCGAAGAAATAATTCATGCCTTTGGTCTCCTCGATCGCGCCATTGCGAGGAGTCGGGAGGAGAGGCAAGCGATCGAGCGCGGTCAGGCCGCCCGGTTGAGCCGTTCGACCAACGGATAGAGCTCGCGATTCTCGCGCAGGATGCGATTGGCCAGGGCATCGATCAACGCCTCGCTTTCTCGACAGTAGCCGCGCCAGTCGGCCGCGATCGACTCCGCTGTCCATTGCTTGCAATGCTGGGTGTAGGCTGCGGCCAGCCCGCCCATTTCGTCGCAGAAGGCATGGGCCGTGGCCGCGATCGTCACATCGGTATCGGCCAGCAGGCGGGGATAAAGCACCCAGTCTTCGGCCTTGAGATGACCGACGAGTAGCGACGAAAGTTCGTGGCGCAAGGCAAACAAATGGAGCCGTGGCGGCGGACTGGCCTTGGCAATCAGATGCCTGAACTTGGCGAGGATCGTCAGGATTCCGGCGTGGTCGCGGCGCAGCTTACTTAAATTGGTCATTTTGGTCCTTCGACGGGAAGTCCGGACCATTGAGAGGGGGCGGCTGATGGCACGTTAAGCTGGCCGCCAAAGTGGTGCAGTCTGTCTCCGCCAGGGCCAAGATCTAGCTTGCCCCGGTCTCGCAATTACAGCCGCAGCAGGTGCCGCAACAGGATCGCGCCGGTAAAAACAGCCCCAAACAGAAATGGGGGCCGGCATTGCTGCCAGCCCCCACTGCGCCGAGCACGGATATGTCGGTGTTCTCGTTTCAGTTCCGCCGAAGCTTCACTGTCTCTCGATCCTGACTCACCAGCTCAGGCGTCGCTTTCCACCGCAGCGGCTCGTGAGAGCCTCGCTTTCTCAAGTTTCCCTTCCCGAAGAAAGTTCTTCCTGGGTCCGCTCATGCATCGCCCGAAGACGAAGCAACTCCGATGTTCCACGGCCCTTCTTGGGATGATCACTTCTACGTCCCGCTTTGCTCCTGCCGTCCCGAAGAACAACTGAAACCGCGTCGCGCAAAAGGAAGATCATCTCTTCCGGCGCCTCTTCCCAGCTGGCCACGAATTGTCCCCGAAGGGACTTTCCACTGCCTGCCGGCAGAGATCGGTTCTTTGGTCACTGCCGCACCGTCTTGCCCGAAGACCGTCTAGCGAGGCTGCGACCGCCGTCCCGATCACCTGATGACAATGCACCTCGCCACGAGTCGCGCAAAGCTAAAAATGTGGGTCCAGGCCTGTGGATAACGGGGATATCGGTAACAACCGCCGGAACGAATCGTGATCCGCCGATTCGACCCTCGCCATTGCCTGAATCGGTGCCCGCCCCTACCTCGACATTGTGCCCGAAAGCTCCCCTGCCACGTCTGATCCTGCCTATCTCGCTGGCCTGAACCCGCCGCAGCGTGAAGCAGTGCTAACCACCGAAGGCCCGGTGTTGGTGCTGGCCGGGGCCGGCACCGGCAAGACGGCGGCGCTGACCGCGCGCCTTGCCCATTTGATCGCCACCCGCCGCGCCTGGCCAAGCCAGATCCTCGCCGTCACCTTCACCAATAAAGCGGCGCGGGCGATGCGCGAGCGCGTCTCATCGGTCAGCGGCGGTGCGATCGACGGCATGCCCTGGCTCGGCACTTTCCACTCGGTTGCCGCGCGCATGCTCCGCAGCCACGCCGAGCTGGTCGGCTTGAAGGCCAATTTCACTATCCTCGACACCGACGACCAGCTGCGCGTCATCAAGCAGCAGATCCTCGCCGCCAATCTCGACGAAAAGCGCTGGCCGGCGCGGCAGCTCGCCAGCCTCATTGACCGCTGGAAAAACCGCGGCTGGACTCCGACCCAAGTCGAAGCCGGCGAGTCCGAAATCTTCGCCAACGGCCGCGGCGTCGAGCTTTACGCCGCTTACCAGGACCGCCTGAAGGCTCTGAACGCCTGCGACTTCGGCGACCTGTTACTCCACATGCTGGTCATTTTCCGCCGCCACGAGGACGTCCTCGCCGCCTATCGGGAACGCTTCAAATATATCCTCGTCGACGAATATCAGGACACCAACCAGGGCCAGTACGAGTGGCTGAAACTGCTCGCCGAACCGCGGCGCAATTTGTGCTGTGTCGGCGACGACGACCAGTCGATCTACTCATGGCGCGGGGCCGAGGTCGCCAACATCCTGCGCTTCGATCGCGATTTCCCTGGAGCGGCGGTCATCCGGCTCGAACAGAACTACCGCTCGACCAGCCACATCCTCGGCGCCGCCGCGGGACTTATCGCCCACAACAGCGGCCGGCTCGGCAAGACCTTGTGGACCGACGTTGGCGACGGCGAACCGGTCAAGGTCATCGGCGTCTGGGACGGCCCCGAGGAAGCCCGCCGGGTCGGCGAGGAAATCGAGAACCACCAGCGCTCGGGCGGTAGCCTCGACGACGCCGCGATCCTCGTCCGGGCCCAGTTCCAAACCCGCGAGTTCGAGGAACGCTTCATCGCCATCGGTCTCGCCTACCAGATCATCGGCGGCTTCCGCTTCTACGAGCGGGCCGAGATCCGCGACGCGCTTGCCTACCTCCGCCTGGTTGCCCAGCCGGCCGACGATCTGGCGTTCGAGCGAATCATCAACGTCCCCAAGCGCGGTCTCGGCGACAAAGCGGTCGCGCGCATCCACAGCCATGCCCGCGCCACCGGTCAGCCACTGCTCCTAGCCGCCGCGGCCATGCTCGACAGCGACGAATTGACTCCCCAGGCGCACCGCAGCCTCGGCCGCTTCGTCGCCGACATCTTTCGCTGGCGCGATCAGGCAACCAAGCTGTCCCACCCCGAACTCGCCCGCATCCTGCTCGACGAAAGCGGATACAGCGCGATGTTGCAGGCCGACCGCAGCGCCGAAAGCGCCGGCCGGCTCGAAAACCTCACCGAGCTCGCGCGTGCCATGGAGGAATATGACAATCTCGGCGCCTTCCTCGAACATGTCAGCCTGGTCATGGACAATGATGCCGCGCGCGACGGCGAAAAGGTCACGATCATGACCATCCACGCGGCAAAAGGGCTCGAATTCGACCGCGTCTTCCTTCCCGGCTGGGAAGAAGGCGTGTTCCCGTCGCAGCGGGCGATGGACGAAGGCGGCCTCGCCAGCCTCGAGGAAGAGCGCCGCCTCGCTTACGTGGCCATCACGCGCGCGCGGCGCCGCGCGACCATCCTCCACGCCGCGAACCGCCGCATTTACGGCCAGTGGACCAGCTCACTCCCCAGCCGCTTCCTCGCCGAACTCCCCAAAGAGCATAGCGAGGAAGAGACCACCATGACCGGCGGCGAAAGCTTGTGGCGCGCGCAGTGGAGCGAGCACGCCGACCCCTTCGCCCATGTCGCGAGAGCCGAGCGCCGGGGTCCAGGCTGGCAACGCGCTCTAAGCCCCTCTCCCCTCGACGGAGAAGGAGCGACCCGTCGCGCCAGCGAAAGCGGGTATCGGAAAGTGAGGGGCCGAACCCCCTACGCCAGAGAACCGATCGAAGTCCGCGCAAGCGCCGTATCCCTCGGCAACAAGGGCCGCGACGACCTCGCTCTTGGCCAGCGCGTGTTCCACGGCAAGTTCGGCTACGGAGTGATCGCCGCCATCGAAGGCAATAAACTCGAAATCGACTTCGAGCACGCCGGCCGCAAAAGAGTCCTCGACAGCTTCGTCAGCACCGACGCGTAACGATTCCCGACGGGCTGGAGCAAACCCTCGTCGTGGTCGCCGACCTCTGCATTCCGGCGGCCGACCCGTGGCGGATCATCCCAAGCGCGGCGGTGGCATTGCACGGCGCCCTGGTCGACGATGTCCGCGACGTCGACCTGCTGATGAGCGGCCGCGACGCGCGGGCGACGTTGCTGCGGGTCGGAGTCCAGCCGGCCGCCGGCCAGGCGACGGACCTGTTCCGCTCGGCGGTCTTCGGGGCCTGGGATGGCCCGCCGCTGTCCGTCGAATTATTCGGCGATTTCGACTTAGCCGGCCCCGACGGCTGGTCGCGAGTCGCGCCGCAAACCCGTGAGCCGGTGGCGATCGGCGCGCGCACCCTGTTCGTGCCGTCCGCCGACGAGCTGACGCAGATGCTGACTAGCTTCGGCCGCCCCAAGGAGCGCGCCCGCGCCCGGCTACTCCTTTCGACCCAGCCACCGATCGACCACGATAAGCGCCGCCGCGATAATCGCGACCGCGCATAGCAACACCGCAACACTGGCAATCAGCGCCCCCGCGCTTTGCTCGGCTGGGTTGAGGAACCAATAAGCGTACCAGCCGTCGATGGCGCCGCGGGCGAGGGCGTAAGCGGCATAAAGTGCCGGGGGCAACAACGCCCAGCCGACCTCCCGCCATTTGAGCCGAGGATGCGGCGCCACCGCCCACAAGGTAATGAACAGCAATGGCATGGCATCGTGCAGTGCCATGTCCGCGACTTTCTGCAACCCGGTCGGATGCCATAGCGCCCGCAAGGCCAGCGAATAGGTGATACCGACCAGCGCAATTGACGTCGCCGCCATCAGCCGCGCCCTCGCGCCCGCCAGCGGGCCGCGACTGCCCAGCGCCATTGCCGTCGCTACCGCCGCGGCGCCGATGTTGATCAGGACGGTGAAGAAGCCGAAGTACCGCCACAACCCGAGCGCCGGCCCGAGATTGCCGATGATCAGCGCCAACTGCAGCACCAGTGCTGCCCAGCCGAACAAGGCAATAAATGCAGCGATACCCCTGATGCGCATCCGTCCCCCAATCAGCAGCCTCGGAACCCGACTCGGCCCGCAGGCATTTAACCCGCGAAAGTCACCTAAATAAACGAGCTGAACAATGAAAAAACGGCTAGCGTTAGCGCTCGCTTTGTCGAGCGTCTGTGCCCTCTCTATTCCGGTTGCACCGGCGGCCGGAGCCTATGAAACCCCCGACGCCAAAGCGGCGGCCAGCGAAGCCGCGGCGATGGCTTTATCCGACATGTCGGACGCGTTCGGCGACAAGCAATTGAAGCCCGGCCAATATCTGTGGCGCGACGTTTCCGCCGATGCCGGAGCGGAGCGGGTGGTTATCAGCCTGTCGGACCAGCTCGCCTTCCTTTATCGCGGCGACACACTGGTGGCTGTTTCGACCATATCGAGCGGCAGGGACGACAAGCCGACCCCGACCGGCATTTTCCCGATCCTTGAAAAGCAACCGATGTATCGCAGCGTTAAGTACGACAATGCGCCAATGCCGTTCATGCAGCGCCTCGATCAGTACGGAGTTGCGCTTCACGCCGGGTTCAACCCCGGCACGCCGGCGTCGCACGGCTGCGTCCGCCTGCCCGCGAAGTTCGCTGCAAAGCTGTACAGCGTGACGGAGGTCGGCACTCCGGTGTTCATCGGAACCTAACCCACGTTTCCCAAAACGCGGGAACAAGGCGCTTAACATGGATTAGAAAGCGCTGGGGCTTGGGTCCGTAATGATGTATATGATTTCCATCACTGGCATCGCTTGGCGCGCCGGTGGCTGAGAGACGTGCATTGCTCCCGCCGCTTGGGGCACATTCATGAGAGAGTTTCAAAGCCTGGCCGAGGCGCAGACGCTCGCTCTGGCGATCGCCGATACGCTTCCCGAACCGTTCCTCGTGCTCGACGACAAGCTCCACGTGTTGGCCGCCAGCCGGTGCTTCTACGCGGTGTTCATGGAAGACCCCGAGCAATCCCACGGCCGCTCGCTGTTCGAGATTGGCAATGGCCACTGGGACATCCCCGGCCTGCGCAAGTTGCTCGAGGCTGTGGTTCCCCAGCAAACGTCGGTCGAAGGCTTCGAGTTCGAGCAGAACTTCCAGCACCTCGGCAAGCGCACGGTTCAGCTCAATGCGCATCCGATCCACGACCCGAGCGATTCCAGCCGGATGGTGCTGGTGTCGATCAGGGACATCACTGATCGCCGCCTGATTGAGCAGGAGAAGGAACGGCTGCTCGAGCATAGCGAGGAGCTGCTCGAGCAGCAGAAGACCTTGCTGCGCGAGATGCGGCACCGGATCGCCAATAGCCTGCAGATCATCGCCAGCATCCTGTTGCTCAAAGCCGGATCGGTCGCGTCCGAAGAGACCAAGAACGAGCTGCGCGACGCGCACCAGCGAGTGATGTCGGTCGCCGCGGTGCAGAGCCACCTGCACGAAGTCGAAGGGATCGAGCACATCGACGTGGGCGCTTATCTGACCAAATTGGGCGCCGGACTCGCTTCATCGATGATCAGCCCCAAACAGAACATCAAGATCGCCGTCGTCGCGGACGATGGGACGCTTTCGACCAGCGAGGCCGTGAGCCTTGGCTTGATCGTCACCGAGCTCGTGATCAACGCGATCAAATATGCCTTCCCAGGAGATCGGAAGTCCCCGCGCATTCGCGTGACGTTCGAGACGGATCAATCCAACTGGAAACTCACGGTGTCCGACAACGGCACTGGTAGGCGTCAGATTGAGTCCGTTAAATCCTCGAGAGGCCTCGGCACGGCGCTGATCACCGCCCTTGCCAAGCAACTTGAAGCGCAAATTTCGGAGGTGTCGTCAACCAAGGGCCTCACCGTCGAGATCAGCCGGGCGACCTTCGTTTCTAAATTGTCTCAGGCCGCCTGAAGGAAGCGCGGGCGACTAGTCCTGTGGCAGCTCGACCGGCTCTAGGAATACGCCGCCGGCCTCGGAGCCGAGCGCCCAGCGGATTTGGGCCGGAAAGTCGCCATAGCGGGCGACCCTCAGGAAGACGTGCGATCCGATCGGAATGGTGTCCTCGGTGCTGAGGTGAAATCCGCCCGACGACACGTCGGTGATGACCACCGGATGCTCGGAACCGTCGGCCATGACCAGCATCGCGTCATGAGCGACGCTGACGCGGGGCATCCGCGAGATATGTCCAGGAATCCGGCTCACATTGCACGTCATACCCTTGCAGGATTGCGAAATGGTTAGCAGCGAGAGACTTAGCCGCCCTGCGTCATCGTCAGCGGGATCTTGAGATAATGGATTCCGTTGGCGTCGGCCGGTGGGAAACCGCCGGCACGAATGTTGACCTGGATCGCTGATAGAAGGAGCTTGGGCATGGCCAGCTTCGCGTCCCGCGCCTGGCGCATCGCCGTATACGCGTCCTCAGTGACGCCCCCACCAATGTGGACATTGTGGACCCGCTGTTCGGCAACATTGGTCTCCCACGCAAATTCGTCGCGGCCCGGCGCCTTGTAATCGTGGCACATGAACAGCCGCGTTTCCGGCGGCAGCGACAGAATGCGCTGGATCGAACCGTAAAGCTGTTGTGCGTTGCCGCCGGGAAAATCGCAGCGAGCGGTGCCGTAATCGGGCATGAACAAGGTGTCGCCGACAAACACCGCGTCACCGATTTTGTAGCTGACGCAGGCCGGCGTGTGGCCGGGCGTGGCGATCACTTCAATCGTCAGGCTGCCCAGCGGGAGCCGCTGCCCGTCTTCGAGCAGCAAGTCGAAATCGCCGCCATCGTCCTTCACATCATCGGCCGCGAACATCGGTCCGAAGGCTGTCTGCACCTCGCGGACGCCAGCGCCGATGCCCACCTTGGCACCGGTCCGCGCCTTGAACACCGGGGCCGCCGTCAGATGGTCGGCATGCGGGTGTGTCTCGAGCACGAACGTAATCAACAACCCCTGCGCGTCCGCCGCGGCCAGGATTCGCTCGGCCGACTTGGTGCTTACGGCGCCGCTGGCGGGATCATAATCGAGCACCGGGTCAATGACCGCGGCGGCACGCGTCTCCGGGTCCCACACAAGATAGGACACGGTGTTGGTCGGCTCGTCGAAAAAAGCCGTAATTTGCGGTCCCGCCGCCATGTCGCCGCTCCCCTTTGAGGCCAGTAGGATGACTCTCCGTGGGCGGCGCGGCAAGCCTTTTAGGTTAGGCTCAGATTTGAACCTCGGTCATGGTCGTCAGCTCCGGCTTGGGAGCGCCGCCCGCTTTGTACGACGCGACTAGCTCGGCCTTGCGCTTCGCCATCTGGGTACCGAGCGCGTCCATGTCGATCCCGGCGTGCCGTGCTTGGCTGAACACGCCCTCCATCCGCTTTTCTTCTTCCTCGACGTGATGCTCGATTTGCTCCTTGAGCACCTTGACCTTGGCATCGAAGAAATCGTCGTCACTCTCGCTGCTGGCCTCGATTTCGGCGATCAGTACCTTGGCGCCGTCGTGCTCGACATAGGCTTCCTTGAGCAAATCCTCGTCGACCTTGCCCCCGCAAGCCGGGTAGAAAATCTCTTCCTCGATAGTTGCGTGGACCGTCAGTTCAAGGCAGATTTTCTGCGCCAATTTCTGCTTGCGGTCGTCGCCGCTCGCTGTCTCGAATTCGGCAAATAAGTCCGCGACCGTGCGGTGATCCTGCTTGAGCAAAGCGATCGCATCGGGTTGTTTTACATCTGACATGTGGGGACTCCTGTAGTGTCCCAGCGCAACCCGCCGCACAGCGACATGTTCCTAATTTCGCCGGATAAAATTAGCTGCGCGCAGTCGCGAGCCTGGCCGAGTCCGCAACGATCGACGCGCTATGGTCACCCTGTTCCGGATCGTCAGGCTCGGCAATCGGCCCGGCCCGGCCATGGTCCAGTTCCAGCCAGTCGCGGAACGGCAAGTGATAGAGCATGTCCATGACTTCGAACTCGAGTCCCGCGGGCTGGTTGGTGTTGCTGTTCCACAGTGCCACGACGCCGCTTTTGCGTTGCGGGTCGAACAGGATCAGCGACCGATAACCGCTGACTCCGCCGCGATGGCCGACGATCCGGTGGCCGGCATAGTCATAGCTGCGCCAGCCATAGCCGTAATCGGCCTCGCCCAACCGCTCGAGAAATTTGCGCAAGCGCTGGCGCTCGCCGGGCGTCTTGACCAACGAGGCGTGAATGGTCTGCAACAAATGCGGCGAAAGTACGTCCGGCATTTCGCCCATCTGCGCTTCCAGCCACAGCGCCATATCCTTGATATTGCTGTTGATGCCGCCAGCCGCCGGGACGCGATAATATGCGTCCAGCACCTTCAAGGGTCGGCGGCCGCCATCGTGCGGCCGGGCCCAGCTTTTGGCGCTCTCCAGCCCGTCCCGAGTGACGCTGGCGCTGGTCATGCCGATCGGGTTGAACAGCATGTCCCGAACGGCTTGCGGATAGCTCTTATGGGTCACGTGCTCGACGATCTCCGACGCCCCGTCATAGGCGACGTTCTGGTAGCTCCAGCAGGTCCCGGGCGGGCAGATGGCGCTCAGCTGGGCCAGCGAACTGCGCAACAGGTGCGTGTCCTGCCCTTCTTCCAACTTGTTGTCATAGGCATTGCGATACAGGCCCAGCCGATGGCTCAGCATGTCGCCGATCGTCGCCGTCGCCTCGGCGCCGCCCGGCAGCTTCATGCTCGCGGCATATTGGATCAGCGGCGAGTTAAAGCTCAGCTTGCCCTGTTCGTCGAGCTTGGCGATCATCGTCGCCGCCAGTCCCTTGGACACCGAGGCCCAACGGAACACCGTGTCCGGCGTCACTAGCTCGCCCGACCCGGCCAGCGTCTCGCCATAGCCGTTCAAAAAAGTAATGCGGCCATTCTCGACAATTCCGACCGCCAGTCCGACCACCGGCCGCTGCTGCGCCAGCCGTTTCAGCCGCGCATCGAGCGCCACATAATCGATGTCGCGCCGGGAGGATGTCGACAAAGCGGCGAGCTGCAAATGCGCCCGTGACGGGGAGGCGCGATCGCCCTGCGTCGCCGGTTGCGGGCGCATGGTCAGCAACGCCGCCCCGATGACCAGGGCCAAAGCGCCGAGACCGATCCTATACTGCCTCTCCAAGCGCGCGCTCTCCCGACCCCCGCGCCTCGTGTGGCCGGTGCACTGGTCCCGCTCAACGGCGCGCTCGGCTCGCTGCGACGAGACGATTCCCTGGCGCGACGAATGCCGCTCCGGCTGGCCTTCGCTGCCGGTCTCGCTTAAAGGCGCGCGACGGGAGCCATGCCGATGCAATTTTTGAAGACCCTGTTTTGGGTGCTTCTTGCCGTGATCCTCGTCCTGTTCGCCAGTCGCAACTGGTCCGACGCCACGCTTAATCTGTGGGGCGACATCCAGGTCGATATCAAGCTGCCGGTCCTGATGCTGGTGGTGTTCCTGCTCGGCTTCCTGCCGGTCTTCCTGGTGCACCGGACGCGGTTGTGGAGCCTGAAACGGCGCCTGGAAGTCGAGCAGCGGCACCAGGCGCTCGCCGCGCAGCCCACGCCAGCGGACGAGGCAGCCTCGACCCTATGAGCCCGATTTTCGTCGCCATCGACACGCCCGATTTGGCGCGGGCCCGCGACATCGCGCGCGCCGTCCGCAGCGTCGCCGGCGGGCTCAAACTTGGTCTCGAATTCTTCGCTGCCAATGGCCCCGCCGGCGTAGCTGAGCTTGGCGAGTTCGGCCTGCCGATCTTCCTCGATTTGAAGCTGCACGACATTCCCAACACGGTCGCCAAAGCGGTGCGCGCGCTGGCCCCGCTCGAACCGGCGATCCTCACCGTCCACGCCGCCGGCGGCCTGGCGATGCTCGAAAATGCCAAGGCCGCGGCGTCTCTCAAGACCAAAGTCGTCGCGGTCACCGTCCTGACCAGCCTCGACGAAAAGGATCTCGCCGCGGCGGGCGTCAAGGGCAGCCCGGCCGACCAGGTCACGCGCCTGGCGGCGCTCGCGCAAAGCGCCGGCCTCGACGGCATCGTCTGCTCGGGGGAGGAAGTCGGCGCGGCGCGCAAGGCGTGGCCCGACGGTTTCTTCGTCGTGCCGGGGGTTCGGCCGCCCGGCGGCGGCGCGGCCGACCAGAAGCGCATCGTCACGCCCCGCGCGGCGATCGACGCCGGCGCTTCGGTGCTGGTCATCGGCCGCCCGATTACCGAAGCGGACGATCCGTCGGCGGCGGTCCGGAGCATCGCCGCGACGCTCTGAAGGTAGACAAGAAGCCGCCCTTGCGCCTAGCGGAACGCGACCAACGAACGAGGATTTGAATGAGCTGGTTAAGCCGGGTCAAAAAGGGCATTCCCTTCCTGCCCAAGCGGCAGACGACCGACAATCTCTGGCACAAATGCGTCAAGTGCGGGACGATGGTCTTCCTGAAGGAATGGGAGGACAACCTCCGCGTCTGCCCGCGCTGTGAATATCACGATCGGATCGGGCCCGCCGCCCGGTTCGACCAATTGTTCGACCGCGCCAAATATGAGCTGCTGCCGACACCCGCGGTCCGCGAGGACCCGCTGCGCTTCAAGGCCAAGGAGCGCTATACCGAAAAGCTCAAGGAAGCCCGGGCCAAGACCGGCGAGAGCGATGCACTGTTGAATGCGCGCGGCAAGATCGATGGCAATAAGGTGGTCGTCGGCGTCCAGGATTTCGCCTTCATGGGCGGGTCGATGGGCATTGCCGTCGGGGCGGCTTTCCTGGTCGGCGTACGCACCGCGATCGCCGACCACTGCCCCTACATCATCTTCACCGCCTCGGGCGGCGCCCGGATGCAGGAAGCGGCTTTGTCGCTGATGCAGCTGCCGCGGACGATCGTCGCGGTGGCCGAATTGCGCGAGGCCGGCCTGCCCTACATCGTCGTTCTGACTGATCCGACCACCGGCGGCGTGACGGCATCCTACGCGATGCTCGGCGACGTCCAGATCGCCGAACCCGGCGCGTTGATCGGATTTGCCGGCCAGCGCGTGATCGAACAGACCATCCGCGAGAAATTGCCCGAGGGCTTCCAGCGCGCCGAATATCTGCTTGAGCATGGCATCATCGACATGGTTGTGGCGCGCAATCAGCTGCGCGAGACGCTGTCCCGGCTGATCGCCTACCTCGCGCCGGAGAAGGCCGCGGCCTGATGGCCGATTTCGCGACGTCGACGCACCCCGCCGTCCAAGCGCAGCTTGACCGGCTGGCTGCGCTGTCGCTCGGCGGCGACCGCCTCGGCCTCGCGCGCATCGCGATCCTGCTCGACCGGCTCGGCCGGCCACAAGATGCGCTGCCGCCGATGTTCCATGTCGCCGGCACCAACGGTAAGGGCTCGACCTGCGCTTTTCTCCGCGCCGCGCTCGAAGCGGCGGGCCACAGCGTCCACATGTTCACTAGCCCCCATCTCGTCAGGTTCAACGAGCGCATCCGGGTCGCCGGCCGGCTGATCGACGATGATTCACTTGCCGCCCTCCTGGCCGAGGTGCTCGACGCCAGCGGCGACATCGACGCCAGCTTCTTCGAAGTCACCACGGCGGTCGCCTTCCTCGCCTTCGCCCGCACCCCAACCGACGCGTGCATCCTCGAGGTTGGGCTCGGCGGGCGGCTCGACGCGACCAATGTCGTCGCCCGGCCGGCAGTGTGCGGCATCGCCGACCTCGCCCTCGACCACCAGCATTTCCTGGGCCGGCGGATGATCGACATCGCCGGCGAAAAAGCGGGTATCGCCAAGCTCGGTGTGCCGCTCGTCACCCAGCGCTATCCAGCCGGAATTGCCCGCCGGATCGGCGAGCTCGCCGACGCCGCCGGTGCGCCGTGGCTCCCCCGCGGCCAGGCATGGGACATGCGCATGGTGGGCGACCGGCTCCGCTATCGCGACGCCACGGGCGCGCTCGATTTGCCGGTCCCGGGCCTCGTTGGCCGCCATCAGGCGAGGAACGCCGGGCTCGCCGTCGCCATGCTGCGCCATCAGTCTGAGGTAAGGGTTTCCGACGACGCGATGGCCCACGGCATGCGCGCGGCGCGATGGGCCGGGCGGCTGCAACTCTTGGGTGACGGACCCCTCACCGCCGCGCTGCCGGGCCGGCGCGTGTGGGTCGACGGCGGGCACAACCGCCATGCCGCCCAGGCTATCGCCAAGGCGATGGCACCCTACGCCCCGTTCGACGCGATCTTCGCACTGACCGCGACCCGCCGCGTCGCCGACGTGCTGGGCCCGGTCGCCCCGTTGATCCGCAAGGCGCACACCGTACCGATCGCTGGACACGTCCACCACGATCCGCGCGATATCGCGATGGTCGCCCAAGCCCGCGTCGGCCCGCGCGAATGCTATCCGGCCTTCACGCTTGAACAAGCGGTCGAGCGGCTCGCCAAAGATCCCGACGCCGCCAAGGACGTCCTCATCTTCGGCTCGCTCTACCTCGCCGGCCAGGCCCTCGCCGCCAACGGCGAGACGCCGGACTAGGGAGTCGCGACGCTTGCTGTGGCGTCGGCGCGGTCGCGGCGGCCGACGGCGGCGACGCGCATGCCTTCGAGAAGGACGAACAGGATGGCAAAGGCACCGGCCGCCGCGGTCCAGCGAAACACGGTCGCATAACCGTACGTGTCGAACGCCTCGCCCGCGATGCCCCGGCCCAGCGAGCCGATCAGGAAGGTCAGCGACGACAGCAACGCATATTGCACCGCGGTGAAATTCTTGCTGACGATGCCCGACAGATAGGCAACGAACGCCGCGCCGGCGATGCCGGTCGAGATATTCTCGTAGGATATGGCGAGCAACAGGCGGGTCATCCGCTCGTCAGAGCCAAGCGCGGTCGCCAGCCGGTCGAGAAACAGCAGGTGGCCAACCATGTCGATCCGTCCCCCGCCCTCGGCCAAGTCGGCGTAAACGAAATTGCCGAACACCGGCAGAATGGCGCCGATCAGGATGGTCGGGATGCGGCCGATGCGGAGGAACAGATAACCGCCCAGGCTGATGCCGATCATGGTCATGAAGATGCCGAACACCTTCGACGCGAACGCCACTTCATCCTTCGAATAATGGAGGAAATCGAGGTAGAAGGGGAAGGCGAACGACGACCAGATATTGTAGCACAATGTATAGCTGAGGATCAGCCCGAGGACGATCAGTACGCCCCAGCCGAGCCTGCCGGCAAGCTCCGACAACGGCGAGACCAGGGCCACGTACAAATGATTGGCGGCGGTCCGCACCGGCGTGTGGTGCGTGTCCTGTTGGGTCAGCACGTAACGGTGGTGACTGCGCAGCCAATTGGTGACCGCGGCCACGATCAGCGGCACGATCACCGTCGCGATGATAATCCACGGCCCGTAATGTTTGGTGAAATCGGCCACCGACGGCTGCTTTTCGCCCGGCGCCGTGGTCAGCATCGAGATCATGAAATGGGCAATGCTGAAAATGGCCCACGCCCAGCTGACGCCGACGATCCCGAGCGCTACCAACCGCGCTCCGGGCTCGAGCGCGCCCGGCTCGGCCAGCGCCCCGTGTAGCACACCGGCGCTGGGCCGTTCGGTGTCGGGCGCCCGCGACGTGACCAGGATCAGGATGCCGATCAGCGCCGCCATGATCAGATAGACCAAGGACCAGCTCATCCGCGCCGCCAGCACTAGCGCCAGCGCGCCGCCGACGATGCTCGCGATGCGATAGCCGAATTGATAGACTGCGGATAATAGCTCGACCGGCGTCTGCTCGTCGGCGACGTCGATCCGCCACGCGTCGACCGCGACATCCTGGGTCGCCGAAGCCAGCGCGGCGATTACCGCGAAAATCGCGAAGGTGCCGATATTCGTCGCCGGATTGGTTGCCGCGAGCCCGGCGAAGGCGGCGATCATCACCGTCTGGCACAGGATGATCCAGCTTTTGCGGCGACCGAGGCGGTCGAGCAACGGCAAGGGGAAGCGGTCGACCAGCGGCGACCACAGGAATTTGAAGCTGTACGACAGGCCGATCCACGACAGCACGCCAATGGTGGCGAGATTGATGCCCGCCTCGCCCAGCCACGCGTTGAGCGTCCCGATCAGAAGCGCGTACGGCAAGCCCGACGAGAAGCCGAACGCCAGCATGGTCGAGGCTTTTTGGGTCGCCAGCGCCGTCTTCAGCAGTTTCCAGCCCTTTGGACGTTTCACCGCCACCGTTTCCGCCACTGTTGCCCTCCACGGCTGTTGCCCGGCGGCAGCTTAGCTTGGTTTCACGACCTGCCTAGCCCTGTGATGTTTGCTTGGCCGACGCGCAGCGACCGTCCGTCGACGAAGGAACTCAGCCCGGCTCGCGGATGTAGATCTCAAGCCCCTTGAGCGGCTTGACCGTTTCCCCCGACAAATGCCGGTCGATGCTCGCGATCGCGGCCTTCAATTGGCGATCGGAATAAGGCTTGAGCAAGCAACCGACTGCGATTTCCGCCGCGCCCGGATAGGGATGGCCGGTGGCGAACAGGGTCGGGATGCCGCGCTCCTTCGCCGCCCGGGCAAGGTGGATGCCGGTTTGCTGGCTGCGCAGGCGGACGTCGCTGAGGATCAAATCGACCACCTTGGTCTCGAGCACTTTCATCGCTTCGTCGAAATCGTCGACCGTCGCGACGATCTCGTAGCCGGCGTCAGCCAGCATGGTTTCATTGTCGAATGCCGTCAGCGGCTCATCCTCGACGATGAGGATCCGCTTGACGATCCGGTTGCGCTTGCCAAACAGCATGGTCACCCTATCGAGGAATTATCTTGCCCCCGCAACGAACGAAACCGGATACCGTGCCGCGCCGCCGTGGCGCCGGTCGAATGATATCGAAAAATCCCGAACCGCGCGAGACCGGACCACAGCGGATCGCCAAGCTGCTCGCCCGCGCCGGCGTTGCGTCGCGCCGCGATGTCGAGCGGATGATTGCCGAGGGCCGCATTGCGCTCAAAGGCGCCGTCCTGACCACACCGGCCACCTTGTTGACCGATCTCGCGGGCGTGACAGTCGACGGCAAAGCAGTGCGCCCGCCGTCGGCGCCGCGGCTGTTCCGCTATTATAAGCCGCAAGCGACGCTGACCGCGGCCCGCGACCCCAAGGGCCGCCCGACGATCTATGACCGCCTACCGCAAGATCTGCCGCGACTGATCCCGGTCGGCCGCCTTGATTTCATGACCGAAGGGCTGCTCCTGCTGACCAACGACGGCGAGCTGAAGCGCCAGCTCGAACTGCCCAGCACCGGCGTCACCCGCCACTACCGCGCCCGTGCGTTCGGCACCGTCAGCCAGGCGGCGCTCGAAGATTTGGCCGAAGGCGTCACCATCGAGGGCATGCGCTATGGCTCGATCGACGCCAATCTCGAACGGCGGACCGGACGCAATTGCTGGATCCAAATGAGCCTGACCGAGGGCAAGAACTGCGAGGTGCGGCGGGTCCTCGAATATCTCGGCCTGCAAGTGTCGCGCCTGATCCGCACCGGTTACGGCCCATTCGACCTGCGCGGGCTCGACCCGGGCGGCGTCGATGAGGTCGACCGCAACCAGCTGGCCCAGTTCCGCAACAGCCTCAAGTGAGGATCATCGCCGGGCAATGGCGGGGGCGAACGCTGGAATCGCCGCCCGGCCAGGCGACCCGACCGACCGCCGACCGGGTGCGTGAAACTTTGTTCTCGATGCTCGCCAGCCGCCTCGGCTCGTTCGAGGATTTGCGCGTGGCCGACTTGTTCGCCGGCAGCGGCGCTTTGGGCCTGGAAGCGCTGTCGCGCGGTGCGGGCTTCAGCTGCTTCGTCGAAAATGACACCAAAGCCGCCGCCGCGATTCGGGCCAATGCGACCGCACTGGAGGCGCTCGATCGCGTGCAAATCCTCGGCGGCTCGGCACTGGCCCTGCCAAGATGCGAACCGTTCGACCTGGTCTTTGCCGACCCGCCTTATGCGCCCGGATCAGGCACTTTGACCGTCGCCGCGGTCACCGCCGCGCAGTGGCTCGCGCCGCGCGGCTGGATGGCCGTTGAAACCGCGCGCACTGACACCGTCGACCCGGGCAGCTGGACCATCGACACCGTCCGCGACGCCGGCCGCGCCAGGCTTACCCTTTTGCGCTCGAACCAGCCTTTTTCGACGCTTTCTTGATTTCGTCGAACTCGCTCGACAGCCGTCGCCCGATGGCTGCGGCAGCGGCCTTTGCAGCATCTTTGACCGTCTTGCTCGACTTGGCGTCGGCGCCGGTCCGCCGGCTGTGCCGGCTCTCCGTAATCGCGGCCAAGGCGGCGGTCGCGCCAACCGCCAGCAAATCGGCGACCAACGGACTTTCGAGCAGCTTCAGCAGCGCATCGACCGCCGTGTCCTTGGGCGCGCGCCGCGGCGAGGACGCCTTGCGCGTCGTCTTCCTCCCCGCGACCTTTGTCTTCTGCTTTTTTGCGGCGGCCTTCTTTGCAGTCGTTTTCTTGGCCATTGGATACCTCCTGATTGTTCGTCTTGCCTGGCTTAACTCATGCGCCGCATGTCGGTATCCGCGAACGGCTGCGCAAGCGCGCAGGCATCGACGCGCTCATTGTCCAGCCACCGTCCGCCATCGCTTGGCCGCAGCATCACCGGCATCGCCTTGGGATGCACCGCGCCGACCGTCGCATTCGCTTCGCAGGTCAGGAACGCCATATACGGTCCGTCGTCCCCCGGCCGCCACAGTCCGGCAAAGGCGAACAACGGCGGATACGCCTTGGCCATGCCGAACCACATTTTCGACTTTCGCTTGGTCGCGGGGTCGGGCTCGGCGGTCCATTCGCAAAAACTGGTTGCGGGAACGATGCAGCGGCGCTTGGGATCGTTGAGCGCGCTGCGCCAGAACCGGCTGGCGAGATTGCGGACATTGGTCACCGGCCGCGATCCCGCGGCGGCGGGCCCGGGAAAGCCCCATTGCATCCGTTGCAGCGCCAGCCCGCCATCATCCTTTCGGCGCAGCACCGGCGCCAGATGGCCCGGATAAATCTCGTCGAACGGCGGCAGGTTGCTGGTGTCGCCATCAAACGCGCCGAACAGCCTCCGAAGCTCATCGACGGTCGCGGTCATGCTGTAGAGATTGCACATGGGCCGTCGCCTAACACGTCGTCGCCGGGGTGTGCTACTGTATTGACAAGATAATACACTCGTCCTATCCGCTGCCGCGACAGTGGAGGAATGGGCATGTACAGTCAAAATGAACTCGACGAAGCGGTCGCGGCCGGCGCGATTACCGCCGAGGCCGCCGCGTCATTGCGAGCATACATCGAGCGTCAGGATTCGAGCTCGACCGTCGATGAAGAACAATTCCGGCTGCTGACCGGGTTCAACGATATTTTCGTCTCGATCGCAGCGGCGATCCTGTTGTTCGCGGTCGCCTGGATCGGCCATCAGATCGGCCAGAGCCTCGGCCTGTCGATCGACGGCGACGGTCCCGCCCCGACCGGTCCGCTGGCGGTTGCCGCGACCGCTTGGGGCCTCGCCCTGTTCTTCACCGCCAAACGCCGCATGGCGCTACCGTCGATCCTGTTGCTGCTCGCCTTTGTCGGCGGCGTGTTCGCCAGCGTGGCGTTCGGCCTGGTGCTGGCCGTCGGCCCCGACCAGATCGAAAATAATCCCCAGCTCGCGGGCATTGTCGGCGCCGTGTCCGGCGCCGCCGCAGCAGCTGGCGCGTGGCTCCACTGGAAGCGGTTCAGAGTCCCGATTACCGTCGCCGCGGGCGCCGCGTCGGTGGCCGCGATCGCCGTCGGCCTGCTGGTCGCCGCGCTTGGCGATACGGCCGAAAATTCGCGCAACCTGATCCTCGGCTTCGTGCTCCTGCTCGGCATCGGCACGTTCCTGTTCGCGATGTGGTGGGATGGCTCGGATCGCGCCCGTCTGACCCGCCGCGCCGACGTCGCCTTCTGGCTCCATTTGCTGGCCGCGCCGATGATCGTCCACCCGGTCTTCACCTTGCTCGGGCTCAACGACGGTCACGCCACCATCGGCGAGGGCTTTGTCGTCATCCTGCTCTACCTGGCGATTGCCGTCACGGCGCTGGCCATCGACCGTCGCGCCCTGCTGGTGTCGGCGCTCGCTTACGTGCTGTTCGCCATACAGCAATTGTTCGAACAGTTTGGCGCGGTTCAGCTCAACGTTGCCTTGACCGCGCTGGTCATTGGTTCGGCGCTGCTACTGCTGTCGGCCTTCTGGCATCAGGCCCGTAGCGCGGTGGTCAAGCCATTGCCGCCCGGGCTGCGCGAGCGGCTGCCGATCGTCAATCGCTCGAGCGTTCCCCAACCAGCCGGATCATAAAGCCTGGAACGGCGCTGGCAGGCTCAAGCGCTTTTGGTCTTGGGAGCGGGCTGGCGCGTTCGCTTCAATGTTTCGACCTCTGTGCGCAACGCTGCGATTTCGCGCTCAAGGTCGGCAATGCCGACCCGCGACGGATCGACATCCTCGCCGCACGGCGTGCCGTAGGGAATGAAGCCGGGGCTGTAATGGATCGAATCGATCGGCACCGCTCGGGCCGGAATGCCAACCACCGTCGCGCCCGGCGGAACGTCCTTGGTGACCACCGAATTGGCACCGACCTTGGCCCCCGCGCCAACCACCACCGGCCCGAGAATTTGCGCGCCAGAGCCAATCACCACGCCGTCATCCAGCGTCGGGTGCCGCTTGCCGCCGACGCCTGTCGTCGGGTTGGTCCCGCCCAGCGTGACGCTCTGGTAAATGGTGACATTGTCGCCGATCTCGGCCGTCTCGCCGATCACCGTAAAGCCATGGTCGATAAAGAAGTTGCGCCCGACTTTCGCGCCGGGATGGATGTCGATCGCAGTCAGGAAGCGCGCCAAATGATTGACGATGCGAGCGAGGAAATAGAGGCGCCCGCCATACAGCCAATGACCGATGCGATGCATCCCCAGCGCGAGCACGCCGGGATAAAGCAGCACCTCCCAGCGGGATCGCGCCGCCGGGTCGCGGGACTTAACCGAGTCCAGATAAGCGATGAACCCAGAATCCACGGGAACTCCTTGTTGTTCTTCTTTGGCCGAACAATCTAGGTCTGAGGCGACCGAATTGCCAGTCGAATGGAAGCTTTCGGCAAGCCTGACGCTTGCGAAACCAACGAGCGTTGGGCAAATCGCACGCATCTCGCCAGGGCGGAGGGCATCATTTTTCAATCCTTGTTCGCCGATCCGACGCTGCTTCTGACCTTCGTCCTGGTCGGTTTCGCGGCGCAACTTATCGACGGTGCACTCGGCATGGCGTTCGGCCAGATTTCAAGCACCATCCTGGTCAGCATGGGTGTTCCGCCGGCGGCGGCGTCGGCCGGCGTCCATACCGCCGAGACTTTCACCACCGCAGTCTCCGGAATTAGCCACATCGCTCACGGCAATGTCGATTGGCGGCTGTTTTTCCGCATCGTCATTCCAGGCGTAATCGGCGGGGTGCTCGGCGCCTATGTCCTGACCCGGATCGACGCGTCGACCGCCAAGCCGATCGTGCTCGCCTATCTCGCCGCGCTCGGCCTGTACTTGTTCTACCGCGGCGTCATGCACCGCCACACCGAAAGCCGGCCGAAGATCGTCGCGCCTCTCGGTTTTGTCGGTGGCTTCCTCGACGCGGCGGGCGGCGGCGGCTGGGGCGCGATCGTCACGTCCAACTTACTGGTTCAAGGCAGTAACCCGCGCAAAACCATCGGCACCGTCAACACCGCCGAATTCTTCCTGACCGTGACCATCTCGGCGACCTTCATCGCGGCATTGGGCTGGAAGGCGTTCACGGTTGCGACTTTTGGCCTGCTGATCGGCGGCGTCCTCGCCGCGCCGTTCGGCGCCTGGATCACCAAACGCGTCAACCCCGACGGTCTGCTGACCTTCGTTGGCGCATTACTCACCGCGACCAGCGGATTCGGCCTGTACCGCGCACTGAGCTGATATCCTCGGTCTGGCATTAATCGTTTCAGGCGCTTATTTCGGTCCGACTGATCGGAAACACCACTGGCTACCTATCTCCCCACCATCAAGCAGCTGCAATATCTCGTCGCGCTGCGCGAGCATGGCCATTTCGGCCGGGCCGCGGACGCTTGCTACGTCACCCAATCGACGCTGTCGGCCGCTTTACGCGAATTGGAGACCTTGCTCGGCGTCACGTTGGTCGAGCGCACCCGTCGCGTCGTCCGCTTCACGGCCTTGGGCGAAAAAATTGCCGACAAGGCAGTCCGGCTGCTGCGCGAAGCGGAAGCGATTGCCGAGGTCGCCCGCGCCGAAGGCCAGCCGCTCCACGGCGAATTGCGGATGGGCGTCATTCCGACCATTGCGCCCTTTCTGCTCCCGGCCATGCTCCCCAGCCTGCGCCGCGAATGGCCCAGCCTGAAGCTCTATCTGCGCGAGGAAACCAGCCAGGCGGCCTGCGAAGCGCTGCACCGCGGCCAGCTCGATTGTGTGCTGCTCGCGCTTCCCTACGGCTGCGGCGACGTCGACTCAGCACCCTTGTTCGACGATCCCTTGTTCGTCGCCTTTCCCCACGGCGAAGCGCCGGGCGGCGCCACCGTCGATGTCGCGGCGATCGACGAGAACCGCATGCTGCTGCTCGAAGACGGGCACTGCCTCAAAGACCATGCGCTGTCGGCCTGCAACCGGCCGGACTTGAGGGCGCACGCGGCGATGATGGGGACCTCGCTCCACACCCTCGTCCAGATGGTCGACAACGGGCTTGGGGTGACCTTCATCCCGTCGATGGCGATCGACGCCGGCATCCTCGACGGCACCAATGTCGACGCCAAGCCGCTAAAATCCGATCACGGCTTTCGCCGCATCGCGCTCATCTGGCGCCGCTCAAGTCCGCGCGAAAGCGAGTTTCAGCTGCTCGCCACCACCCTTCGCCGGATCATGGCTGGGCTCGTCTCGCCGCCGTCTAGCCAAGATCGAAGCGATCGGCGTTCATCACCTTGGTCCACGCCTTGACGAAGTCGCGGACGAACTTCTCCTCATGGCCGGTCTCGGCATATACTTCGGCGGTTGCTCGCAGCTGCGAATTCGACCCGAAGATCAGGTCGGTGCGGGTCGCGCGCCAACGCTCCTGCCGGCCGCCGCGGACAAAACCGATGAACTCTTCGTCGCCGCTGGTGTCGACCACCTCCCACACCGTGTCCATGTCGAGCAAATTAACGAAGAAGTCGTTGGTCAGTTGGCCGACGCGGTTGGTTAACACACCGTGCTTGCTCCCTTTGTGGTTGGCGCCGAGCACGCGCAGGCCGCCGACCAGCACGGTCATTTCGGGGCCTGACAGGCCGAGCAACGCCGCCCGGTCGAGCAGCAGTTCCTCGGTCTTCACGCTGTGCTTGGTCTTGAGATAGTTGCGGAAGCCGTCGGCCGCGGGCTCCATCACGTCGAAACTCTCGACGTCGGTCCAGTCCTGCGTCGCATCGCCACGCCCGCCGGTGAACGGCACGTCAACCGCTAAGCCGGCGTCCTTCGCCGCTTTTTCGACCGCCGCCGTGCCCGCCAGCACGATCGCGTCGGCCATCGACAGCGACCCACGCAATTCGCCGATCTTGCTCAGAATTCTGGCCAGTTCTTCCGGCTCGTTGACCGCCCAATCCTTTTGCGGGGCGAGGCGGATGCGCGCGCCATTGGCGCCGCCGCGATGGTCTGACTTGCGGTAGGTCGAGGCCGACGCCCAGGCGGTCTTGACCAGCTGGCCGATACTCAAGCCGGCATCGAGGATCTTCGCCTTGAACGCGGACACATAGCCGTCCGACGGCTCGGCGCCGGCCGGAATGGGGTCCTGCCAGATCAAATCCTCGCGCGGCACTTCCGGGCCGAGATAACGGACCCTGGGCCCCATGTCGCGATGGGTGAGCTTGAACCAGGCGCGCGCGAAGGCGTCCTTGAACGCCGCGTGATCAGTGCGGAATTTCTCCGAGATCGCACGGAATTCCGGGTCCATCTTCAGCGCCATGTCGGCGGTGGTCATCATCGTCGGCACCCGCTTCGACGCGTCATGCGCCGCTGGGGCCATATCCTCGGGCTTCTGGTTGACTGGCTGCCACTGCTGCGCCCCAGCGGGTGATTTCACCAGTTCGTAATCATAGTCGAGCAGCAGGCGGAAATAATTCTCCGTCCACGTCGTCGGCGTATTCACCCACGATCCCTCGATACCGCTGGTAATGGTGTGCTCGCCCATGCCGCTTTCATAGCCGCTCGACCAGCCGAGCCCTTGCAGCGCCATGTCGGCGCCTTCCGGTGCCGCACCGACCAGGCTCGCGTCGCCGGCGCCATGCGCCTTGCCGAAGGTGTGGCCGCCGGCGGTCAGCGCCACCGTTTCCTCATGGTTCATGGCCATGCGCTCGAACGTGATCTTGATGTCGCGTGCCGACTGCAACGGATCGGGGTTGCCGCCCGGGCCTTCCGGGTTGACGTAGATCAGGCCCATCTGGATCGCTGCCAGCGGATTTTCGAGCTCGAGCTCGCGGTCCGGCTGGATGCGGGTTTCACTGGCCTCAACCCATTTTTCTTCGGCGCCCCAATAAATATCGCGCTCGGGCTCGAACACGTCCTTGCGGCCGCCGCCGAAGCCGAACACCGGGCCGCCCATCGATTCGATGGCGACGTTGCCGGCGAGGATGAACAGGTCGGCCCAGCTGATCCGGTTGCCGTATTTCTGTTTGACCGGCCACAACAGCCGCCGCGCCTTGTCGAGATTGCCATTGTCGGGCCAGCTATTGAGCGGGGCGAAACGCTGCTGGCCGCTGCTGGCGCCGCCGCGGCCGTCGGCGGTGCGATAGGTGCCGGCGGCATGCCACGCCATGCGGATGAAGAACGGGCCGTAGTGTCCATAGTCCGCCGGCCACCACGGCTTGCTGTCCGTCATCAGCGCGGTCAAATCGCCCTTCAGCGCGGGATAATCGAGCCCCTTGAACGCCGCTGCATAGTCAAAATCCTCGCACATCGGATCGGGCGAACCGCCGCTTTGATAGAGAATGTCGAGCGGCAGCGAGTCCGGCCACCAGTCGTGGTTGGTTCGACCCACCAGTGAGCGCACCGCGGGGTTCATCGGGCAGCTCAAAGGGCCGCCGCTCGTTTTTGCGTCCATGGTGTCACCACTCCTCATTTTTGGGTTGGTCGCTCGCTAGGCCGGGCTTTGCAGCGACGGAAACGATTAAACTTGGTCAGTGCGAACGGTAAATTCGATTAGTCCCGCCCGCACCGCGCTATTCCATGTGGCGGATGCCGGTCCTGAGATAATCATAGCCAGTGACCAGGGTCAGCGCGGCAGCCGCCCACAGGCTACCCAGCCCGACATTATGCACCCAAACCTGCTCGGGGACTGACCCACCGAGAATTAGCGCCCCCAGCGCGACCAGCTGCAACGTCGTCTTCCATTTGGCGAGCGCGCTGACTGGCATCGACACTTGCGATTCCGCCAGGAATTCGCGGAGACCGGAAACGATGATTTCGCGCAGCAGGATGATCAGCGCCGGGATGATGTGCAGGCCGTGGATCACCGGCTCGCCGCTCATCTTGCGCGACGACACCAGCATCATGATCACCGCCGCGACCATGATCTTGTCGGCGATCGGGTCGAGGAATTGGCCGAGCTTCGAAATTTGCCCCTGCGCGCGGGCCAGATAGCCGTCGAAATAGTCGGTAATGCCGACCACGCAGTACAGCACGAAGATGATCGCATAATCGAGCGGCGCCGGCCGCCACAGCAGGAAGACGAGGATCGGCACCGCGAAGATTCGCGAGAGCGTCAGCAGGTTCGGCAGCGACAACATCGTTGGACAATGCCGTTATAGCGTTTGGCGGCTCGCGCAAAGCTAGCTATGCCGTGCCCAGCTTATGCGAGCCGGCGCCACCCCGCTTTGATCCAAAATGTAAGCCATTTGCTGCGTACGCGGCGCTTCTTGCCGATTTTCGTCACGCAATTGCTCGGCGCCTTCAACGACAATTTGTTCAAGTCGGCGATGGTCATTCTCGCCACTTATGCGATCTACAATGACGCGACCAAGGAAGCGACGTTCAATGGCGTCGCCGGCGCCTTGTTCATCCTGCCCTTCTTTCTGTTTTCGGCGCTGTCGGGCCAATTGGCCGACGCCAACGACAAGGCCAGGATTATCCGGATCGTCAAAACCGCCGAGGTCCTGATCATGATCGTCGGCGCCGCCGGGCTGCTGCTCCAGAACATTCCGCTGCTGCTTACCGCTTTGTTCGCGATGGGCGTCCACTCGACCTTCTTCGGTCCGATCAAATATGCGATTTTGCCGCAGCATCTGGAGCGCGACGAAGTCCTCGGCGGGACCGGCCTGGTTGAAGCCGGCACCTACATCGCCATCCTCGGCGGGACCATCCTCGGCGGCCTGCTGGTGATGCAGCGGGCCGACGGCTCCTATCACGCCGAATGGGCGGCGCTCGGCGTCATCCTGGTGGCTTTGGTTGGCCGCGTCGCCGGTTCGTTCGTTCCGCCAGCGCCGCCGGCCAATGATCCCGAGATTCCCGGTTACCCCAAGCGCGGCATGGACTGGCACATCATCCGCGCGTCGATCACTTTGGTCAGCGCCACCCTGCACGTTCGCCGGCTCTACCTCGCCATTCTCGCGATCAGTTTCTTCTGGGCGATGGGCGCTGTGCTCGCCGCGCAATTCCCGCCGCTGGTCAAGAACAGCCTCGGCTCCGACCAAACCGTCGCGACCCTGTTTCTCGGCACCTTCTCGGTCGGCATCGCGATCGGCTCGGTGGCCGTCAATCGCCTGCTCAAGGGTCAGGTCTCGGCCAGATTTTCGCCTTCCTCGGCGTTGGCCATGGGCTTGTTCGTCGTCGACCTTTACCGCCGCGTGCACGGCTGGCCAGTGGATACGGGCGAGCTCCACGATATCCGGTCGTTTCTCGCTTTGCCCAGCAGCTGGATGATCGTCCTCGACCTGCTGGGGGTGGCGATTGCCGGCGGCATGTTCGTCGTGCCGCTCTACGCCTTTTTGACGACCACGGTTCCCAAGTCGGAAACCGCGCGGACGATCGCCGCCAACAACATCGTCAATTCCGGGCTGATGGTCTTCGCCACGCTGATCCTGACGCTGGCGGTGCAGCTCGGCGTGACCGTCGGCGACAGCCTGCTGATCGTCGCCGTCGGCAGCATCTTCGCCGCCTGGCTCGGCTGGAAACTCCACCTCGCCTGCGACTGAAGCGAGTCCGCCCGCAACGGCCAAAGCGGACATTAGAGACCCACAATCACAAGGTGTAATGGCGACTAGGAAGCTGGAAGTTAGGGCATCACAGCCCAAGGACTAAGCCCGGTTCCTAAGCCAGATCAGGTACGGCAGTTAGGTCGTTTCTCCTGTCGCGACCGAACAAGGCACGCATCATGAAGATCGTGAAAGCGACGACGCCGACCGTGAAGACGAGATCTCCCGGCACGCGCATCCACACCAGCGCCTGCATGAGCGGGCTGTGGATGACCTCGGCGCTGCGCGCATAAGCGTAATCGCGGGTGAAGCTCTGGTAAGTCTGGAACAGCCCTTGCGGGAAGAGCGACAGGAAGACCATCATCGCCAGGCCGATGTTGAGGCACCAGAACGAGGTCTTGAGCAGTCGGTTGCTCCACCGCGACGGGTCCGACAGGCCGCGCATGCAGAACAAGGTGAGGCCGATGCCGAGCATGCCGTAAACGCCGAACAATGCGGCATGGGCATGGGTCGCGGTCGTGTTCAGGCCCTGCATGTAATACAGGGCGAGTGGCGGATTGATGAAGAAGCCGAACAATCCGGCGCCGATCAGATTCCACACCAGCACGGCCGAGAAAAAGGCGAACGGCCAGCGATAGGCCTCCTGCCAATCATGCCGGTACTCGAACTTGGCGCGATTGTAGGCCTCGAACCCGACGACCATCAGCGGCACCACTTCGAGCGCGGAAAACACGGCGCCCAACGCGATCACCGCGGTTGGCGTGCCGGCGAAGTAGAGGTGGTGAAAGGTGCCAAGCACGCCGCCGGCCAGGAAGATGATCGTCGCGAGCAACACCGACGTCGCCGCCACCGATGCCCGCACCAGCCCCATTTTGACGAACAGGGCGGATACGATCGCAGTCGCGAAGACCTCGAAAATGCCTTCGACCCATAGATGGACGACCCACCAGCGCCAATATTCCATGACCGAGATATGGGCGTGCTGGCCATAAAAGAGCCCGGTCCCGAACAGGAGGCCGATCGAGACCGTCGCGATGGCGACCAGGAAGACGAGTGAGCGCCCGCCTTTCTCGCGCAAGGCGGGCCACACGCCGCGCAGCACCAGCGCGGTCCACAGCAGCAGGCCTACGAACAGATAGAATTGCCAGAAGCGGCCAAGGTCGAGATATTCATAGCCCTGGTGGCCGAACCAGAAATTGATCGTCCCGACGGCCAGGTGACGGTTGATCGCCATCCATTCACCGGCGAACGAGCCGACGACGATGACGAGCAGGCTGATGAACAGGAAGTTCACCCCCAGGCGCTGGAACCTCGGCTCTCGTCCGCCCAGCAGCGGAGCGACGTACAGACCGGTTGCCAGCCAGGCGGTCGCGATCCACAGAATTGCGAGCTGCGTGTGCCAGGTCCGCGTGACCGCATAAGGGAAATATTCCGCCATCGGCAGGCCGTAGAGGCCCTGTCCCTCGACTGCGTAATGGGCGGTGACGATACCAAGCAGCACCTGAGCGAAGAACATGGCGGTGACGACGAAGAAATATTTGGCGGTCGCGCGCATCGAGGGGGTGATCACGGCGCCTTCAAACAGATCAGTGGTCGCAAACCCGTCGAGCGGCTCAATGTCGCGCCGCCACACGTCGAACTCGCGCGCATAATACCAGACTAGCCCGCCAATGCCGGCGAGAAGCACGAAGATCGAAACGAATGTCCACAGGAAGATCGCTCCCGTCGGCGCGTTCCCGACCAAGGGCTCGTGCGGCCAGTTGCTGGTATAGCTGATTGCTTCGCCCGGCCGCTGGGCGGCGGCCGCCCAGGACGTCCAGAAAAAGAAGCCCGTCAACGCATGCGCTTCGTCCGCGCTCAGCGCCGCGTTCTGCGGCATCGCATAGAGCTCGCGCAGATGCTGGTCCGCTGGCGTGCGGTTGGTGAACAGCCCCTCGAAATGGTCCGCCGTTGCCGAGATGGCAGCCGCCCTTTGGTCACTGACCAAGATGACGGACGTTTGCGGATCGAAGCTGTTGGTGCGCATTTCGCGCTTCAGGATCGCGCCAATCCGTGCCTGATCGGGTTCGGGCATCGTCTCATATCGCCCGTTCGAGAGCTGGCCGCGCAGCGCGACCGCTTCGCGGTGCAGCCAGTCGGCGCTCCAGTCCGGGGCAACGTAGCTGCCATGGCCCCAGATCGAGCCCTGCTGCATGCCGCCGGTCGACTGCCACACCGCCTGGCCGCGCTGGATGTCCTCGCTCGTGTAAAGCGTTTGCCCGGAAACGGTCCGGACCGCGCTCGGGATCGGTGGTTTGGAGTGATAAATCTGGGCGCCGAAGTAGAGCAGGGTTCCGAACATGATCGCCATGCTCGCGCCAAAAATGATCCACAGACGCCGGATCGAAAATTCAGAGGCGTAGTCGGACATAATAATCCCCCGCTCACAGGCTTTGTACCAAGCCAGTCTCTCGCAGTGGAGCCGCGCCTCGTCTAACTTATGTCATGCGCCCGTTGTTACGATTAGACAATGCGGGTCGCCGCGTCTGCGAGCTTCCATCTAATGTCCGGGTGGCAAAGCTCGATGCGCGCTTATTGTTCAAATCCAAACTCTAGCTCGTCGACACCCGCAAAGAGGGCATGGCGCCCGATCCAGATTTGGTGCGCGAAGCTCTCGATCAGCAGCGGTCCTACCGACGGTCGTGCGTGCGCGGCCGGGGCCGCAACGACCCTAGCTTTGGTGTGGGCAGCGAAAGGAGAGCCTTGAGCGCGCGCGTTTGACCCGATGCTGCCGGCGGCGGGAGCTGTTCAACCACGCCTGGCTGGAAAAGTGGCATGCTCGTCATTGGGTTGGTAGACGGCGGTTGTCATAATCTTGGGAAGGTGCCGCAATGCAATTTCGTGCCAACAAAGCAACCGCACCTGAAGCTCGTCGCCATCGCAGCCCGATCGCCGTGGGCTCAGTCGGTTTAGCTGCTGCTTCGCTGCTTCTCACGGCCTGCGCCACGGCCCCGCCAGGCAAGGATGGGATCGCCCGGGTCAATCCCGCCAGCATTGCCGCTGCTCCAGCCACCTGGGACGGGCGCACAGTCGAGATCGTCGGCCTGGTCGTCTGGGAGTCCGGCGATTTCGGCCTTTATCAAAACTACGGTACTTTTTGCCGTGGCGGCGAAGGCGCCGCGATCAACGTGCAGTGGGACAAGTGGCCGGGAGTGTCGCCGAAGGACAGCCGCCGCCGCGCGGTCGTGCGGGGGGTGTTCCGCAACCGTGTCGGGGTCAAGCAAGCCGATGGCAGCACGGCGATCTCGGCCGGCGCGCCGGGACCGGGCCCGCTGGAGCCGGGAGCTGTCGTCCGCTGGCTCTCCACGCCCGAGCGCCCCTGCCCCAACCGTCAGTAGCCAGGGCACTAGATCTATTTTCTACCCAAACTTGCCGTACACGGCGGCGACTCATTGCGGCCCTTCCTGGACAAAATCAGCGTCACAATGTCCACCGCTTCCCGCGGCCGAGCGGCGCCTTACGTCAGCTCCAGCACGACGGGGCCCGACACCGGGTCAGTGACCCCAAGATCGCCGCCAAGATCCTCAAGTGTGTCGCGGAACGTATCGAGCGTCGCCAGCATGTGCGGCCGCGCCGCGGCGATGCTCTCGACGTCGTCCCATTCGCCGACGATGCAATAATTGTGCTCACCGGTCTTGATCAGGTTGGCGCTCCGCATCCCCGGCCAATTCCTTTCGACCTTGCGGTGCGCGGCGATGAATTCCTCGTCGCGCCCGGGCTTTACCTTGAAGCGCACGCTGTTGAATGCAGTCATGACAATTCTCCCGCGTCAGAAAGACGGCGGAAGGCCCTTTAACCGATCAGGATCGAAACGAACAGAAAGCCGGCGGCAAAAGTGATCGCGAACAATCGCAGGTCATTGCCGAGCGTCGGCGCACGCATTGGCGGCGCGTCGGCGCAAGCAATCGGCGCCCTGCCGAAGCGGCGCGGGTCCATTGCAAGGGCGGGGCGAACAACAGCCATGCACAATTCTTAACGCAGTTTTTACCATACCGACAACCTCCGGAATGGGCGCAAAGTGCCAAGCGGTCCCGTCATGGGACAGCGGCCGTGGCGTGGCAGTGGATGAGAGGCGCTTAGCCGCCGGCGATTTTGCGCTGAGTTTCGACGTCCGGCTGGCCGTGGACGTCCGGCTGCGTGCGCCGGGCGAGCAATTGGGTCGCCTGGTCGCCGGTCATCGGCTTGCCGAAGTACCAGCCCTGGCCGACCATGCAGCCAAGGCCAAGAACGGCGGCGTGGGACGCCTCGGTCTCAATGCCTTCGACATAGACCGGCACCTCCAGCGCGCCGGCGAGCGTCGTGACGGCGCGAATGATGGCGCTGCTTTCCTTGTTCGAATGAATGTTCGCAACGAAGCTGCGGTCGATCTTGATGACGTCGAACGGCAACGACCGCAGGTGCGACAGCGACGAAAATCCGGTCCCGAAGTCGTCGAGCGCCAGGCGGATGCCCTGGTTCTTCAGGCTGGTGACGATCGACCGCGCGAGGTCGATGTCGGCGAACAGCGAGCTCTCGGTGATCTCGACCACCAGCCGCTCAGCCGGAAAGCCGATTTCGGTTAGCAGCCGGACAATCCGCTGGGCCAGCCAGGCATCGGTCAGCTGGACCGGCGAGATGTTGACCGAAATCTTGATCGCCGGGTCCCATTCGACCGCCTGCGCCAGCGCGCTGGCGATCACGTGTTCGGACAATCGGCCGATCAACCCGATTTCCTCGGCCACCGGAATGAAGGTGTCGGGCTGGATGATCCCGCTCAACGGATGGACCCACCGCGCCAGCACTTCGAAGCCAATGATCTCGCCGGTCTCGAGGTCCATCTGGGGCTCGAAAAATGGCACGAACTGGTCGTGGTCGAGGCCGTAGCGAATGCCTTGCTCGATCTCACTGTGGGCAATTAGCTCGCGTTCCATGCCGCCGTCGAACCACACCGGGCGCGCGGCGCGGCCGCTCTTGGCATGCTCCATGGCGATGTCGGCGCGGCGCAGCAGGTCGGGGATCCGGACGTCGGATGCCGGGGCCGTGGCGATACCGGCGAACGCTCCAACCTGGATCAGCCGTTCGTCAATCGAGAAAGCCGCGGTGACAGCGTGCAGCACCGCTTCGGCGGAGCGTTCCAGTTCGTCGGTTTTGTCCGGATCGAGCGCCATCGCGACCGCGAACTCGTCGCCGCTCAGCCGGGCGATCTCGACCTCGGGGTCGAGCGCTTCGGCCATGGCTGCGGCCAGCGAGCGCAGCAAGCTATCGCCGACTTCATAGCCGTGGCGATCGTTAACGGCCTTGAAGCGGTTGATTTGGATCGAGATGATGGCCAGCTGGTGGCCGGCCAGGCTAGCCCGCTGGGCCAAGGCCGCGGCCCGGTCGGCAAAGCCCTTGCGATTGAGCAGGCCGGTATGCGCGTCGGTCGACGCCAGCACGGCCGCCCGCCGCTCGCCATCGGCGCGCAGTTCCGCTTCATGCTGCAAATCGACATATTGCCGCCAGCCGAACAGGATCAGCGCCACATTGAGCGTCAGCGCAATGCTGGCGATCTTCGCTTCGCGACCAAGATCCGCGCCGGCGGACATCATCTGGCTGAAGAACGTCGTGCCGTTCCAGATTAATAGCGCGACCGCGCCGATCAGGATGGCGAGCGTCAACGCGTGGCGCCGCATTCTAAACTGGTGTTCCGGCGTTGCTGCCGCAACACCCGAAAGGTTCGCCATTTCGCTCACGCCTTCGGGTTAACCCGATGAAGCTTAACAATTTATCTTCATTCCGGACGATTAACGCGCCGCTAATTGGTGCGGACGGCGGGACTTGAACCCGCACGCCCTAATTGGGGCAGAAGATTTTAAGTCTCCAGCGTCTACCATTCCGCCACGTCCGCATCCGCGCGAACCCAAGCGCTTCCCGGCGCGAACTGCAAGTTGTGGACCGCCTGGACGGGCGAACGTCGGCTATTCGGCGGTGACTTCCTGCAGGTTCAGCCGCTCGCGCATTTCTTTGCCTGGCTTGAAGTAAGGCACGCGCTTGGCGTCGACGTCGACCGCGGCGCCGGTGCGCGGGTTGCGCCCCACCCGAGCGTCGCGCTGGCGAGTCGAAAAGGCGCCAAAGCCGCGTAACTCGACCCGACCACCGCCGGCCAGTTGGTCGGTGATGGAATCGAAGATCGCGCCGACGACGCTTTCGACTTCACGCTGCGTCAGGCCCGGAAAATCGGCGCACAGCTTTTGCACGAGTTCAGAACGGATCATGGTGTCCCCGCCTCAAGTTATATGGGCCGGCGCTCCCCAGCGCAGCGGCCCGTTACACATAGGCTGTCAGGAAAGCCCCCCCTGCGCAACCAGATTTCGACGAATGCGCATGATTAAATCGCGCCGCCAAAGCAAGCTACCGAAAGTCAGCTATTCCTTCTTCGCCTGCTTCAGCGCTTCGCCGAGGATATCGCCGAGCGACGCGCCCGAATCAGACGATCCGTACTGGGCCACCGCCTGCTTCTCTTCGGCAATCTGCAGCGCCTTCACCGAGAAGTTGGGCTTCTTCGACCGATCGAAGCCGATGACCATCGCATCCAGCTTCTGGCCGACCTGGAAGCGCTCGGGGCGCTGCTCGTCGCGGTCGCGGCCAAGGTCGGTGCGCTTGACGAAGCCGGTGACGCCGCCGTCGCCGACCTGCACCTCGAGGCCGCCGTCGCGCACTTCGAGGACCGAAACGGTAACCGTCTCGCCCTTGTTGACGCCGCCGCCGCCCGACGCGCTGCCGGCCGCGGTGACGCCGCCGCGCTCAAGCTGCTTGATACCGAGGCTGATGCGCTCTTTCTCGACGTCGATATCGAGCACTTGGGCAGACACGGTCTCGCCCTTGTGGTGGAGCTTCAAGGCTTCCTCGCCCGACACGCCCCAGGCAATGTCGGACATGTGGACCATGCCGTCGACGTCGCCATCGAGGCCGATGAACAGCCCGAATTCGGTCGAATTCTTGACTTCGCCCTCGACCGTCGAACCGATCGGGTGCTTGGCGGCGAAATCGGACCACGGATTTTCCTGCGCCTGCTTGAGGCCCAGCGAAATCCGCCGCTTCTCTTCGTCGACCTCGAGCACTTTGACATCGACTTCCTGCGACGTGCTGACGATCTTGCCCGGGTGGACGTTCTTCTTGGTCCAGCTCATCTCGCTGACGTGGACCAGGCCTTCGATGCCCGGCTCGAGCTCCACGAAGGCGCCATATTCGGTGATGTTGGTCACCCGGCCCTTGAACGTGCCGTCGATCGGATAGCGGGTCGCGGCGCCGTCCCACGGATCGCTCTCGAGCTGTTTCATGCCGAGGCTGATGCGCTGCGTCTCGCGGTTGATGCGGACAATCTGCACCTTGACGACGTCGCCGATGTTGATGACTTCGCTCGGGTGGCCGACCCGTTTGTAGCTGATGTCAGTGACGTGCAGCAGCCCGTCGATCCCGCCCAAATCGACGAACGCGCCGTAATCGGTGATGTTCTTGACGACGCCTTCGATCACTTGGCCCTCGGTCAGGCTGAGGATCAGGCCGGAGCGCTGCTCGGCGCGGGTTTCTTCAAGGATCGCGCGGCGCGACACGACGATGTTGCCGCGACGGCGATCCATCTTCAAAATCTGGAACGGTTGCGGCAGGTCCATCAGCGGACCGACGTCGCGGACCGGGCGGATGTCGACCTGGCTGCCGGGCAAAAAGGCGACGGCGCCGCCCAGGTCGACCGTGAAGCCGCCCTTGACCCGGCCGAAGATCACGCCTTCGACCCGCTCGCCCTTTTCGAATTCCTTCTCAAGCTTGTCCCACGCGGCTTCACGGCGGGCGCGGTCGCGGCTAAGCATCGCTTCGCCGGCGCTGTTTTCGACCCGGTCGACAAAGACTTCGACTTCGTCGCCGACTTTCAGCTCGGCCTTCTGGCCCGGCATGGCAAACTCGCGCAGCGGCACGCGGCCTTCGGATTTCAGCCCTACGTCGATCACCGCCAGATCGTTCTCGATCCCGGTGACGATCCCCTTGACCACCTTGCCTTCGAAGGTTTCGTTCTCGCCGCCGAGGCTCTCGTTCAACAGGGCTTCGAAATCGTCGCGGGTCGGAAATGCCGTTGTCGCCATAAGAAAAATGTCTTCCGTACTATCAGGGCCTGCCGCGCGGCCTGCCACGGTGGCGAGCCTTCATCTGCGGACCTGGTCAATCCATTCCGCCGCCCCAGCCCCATGCTGAAGTGGCATCCGTTGGAGGCTGAAGCTGATCGCGGCGCTCCGTACCTCAAACGAAAAGCGTGTTCCGATGCCGGCCACAACCGGACCACCGTACGCGCTCGCCAAATGGACGGGCTGCCGCGAGGCTATACAGCACCCGCCGGACGGGGCGGCCTATATGCGAAGGGGGTGAGAGGGGCAAGGGTGAAGCCGATCGGCGTTCGGCTGGAACAGACCGCTTTTCGCGACGAATACCGTGAATCTTGTGCCGGCTCGAGTATGGCGGCATTGTGGCGGCTCCATTCGCCGGGGAATTCTCCATGACCAAGATGACCAAGCGATTTTTGATATTCGCTCCGCTGGCATCGCTGGTTTGCGCCTGCCAATCGACCCCCCAGGAACCGACGCTCAAAGAGGTCAAGTCCATTGCGGAGCGGTACGCCGACGTCAACGTCGCCATCGCGGAAGGTTATAAGACCGACAATAAATGCATCACCGCGGCAATGCTCGGCTTCCCCGCAAGCATGGGCACCATGGGGCTCCATTATGTGCGGCGTGACGTGCTCGGCCTTCCGGATAAGCCGGTCGGGCGCGTTAAGGGGACCGGTACGCACACCGATTTCCGCACGCCGGCGATGCTGGTCTACGAGCCACAACCCGACGGTTCGCTTCAGCTTGTGGCGGTTGAAAATCTCGTTTTTGCTGCTGCCTGGCACGAAACCGCGGGCCACAAGGAGCCGCCGAAATTCCATGGCCGCACCTATCCACTGCTAAAGGACGATCCAGCAACCAAAGTCGACGAAGCCCACGGCTGGGAACCGCATTACGAGCAGCATTTATGGGTGTTTCGCGACAATCCGAACGGCGTCTATTCGCCGTTCAATCCGAACGTTACTTGCCGACACAACAAGCCGCTCGCGCCAGCGCCGCAGCACAGCGCGCATTGAAGGTCGACGACATCAGGATAATTGCATCATTTTCTGAAGGTTGAACGAACAGGCGGTTCGGCGCACAGTCCCGCCACCAACGGGGGAGTTGGATGGCCGCACTGTTCCTGAGCTACTCGCGAGAAGACGTCGAGCGCGTGCAGCCGCTCGCGACTGCGCTTGAGCGCGAGGGCCACAGTGCCTGGTGGGACCGGCACATTTCTGGTGGCCAGGAGTTCGCCGGTGCGATCGAGCAGGCACTCGCGTCAGCCGATGTCGTGATTGTGTGCTGGTCCCAAAGTTCGATCCGGTCTGATTGGGTGCGGGACGAAGCGGCCGCGGGGCGGGACAGCGGCAGCCTGGTCCCGGTAACTCTCGACGGCTGCCCCCCGCCGCTCGGCTTTCGTCAGTATCACACGATCGATCTGTCCGGCTGGAACGGCCGCCCGCGATCGCGAGCTTTACGACCGCTTAAGGCGGCGATCGCGGAAAAGGCGAGCGGCGCGGTCCCCCACGCGAGGCCCGCCGAGGCCCTGCCCATACGGCAGCGGCGGAGCAGCTTCGAGGTGGGCCGCTGGAGTATTGCAGCGGCCGCCGTCCTCGTCCTCATTTTCGGCGGCATATTCCTGTATCCGCGAATCTGGACCGGCACCGACCGGATCACTCCCAGGGTCGCGATCGGCCAATTCGAACTCGTCTCGGCTGACTTGCCCCGCGCGCTTCCCGACATGCTCGGCCAGGAGATTCTCGCCGCGTTCGGTGCCGAGAACGCTGTCGCGGTGGTTTCCGCCGGCGATGGCACGGCCGGTTTGTCGGCGCCGTTTGTTATGGACGGAGGTGTCAGCCGGCTGGGGGATGCAGTGCGCTTCACGGTCAATCTCAAGAACCGGAAGTCAGGCGTTCTCCTGTGGTCCGACGCCTATGAGCACGAGGCCGCCGATGTCGTCGCCGCGCGCCAGGCTGCGGTCGGTGCAAGCCAAGTCGTCCGTTGCGGCCTGTGGGGCGCCTCCTCGTACAAGGGCCGGATGTCGGACCAGGCGCTGTCGCTCTATTTCAAATGGTGCAACGAACATTGGGGCGGATCGGCCACCCAGGCCGCCGAGCTCGACGCCGCCCGCCGAGTGACGGTTGCGGTGCCAGATTTTTCGTTTGGCTGGTCGGCATTGGCGCTGGCAGCGGTTCCGCTCGCGGCAGGCAAGTCAGGGGAAGCGATGCAGCTGCGCAACGAAGGGATGGCGGCGGCGCGCAAGTCGATGCAGCTCGATCGACAAAATCCCGAGGGCTATATGGCCATTGCCGGGCTTCTGCCGCTAAATCGCTACGCCGAACGCGAGGCGCTGCTCAAAAAGGCGATCAGCGTCAGGCCGACCGAGTGCGGGTGCGAGCGCCAGGCCTACGGTGACTTCCTCGCGTCCGTCGGGCGCATGGAGGAAGCGGTCGGGCAATATGAGCAGGCGCGAGCCATGCGTCCGTTGGCGCCCTTTAGTAACCTTCGCTTTGCCCAGTCGCTCTATGTCGTTGGCCGCAACGACGAGGCCGACCGGATTTTGACAGAAACGCTCACGCTGTGGCCCGACGCGACTTCGCTTCGCTTGCTGAAAATGAAGTCGGCGTTGTGGACCCACCGTTATGACGAAGCGATCACCCTGCTCCAGGCTGCCGACCTCCCGCTGACGAGCGTGCAGCGGAATACGCTGACCGCCGCCTTTCAGGCGCTGAAATCACCCAATGCCGCGCTTCGGGCGAAATCGGTTGCAGATCTCGAAAGCTTTGCAGTCGATCCGCGCTACAACGACCGGCTGGTGGTAGGCACGCTCGCGGCTCTCGGGGCACGGGTAGCAGCTCTGAAGGCAGCCACGAACCTTGTGCGCACCCGCGGACTATTCGACACCGAAGTGTTGTTCGAGCCCAATCTGGCGGCGGCGCGGGAGGAGCCTGGCTACGCCCAGCTCGTCCGCCAGCTGGGGCTGACGAATTACTGGCGAGGGGCCCGCAACGCGCCCGACATTTGTCGGGACTCGGCCCGACCAAGCTTCTGTACTTTTGCATGACGGAGGAATGGTGATGAAACGACTTGTGCTGCTGTTCGCTCTCGGCGCCTCCGCCTGTGAGCGTGAGGTGCCAAATAACACCGCCGTACGTACGCCAGTGGCATCCAACGTGCTCCTGCCCGGACCGGATTCCACGAAGAAATCGGCGAGCGTTGTCCCGTTACCAAAAGACCAGGCTCAGCTCGATCGCATGATCCTCGCCGGCTATACGCCGCACGGCAACCATATGCATCCGCCGGGAGTCAAGGAATGCCCGCTAGCCCAGGGGAGTGAAGGCGTCATGTGACGCGAGCTGGAGCTCGGCCATGAGGCTCTTTTCAGGCTTATTTGATGTCCTGCAGCGCTATCCTTTTTCGGCCGCTCTTGCCGCGGCGGTTTGCATGTCATCGGATCTCTAGGTTCACGAAACTCACGACCCCCCGAATTCACCTGCTCTCCCCAATCGCAACTGTGTCCCACCGGTCACAAGCGATTAGGTTTTGGCGGCTAATTTTGGCTAATAGGGACCGCGAGGCGGTTGTTGGCGTTGGGCGTGTTAGGGCACGGCCCGAAAAATCGCAGGAAAAGACCAAGTGCAAGTGAAGACGCAAATTCTGACGTTGGCGGCGGCGACCATGCTGTGCGGTGCCGCGCCCGCCGCGGCCCGGCCCGCGCCGGCGCCCGCACCTGTCCCCGCGACCCCGGTCGCTCCCGCCCTCCTCACCGCCGCGATCCTGCCCTCGGCCCGCGCGGTCGATGCCTTTTACCAGGCGCATAGCAATGCCCCGATCTGGTTCCGCAACGCCGCCACCATCGCCGCCGCCGGCCAGCTACCCGCGATTCTCGACCGGGCGCCGCTCGACGGGATGGCCAACGGCCCGACCATCGCCCGCTTCGTTGAAAGCGCGGTGGCCCGGGCGCGCGCGGCCATGGCCGCGCACAAGCCCGTCCCGCTCGCCGACGAGAAATTGCTATCCTCGGCGTGGGCGCAATATGTCGCGGCGCTCCGGTCGCCGGTTGCCGGCATTACGTATGGCGACCCGGCGCTGGCGCCGCGGGTGCCGGCGGTCGATCAGGTCCTGACCGACGCCTGGCTCGCCCCGAGCCTCACCGCCCATGTTGCGGGCATCGCTGCCGTCAATCCGATCTATGGTCAGCTGCGCGACGCGGCCTGGCAGCAACTGCGGGCCGGGCGCGCGGTCGATCCGCGCCTCCTGACCAACCTCGATCGGGCGCGGATCCTGCCGTCGCGAGGCCGCTACATCATCGTCAATGCCGCCACCGCGCGGCTGTCGATGTATGAGGATGGGCGCCCGGTCGACACCATGAAGGTGGTGGTCGGCAAGCCCGCGACCCCGACGCCGATGCTCGCCGGCACCATCCATTATGCGACTTTCAATCCCTATTGGAATATCCCCACCGATACCGCCCGCGAAGAGGTCGCGCCGATCGTCGTCAAACGCGGCATCAAATATCTCAAGCTCGCCCGCTATGAAGTCGCCTCGGACTGGTCCGAACAGGCGACCGTGCTCGATCCCGCGACGATCGACTGGAAAGCGGTCGTCGCCGGCACCGCCGAGGTTCATGTTCGCCAATTGCCCGGGCCCGACAATATGATGGGCCAGATCAAGTTCGGTTTCGCCAATGAACTGGGCATTTTCCTCCACGACACGCCGCGCAAGGAATTGTTTAGCGAGGACAGCCGCAATTACAGCCACGGTTGCGTCCGGGTCGAAGACGCGATGCGCCTCGGCCGCTGGCTGATGGGGACCGAGCCCGTCGCGCCGTCCACCCAGCCCGAGCAATTCGTCCAACTGGCTAGGGCCGTCCCGGTGTACATCACCTATTTAACCGCGGTCCCGGGCATGGACGACGCGTCGCTGACCTTCGCCAACGACGTTTACGGCCGCGATCCCAAGGCGGATGACCAAACGAGTTCGGCGGCCGACACTGGCCTGCCCGTGGTCAAACTGGCCACCATTCCCGCCAGCGCGATCGTCCCCTCTCCCCACTAATTCGATCGCAACCTCAAATTGCATAGGTAATTGCCTATTGCAGATAGGGAACAAATAGGGAACAAGGAAGCGCTCGGAGTCGCTCATGCTTGTTCTCGATCCTGCTGCCCTGCTCGGCCTTGCGGCGTTCATTACCAGCCTGTCGGCGCTGGTCTGGGCCCTGCGCCGCAAGCCATGACAAGAGCGCGCCGCAAGCCTTAGGGCTGGTCAGGTCGCCGTGGCGGCGAGCCTGGCTTCGACCAGCCGGATCGCTTCGACGATCGCTTCGTCGGCGGTGAGGTCGGTGGTGTCGAGCAGGATGGCGTCGTCGGCCTGGCTGAGCGGTGCCACCTCGCGGCCCATATCGCGCTCGTCGCGGGCCCGGATGTCGGTCAGCACGTCCTCATAATGGGCGGGCAGCCCGCGTTCGAGCAGTTCCCGCACGCGCCGTTGTGCCCGCACTTCGGCCGACGCCATGACGAACAGCTTGGCGTCCGCTGCCGGCGCCACCACGGTGCCGATGTCGCGACCGTCGAGCACGGCGCCGCCGGGCTGCTGCGCGAACTGCCGCTGCCGGTCGAGCAGCGCGGCGCGGACCGATGGATAGGCCGAAACGCGCGAAGCGATGCTGGAAATCGGCTCACTACGGATTTCGGGATCGTCGGGGTCGACCGCGGCGACGTCGCACGCCCGCAAGGCCTCGAATTCGCTGCCCAGGTCGCCGCCCCACCGCCACAGGTTCAGGGCCACCGCACGGTACAGCATCCCGGTATCCATGTGCGGCAGGTGGAAATGCGCCGCCAGGGCGCGGGCGATGGTGCCCTTGCCGCTCGCCGCCGGACCGTCGACTGCAATCAGGATCCGGTCCGGCGTCAGGTTCTCGTTGTCGGAATGCTCGGTCAAGCGCCGGGCTTTGACAGGGCACCATGCCTATGGCAAGGCGCCCGCCGCACGGTGCATGGCATCTCCAGAGACATCTCCGGGGCCCCGGCCGAACCGACCAAAACTGGAGTAATACTCACCATGGTGAAGCCCGAATGGGGCGCCAAGCGCACTTGCCCCAAGTGCTCGACCCGCTTTTACGATCTCGGCAAGGACAATCCGATACATTGCCTCGAGTGCCACAATGAGTGGGTGCCGGAGCCGGTGCTGAAGTCCAAGCAGCCGGTGGCGTTTGAGCCCGCGCCGGTCGCCAAGGAGCCGGTCGCGGAGGCCGACCTTGAAGCCGAAGAATTGGCAATCGCCGAGGACGAAGAGCCGTCGGCCGACGACGAAGTCGATCTCGCCACCGGCGATGACGGGCTCGGGGTCGAGACCGCGGGCGACGAAGATGAAGCCTAGCCGGCTTCGCGCGTGGATTTTCGAGTTTTCAGTGGGATGAAGTTCGCCTAAAGGCGCGAACAGACGGGGCCGTAGCTCAGCTGGGAGAGCGCTGCAATGGCATTGCAGAGGTCAGGGTTTCGATCCCCCTCGGCTCCACCAGCCTTCGCTCCTGACGGAGCTTCGGCTGGCAAGCCAGCCCAAGCTTCCGGAAGGGAGTGAAGGCTGCCCGCCGAAGCCTTGGCGTAGGAGGGCCGAGGTGCCTGAAGGGGGACGTATGCACTACGTCTACATTCTTCAAAGTCTTAGCCATCCGGATCAGTTCTATACCGGTCTGTGCAAGGACGTTGAAAAG
>NZ_JANMCO010000055.1:0-1906 GCF_031361285.1 Sphingomonas sp.
GCAATTGGAACAGCGCGTTGGTCAGTGCGCGCCCAGCGCTGCCGACGAGGTTCGGGCGAGACTTGGTGCCGACCACCGTGGCGCCGAAATTAATCGAGAGATCGGTTGCGGGCCGAGTGAACACCTCGATTTCGACGCCGCGCTGGGTGCCCGATCCCTGGGCGAAAGCGTCGAATGCAACCTGCAGATAATTCTCGTTGAACATATTCTGCACCCAAAGCTCCAGCGCCCACGCGCGGTCGGGGCCCTGGATGCCGATGCGCCCGTTGAGAACCATATATGCTTTCTGCACTTTTTCCAGGTCGAGATCCGAGCCGGTGTTGAACTTCGATTGGGCGCGCGCATCGATGTAGAACAAGGCGCGCATGCCGCTCGAAGTGATCACAGGATTGAAGCTGAACGAGGCGGTGCCGACGATTGCAGAGCTGTTCGACAAGCGCCGGTCGGGCAATTGGAACAGAGCGTTGGTCAGTGCGCGCCCACCGCTGCCGACGAGGTTCGGGCGATACTTGGTACCGACCACCGTGGCGCCGAAATTAATCGAGAGATCGGTCGCGGGCCGAGTGAACACTTCGATTTCTACGCCGCGGCTGCGCACGCCGCGACGCGTTTTGCCGGTGCACGCGCCGGTGACCGGGCTGTTGTCGGTATCGGCCCCCGCCAGATCTTCCTTACAGCTGTTGATGTTCTCGACGATGAAACGCGTGCCGTCGAACGTGTTGAGCTGGAAATTGTCGAACAACTGATTGAATGCCGCGACATTGATGTCGACCCCGCGGCCGTTGTACTTGGCGCCCAGTTCGAAGGCGTCATTGGTCTCCGGCTCGAAGGTCAAATTGTCGAGGGTGGCGGTGGTGAGAACGGGACCATTGGCCGAGCCCGACACCGACTGGCGCGCAAGGCCGGCACGATCGAGGTTGAACCCGCCGGCCTTATAGCCGCGCGAGAAGCTGGCATAAGTGAGCAGTTGATCGGTCGGCTTCCAGCTTAAAACCACCGTTCCGGAGAGCTTGCTTTCCGATTTCGTCGCCGGTGCGGGCGTGAAGTTGCCGTTGGGGACGGAGGGGTTGAAGCACAGCGCCCGCTGCAGCGTGGCGAGCGGGGCGTTAGCGGCGGAAAGGTTGCTCAGCGTCAGGGCCCGGCACAGCGCATTGTCGTCCTGGAAAGTGGCTTCAACTTCTTTGCGCTCGTGGGTCCAGCGGGCGCCGACGGTGAACTTCAGGCGATCGGTGATGCTGAAGATATTGTGCGTGAACAAGGCATAGTTGGTGCTCTTGTGATGGTATTCATCATTCAGCCCCGCCCCGTTCAGACTCGCGCCGGTCAAGCCGAGATAGGTAATCAGCGAACCATAGCCGGGGCGTAGCGGATTGGCCGTCAGCCCATTTAGGATCGGCTGGTTCTGAAGTAGCGTCGGCAACTGAGCGGCGATCGCGGCAAACGTCGCCGCCTGCAACGGGGTGCGCAGCGCCGGCGGGATTGCGGCAATCGCGTTGTACGTCGCGATAGCGCCGTTTATCTGTGCCGCGGTAGTCTGAAGGACCGCACCGTTCAGGCAGGTGCTATTGGGGTTGGGGCTTGGGGCCAGCGCCGTGGGGAACGAGTTCGCGGCCAACAGGCAATTCTGGAAGCGCTCGTAATCCTGGCCATATTCAAGATTGTCGCGGACCCGCAGCTTCTCGTTGGCGAAATATCCGCCGACCAGCCAGTCCAGCCGGTCGCCCAGGGTTGTGCCCTGAAGGCGGGCTTCCTGAGTGAAGGTGCGATAGCGAGTGGACGAGCCGCCGTCCGGCGCGCGATGCAGGATGTCAAGATTATTGTAGTCAGCGTCGGTTCCGCGAACCCACAGGTTTGAACGGTAGGCGGTGATCGAGGTCAGCTCGGCGCCACCGAAGTCGTAAACGAG